>DAOUCA010000112.1:0-8322 GCA_034432375.1 Caldilineaceae bacterium
TCCGCTAGATGCTTCCGTCAGTGCGACGCACGCGATCCCGTTGGTCCGCAAAACTCCAGTTCTCATTCTGAACGCAGTATAGTATCTCCGCTTTCCTCTCCTTTTACAAATCCTGCCCACAAACTGAGATGCTCCCATGGGCCATCTGGGGTTGACGGAGCCCGTTCAAGCGTTGTATCATGGTTGGATATCCGGCTAAACTGCGCCGGAACTTTGTGCGCTGGTGAGCATGTCGTTCGGCGGTATTCTCAGGCGCAATGCCTATACACAACATCTTCATCATTTCATCAAATGCTCGTCTCAACCTTGTATGCTAGGTGTACCTCATTAGACTGACTGAAGGGACAAGAAGTTACCCGTGACATCCAAGCCAACAAGCCTCATGCAATCTTGGGCTGAGCTTCCAGCGGGTGCCATTGCTGCGATTGAGCAACAATGGGCAGGACTCGCTGCTCGCGGCTTACCCTGCGGTTCGTCTGTGAGCGATGCTCGCGGCCACCTCATCGCGCTAGGTCGAAATCACGCCTATGATCCGGCAGGTACGATCGAGACGCGCTTACTATATCCCTTGCAGCATAACCGCCTGGCCCATGCCGAACTCAACGCTCTCGCACTTCTTCCCACTGAAGCTGATCACGCATCCTTCACACTTTGGACAACTCAGCATCCGTGCTTCATGTGTGCTGCGGCCCTGCAATTCATCGGGATCGGCAAGGTCCATTTTATTGCCGATGATCTCTCGGATGACTCGCCACCTGAGGCCATCGTAGCGAGCCGTGGCAGGGTTTCCTGCGAACGCTTGAAAAACCCACTTTGGTGGACGATCTGCAATCTGCTCTTTCTCTACAATTCGGCTGTTCAAGATGGCGAGAATGCGAGAAATCTGAAAATGAATCGCGAGCGTTACCCGGAGTTGGTTCGCCTCACACTTGACTTGGCCAGGACTGACAGCTTGGGGCAAGTCGCACGATCGGGAACGACGCTTGTGCAGGCGCTCACGCCACACTATTATGCGTTAGTGCGTGTGGCTGAACTCGCCTTACGCTAAATCACGCCGAGAACGACAGAAGATCGAATGAAAAGAGCGTGTATGTGATTGTTGGTCGATATCAGTACTACCGCCGAACCAGGAACTATTGTGAGGAGAAGCTATGGCGAACCATACGAAACATCCAATTGGAGACACAAATGTCGCAGACGGATTTGAAAAATAGCTCAATTCGCAATGCCTATATCATTACCGGCCCGACCTCGGGCATCGGTCGTGCGACAGCTATGGAACTTGCTAAGTACGGCACACTTGTTCTGGTCGCTCGCGATCGCCAAAGGCTTGACGAGGTCAAGAAAGCGCTCGAGCAAAACGGCCAGCGCGCAGTATCGGTCGTATGCGACCTGTCGAATATTTCCAGCGTTCGGCACGCAGCAACTGAGATCATCGCGCTGAATCTGCAGATCGTAGGCCTGCTCAACAATGCTGGCATCAGGCAGGTGAGCCCAACTAAGAATGTGCAGGGCTGGGATATGACGTTTGCGACAAACCACCTCGCCCCTTTCGCGCTGACTGAGGCCTTGGTGCCGCATATTTCCGACGGAGGGAACGTCGTTTTTGTCGCCTCTGCTGTGGAAGATCCCGAACGAAAGCCTGCAACGGCCGCAGGCTTTCGCGGCGGACGCTACATCACTGCGGAAGCGAGCGCCCGCGGTGAATGGAAACCCGGTGGCTCTAAGCAGCCGGGCTTTGATGCCTACGCAACGTCCAAACAAGCCGTCCTTGCTTCGGCGATGGCGCTCGCCCGTGAGATGCCACGGCTGCACTTCAACGTGGTCGAGCCGGGCGTAACGCTGGCCACCGGCCTCGGGCGGGATTCCGGAGCCTTCGTGCGGTTCCTGTCGAACTACTTCATAGACGGTGAGTATGCTACACCGCAAGAGATCCTTGCTGGCTTAACGCTCGAGCAAGTGACCCATGTGCCAGCCAAAGCTTCGCATTCGATTTACGAAGAACTTTGGCACGTAACGCGATGGCAAACGATTATGGTCTTTCGCGATGAAGCACTGTACGAGCTTTGGGTGAAAGGAGAGCAGTACCCCACACAAGAATTGACTTCCGAGCAAGAGTGGCAGGCGCTGGTTCGCACATTTTTTGCAGCTCTTGATGGGGTCTTTGCATGGATGAACTCCCCCGAACGACTAAAGATGGAAACTGATCCAGGCATTACGATGGCGGATAATCTCACCCTTCTCGCCTTGCACAATGCCTATCATTTGGGGAAAATTGTTGCCCTTCGCGAACTGTTTGGGCCTTGGTGAACTCAGTGAATATCCTCATCCAGCAGATGACATTTACCGACCTCACAACCACCAACGCTGAAACCATCGCCTGGTGGTTTGACGATCCCGATACGCAACGCTATCTTGGCGACCGGATTTGGTTGTATCGCGTAATCGAGCTGGTGCAGACGGCTCCGGGCACTGTGTGGGCGGGTATCACGGTGTTGGGACGTCACGTCTGGCTTGCCCACGATGATGATGGCGCTTGCGGCCTCATTGATATGGAAATCTACGATGACGGTTCGGCTGCTTTGGCCCTTGTGGTAGCGCCCAATCGACGAAGCCAGGGCGTTGGGCGGCATATCTTGACTGCACTCACAACTCGCCCAGAATTAAGCGCAGTGACACGGCTTTTTGGCTCTATTGAGCCGGAGAATCTGGGCGCAAGGCGCTGTTGTGAGTGTGCTGGTTTTCGTGTGGCAGAAGCGATTGACGAAGAGGAAATGCTCCCCATTGAGAAAACCTTGCTGTGGGCGAAGTGAGGATGGTGGGTTAGATCTTGTCGGATAGCAGATGCTTATGCACCGGGACCATGTGGCGTTGACCTTGAGCTGTTTGAGTTGAAGAGAACTATTTCTTAAAGAGGATACTCATGAAGGCATCGGATATTCCACGTGCGGTGGCGGCTGCGATGGCGATCTCCTCGGCGTTTGGCCTGCGCGTTGATGACGCGGTCGTTCTGCAAGAGTCGAATCGAATCGCAGTGCGTCTACTGCCTTGTGACCTTCTCGCGCGGGTGGCGTATAAGGAGCGTCAAGCCAATGCCGTCTTCGAAGTTGAGGTCGCGCGGCGGCTCGCCGCCACCGATAGCCCGGTGGCGGTGCTTGATCCACGCGTGGAGCCGCGCGCCTATGTCCGTGACGACTTTGTGATTACGCTCTGGAGCTACTATGAACCTGCATCGTCGCAAGCGGTCGTGCCAGCCGAGTACGCGCAGGCACTCGCGCGGTTGCATAGTGGCATGCGGCAGATCGAGGTGGCCGCGCCGCACTTTACCGATCGCGTCGCCGAGGCGCAGCGGCTGCTTGACAACCCCATTGATACGCCGGACCTCGCCGACGCCGACCGCGCGCTGCTCAGCAATACGTTGCGCACACTGCGGCGCACGATTGGCGACCGCGGCGGTGCCGAACAGTTGCTGCACGGCGAACCACACGCTGGCAACTTGCTCAAGACAAAGAAGGATGGCTTGCGCTTTATCGACTGGGAGACCTGTTGCCGTGGACCGGTCGAGTTCGATATTGTCCATGCGCCCGATGAGGTCAGCGACCATTATTCAGATATTGATCAAGAACTGCTGCGCCAATGCCGGATTTTGATGCTCGCAATGATCGTGACGTGGCGCTGGGAGCGCGATGACCAACTCCCGAATGGGCGTCAACTGGGCATTGAGTGGCTCAACCAGATGCGCCAACTATTGACTTGAACGATTGGCGTTGGCTGGATTTGAAGGTCCTGCCAACATAAAGTAAACGAGATTAACCGTTATGAATCACCGTCCCTACCAAAGTCCCACCGATGTTGCTCTCCTCCAAACCTTTAACGCCCACGCCATCGCCCAGAGCGCGGGCTGTGGTTATCTACAACCTGGCGATATCCCACACCATATCTTCAACGGCAACAAATATTATGACCCGGCTGCGCTGCTCACCATCTGGGAAGATAAAAGCGGCGTTGCGGCGTGGGTGCTGGCCAACCCAAGACACCAGGGCTTCGATGCCCAAGTGCGCCCCGACCTGCGCGGTGGCGACTTCGAGCGGGCGCTGCTTCACGATGCCGAGACACGGACGCTCGAACTCATGCAGCGCCACGGTGTCGCCGGCGAGCAGCTCATCGTCGAAGGGTACCGCTGTGATACAGCGCGCGTCGATCTGCTCAAGGAGCTGGGCTGGCATGTGTTGGACGAGCCGCCGTGGGTGGTCAACCGTGCGCCACTGGTCGATCTGCCGGTGCCCATTTTGCCGGAGGGCTATACCATCCGGGCGGCCACTGGTGTCGAAGAGGCCGCGGCATTGGCAGAGGTCCACGCCGCCTCCTTTGGCTCAACTTGGACGCCGGAACTCTATCGCAAGGTCATGGAATCGCCTGGCTACGCGGCCGAGCGCGAATTTGTCGTGGTCGCTCCGGATGGCACCTTTGCGGCATTTACCGTCACCTGGCACGATGAGATAAATCGCACCGGCCTCTTTGAGCCGGTTGGCACCCATCGCGATCACTGGCGGCGGGGCTTGGGCAAGGCGCTACTCTTGACGGTGATGCACAAATGGGCCGCGGCGGGGTGGGAACACGCCATTGTCGTCAATGCAGGGAGCAACGAGGCCTCGCGCAATCTCTACCGCTCCTGTGGTTTTCGGCCCTGGCATCTCGTCGATGACTACGCCAAAGCGGTGCCATGATTTGCTGATCCATTTGGGGTTTGGCGAACGTGTCCGCGGTAGCCATCATATTTTGTAACTATCCAGCTACTATGGAGGAGAGCGCCGGTTGAGTAGCGAAGCGTATCGTAACCAAAGCGGTGCCGGTTTCACTACCTGGATAGTTACCATATTTTTACCAAAGTTGACTGTATAGCAACGGCATAGGAACCATCATAACCGATTGCTCAACGCCCCCAACACCCGCTCCGGTGTAAACGGAATCTCGCGCAACCTGATCCCCACCGCATCGAAAACCGCGTTGGCAATCGCGGCTGGTGTCGGATTCTGTGACGCCTCGCCACTGCCCAGAAAGGGCAATTCGGGGCGGTTCAACAGCACCGTCTCGATCACCGGCGCTTCGGTGAAATGCAGGATCGGGTAGCTATCCCAATCGCGGCTGGTGATCCCATTCGCGTCGAACTGCACCGCCTCGTGCAGCGTCCAACTGGCGGCCTGCACAAATCCGCCCTCCAACTGATTGCTCAGTCCATCTGGATTGACGACCTGGCCCGCCTCGGCGGCGATGACGGCCTTGTCAATGTGGATCTGGCCAGTTTCTCGGTCCACCGTCACGTCAACCACGATGGCACAATAACATTGAATGTTCTTATATTGCGCAAAGGCAATACCGCGCCCTTTGCCGCTGTTGCTGGGAATGCTCTTCGGTTGCCAACGCGCCTTCTCCGCCGCGGCGCGAATCACCGCCTGCGCCCGTTCATCGGTCAACTGTTGCAGCCGAAAGTCGACCGGATCGATCCCTGCCGCCAACGCCAACTCATCCATAAAGGACTCAATCGCAAAGATGTTCGCATAGGCACCTAAACTACGCATCGACGAGGTGCGCAATGGGCTAATTGGGTTTTCATGCACGACGACACGGCGGTCGGGGAAGGCGTAGAGCGGGTCCGAATTGCGGAAGCTGCCCGAGTGGCGACCGCCCATCATCTGGCGCGGCGGCGCGGGCATTGGATCGGCAAGATGCCACGCTGCCAGTAGACCAGAGCTCTCCGTGCTGTTGGAACGGGGACGGCCGCTGTGCGGATAACTCCAGATATCCTGGTTCCATGCAACGACTTTACCACTATCATCGAGGCTGGCGTTGAGGTGCACCGCCATTGCCGGGCCATAGGGTTCCCAGGTGTGTTCATCCTCACGCATCCATTTGAGCGAAAGGGGGCGGCCAGGCAAGGCACGGGCCAGCAGCGCGGCGTCGAGTGCTACGTCGTCGGCCCCGTTGTGGCCGTAACAGCCGGCACCCTCGGTGTGGATGACGTGGATCTGCTCCGGTTCCAATCCCAAGACGGGCACGAGCGCGGCGCGCAAGGGATAGGCCCCTTGGGTGTGGCTCCACACAGTCAGCTTGCCGTCGACCCACTTGGCCACAGCCGCGGACGGACCCATGGAGCCATGCATCTGGTAGGGGCGATAGTACGCCGCGCTGAGCGTGTTGGCGGCATTGGTTGGTGACGGCGCAATTGCGGGAATCGGCGTGTCGGTGATGCTGCCGTCGATCACCAGTTTGTCCTGCGTCGGCCCCTGCAAGAGAATTTCATAGATCGATTGGTCGGTCGGCAGGGGGACATCATTTTCCCAGATGGCTGCTGCCTGTAGCGCTGCGCGAGCGGCAATCGCCTGCTCTTCGCGCTCGGCAATCACGCCGAGAAAGCTGCCGTCCCGCACGATCTTTAGCACACCTGGCATCTGTGCCACGGCTGCCTCATCCACGCTAACCAAGCGTGCCCCATAACTCGGTGGCCGCACAATCCGGCCATGGACCATCCCCGGTAACTCCAGGTCATGCACATAGCTGGGCGCGCCGGTCGCTTTGGCCGGCAGATCAATGCGGATCGCGCGTTGGCCGACCAGTTTGTGTTCGGCAAAGGGCTTGGGCGGCACTGCGCCGGTGACCTGGCGACCAAAGTCCTGCCCGCCAAAGAGCGACCAGTAGTTCGTTTGGCGGCCGGTGGCGGGATCGGTGATGGTGCCATCGACAACCGTGAGCGCGTCTGGTCTGCCGGTGGCCTCCAACTCTTCGTGGGCCAGCGTCAACAGAAAGTGGCGCGCCTCGGCCGCGGCCTGCCGGATCGCGTTGCCACTCATCTGCAGCGACATGCTGCCGGCGGTCGTCCCTTCGTCGGGGGTCAATTCGGTGTCGGCCATGATGACGCGGACGCGGGCAAGCGATACGTCTAATTCTTCGGCGGCGAGCTGCGCTAGGGCCGTGCGCATACCCTGACCAATCTCGGCTTTGCCGCTGAAGATGGTGATGGTGTCGCTGCCGTCAATGTGGATCCAGGCATCGAGCTCGGGGCTCTCTTGCAGCGCCGGCGACAAAGTCTGTTGCAGCGGCAGCGGGTTGGCAAGCGGCGGTGCCGCGACGACCTCATAGATGGGTTCCCAGACCGGACGGCCAATGCGCAATTTGATGGCGCGCCGCACGCGGTCATAGACGCCACAGCGGCAGAGGTTGCTATCGAGTGCTTCACGAATTTCATCATCGGTGGGGTAGCGGGTGCGGTTGAGCAAGCCCTGTGCGGCCATGATCATGCCGGTGACACAGTAACCACATTGGATCGCGCCCTCTTCGATGAAGGCCTCTTGCAGTGGGTGCAATGCCGACGCCGTGCCCAAGCCTTCGACTGTGGTGATTTCCACCGTTTGCGCCTGCGCCACAGGCAATTTGCACGAAGGCACCGCCGCGCCATCGATCAGCACTTTGCAGGCACCACATTGCTCCTGACCACAGCCATACTTGGGCCCTTTGAGACCGAGGTCGTTGCGTAGAATATAGAGCAGCGGGGTTTCCGGGTCGACGGTGAGGGGATAGGCTTTGCCGTTGACATTGATGGTGAGTTGATCGGTCATGAATGATCCTAATGGTTTATTAACGCCCCGGTGTATGGGATATGGACCGTGGCATTTTGGCTACTGTTTGCATGATGGCTGCGGAGGGAGTCGAACAATATGCCGACGGGTGCGTCCCATTTTGGGGATTACACAGAAGGACAAAAGTGATCGTCCGGCGTAATCCCCCAAATGTGGTACGCACCCTATGCCGACGAAGCTCTTTGGGTACAGTATATTGCATGGTAAAATTGTTGCCAAGTAGACGGAATCTGTTTCATGTAGAAGGGTAAATTTTTGATGACAACAGTGATGATGGAGGTTCCAGAGAAGCTGGTTTCGGTTCTTAAGACATTGGTGAACAGTTGCCTTTGATTGTTGAATTGGGCTACAGTCGATTTGCGCCGGTTTCAACCCAAGCATACATGGAAGCTGTTGCCCTGTTTGTGCAAAATCCTACACCACAAGCGATTATCGAATTTCGCTTTTCGCCTGATATTGAACTGCGTATCCAAACCCTATTAGAAAAAATGCCGACGATGAACTCAGCAAGGCAGAGGAGATTGAATTGGATCGACTCAGCCATTTATACGCAAATCAGAATGAAACCCCTAGTTTCGGCCCGCGTGCGTCGCACTGACGGAAGCATCTAGCGGACTGGAAGCAGTTGGCGGTCAGTGCGACGCACGCGATCCCGTTGGTCCGCAAAACTCCGGTTCTCATTCTGAAC
>DAOUCA010000113.1:0-14245 GCA_034432375.1 Caldilineaceae bacterium
CGCAGGGGTGACAACGTAGCAAAACTTCCTTGACACTGCACTAGTACAGTGTCAGCTTAATTTTGATGGGTAGTGTGTCATTCCTGCGCAGGCAGGAATCCAGCGATATGGACCCCTGCCTGCGCAGGGGTGACAACCTAGCAAAACTTATCTGCCGGTGTACTAGTACACTGTAACGGAAGTATTGCTACTCTAGAATAACCCCCTCCCAGCCTCCCCCGCTCTGGGGGAGGAGCTGTAATCTCCGCCGGCAGTGTGACGATTCCCTCTCGCGAGTGGGAGGGTGAGTACGCTGAATAACTTAAGTAAAGTGCAGGTTGCATAGGCTGGATTTTGCCACGCTCTCCTTGGTTGCAAAGCCAGATGCCTGCGTAACCCCTCTGTTACTTAATCCGTAGCGGCATCAATAAACCCAGCATTCTGTCATGTTGAAGAGGGCTTTTGTTATGGACTAAGTCCATGATTTTCTGTTCTTCGAGCGATTCCTGAACGGTCAAAGCGCTCTCAAGTGTTGAATGCTTTACATCGGACGCTTTACTTTGCGGAGGACAACGCTATGTTTGAAAAAATTCTCGTGCCCCTCGATGGTTCACTTATTGCTACATGTGTGTTGCCCCATGTGGCCGCCATGTCGCGTGTATCCAATAAAAGTGTCACATTGCTGCGTGTCATGGAAGCGGGAAACAGCAATAAGAGCATCAATCCAGTCGATTGGCAGTTGCAGAAGTCAGAGGCCCAAAGTTACCTGGAAGAAACTGGTGCGGCCCTTGAACAGAGTATTGTTGGTCATCCAGAAATTGCTCTGTTGGAAGGACGACCGGCAGATCGGATTATTGAATACGCCAATCAAAGTGATGCGGATTTAGTCGTCTTAAGTAGCCATGGCCAAGGTGGCCTGCACAATTGGAATGTAAGCAGTAACACACAGAAGGTGATCTATCGGGTTGGCAAATCCGTTTTGCTGGTGCGCGCGTATCAAGCCGCGGCCCCCTTGCCCAATGATGAGATCAAGCCTGTGCGCTATCGTAAAATTCTAGTGCCGTTAGATGGCTCTCAACGCGCTGAACATCTCCTCACCTCAGCTGCTGCCCTTGCCGAATGGCATGACGCAGAATTGCTGCTGGTGCATGTGGTGACACGACCGACAATGATGCAGCGCATGCCGCTGACTGCCGAAGATGCCGCCCTTGCCGAGCAAATCTTTGAGCGCAATCAAGTCTATGCCAATAAATATTTTGAACAATTGCGCGGACGTCTTCAGCCCAAACCCCAGACGCATCTTCTGACCAACCAAAATGTGCCAGCCGTGCTACATAACTTTGTCAATCAAAACGAGATTGACTTGGTCATGATGAGTGCGCACGGCCATTCCGGCGAAGGGCAATGGCCCTTTGGTAGTGTCGTCTCTAGCTTTGTCAATTTTGGTATGACTCCCTTGCTGATCATGCAGGATATGCCGAGCCAAACGGTTCAGCCATCCTTTTTGGAACGCATCGCCAAAGCTAGCCAAATGCAGAGCACACGAACAACTGGTGGCGAAAATGTGCCTGATCCCGAACGCTTGCTTGGAAAGGCAACAGTGGGCCGTTAAGCCTACCAGTCTACAAGTTGAATTTAGGAGAGATATTATTGTATGGTCCGAAACGTATGTCTCCTTTGGGAAGGCTTAAGCGCGTAGAACTGCGCTGCCAATACAAGCGTTCGCTAGCCATCACCAGAAATTTCAGGATAGAAATCAAACAGGTGGAGTCTTATGCCTGAAAAACCAGTAGTGAGTCAGACAACCGCAGAATCTGCTGCGGAAGAGCAGGAAGCTATGACGGTAAATGAACCGTCAACTAATGCGCAACCATTAGCAACAAAGGAAACAGACGAAATTAGCGACTTTACCAATATGAATACCCCAACCCCTGATCAGCACAATGGCGGTAACAGCAACATCGACGAAGCTGACGAACGTCAGGCCAGTGATAGTATTGAACGTAAGGTCGGTATCAATGATGCTATCGATCAGCATAACGCTAGCGATGGTCCTGCGATAACAGATCATGATATAACAGATGAAGATCCTGTCAACGAGGATCAACCATCAGCCGTTGCGCAGCTACCAGAGATAACCAACACGCTCAACCGCTTGGAAGCGTTGGCAGCTCGCCTGGCGCAACGTCATCAGCAGGTCTATCTGGTGGCGCAACATCCACATCCATTACCGAGCGGCGATAGCCATCCATTACCCGAACGGCTGTTGGCGCTCTCCGCCCTTCTGCAGGAAGCTCATCAACAACTGGTAACCACGACAGAGGAAGCACTTGCCGTCTCGTATGCGGCCGAGTGGTTGCTCGATAACTACTATGCAATTGAACAGGCGTTGCGTCAGGTCAAGCAGGATCTACCGGCGACCTATTACCGCGAGCTTCCGCGGCTTGCGCCAGCAGAGGCCAGCACCTCGACAACGGTCGACCCTATCGATAGTGTGCGGCTGGTCGGCTATCCACGCGTTTATGCTTTGGCGCGTAGTTATCTACTGCACGAAGAGTTTCAGGTTAACCCTGAATGGTTAACCCGCTTTGTCCATGCCTATCAAGGGATCACGCCGCTGACAATGGGCGAGATTTGGGCGATTCCGATCATGTTGCGCTTTGTACTGCTGGAAAGCACAGGCCGCGCCGCTGCCCACATCACGAAGCTGAGTGAGAGTGCCGAGAAAAAAGGCGAGCCATTGCCGGCGAATCTGCAATGGGAGCTTGAAAGCCACCTAACCGACGCCATCGCCTTGGATGATCAAGATATTGTCTCTAGCGCTATTCCCAGCTTACGCCTACTCGATACCCAGGATTGGAAACTCTTCTTTGAAGAGAACAGTTTGGTCCATCGGCGGCTGAGTGAGGATCCTGCGGGAATCTATGAACAGATGGATTTCCCCTCGCGCGACAAATACCGTGCTGCCGTGGAACAGATCGCCCACGACATTCCCCAAAGTCAAAGCTCGCATGATGGGACAAGCGCCGAATTGGCGGTTGCTGACCAGGCTATTGCATTGGCCCAGGCGGCGCACCTTGCCGCCTCCAACACAAACGCTTCCCCAGCGCCCGGGGTGAGCAAGGAACCTTTCCCAAACCGGGCAACCCATGTCGGCTACTATCTGCTTGGCCGTGGCCGACAGCAGTTGGCCATCGCGCTCAACTATCAACCAACGGGTAGTAGATGGCTTCGCCAGTGGGTATGGGCACATCCAACAATCGTCTACCTGAGCAGTATTGGCTTGTTGACGCTCTTGCTCTTGCTCTTGCCCCTCTTCTATACCGCCGCCCAACAGGTTCGGCCGCTAACACTGATTGCCGTCTTCATCCTCTCTTGGATTCCCGCCGTGACGATTGCCGTCAATGCCGTGAACTGGCTGGTAACCCATCTGTTGCCACCAACGTTGTTGCCCAAGCTTGCGCTAGAGAATGCGATCCCCGCTGCTTATGCCGCCGCCGTTGTCATCCCTGCGCTCATCGGTAGCACAGAGGATATTGATGCCTTATTGGAGCAGCTCGAACAACACTATCTACGCAATGCTGATCCCAACCTGCGGTTTGCCTTGCTCAGTGACTTTAGTGATGCGCCCGAGCAGGTGCTCCCAACCGATGCTGCCTTGCTTACCTATGCTCGCGAGCGGCTCACCACGCTTAATGATCGCTACACCGAGCAACCCTTCTACTTCTTACACCGTGAGCGCCTTTGGAATGCGCGTGAAGAAACATGGATGGGCTGGGAACGCAAACGGGGCAAATTACATGAATTCAACCACTTGCTCCGTGGGGCGGGCGACACTTCCTACACAGTCCAACTGGGGCGTATGGCAGAATTGAGCCAAACGCGTTATGTAATCACCCTTGACGCCGATACAATCCTCCCGCGCGATGGGGCCAAACGGCTAATTGGCACGCTGGCTCACCCGCTAAACCGTGCCCAATTTGACGCCAAAAGCAACAAAGTAATCGATGGTTATACGGTTCTCCAACCGCGCACGGCGATCCAACCCAGTAGCGCCAATCGCTCACTCTTTACACGCGTCTTCGGCGGCGATGTGGGCCTCGATCTCTATACGCTGGCTGTCTCCGATGTCTATCAAGATCTCTTTGGCGAAGGAATTTTTGTCGGCAAAGGCATCTATGATGTCGATGCCTTTGAGCGCAGCCTGGTTAACCGCATTCCGGAAAATTCACTCCTGAGCCATGATCTCTTTGAAGGGATTCATGGGCGGGCCGGCCTCGTGACCGATATTGTGCTCTACGAAGATTATCCGCCCAACTACCTTGTGAACCTGGTGCGCTCGCATCGCTGGGTGCGTGGCGATTGGCAACTGTTGCCTTGGCTTTTTCCCCTAACCCCGCGCACCCGTGGGTTGCGGGCAAATGATCTCTCGCCAATTTCGCAATGGAAGATTCTAGACAATTTACGGCGTAGTCTCTTATCCCCCGCCCTGCTGCTGCTCTTCCTGGCCGGTTGGACGATCCTGCCCGGTTCGCCCTTCTTTTGGACGATCTTGGCGTTGCTCACCCCCTCTTTTTCACTGTTGAGTGGTGCGATCATGGGGGTTGCCCAGGCGATCACCGGCAACAGTGGTCGAATGTGGAGCCGTTTGGTACAACCAATCCGCAACAATGCGTTGCGCTGGTTACTCTTCCTGGCCTTTTTGCCCCACGAATCGCTCTTGATTCTCGACGCCATTGTGCGCACGCTGGCGCGCCTCTTCCTAACCAGGCGTAAGTTGCTGGAGTGGACCACGGCCGCCCGCGCCGTACGTCTTTTTGGCAGCAATGTGACGGTAGAGACAACCCTGATGCGCATGTTGCCCTCGATCCTCTTTGTGGCGGTGTTGGCCCTGGCGGTCAACTTCTTCAATCCTGCAGCACTGTTGGTCAGCGCGCCATTTTTCTTAGTCTGGTTGTTGGCAGCTGAAATCGCCTATTGGATCAGTCGCCCTATCGACACGACGATCCCATCACCTTCGCCGGAACAAAGGCGTCAACTGCGCGTGCTCGCCCGCCGTACCTGGCTCTTTTATGAACAGTTTGTTGGCCCAGACGATAACTGGCTGCCGCCCGACCACTTTCAAGAGTCGCCACGCGGCGTGGTTGCCCATCGTACCTCACCGACCAATACGGGGCTCTATCTGCTCAGTATGCTGGCGGCTCATGATCTTGGTTATCTGGGGACAAATGAGCTGACCGTGCGTCTGCGTTTTACCTTTGACACGCTCCATCGCCTGGATCGCTACCGTGGCCACTTTCTCAACTGGATCGATACCAGTAGCTTGCAACCGTTGCAGCCCAGCTACGTCTCTACCGTCGACAGCGGCAATCTAGCCGGCTCTCTAATTGCTTTGCGACAGGCCTGTCTACATCTACAAGAACAGCGCGTTTGGCGTTGGCAATGGTGGGAAGGGCTAATCGACACGCTCACCTTGCTCGATGAAGCGGTGGCCGGCGTGGAAGCGGGGGCCGGTGTAACTAAAATGCCCCTGCGCCTCTACATTCATGAAATGCAACAACAGGTGGCTACCGCGCGCGAAAATCCAGAAGCGTGGTTTGCCCTCTTGGCGCTCTTGGCCTCAGAGGGCCGGCAGGAATTGGATCGGCGGCTAGCGGCAGCTACAGAACAATATACGGAGCTGCTCGATGCTGAAGTATTGCGCAACTGCCGTATTTATATCGAACGGATCCATCAACATCTGCAGACGATGGAGCGGGAACTCGAACAGATGTTGCCCTGGTTGGCAGCCTTTGACGAGCCACCTGCGCTTTTCACTGCTGCGAATGCCCCAGCCAGCATTCGAGAACGCTGGGATAAATTGACTGTTTCGTTGCCGACGCGACCCTATTGGATCGACCTTGCCACTGCTTGTGACGAAGGGCAGACACAACTAACTGATCTGATTATTTTATTGGAAACTTTGAGTGGTGCGCACGGTGCAACCTGGCAGGGTGCGCCTGCCGATGGCGACCGAGCGGAACCACCCGATCCCGCCCAGATCGCGGCTGCGCGTACATGGTGTATCGATCTCAGCCGCCGATTGGCAAGCGCCGAACGCGCCGTTATAACCTTGCTACAACAACTGGCCGGATTGGCTGCCGAAGCTGGCGAATTTGTCCATGCCATGGAGTTTCGCTTTCTTTTCCACGAAGAGCGCAAGGTTTTTCATATTGGCTACAATATCGATGCCAACCGGCTTGACAATAACTACTATGATCTGCTCGCTTCAGAAGCGCGCATTGCCAGCCTGGTGGCGATTGCCAAAGGCGATGTGCCCCAGCAACATTGGCTCCATCTGGCTCGCCCCTTGACCAAAGTCGCCAGCGGTACCCAAGCTTTGCTCTCGTGGAGCGGCACCATGTTTGAATATCTCATGCCCCCGCTGCTCATGCGCTCCTATCCGGAAACCTTGCTCTACCAGAGTTGTGAAGCAGCAGTCGACCAACAGATCGCCTATGGGCAGGAGAAGAAGGTGCCGTGGGGTATCTCTGAATCGGGCTTTTACACCTTTGATGCGGCCATGAACTATCAATACCGCGCCTTTGGTGTACCGGGCCTTGGCTTTAAGCGCGGGCTCTCCGATGATCTGGTCATTGCTCCTTATGCCTCGCTCATGGCGATCCCCTTGCGCCCGTTAGCAGTAATCCAAAATATTGAAGCGCTTCAAAAGGCGCATGCCTTGGGGCGCTATGGCTTTTATGAAGCGCTCGACTTTACGCCCTCCCATCTCCCGTTGGGGCAGGAAGTTGCCATCGTACGCTCTTACATGGCACACCACCAGGGGATGGTGATGCTGGCTTTGGCCGACTATCTACAGGGCAAACGGATGGTGGAGCGGTTCCATGCGGAACCAATGATCCAAAGTGTTGAATTGCTCTTGCAGGAGCAGATGCCGGCCCATGCGCCCCTGCAATTTCCCCATGAAGATGAGCAGGAACAGCTGCAGATTGTCGCCCCTATGGCCGCGGCCCACCCTTGGCGACCGCCAGTGGATTCACCCATGCCGCTGGTACACTATCTTTCCAATGGCAACTTTGGCACGCTGATCACCAATGCGGGCGCTGGCTATAGTGGTGTGGAAGGGATTGCATTTACCCGCTGGCGTGCCGACAGCACACTGGATAACTGGGGCAGTTGGGTTTATCTACAGGATCTTAGCCCAGAATCCCCTTCGCATGAAAAGGCCACTGTCGAGCCTGAACGGCCACTCTGGTCGATTGGTCGGCAGCCGACGGGCGTGGCCGGCGAACACGAAGAGGTTGTCTTCCATCCACACATGGCCGAATTTCGCCGCCGCGATCATGCAATTTCGCTGCACATGGAGATGACCGTTGCGCCTGATTATGATGTGGAAATTCGGCGCATCAATGTGACCAACGAGAGTGACCGCCCGCGCACACTTGGGTTGGTCGGTTATGCTGAAGTCGTGCTCGCCCCCGCCGCCGGTGACCGCCGCCATCCGGCCTTTGCCAAACTCTTTGTCGAGAGCGAATATGTGCCGGAATTGCAGATGTTGATCTTTCGCCGTCGCCCACGCTCTGCTACCGAAAAGCCCACCTACCTCGCTTACAGCCTCGTCTGTGGCCAAATTGCTGAAAGCGCCGATTGGGGTGTATTTCAGTATGAAAGTGATCGCGCGCGTTTCTTGGGACGCAGCCATCTCGCCGATAGACCGGCTGCGCTCAGCAGTGAGCCCTGGTGGTTGCGCGATGGCGCTGGAACTACCGGCGCAACGCTCGATCCAGTAATGGCATTGGGACAGACAATGACCTTGGCCCCCCATGATAGCGCGCAGTTAGCGTTGATCACGTTGAGCGCGCCGACACGCGCCGAGCTCATTCAATTGGCCCAACGGTACCATGCCTGGATCGCCATTGATCGGGCCTTTGCCAGGGCGCGCAGTCTCTCTGACCGAGAATTGCGACAGCTGGCCATGACCGGCGCCATGTTAGAGCAGACAGACCAGCTGCTCTCGTTGTTGCTCTATCCACATCGGGCCAAACGAGCAGCACAGGCCGTATTGGCGGCAAACCAACGGGGTCAATCCAGCTTGTGGTCCTTTGGCATCTCCGGTGACTATCCCATCCTGTTGGTACACATGCATGAGGAGGCGGATGGCGAACTGCTCCAGGCCCTGGTATTGGCCCATACCTATTGGCGCAGACGGGGCCTTACCATCGATTTGGTGATCCTGAATCAGCAGGATACCAACTATGGGCAACCCTTACAGAATTATATTCACCGTTTGCTGCGTCGCATGGAGAGCGATACCTGGCTCAATCAGCGTGGCGGCATCTTCCCCCTCTATGCGGATCAGATGGGAGAAGCCGAACGCATTTTGGTCCAAAGCGCTGCCCGCGTCGTGCTCGATGGACAAGCTGGTACATTGCCGCAGCAATTGAGCGATCTCTATCAACGCCGTACGGCCCCGCTGCCCCCCTTTGATCCGGTGCTGACGCCAGAGGCGGCCTATAAACCGCTTGACGCGGTGGCGCGTCCGACTGATCTGCAATTTGACAACGGCTATGCCGGTTTCAGTGCCGATGGTGCTGAATACTTGATCTATCTGCGTCCTGGCGAAAGTACGCCGGCCCCGTGGATTAATGTTATTGCCAATGAAGAGTTTGGCTTCTTGGCGTCGGAAACGGGTGGTGGCTACACCTGGGCAATCAATAGTGGTGAAAATCGCCTGACCACCTGGCGCAACGATCCAATCAGTGACCTGCCCGCCGAAGTGCTCTATCTACGCGACGAAGAGAGTGCCGAAGTCTGGACACCAACCCCGCAACCTGCCCCTGCCAAGACAGCCTATCTCGTGCGGCACGGTGCCGGCTATACCAGCTATGAGCATAACAGCCACGGCTTGGAGCAGCATTTGCGGCTCTTTGTGGTCCCCGATGCGCCCGTCAAGATTGTGCAATTGCGGCTGACCAACAAAGGCACACACGCACGACGGCTGACTGCTACTTACTATGCTGAATGGGTGTTAGGTGTTGATCGCGATAGTGCTCAACAATTTATCATCTCTGACTACGAAGAAGAAGCCCATGCGCTCTTGGCCAGCAATCCCTACAGCGCCGAATTTAGTGAAGCCGTGGCCTTTGTCGCCGCCAGCAAAGATCCTCACGGTCTGACGGCTGACCGGCGGGAGTTTCTCGGTCGCTTGCAATCGTTGCGCACCCCAGAAGCGCTGACGCGTGTTGGGTTGACGGGGCGTGTTGAGCCGGGGATGGATCCCTGTGCGGCCTTGCAGATCCACATCGATCTCCCCGCCAATGGGAGCGAAGAGATCTACTTCTTGATCGGGCAAGGGGCCAATCGTGAGGAGAGTGTGCAATTGATCCAGCAGTACCGGGATGCTACCCAGGTCGAAGAGAGTTGGCAAGCGGTGCACCGTCACTGGGAAGCGATCTTGGGTACTATCACCGTTGATACACCGGACTCGGCGATGAATCTGCTCCTCAATCGCTGGTTGCTCTATCAAGCGCTCGCCTGCCGCATTTGGGGTCGCTCGGCGCTCTATCAATCAAGTGGGGCCTATGGCTTTCGCGATCAGCTACAGGATGTCATGGCGCTGATCCATGCCCGGCCGGATGTGACGCGGGCGCAGATCCTACGCGCGGCTCGCCATCAATTTGATGCCGGTGATGTTCTACACTGGTGGCACCCACCGGCTGGGCGTGGCGTGCGCACGCACATCACCGATGATCTCGCCTGGCTGCCGTATGTAACGGCCAACTATGTGACCACCACCGGTGACAGCAGCATCCTGGAGGAGCAGATGCCTTTCCGCCGCGGCGATCCCTTGCGCGAAGGCGAAGAGGAGCGCTATGCCCAATATGAACTGACCAGCGCCACCCACACCCTCTACGAGCATTGCCGCCGTGCCCTCGATAAAGCGGTAACTGCTGGTCGCCATGGCATCCCGCTTATGGGTGGTGGCGATTGGAACGATGGCATGAACCGGGTTGGCGTCGAAGGCGAAGGCGAAAGTATTTGGCTGGGTTGGTTCCTCCACGCCGCTTTGACCGACTTCGCCCGCCTCGCCGATCATCGCAACGATGGCTCGTTGGCTGATCACCTGCGTGAGCAGGCGACCTCGATCGGCCAAGCGATTGAGGAGCAAGGCTGGGATGGTGCGTGGTATCGCCGAGCCTACTTTGACGACGGCACACCCTTGGGTTCGCAAGAGAACGATGAGTGCCGCATTGATGCCATTGCCCAATCGTGGGCCGTGATCTCGCATGCCGCCGAGCCGGCGCGGGCAGCGCAGGCCATGCAATCGGTGCGCGAACAGTTGATCAAAGAAGAGGAGCGACTGCTGTTGCTCTTTACCCCACCTTTCGACAAAACTGCCCACGATCCCGGCTACATCAAGGGCTATCTACCGGGGATTCGCGAAAATGGGGGGCAATATACCCATGCCGCGCTCTGGACCATTTGGGCCTTTGCCGAGCTGGGCGATGGCGATCAAGCGGAAGGGCTCTTTCGCCTGATCAATCCGATCTATCGGGCGGATAGCCTGGAGAAGGCCGATATCTATAAAGTCGAGCCCTATGTGATCGCAGCGGATGTCTATGGGGTTGCGCCCCACGAGGGACGTGGAGGCTGGACCTGGTATACTGGCTCCAGCGGTTGGATGTACCGATTAGGGATCGAGGCGATCCTCGGGCTGCGCCGCCGCGGGGAGAAGCTGATTGTCGATCCGTGCATTCCACATAGCTGGCCACACTATTCGCTGACTTATCGCTATCAAGGCACCGTCTATACAATTCGTGTAGAAAATCCGCAGGGTCTCTGCCGCGGGCTGCAAAGTGTAGCGATTGATGGGGAAGATTCAGCAGATTGCACAATCCCCTTACAGAATGATGGTGGCCAACACACCGTGATTATCCAGTTAGGCACTGCCAATACCGAAAGTGCCTAATAGAACTGTATCTTTTTCTGTATCTATATCTATAGCTGATCAGGGAACCTTCTTTTACAATGAGTCCATACTGTGATGAGCAAAGGCGAGTATATCAAGCCAATGATTGCTAAGCAGAGTATCCCAGCGAGAATTGTATTGACGCTGGTCGTGTAAAAGGAGATTTTATGACCACACAAGCACCCTCATCATCAACCATTACTTCAACCCTGCTTGCGCGACTGGCGCGGCAACGTCAATCATTCGTATCTGCTGCCCCCCAAGGTAATCGTTCCCTGTATGCGTTGGGCCTTGTCCTGCGCCTTGCCTTCTTTGTTGGTTTGATTGCTCGCTCTGTGACCTTATTACATCACTAGGCCAGGTGGGTACAAATAAGCTTGGCGTGCTGTCATTCTGAAGAGCGGCTTTTTGCTCGGAAGAATCTACTGGGTATCTCTTGGTCTATTTAGGCTGTCATCTGCTAGTCGATGACATAGCTGATCGCACAGAAAACCCCTTCAAAATTTAGCAAAGAAACCGACTGTGATTATCCACAGTCGGTTTCTTGCTTTATCTCGCGCTGCCTTTCGCTCCCGTCGGCGGCTGAGCTTCGTCCTGAGCCGGTCGAAGGGCCTGTCGAAGCCAGAGACCGTTGCAGTCTACTGATAGATAAAATCCTTAAAAGTCATACAGCCTCTCTCGGGTAAAAGTAACGCTACTATGTATGACTTTTAAATGATTCGTCTATGAGTATCAAGTCGTTGTTGATCAGGTAGGCTGGATTTTCAACGAGAATTGCAGGATGGACAGTCGAAGCGTAGAGGGATAATTAACCATGGCAACCGAAGAATTTACATTTGAATTTCTTAATAAAGTCGAAACATTGGGTGCCGCGCTGGAAGGGCGGATGCGAGCCCTGGCCCAAGAGCGGCTCCAAAAGCTGCAAAAAGGCCATCAGGATCTGATTGGCGCAACTATAGTGCACTGCACCCAGGTCAAGGGGCAACAGTTGGCTTGGTAGATAATCAATATTTGGAATGACCAGAGCCATTGCGCCGTTGGCATCCCTGTTGGTGCCAACGGCGCAATGGTTTCTACTATGACAACGTGCAATGGGTGCAGTACGTATGTCGCACTTTCGAGAAGCTGGCGGCAGGATGCAATTCTAGCCAGTTGTCCGTACATTGTGCCAGGCATGGGCTGCGGCATCGCGATAGTGCTCCCACGGCAATCGGCCATCCGCATATTCACTTTCATAGTATTCGCGCACTTCCGGCTCTACATCTTCCCAACCGTGGCTGTTGTATGTCGGATCGGTCGCAAGTCCATACCCATAAAGATAAGCTGGCTCATAGTGCTCAAAAGGGGCACCCGATTCCTGTAACGCCTCGGCGTAATGGGCCTCAAAGCCGGCGCGATAATCGCCATATTCGCCTTGGTGGTGGACACGCAACGCATCAGGTTCCCGTTGTTCACGCCAGCCATAGTGGATGGCCTCACTCATCTCATTCCAGGTGCCGTTGTGGTTCGATTGCCAATGGCGTTGGCCTTCTTCCTGCATGGCGTTCCACTCTTTGCCGACGTTTTCTTCAGCTAACTCATAGCCAAAGCGATACGCCGGGGCATAATACTCATAATCCTGTCCCTTACCGTGATAATTAAGCTGATAATGGCGCCGGAAGCTCGCATCGTGGAAGTTATAGCGATCTTCAATCGGATGGCTATCCACTCCGTTTCCGTTGTCCTTGCGCGCGGTATTCTGTGGGGGGACCGCTGTACTTTGACTTTGGGGGCCATGTTGAGTTTGTTGCATTTGCTCTGTCATCTTGAACTCCTTTGTCCTAATAATTTTGCAGGGCCTTAGAGATCACCCTGTCCATCAAATGAGCTTCTGGTGAGCCGACTTTAATTGTTTTATCACAAAAACATCCTCATCAACCTATATCCTTATATAGCGCAAAGATAAGTTTTAGGTGCCCTGACAATTGTTGGCATTCCAGCGCAGCAAGGCTATTGTGCAACGGCAAAGCCCTGCTCTTCCCAGAAGCTGTCAGCCTGATCATCATACGTTGGATCAAGGGCCCCGATCTGCCCCTGGAAGAGCGAACGGTCAAAGCGCGGTGCCGCTTGTAGCGTCTCTAGCGAAAGATCGGAATTCATGGTGATTTCGTTGGTCTCCACATTAACCACGTCGACGGCGCTAAAGGGGATCAGATACGCATCGTCGTCGGCAGGGGTGGGACTAAAGCCGATTAGCAAATAGCGAGCGCGGCTGTCACCCAGATCGATCAGCAAGTTTTGAATCGTACCAATACCGGCCCCAAAATCGACTAGAGAATAACCGAACAGATCCGAGGCGCGAACAATCACGTCGGTGGTGGGATCAATGGTAGAGACCGTATTGGCGTCGCTGCCAAAGCCCAACTCATTCCAAAACGCCGTAATGCCGTCATACCAGGTCGGGTCATCGAGGCGCGGCGAGCCTTCCGTGAGATCTGGGTAATTTTCGAGCAGCTGCTCGTCAAAGTTGAGGATCATATCCTGTTCGACAGAGCGCCAGCGTAGGGCGCGGAGCGGAACAAGCAACTCGGTGTCACCAATAGTTAAAAAGCCACCGTATTTGATCTGGGCAAAAAGTACATTACCGGTGCGTAAGTTAACGATCAGATCGTTGATATCACCCGAGACCGCACCATCATTATTGACAAAGGATTGGCCCATCAATGTGTATGCCAGCAAGAGTGGACCGCTACCGGTGGTTGAGGTGGCAGCGGTGCTGTCAGTAACATTCTCTGTTGCCGTTATGGCGCTCGTTGCCGTCATGCTCTGGCTTGCCGTCACTGTGTCTGTGCTCGTCACTGCCTCCGTGGGCGCTGTATCCGTCAGGATGTTGGTAACTGATGTATCGGTGATTGGCACGACAGGCGCGGTCACTGATGTGTCAGTAGGGGAAACAGTCA
Organism: Caldilineaceae bacterium; assembly: GCA_034432375.1. Lineage (GTDB taxonomy): Bacteria > Chloroflexota > Anaerolineae > Caldilineales > Caldilineaceae > JAHBVH01. The sequence continues at coordinate 13,888 of DAOUCA010000113.1, forward strand.
CCCCTGATTGCGTATCTGTATCACAGGCACTCAAGGTGAGGCCAGCGACGAGAAAAAGCGAGAGGAGATAGGTTATTTGTTTTTGCATGAACATTTCTTTCCTTTAATGGAATTATCTAATGGAATCATGAGGGCTAGCATACAGGCACTAAAACGCACTTCCTGTAAAATGGCTAACGGTCCAGCGGCAGGAAGCGTGGATAGTCCTAGGGTCTGTTGACATTTGCCAAAACGACCAATCAATTGGCCGACTATACTGCGTTCAGAATGAGAACCGGAGTTTTGCGGACCAACGGGATCGCGTGCGTCGCACTGACCGCCAACTGCTTCCAGTCCGCTAGATGCTTCCGTCAGTGCG
>DAOUCA010000114.1:0-73887 GCA_034432375.1 Caldilineaceae bacterium
TAACCGCTCGCTCAGTCCTAGAATTGCTGCTAGCGAGAGACCCCATTGTTCGATTTCTCTTTGCTTTTCGCTTGTTTCCATCTGGCTCTTTTGCCACACAAGCTCTCATTTCACCTAATTTAACGTTGTCGTACTACGCAGCCTTTGAATCAATTCAAGGCTGATAGCGCAAGTCGGCTTAAGCCGACTTCGGTTGTTAGCCTGAACTTTAGTTCAAGGCAACCCATGCCTGAGTAGTTACGAGCAACTTATGATTGGTGAAGAACATCCATTTTTCGCTAACCCATTTCAACGGGTTTAGCGTACTATACTGAATTCAGAATGAAATCCCTAGGTTTACCCCTCCCTAGGTTGGAGAGGAAACTGATGCCTCCTCAGCGGCGAGACTGTTCCTCCCCCAACCTGCACCCAAAGAGTACCCGGGTTAGGAGGGGGTTAAAAAACTCCGCTTCTCATTCTGATTGCAGTATTGTGGATGAATTCATTCATCCACTAGCTGACGGGAATAGCGGTGACCGTAATTAGCCCAGAGGTGTGTGAAGATGAGGCTAACTTTATATAACCTTGGCTGTCGAGCGTGGCTACATCATCTCGCTATGGCTCCATTGTCCTGATTCAAAAGAATAGAGAACTATCCATAATGAAAACAATCCTTGGCGTCTTTGCACACCCCGATGATGAAGTCTTTGCGGCCGGTGGCGTATTGGCGAAATATGGTGGTGATGGCGCACATACGGTGCTGCTCTGTGCTACCCGTGGCGAAGCAGGCGAGATCAGCGATCCGGCCTTGGCCACCGCTGAAAATTTGGCAGAAGTGCGCACTGCGGAATTGGAACAAGCGGTGGCGGCTTTGGGGATTGATGAATTGCACTTTCTGGGCTTTCGCGATTCTGGTATGGTCGGCACGCCGGAGAATGAAGATGAGCGTAGCCTCCATCAAGCGGACCCTACCGAGGCGGTACGGCGAATTGTAACCCTAATGCGCAGCGTCAAACCGGACATTGTGATCACCCACGACCCAACTGGCGGCTACGGTCACCCGGATCATATTGCCGTCTATAAACATGTGACCGCAGCCTTTGATGTGGTGGGTGATGCTGCGCATTTTCCTGCTGCGGGGGCCGCCTGGCAACCGGAGCGGCTTTACTATCAAGTAATTCCCAAATCGTTTTTCCACACCATGCAAGCGCAGATGAAGGCTGCCGGGGTGGATACGACGGAATGGGAGCGGATGGGCTTTGACAAACTTGGCGCAGAGGAGCACGAAATTACCCATGTAGTCGATGTGACGGCGCAATACGCACAGAAGATCGCGGCGTTTGATGCCCACAAGACGCAATTTGGGCCCGCCAATCCCATGAACCAAATGCCGGAAGAGTTGCGTCGCCAGCTCTTCGCCCGTGAGACCTTTATCCAAGTCCGCCCCACCCCCATCGCTGGGGCCGTGCAAAGTACTGATCTGTTCGCATAAGCGTACGGAGCTGATAAAGGTTCAAAAGTTGTTTGGCAAAGAGAGCCGAGTGCAATGGAAACAGCTTTTTTGCAAGCATTCTAAGACGGGGTCACCCGCTGCTTGGAGACGAAAGTTGCCTGACCCCTACGCTTTCGACCAGAAAGATAGCGCGCATGATAGGTTTATGTTGGGGAGAGGGATACGGCCATGAAGGTAAACAATTCCGGTTCCCCACTCTGCGTGAAATCCCCAAGTGGATGCACTGCGTCCAGAGTGAGCGCGGCGCGTCCGACTGAGCATTCCAAGCGGTAGCAGATTAATAAAGTAATTGGGTAAACGGAGGCTGAGCTTGTCGAAGCCGGCACCGCTTCGGCTTCGACAAGCTCAACCTCCGTTTATTTTCCTGTTTTATTGTTTAACCTGCTAAAGCGTGGAACGAGTCGCTTTACCTTTTAGGTGCGGTAATCCCCATTGATCTTCACATACTCATAACTCAGATCACAGGTCCAAACTGTGGCGCTGCCTTGCCCGAGATTCAACTCAATCCGCACATCGATCTCCGGCTGGCCAAAGCGCGCCATCGCATCGGCTTCAGCGTACTGCAACGGCATCCCTCCCTGAACAAGTTGCAACTCATCCATCCGTTCCAACTCATCGGGCCCACCATTGACAAAGATATTGCACTTTTCCGGCTCAACCGCGGCACCGGAGCGGCCAACCGCCATCACAAAGCGCCCCCAATTGGCATCGCTGCCAAAGAAGGCGGTCTTCACCAGTGGGCTGATCGCGATTGTGTTGGCCGCCACATGGGCATCGGCATCGCTGACTGCGCCATTGACCTGGATCGTCACAAACTTCGTCACCCCTTCCCCATCGCGTACGACGGCTTGGGCCAGATCGGTGCAGATCAGCGTGAGCGTCTTGACGAACGCTCCATATTCCTCGCTCGTCACCTCGGCAATTTCGCCATTCTCGGCCATGCCATTCGCCAGCAGGAGGACGGTGTCATTGGTGCTGGTGTCGCCATCAATGCTAATGCGGTTGAAGCTTTTACTTACCGCAGCACTGAGCGCCTTTTGCAGCAACGGTTGTGTAATCGCGGCGTCGGTCACAATGGTGCTCAGCATGGTGGCCATGTCGGGGTGGATCATGCCCGCCCCTTTGGAGATGCCGGTAAACCGCACCGGTTGCCCCTCAATAGTCGCGGTTCGCGTAAAGAGCTTGGGGCGCGTATCCGTCGTCATGATCGCGCGGGCGGCATCTTCCCACCCATTGGGGCGCAACGCGGCTGTCACCTGGGGCACGCCGTTGATCAGCTTGTCAATTGGCAATTGTACCCCAATCACTCCCGTGCTCATGACAAAGACGGCGTTGTCGCTTGTGCCTAGGGCTGCCTCGACTGCTTCGGCGGTCCGCTTGGCATTGGCCGCCCCCTCAACACTGGTGCAGGCATTGGCATTGCCGCTGTTGATAATCACGCCATGTATACCAGTGGGGTTGAAGGACAGCAGCTGTTTATCATAGAGTACGGGAGCCGCGGGAAATTTATTTTTGGTAAAGGTTGCGGCAGCCCGACAGGGCACTCGGCTGGCAATCAATGCCAGATCCGGTGCACCATTCTTCTTAATGTTGGCTGCGATGCCTGCCGCATCAAAGCCGGGCACGATATAGTCTTGGCTCATTTGGTTCCTCTCTTGATGGATGGTAGATCGGGAAATCGGTAGATCGGGAAAGCGGTATGTGGGAAATCGGGAAATCAGTAGGGTGGGAAGTACGTCCCTGCTGGACAGAACGTACCTATAGTACCAAGCGTAAAGGCAACACAAGAGCTACCGCTCTACTGATTTCCCGCTCTACTGTTCTACCGATTTACCGCCCCACCCCTCAATCCCGCTTAAAATCTGAAAAATCTGGAGAATCATAATCACTCTGGCCTTTGCCCTGGACGCGCAACATCGCTTCGACTTTGAGGGGCAGGCCGTAGAGGCGAATGAAGCCGTTGGCATCGGCTTGATTGTAGACATCATCGGCGTCAAAGGTGACATAATCTTCGCGGTAGAGGCTGAAAGGGCTCTTGCGGCCGGCGAGGATGACGTTGCCCTTGTAGAGCTTGAGGCGCACGGTGCCGGTGATATGTTTTTCGGTGCTATCGACAAAGGCGGTAAGTGATTCGCGCAGGGGCGTGAACCACTTGCCGTTGTAGACCAACTCGGCAAATTTGAGCGCGACCTGCTGTTTGTAATGCAGCGTCTCTTTGTCGAGACAGAGCTGCTCGAGCGCGGCGTGGGCTTTGTAGAGGAGCGTGCCGCCCGGTGTCTCATAGACGCCGCGGCTCTTCATGCCGACGAGCCGATTCTCGACAATATCCACACGGCCAATGCCATGTTTGACGCCCAATTCATTGAGCGCTTCCATGATCCCTGTTGGGCCATACCCTACACCGTTGACCCGCTCCGGAATGCCCTGGCGGAAATAAAGCTCAACATATTCCGGCTCGTCCGGCGCATCTTCGGGGGCAATCGTCCACTCGAACATATCGGCGGGCGGCTCATTCCATGGATCTTCGAGCGGCCCTCCTTCATTGCTCAAGTGCCAGAGATTCTTGTCCTGGCTATAGATGCGCTCCATCGTCGCCTTGACCGGCACATTATATTCGGCGGCATAGTCAAGCGCATCTTTACGGCCGCGAATGTCCCACTCGCGCCACGGGGCAATAATGCGTAAGCGCGGGTTAAGCGCCATCACTGTCAACTCAAAGCGCACCTGATCGTTGCCCTTGCCGGTTGCACCGTGGGCGACGGCGTCGGCCCCTTCCATCTCGGCGATCTCGACCATGCGCTTGGCAATCAATGGGCGGGCAAAGGAGGTACCCAGCAGATAGTCGCGCTCATAGGTCGCGCCCGCCTGCATTGTTGGGAAGACATAATCTTTCAAAAACTCAACGCGCAGATCCTCGACATAGCACTTGCTTGCGCCAGACGCAATGGCTTTTTCTTCAAGTCCGGTTAACTCATCAGCCTGCCCCAGGTTGGCGCAGAAACAGATGACTTCACAGCCATAGTTGTTCTTTAGCCACGGCACAATAATGCTCGTATCTAGCCCACCCGAATAGGCGAGCACAGCTTTTTTGACGGGTTGTTTTGCTTCTTGCATTGCTTTGATCCTTTTCTGTGAAAATTATATTTTCCAACAAAAAACGCCACCCGGGAATCCCGGTGTGGCGTTGTGGAAGCGGTATGAATGGACAGCGCAAAAGCACGACTCACGTCGACTAACTGCTAGCCTATGCTCGGTCCGCTTCCGGCGGACTGTTTCCTAGTGCGCAGAGTGTGCATCGCTGTCCCAAGGTTGAAGATTTACAATACGCTCATCTCAGCAAAGTGTGCAAACTGCCTTGTCTGCAGGGGCCAAGCTGTGTGTTTGTACACTTTCGTCTGATGAGCCTGTACAATAAATGTAGCATACCGCACATTGATTGTGCTGTCAAACGCGCCGGAAAATGGGGGAGCATCTCACTTTGGGGAGCATTGATAGCAGAAGGATAATGAAAGTGAAAAGATAACCCTTAATCGAGCGTAGGCGGAGCTTCGACCGGAGCCGGTCGAAGGGCTTGTCGAAGCCGCAGCAGCTGCGGCTTCGACAAGCTCAGCCTATGCTTACGTACTTGCTAACCTAGCGGTTCACCAGTGGGATGAAAAGCTTGGCGGCCTTTGGTTCATCGCTTGGTTGTTCGCTGGTTGGCACAGGACTCACGCTTGCGGTATCTTCGTCATGGGGATTCGCTAGGCCAGGAATATCACGCCCTTGATCATCGGTCGGATTGCCTTCAACCGCGGCTGTGTTCAGTCGCGCGCTGCTGGGCACTCTGCTCTCATAGTAGTAAACAACGTGCGCATTGGGTGCTAATGGTGTCGTGCCCGCAAGATGTACCAGATCGCTCAAATCAACCCCTAGGATCGTATCAGTGAAGATCAGGGAATCTAAGTAGGTTTCCCCAAGATTGGTTACATCGAAACAGTAGGTGATCGGGGCACTAACCTGATCCGTTACCGCCTCGCTACCGGGACAGCCCGCGCCGCTGTTGTGACCAAGATAGATACTCTTCTCCAGTTGAAGCGCTGCCGTTGGCGGATTGCAATAGTGACTGGGATCGCTGGCCGTGGCACCGGGCACGGTAACCTGCCCCAGGTTGAAATAGGTCGGTTGATCGCCTGGCACCTGCGTTTGGGTCGGGTTACAGCCGGCCACAACCGTTGTGCCGGGTTGTGGGCTATCCAGATTTTCGGCAAGCCCAGTGGCTGTGTAGCGCCAAACTTCCCCCGGCGAGAGCAGGCTGTCGCCGTTGGCATCTGATGCAGCGACAAGCACGGGCGTAACACCAGGATGGCTATCGGTGACCACCACTGTCGCCAACGCAAAGGTGATATTGCCTGTATTGGTTACCAGATAGCTCCAGGTGACCACCGCACCGGGTAGCAACTGTGGTACATCTGGGTCATTCACACCGTCGGCTTCAAAGCCATTGGTCTGCTTTTTGATGACAATTCCTGGTTCACTGGGGTTGCAATAGTGGCTTGGGTCACTCGCTTGCGCACCGGGAACCGTGACCGTGCCGATATTGTTGTATGCCTCGCGAAAACCTGGGGCGGCCGTTCCACCGGTATTACAGCCATTGACAATGGTTACATGGAGAGTCGGTGCAGGTAGATCTTGGACAATCCCCGTTGCCTGGTAGAGCCAGACCTCGCCGGGGGAGAGCAAACTATCGCTGTTGCTATCGCTGCTGGGCACCAACGTTGGTGTGACCCCTGGTTGGCTATCCGTGACAGCAACGGCAGAGAGTGGAATGGTGATGGTTCCCGTATTGGTCACCACATAGCTCCAGGTGACGGTTGATCCCGGTTGTAATTCGGGGACATCACTGCCGTTGGGGTCATCAGCGTCCGCGCCATTGGTCAATTTCGTGATGGCAATTTCGGGAATCAGATAGTTGTAGCGAACAGTGCCCAACGCGGCGGCTGTGGTGCGCACACTAAAGTCAAAATTACCCACATCACCACCAACATTAAAGGCGCTGGTGGCGGTAACCGGGGTGGTGACCTGCCCCAAACCAACAAAGGGCAACAGATCGGATTGGTTCGTATAGGTCACGCTGTTTTCGACGCTACCCGCAAAGGTGCGCGCGCCGCTGCCCAAAGGCGCAACATTTTCGGTGAACGAGAAAACCACGCCGCTGGCCGTCAGCAACGGTGTGGTGGGCGGACGTAAGCGCAACATTGCCGGCACATCGATCGAAATTTCGGTGACAGCATTCACCTGATTCGTGTAGCTAGTCGATCCAGTGATATTACCGGTCAAGGTCAACTCTACACTCGTTAAAATACCGAGCGTGGGATCAAACTGGGGAAAGATCATACTGTCATTCCAGCGGATTGGCTGCGTGGGAATCGTATCGGTATAGACGACGCTTTCTGCCCTGGCTGTGCCATAGCTGAAAATGCAGAAAAAGAGTACCAACCATATCAGATGGCGAAAAAATAGACGCGTGGGGATACCATGCATTGAATGCTCCTTGCAAGTTTGGGATGGATGGCCGTTGTGGGTGATCAACTGTTGCGCAACTGGGCAGGCTCTGTTCCCGATCCAGTCGCGCAAATGGGACAAATGATAGAGGGGGTCTACAGATTTAGTCTTATTATGTATGACACAAAATATGCCATGAGGTTACGGCGGATTTAGGGGCAGGTGGCAGAGTTGCAGGTGGCAAGTCGCAACTTGCGACTTGCCACCTTGATTTATAGATGGGGGCAAGCATCGCGGATGATGCCGGCAATAAATTCAATCTCGTCCAAACTTAGCGAAGTAGCTGACGGCAAATAAAAGCCATCGCGACAGAGCGCTTCGGCAACTGGATAACGTTCGCCTTTAAAACTCGGCCAATAGACTGGCTGGCAGTGCATCGGGATAAAGAAGGTGCGCGTCTCAATGCCATTGTCAGCCAATACCTGACGCAGTTGGTCGCGATTCATCCCATAGGCTTGTGCATCAACCAGAAGTCCATACATCCAGTAGACGTTCTTGGCCCATGGAGCCTCCTTGGGGGTACTGATCCCGGGAATGCCATGTAAGCGGCAATTGTACTCAAAGGCGTTTTGCCGGCGGCTGGCCACAAAGTTGTCAAGTTGCTCCACCTGTGCCAGCCCCACCGCGGCTTGTAAATTGGTCATGCGATAGTTGAAGCCGACGAATTTGTGCCAGAAGTGGCGCTCGGTGCTAAAGGCATGATCGCGCAGATTCCACGACAGGCGAGCAATTTCGCGATCATTCGTGGTGACCATGCCCCCCTCGCCCGTCGTGATGAGCTTGTTGCCATAGAAGCTAAAGCCGGCGGCATCGCCCAAGCCACCCGTGCGTCGACCATAATATTCCGCACCGTGCGCCTCGGCCGCGTCTTCGATCACCTTGATGCCGTGGCGCGCCGCCAGTGCCATCAGCGGATCCATATCGGTGGGGTGGCCATAAATGTGGACCGGCACAATCGCCTTGGTGCGTGGCGTGATCTTGGCTGCCACCTGATCGATATCCATCTGCCAATACTCTGGCTCCATATCAACCAGTACCGGCGTTGCGCCACAGTAGGTGACGGCGTTGATCGTCGCGATCATCGTAAAGGTGGGGATGATCACCTCGTCCCCGGGCTCCAGCCCCAGCGTTGCCATGGCCAGATGCATGGCGACCGTGCCATTGGCGCACGCAATGCCATACTTCACCCGGCACGCCTCGGCAAATTGGGCTTCAAAGTCGCGGATAAAGCTACCGGCCGAAGAGATCCAATTGGTCTCCACCGCCTGCTGGACATACTTCATTTCATTGCCGGTCAGGGTTGGCTCACAAACCGGGATCAGCGCCCGGCGCGTGGATTGGTTCGTGCGCTGGTCAAAATCGGGGATTGGGCGATAGCGCACTTTGACTTCGGGGTCGGCCGCGGGAATAATTGCGGCAAGGTCGCCCATCTCTTCTAAGGTTAGTTCTGCGGGTTTTAACATAAATTTATAAGATTCTTTTCAATTCATCACAAGCAGTGTGCAGGGAGGGAAGCACATCCTCTGGCAGACCAATGGCACAAATAGTTCTGGCCAGGTGTTGGACAAGTGGCGCGCAGTCACTCTCTTTTGGCAATTTTCGGTAAATCTTAATTTCATCAACAGCTTCACCACTGGCAAAAGCGATCCATGTTTCAATGTTGCGCTTGGGGACAAAAATAGCAATGCGCTCCTTGCTATTCCGCTGTAGCTGACCACTTTTGCTTAACTGTTGATCAAGTTGTGCTATACGATTCCCTACAGTTTGTGTATCTGCATCGATAATAACGACAAGAGCAATGTTTTCATGTTGTCTACGTCGTAACTCCTGGACTTCTTTTGCGTATCTGTCACGTACGTACTGTTCACCAGATTGTTTGCCTGAAGGACAGGTATCGTAGGTGACTTTCTCGCGAACATTGCGCGCTTTTAGATACTTTCTTGCGAATACTTCTTGCTGTTTATCTTCGCAAAGAACTACAAATCGTGTTCTTCTAGCCGTCATACAGCCAGCCTCGCTCGATTAGCTGTGCGATGGAAATGCCTCCGTCGACTTCTTTAATAGGTTGTACACGGGTTGCGCTATCATGCTGCCGCTCTAGCCAAAAGCCACTATCATTTGCAAGGTCGTTAATAATGCGTGGATGGTGGGAAATAAGAAGTGCTTGCCCCTCGTCTTCGTTGCATAAATCGTAAAGTGCTGTCAGCCAAGGCTGAATCTCCGGCAAAGCCAAAAAATTTTCCGGTTCATCAATACAGAGTAACTTCCTCTCAAATTTTGCGGCATAGAGTGCAGAATATAGAACAATCAATGCAATTTGCCCATCAGATAATTGATGAAGACCATATTCGACAGTTTTGCGGTTACCGGAGAAGAAATGGAGCACTAAAGCACGTCGATTTTCACCAATGGGTAAAAATGAAAAGTGACTGAAGCCCTCAATGACTTGTTGTAATTCTTGTGTTAACTCAATCGTAAGCCTTTGGTTTTGGGAAAGGGAGCGATACCAGTCAACAAAGTTAGCTGAGTCAGTATTAAGCCAGCGCATTTCCGTTTCACTAGAGGCTCGCCTAATTAGTGGCGGTACCACCTGAACAACAACAATGCGATCTAAGAGTTGTTTAAAGCGATAGAGTTTATGATTATCTTTGCGTGGTGGCACCAATGTAAGGACTGATTGTGCCGCAGTCAACGGATAGGAAGCGTCGGTCGTAAAATCATCGCGGTAGAGTTGCACTTGACCCTGTTCATAGTGTACGAGCGGTGCTCCATTGCATGATAACTTTTCGTGTCGTATTGATGGTTCACTGCTATCACTAAACTGGATGGCAAGTTCGTATCGATAGATTTCTGCGTCGTCTGCAAATTCCAACTCAAACGTCTGCGTGTCAAGTGACTGCCATCTTGTGAGATCGGCTGAAAAGAAAACCTGGTTCGCTTTCATGCCAAAGAACGCAAATCCTTGCACCTTGTTGATTACATCAAAAAGTGTAGATTTACCCACTCCATTTGCGCCTAATAACAGATTTAGTGCTGACAATTTAAGTTCAAAATTTACCAGACATTTGAAATTGTTGACATAAATCCTAGTCAACATAACGCTCTCCTTGGCAATCAACGCAGGAAACAAATCAGTTTTATTGGTGATTCGATTCTAACACAGGCTAGCGCAATCGCCACACCGTCGCCACATACTTCCGCCCCTTGACGAGGTAATCCCATAAATTGGCCCCGGTCTTGCTGTCGCCGGTGGTGCGCGGCACACAGATATAGGGCGCTTCCTGTACCCGATAACCGGCGCGCACGGCCCGCCCCAGCAGGTCGATGCAATATTCGCCATAGTCCCCTTGAAGGCGGATCTCTTGTAGCAGTGCTGCGCGCGCAGCAATAAAGCCGCTCGTATAATCATGCACTTGACCGCCAACCAGCAGCATAGCAAAGCGATTGATCAGCCAACTCAGCGTGCGCGCCATTGTGCCGTGGGCCACATCGGCACCGCCAGGGATCCAGCGCGAGCCGACCGCCATCTCAGCCCCACCGTCGACAATCAGCCGGATCAGCTTCGGAATATCCGCCGGCGGCATTGAGAGATCACAATCCATCCAGGTGACAATCGCCGCGTTGTGCGTCTCAATCGCCTCGTCAATGCCGCGCTGGATCGCGGAGGTCAACCCTTTTTCGCCGACGCGGCGCACCAACACGACCTTAGCTTCGCCTTCTGCATTAAGTTCATCGGCGACCGCAGCGACCACATCCGCCGTGCCGTCGGGCGAATTGTCGTCTACAACCAGCACAAGATGGGGCGTGATCGCGGCGGCCAACACGCCGCGGATCAGCGGCTCGATATTGTCGCGCTCGTTATACGTCGGCAGCACGGTACAGACGAGCGGCGCTTCCCGCGCCGCGTTGGTTGGCGCGATTGTGCTCTTGGCTATGGTTGGGTGGTCAATCATTCTGCTTTCCTCGCTTGTATATAGAGACTGATCCCGCCGGGCAAATTGTGATGGCGCAGCCAATGGGCTTCGCCATGGAGTAGCGCTGCCAACAGGCGATTGGCGCGCGAATCTGTATAGAGTGTACTGTTGTGGGGGAGGAATGACCACCGCTGGAGCAGCCGCAGGAGAATCACCGCAGGAGCCAGCAACGTATTGGCGTAGGTGGTGCGTACCGGTGAAAGGCCGGCCCGCTGTAAAGCGCCAATCAGCGTCTGCCGCCGAAAGCGTTGCGCCGTGTGAAAAGCTTCATCGTGGACGCTCATTAACCACGGATAGGCGCTGACCCGTAACAGTAGATGCCCTTCTGGCTGCAAAACGCGGTAGCTCTCCTGCAGCGCAAGTGGCAGATCTATCCCTTTTTGGTCATAGACATCAAAGGCCAAGAGCAAGCGAAAGCGTTGATCGGGAAAGGGTAACTGGTGTAGGTCACTTTGGACAAATTGCACTGTGGGCAAATCGACACTTTTCGGCTGCTCTGCCACCAAGTGGCTGGCGTGTGCCAAGGCCAGTGGATGGCGATCGGTGCCGACCAGCAGTTGGGGATGGGAGGACGCGGTCAACTCCTGTAAAAAGATGCCTGTGCCACAGCCAAGCTCTAGAATTGCAGCCGACTGCGGGACCTGGTCAGCCAAGAGAGCGTGGCTGATCGACCGCATCCCTCTGCTCCAGCCGTAGGTGGCATCGATGGTGTAAAGCAGTGGTAAAAGGCTAGTGCTACTCAATCCTCACCGTCCCCAGCACAATCTCTCCGGCGGATGCTGAGCCTGCGGCGGGCAACACTTCGCCGTTGGCTTGATAGAGTCCCGTGGTTAAGCGGTAATTCCCGGCTGGTAAGTCTGCTGGTAGCACAATCTGATACTCATCTAGGATTTGCCAACCGGCTTGCCAGCGTGTCGTTGGCAGGGAACCGCCCCCCGGTTGGCTGTCGTGGCCCGCCACGAGCGTGCTGCTGTCATCCGCCTCTTGTCGCAAGAGATGGGTGAAGACGGTCCAATCGGCGGTTGGTGGTCTGTTAACTAGCCAGTAGAGCTGTAGATAGAGAATCTCTCCGGCGATCAGCGCTGCGGGTTGGACATCGTAGCCGAGGAGGTTGATGCCGTCGCCAATCGCCTCTGGTGAATGGTTTTCGTGTAGAAAAATCTGGGGTTGGCGCGCAATGGGGGTGCCAGCTTGACGGCGATAGGTACGTGCATAGAGCGTATCGGTTGCATCGAGGATTTCACTTTCAACCGTTGCCGTGGGAAATAGCCCTGGCAAGAGCAGCGGTGTCCGAAAATCTTCATCGGCGATAACCACATAGCGTTCCGCGGTCGGGTTGGCACCAGCCGTCAAAGGGAAAATCTGGCGTCCATCAAAGGTAATCGGCGCGGGGTGGCCGTTGGGACGAGTGGCCCACGCAAAGGCGAGTGTCGCATGATCGGCTGTGCGCGGGGTTAGATAGATCGGTACATCCGCCGGCTGAGCGGCAATATCCTGGCCGACGCGCCACAACCCCACATCAAAGGCGTGAAAGAGATCGGGCAGAGCGGCCCAGCGCTCAAAATAATTTTCTGCTTCGCGGAGCGTGCCCGTGGTGAGCAAAAACGCGACCAGCCAGGGGCCAATGGCAATGAAGGTTGCTGGGTAGCCCCGTGGTCGCCACTGCCAGAGCCAATCCAACCCAACCGCACAGAGCAGCGCGGTTGGTGCCGACGCCCCCAAGATTCGGTGGAAGTGAGGCGCATACTCACTGATCACACCGGGCAGCAGCAGCCCTCCTAGCCCCAGCAGGATGATCGCCGCCGCCGGCTGATAGAGCCGCCACAACGTCAGACCGAGCCCCAGGTAGAAGGGCATTGCATACCAAAGTGTGAGCGCCGGCGCGCCGGGGAGATTGCGGCGGGGATCGTTGTCACCTGGGCTGCCAAAGGGGCCAAACATTTTGGCCGTTGCCCACAAGCTAGCGGTCACACCGCTGTCGGCGGGGCTGCTGGTTTCGCCCACAATGCTCAGTTGCGCCGGGCGTAGAAAGACGAGGTCGACATGGTTGACAAAGAACCAGGCCAGGGGTGCAAAGAGCAGCGCGGCCACCACACCGGTGACAAGTAGCCCTGCAGCAGTGTGGCGCAGTGGTGGCAGCCCAGTGGCCACTACACTGCGACGGCGCCACCGATCGATGAACAAGATGGCGACGGTGCCTAGCAGCAGAAAGGGGATGAACCACGCGCCTTGGTAGGCGTACATCCCGGCCGCTAAAAAGCCGCCACTGCCGATAAACGCCACAAAGCGCCCTGTGCGCCAGCCAACTAACAGCAGCCAGGTGGATAGTGTCCAAATCAATGGCACAATGATCGGTTCAATACCCATGCGGCTAAAGTGGATGTGCCAGCGCATCGTTGCCAGCACAAATGCTGCCAGCAAGGGAAAGAGTGTGGAGCGTCTGCCGCCAAAGACCGTTTGGCGCAGTTCCTCTGCCAGGCCATAGAGCGCAACGACACCCAGCGCGCCAAAGATCGCCGCGGTTACACGCATGGCAGTGGGGCCAAGCGCAAAGCCAAAGGCGCGCCAGATTGCAAAGGTCAGCGCATTCGCATAGGAATTTAACGGGGGGACGCCAAAATTGCCCGTTAGAAAGACGGGGCGATAGGTGGGATCGGTGAGAATCCGCCATGCTTCCAGCCCTTCAAACGCTTCATCAAAGTGGAAGCCTGGGGGCAACTGGTCGATCTGCCAGAGGCGCAATAGTAGGGCAAGTACGAGGATACATAGCAGCAAGAGCATTCGTTTGAGACTACTGTGCTGGTTGGGTTGGGTAGTCATCATTGCATTCAAAGTTGGCGTGTATTATTTCTATGACTTACGCACTGAGAACGAATGACCAGCGGGAAACGGTTACCATGCGGATACTTGTTCTCGGGTGGCTGCGTAAGTCCTAATTTATTGACAGCGCTTGATTATACCTTCGCTCTTCCATTTTGTTTAATTGTCCGCAACAAAAAAAATCCGTGTTGTGGACGACTGGTCAACAACACGGATCAATTTTACAGACGCTAGAAATCTAGAAGCGTAGAGGGATTTCTTGTCGCACAGTCCCTAGTGCAATGTGAGATAAGTCATGATCGGTAGCGCCGGTTGAGTAGCCCCGGCAGTATGGGGCGTATCGAAACCAAGCGGGTCGCGCCCAGTGGGCACCCGCTCACTCCCGTTTCGATACGGCTGCCAAAAGCCGCAGCCTACTCAACCGCCGTTCGCTCGACCTATCACAACTTAGTTTACAAAACACTAGAGCACTATAAGGTTTGCTAGGGTAAGGTTTATGGGCTTTGTCATGCTGAAAGCATCTTCAAGATTATTTACATGAAGATGCTTTCAGCATGACAGGGATTGATTCACAGTTATTCCTTCATAACTTTGTTAACAGGGCAATGATACAGGGCACTGACACAGGGCGCTGACACAGGGCGCTGACACGGGGCGCTGTGGATTGTGCGCCGGAGGTTAAGCGGCAATCAAAGTCGGTGCTGCCGCCGCTGCCACCGCTGCTCGCTGTGCGTCCGCTAAGTTATACGAATTCTGATGGCTTTGGCGGGCAACAAGTGAAGCAGCCTGCAATGTACCCGGTAGTGCATATTCGCGGATTAAAAGCTCAGTCCCGAGCAGCGCGCTAATCGGTAACAGCGCATGAACTACACTATTGCTGACACCAAAATTGTTTTGGGCAAAGCCATCGGCGTGGCTATCGCTGGTCCATTTGCCGTCGATTAAATAGCGAAATTCATAGCTGCTGCCGTGAGGCAGATCAACCGTCGCCCGCCAAACCCCATCGCGGCCTTGATGCATAGGGGTAGCAGTATCATTCCACTGATTAAAGTCGCCAACGAGAAAGATGCGATCTGCCCATAGACAGGAGGGTAATTCAAAGAGGACGCGTACATAGCCAGGTGTTGGTGCTGCAATTTTTCGGATCATCAGAAATCTCCTTCTTGGGGGTGTACTAGGACAGGGCTAGATGCTCGATCTTGGGATTGATGCCATCATAAAGCTACTTTAATTATTGTCAAATACAAGTAAAGAGTCAAGGGCAATTTGCTTAGAAAGCTGAACGAAAAATTGGCGTTATTGTGCATTGATAAGCCGTGCGGTTGCGCTTGAGATGACAAGCAAAAATTATATCTTTTGCAAATAAATTGAAAGCTTCTTTTGTTCGGTTAGCTGACATAATTGTTTATGTAAAATTACGTAAACTTTCATCTGTTATCTCTTCGAGCATAGTTACTCTTTGTGAGCAACCAATTAACGGTAGGTTAAGAATTCTTCATGAACTTATTTGGATCACTCCTGCAAACGCTTGTCGTTGTGCTGCTCCTATCGGTGTTGATGCCTACCATTCCGCTGGCTGCACAGGCACGCGAAACTTCCACCGGGACACCAATGCCCGCCACTCGCGATCTCGCTGTGGTTGGAGGCCAACCGGCAGAGCCTGGCGAATGGCCGTGGCAGGCGATGGTGCTTTCAGGCCCCTATCTCTGTGGTGGCTCACTGATTGCGCCAGAATGGGTCTTAACCGCGGCGCACTGTGTCTTTGAGCAAGAGGGTCTACTCTTTGCACCCTCTTCGATCACGGTGCGGCTGGGTGAATATGATCGAACTCGCTCCGAGAGCGGCGAACAGGTGATCGTTGTGGCGGAAATCATTGCGCATCACTTGTACAACGCCGCAACAAACGAACATGATATTGCACTCTTGCGCTTAACCTCTCCTGCGCAGATATCGGCAAAGGTGCAGCCGGTCGCACTGTTGCCGCAAAGCGCCGAAAATACGCTTGCCGCGCCCGGGACAATGGCCACGGTAACCGGCTGGGGGACAACTAAGGAGGGGGGAACGGCTGCAACCTTGCTGATGGAAGTGGCTGTCCCGATTGTCAGCAATGCGCAGTGCAACCACTCATATGGCTATATCACAGACAACATGCTCTGTGCCGGCTATCAAGCAGGCGGTAAAGATTCCTGCCAAGGCGATAGTGGGGGGCCATTGGTCGTCGCAGATGACAGTGGGGGGTGGCAACTCAGTGGAATTGTTAGCTTTGGCTATGGCTGTGCTCGGGCCGACTACTATGGCGTCTACACGCGCGTCTCGCACTATACGGCGTGGATTGCTGACCAGATCGGCTCTACCACTGCTACACCAACACCAACAGCGACCCCAATTCTCGTGGAAACACCGACAACTCCGGTAGCAACGCCAACGGCTATTACCACCTCTACCCCAACACTGCCTTCTCTGACGCCCACGGCTCTTCCAACCGAGCGCCCAACCCACGAAACAGTGGACGTTGTGCCTGAAGCAGAGAGCTCTTTTTTCTACGAAGATCCCACAGGTACGTATGTCGGCGTGACGGTGCCGGCTGGTGCTGTGGACGAGCCGGTGACAATGATCGTGGATGTACCATCGATCACCGTGGTGCAGGGGGCCAATGGGGACTTTGCCAAACGTCTATTACAGCTGAGCATCTATCGCCAAACGGTTGCGCTCGGAGATTATCTCTTTCAAGCGCCGATTGGCATCGAAGTGATCTATGCGGAAGATGATCTCAAAGGGGCAGATGAGCAAAATCTCACGCTTGCGCTCTATGACTTCGCCACCGATTCATGGACAACCGAGGGCATCACCGTGATTGAGCACAACCGCACGTTGAACTATCTGTTGGTCGAAAGCACGCGCACCGGCATCTACGCGCTGACCGCACCCAACCGCACGCTCTTTTTGCCGATGGTCCAGCGGTAGTCTGTCTTCATCTTCTATTGCCTAACTGCCTAGTACGTGACGGCCTAAATAGACCAATAGCTTAATCCAGCGGGTCACGGACCCGCCTTAAGCTAGGGTACTATAGGCTTATTTACGCCGCGGTGTACTAGTATAGCGCGGCGTAAGTAACTCAATGGCTCAACCCCACCCTACCCTCACAGCCATTCAGGTAAGGGGCGCATACGAGTACTCAGCGTCCCCAGGCGCTGAGCCCACTCGGGCGAGCTGCGCATCTGGGGATGCGCAATACTCGTCTCTCCCCGCTAACTTAACGGCAGTGTCCCTAACCCTCCCCGACATCAGGGTGGGAACTATGGTCTTATTTATGCCGCTGTGTACTAGATATTAGGCCATTCTATATTGTAAACTGCCCTTCGCCCTAGTTTCGCGGAAATCGACTTGTCGAATTCTCCGGCACCATTGTATAATGTTGCCATGAAGAGAACGATTGTTCTGTCTGAATACCAACCGCACCGCCTACCAAGGGAACAACTTTCCGATGCCGTTGCCGAACATCTCTGGCAGCACCACGCGCGCTTGGTGACAATTGACTTCCCCTCCCCCAAAACGAATGGCGACTGGCAGCTTACCGCGCAAGGGTGGGTGGGCATGGTGCCTGTGCTGCGCGATCTCACCCTGGTGTTGCAACCGAAAGTCGTGCTGGCCAACTTACTCGGTATGATCGAGATCGCCTATGGCTTGGAAAGTTTTCAGATCTTGCACGGCCTTGTAGCCGCGGCTACCGTGCCGGAACTCTATGAACGGCTGGCGTTGTTGCTGGCCGAGCAGACGTTAATTCGCTGTCGCCGTGGCCTCCACCGTCCCTACCAACTCCGTGAAGCGACACTCCCATTTGTGCGAGGTCGTCTTCGTGTTGCTAAACTCATGCGCCAACCAACCGCGCTCGCTGTGCCTTGCACCTTTCAAGAGCAGGCCGTTGATGTACTCGACAATGCGATTTTGTATTGGACACTCCATTGCATCCTCCAAAGTGACCTTTGTGGCATACAAAGCCGTGCTGTCGTGCGTCAGGCCGTGCGTCTGCTTCAGCCACTAGTCGCGTTGCGGCCGGTGACTGTCGCCGATTGTCGCAACCGTGTTTACACGCGCCTCAACGCCGACTATGCACCGCTACACGCTCTTGCCGCTTTCTTTCTGGATGCCAATGGGCCCAGCCACCAGCCGGGCGAGGCCGCGAGCCTTCCCTTTGTCGTCAACATGGCGCAACTCTATGAGCAATTTGTTGCCAACTGGCTGCAACGCCATCTTCCTTCGGCTTGGCAACTCCAGCGCCAAGAGCGCCACCCCTTATCGAATGAACTTCACTTTGCCATCGACCTTGTGCTCTATGACCGCCAGACCGCACGCTCTGTTGCCGTGCTCGATACCAAATATAAGACGCCCGACCGTGGGCCCGATACGGCCGATGTTGCGCAAATTGTCGCCTATGCCGCGGCCAAGGGGGTGGACGAAGCGATCCTCATCTATCCGCAGCCACTGCGCGAGCCGTTAGATACGAGGGTTGGCGGCGTTCATGTGCGTACACTGTCCTTTGCACTTGCTAGTGATCTTGACGAAGCCGGTCGGCATCTGTTGGATCAGCTCAAGTTGCCCATGTTGTAAGAAGCGAGAACCGATGAACCGTACAATCACACCCACCACCGCCCGCCGGCTGGCGATTGCTGCGCAAGGGCTGGCTGCTCCACTGCCCGAGCCGACGCAGGAAACTATGCTTGCACTCTTGCGCCAGTTGCGCTGTCTGCAACTCGACCCCATTCGTGCCGTCGAGCGCACCCAATATCTCGTGCTCTGGAGCCGACTCGGCAACTATAACCGTGAGCACCTGCACGAATTGGTCTATGAACAACGTCACCTCTTTGAGTATTGGGCGCACTGTGCCTCAATTGTGCTCACCGAGGATTATCCAATCCATGAGTATATGATGCGTCATTATGGCAAGGGTGATTCTACGGGGTCGCAGCGGCTGGCTAAATGGCTGCAAGAGAACGACACCTTCCGCCAATATGTGCTCGATGAGTTGCGCGTACGTGGTCCGCTACGCACCGCTGATTTTGCGGACAATACCCAAACCACCAAAACCTCTGGTGGCTGGAATTCAGGGCGCAATGTGCTCGCTATGTTGGATTACCTCTGGTCCAGCGGCCAAATTATGGTCGCGCGGCGCAACGGCCTGGAGCGGTGGTGGGATCTGGCCGAACGGGTGCATCCCGAATGGCTGCCGGCGGCCGACTGGGAGGCAGAGGCGGTGAGCTATGATGCAGCGCAAAAGTCGTTGCGCGCGCTGGGCATTGGGCGCGAACGGGACATTAGTCGCCACTTTATTGAACGGCGCTACCACAATCTTGGCAAGGTGCTGCAACGTCACCACAGTGAAGAGCTGATCATGCCGATTGAGATTGTTGGTTGGCCCGATCAGTGGTATATCCATCGCGATCTGCTCCCCACACTTGATGCGATCGAGGCGGGCGAATGGCAGCCACGTACCACGCTGCTCTCCCCCTTTGACAACCTGATCCGCGACCGCGACCGCACCGAGTTGATGTGGGATTTCTTCTATCGCATTGAGATTTATGTGCCGGCGGACAAACGCCAATATGGCTATTACGTCTTGCCCATTCTGCACGGCGACGAACTGATTGGCCGCGTCAGCCCGCGCATGGATTGGAAGAAGGGCATCCTGACCGTGGAGGCGATCTATCTAGAGCCGACCACCAAACCGCTGATCAAGACGGGCAAGGCGGTCGTGCGCAGTATCAAGCAACTCGCCAAATTTCTCGATGCCAAGCGGATCGATTATGGTGAGACGGTGCCGGAGTCATGGCAAAAATTATTCGAGCAGTAGTAGGAGGAGCAAACGCAGTGTCCCAACCCGATGCAATCCCGCCGGTTTCGGTTGCCCTGAACGCGGCCAACATCCCCCATACGATCTTTCGCCACACCGGCCCAGTGCATTCGCTGGAACAGGCCGCAGCCGAGCGAGGCCAAACGTCAGCCCAGGTTGTGCGCAGTATTCTCTTTCGGTTGGGGCGCGCCAAGGAGGGGGACAGCTCAGGTGACTTTGCGATGGTGCTCATGGCCGGGCCGGGACAGATCGCCTGGAAAGCGCTACGCCAGCACTTTGGCCAATCACGGCTGACGATGGCCACGCCGGAAGAGGTGCTGGCGGTAACCGGTTACCCGATTGGTGCGGTCGCCCCTTTTGGGATGCCAACGCAAATACCCGTGCTTATCGACGAGAGTGTTACCGCGCAAGCGGAGATCTCACTTGGCTCGGGGCTGCGCGGCACCGCGATTACCCTCACCGTCGCCGATCTGTTGGCTGCATTGGGCGAGGTGACGGTGGGACGCTTTGGCGAGGAGGCGCAGCCTGATGTCTAAGCGGGGAATCATCATAACCGGCGTTGTGCTGCTCGCCTTTGCGATCTATCTGCTCGCCTTCTTGCTGCCCGATTTCATCCGCTCCTCTGTTGGCCCGCAAACGCTGACGATGGCAGAAGCGGCCGCCACGGCAACCGAAAGCGACCGCTACGTTGCCATCACTGATGGCCAATGGGAGTGCGAGACGATCCAACTCGTTCGTGGCCGTTCGTCCACCAATCGCTCTGATGTGATCACCCGCTTCACCGAGCTCTTTCGCACAAATGAAAGCGGTACGGTTGTCCTATTGGCCACCATGTCGGGTGAGATGGATTGTGACGAGTTAGAGGGAACGGCGTTGGCCGGCTATCTACAACGAATGACACCCACGCGTGAGCAGGAGCTGATCAACGAAGTCCGCCTCGCCCGCTTTATCAACGCCACCGACTTTCTCGAAATCTGCGGCTACTGTGGCCCGACGAACTCGCTGATCGGCACGATCTTTGGCTTTCTCTTTGCGCTGCTGGGGATTGGGTTGGTGGTGTGGGGGGTGCGGGTGTAACGTTTTCTATGACATAGGAAAGAAAAGCTCAGATGGCAAAATCAGCACTCACCACCGAACAGATACTAACCATACTCGCGGCCGGGCCGCAACAGATTGCCGACAGTATGGCTGCGCTGACGCCGGCACAATTGCGCGCCGCGCCCCAACCAGGGGCTTGGTCCGCCACAGAGTTGCTCGGCCATCTGCGTTCGTGTGCCGATGTCTGGGGTGACTGCATGGCGACGATCCTCACCCAAGATCATCCAACGCTGCGCGCAATCAACCCGACGACGTGGGTCAATCAGACCGATTACCCCGCGCAACAATTTGAGCCATCGTTGCAGGCCTTTGCGACTCAGCGTGCCGAACTCCTGACTCTCTTGCAACCGTTGACACCCGCACAATGGGCGCGCACGGCAACGGTCACCGGTGCGGGCCGGCCCCTTGAACGGACACTCTTCTTTTATGCCCACTGGCTCGCCAGCCATGAGCGGACACACTTCAAACAGTTCAAACGGATTGCTGCTATACTACATGGCTAGCTTTGCAGCAACGAGCTAGCGTGAGCGAATCAAGCCATTTACGATAACAGGAGCTGCCATGCTCGACCCAGTAGAAGCCGCGATTTTATCTCTGTATCCGCAGGCAGCCAAAATCCTAGCGATCCAATCCTATCGCCCAGGCTATCTGCCCTATCCCGCGCGCATCACGCTGGAGACCACCACCGGCGAACAGGTGGCCTGTGTCGCGGAAGCGAGCACAAATGTGGCGAAAATACGCTATACAGCCGACATCATGCGCGCCCTGCACGAGGCACAACTTGCCGTACCAGCTGTGATTGGCGGGCCATTGATGATCCAGGTCGAAGACGAAGTGCTCGCCCTAGTCTTGGTCAGCGAAATGCGCGGCCAGCCGTTACCGTGGATCGCGCTCAATGACCTTGCCCTGGCCAATCGAACGTGCCACCTCGTACACGAAGCGGTGGATCGACTGCATGGGCTAACCGCCGCGCTGCTGGCCCACCCGATTGCGCCCAGGATCCCCTCGATTACGCTGGCATCCGAGTTGCAAACGATTCGTGCCAACGGCGGCCCCTGGTTTGATGTGCCCCTCTTTGCCGAGGCCTTCGCCCTAGTGGAGGCGACCCACGCCCAAGTCAGCATCCCCTTGGTCTTTTCCAATGGCGACTACAACCCGCTCAATTTTCTGGTAGAGAATGACGAGTTGGCCGGTTGGATTGACTTTGAACATGCCTGCTTTGAAGACCCTTACATCGGCTTTGCCAAATTTTTGCTTTGGGCGAATGATGAGTATGGCTGGGGGGCTGGTGCCAAGGCCGGCTTGGTCGAGCGCTATCTGTACAAGCACAATGTCGCACCCGCAGACTTTCTCATCCGGCTGCTGCTGCGCGGGCTGCGTCATGTGCAGGAGTCGTCCGTGGAGGAGCCGCCCGCGTATATGTTGGGCATTATGGAAGATGCGGTGCGGCGGTTGAAGGGGAGTGGTTGAAGATTAAGCTTATATAAACTGGAAAATCAGCAATGAACAAACCTTATGTCATCGCCATCAATTCAGTTTCCGGTGGCGGCAAAACTGCGCTGGCAACGCTGGTCGCCGCGACACTTCCCCAGTCTATGCTCTTCTGCTTCGATGACTTCGATGCGACCAATATTTATCCCGATGACTTTTATGAGTGGAGTCAGCGCGGTGCCAATCCATTGGAAATCGACTGCCCCGGTATGGGGGAAGCCGTTGCGCGTGCGATCAGCCAAGGGGGATTCGACTACCTTGTGCTCGACTGCCCGTTGGGGCGGAGTCATCCGCGCTTTGCTTCAATCATCGATCTGGCGATCTTTATCGACACGCCGTTGGATGTCGCCATGGCGCGGCGGGTATTGCGGAATTATGCCGCCGTTTCAGACGGCGATGCCGCTGACCAGTTGCGGATGCTATGCAAGGGAATGGTGCATTATCTGGCAAAGGCGCGATATCCCTATTTAGAAGCTTACAAACAGAAGGCAACCTGCGAGCTGGTTTTGGATGGCTGGCAGGAGCTGGCCGTTTTGCGGGATCAGGTTGTGAGCTACATCCAGGAAAATAAGTGGGGAAAATTGGACAGAGAATAGTGGAGATTGTGTTGTAATTCACTGGAATACAGAGTTGACCAAAGCTCGTTGGCCAGACGTAACCACGAAGAAGTGATTTGGTTGTACAATAATATAGAAATGGTTAAACGTACACAATTGCTATATTGAAAATACCTTTGTTATGTTAAATGAATTCAATGAAACGTTTGTAACGAAGAAACAAAGGTTTTGGAATAAGGGTTTATTGATGAGGGTATCTCTAGAACTGTTTTCAGGATTTGCTGACTCAAGAGTACAACGCCTTGTCGAGGCTGAGCAGACTGCACTTACATGTGGATTATTTAGCGATCATCGTTCAAGTGTTTGCTCGAAATGAGCTTGCTATTTTGACAAAGGATCTATCCACTTTGGCTACTATCGATAAGTGGCCTAAATTTGCCCAAGACCGATTGATCAACCTGATCACTCTTCATCACCTTCACCAGCGTTTACTAGGGCTAGCAAAGAACGTCGATTTTCGCAGTTTAGATACAGTCTTCAATTCTTTTCAGAATGATGTTCTACAAGAAATCGTTGAAGGTCTTTTGTCAGCTTTTCAAGAAAAACTTGATGCAATTACACTCACAAACGATGACATAACACAAGCATTTGATAAATATGGCATTCACTCTACGACAGGAGATTCTAAGCACTTAGGTGAAACAGATTTAATAAGGGATTCGATGGCTGCATATAATATGCAAATGCCGCGCTATGTAAACTGCATCATGAAACAAGAAGAATTAGAGCAAGCTAAACAGAAAGTAGCAACCTATAAAAAGGCTCAAGAGCAAGAGAAAGAGAAACAAGTTAATTCTCGATTAAGTAAACGTTTGATTGGCTTCATTAAACAACACTGGTCATCAGAGCCTGATAGAGCAGTAATATCAGAGAAACTACTTCTCATCTCATGACGCCGAAGTATGGTACAACACGAAAAGTATTGACGATTCATACCCAATAGGTTTTTCTTCTGATATAGCTTATGCTTTAGTCGAGCGGGTCGAGGCTAGAGACTCAATTGGCGCTGCACAAATAGCGTATAATAGAGTTCGTGTGGTATTAGCCCAATTCCTTTTTCTCTATCGCCTTGGCTCCTATAATAAATCTCAACCAATCAATACAAATATAGTTTGTCTAGAGCATAATGCTACCGGAAAATATAGCTTATGGTTGGCACAAGTGGGAAGCGCTAAGGCTGACTCAGAACTATTTTTAGGTTCCCATAATAATGTTGCGGAACAAACTGAAACGATAGAAGAATTGTCACATTTAGTGGACAAGGTAGATAGTAACCACCTGTTAGCAAAAAGAGTTACCAAGGCAATTTATTGGTATCAGAAAGCGTTGGTTACTGAATTGACCGAAGACAGTTTATTATTGCTTTGGGTAAGTCTGGAAACATTGGTCGGGCTAGAAGAAGAGCCGAAAAAAGTGATTCCTTACCGGACCAGTTTATTAGTTCCAACGAAAGTTGTAGTTGATGGAAAACTTACATATCGTCAATTACGTAGTTGGACCCGAGAATTCATCGAAAATGTTTACCACCTACGAAACGAGATAGTCCATGGTGGAGTATTTGACGGTCCAAGCTTTGAGCGCTTTGTTGAACGTTTCAGATCGATAGTTTATCACGCTATTTTGACCATTCTGTCTGCTTTTACTTTGGAATTGCCAACTCCCGATAGCTTAGATGAAATCCTAACATGGATTTGGGATAGAAATCCAGACGACAAAGTTGCAGTTGCTAGTCAATAAAAGATTGGCGGCAAGAAAGATTGAGTTGGGGACCATGACTTATCAAGTGGGTGCTATAGGGACGCTGCTCTTCGTGCGGGCTGACCGGAGTGGAGGTGGTCACGCACTTTGGGCTTGATCATCTGAACGGTAGCTGATTACTGAAAAAATGTAATCCCTACTATACTATAGTCAGTACAGTCTGAAATTAATGGAGGGCGTATCATGTCACTAACAGAATTATTCCCGAGTGTGCACCAACTCCCACGTGCCGATAAGCTGCGGCTAATGCAATTCCTCGTCGTCGAGTTGGCACAAGAAGAAGGCGTGCCGTTGCTCACGACCGGTGCCGAATACCCGGTTTGGACACCACTCAATGCGTTCAGCGCAGCCGAAACAATGATGGAGGTGTTGGAAACCCGTTAGACCAAGTGAACTTTTTCTTGTTCTGCTCATTCAGTCCTCCAAAAACACCACTTGCCCTCAACCCTCCACAGTTGTATCATTCTCTCCATCCCTACCCATCTCAATCAAACCTAAAGGGACCAACCCATGAAAATCACCGCCATCAAAACCTATCCCCTCAAAGCCGCGCGCGATATCTTTGTCGTCAAAGTGGAGACCGACGAGGGCATCTATGGCCTGGGCGAAGCAGTGGCGGTCAAATATAGTAGACTTGAATATTCGGCGGGCACTGATTACTGAAAATATTTAATCTCTACTATACTATGGATCGGTGCAGTCTGAAGTTGAAGGAGGCTTAATAGTATGCGTACACTAGAAGCAACGATTGATGAAATGGGGAAAGTGGAACTGCTGGAAGTGATACACTTGCCGGCGACCTATCGGGCCTTAGTTACAATTCTGGAAAATGAGCAGCCAGGTAAGCACTTGCGACCCTTTGGCTTATGTGCCGGCGAGTTTGTTGTACCAGATGATTTTGACGATCCACTTCCTGATGAAATGATGAAGGCATTTGAGGGCGAATGAAAATCCTGCTCGATACACACATTTTTCTTTGGTATATTAGCGGTGATAAGCGCATTCCCTCTGTAATGCTACAACATTTACGAAATCCCGAAAATGAGCTTTATTTGAGTGTTGTATCCCTTTGGGAAATCATTATCAAATATCAGCTTGGTAAGATACCGTTGCCCCAGTCTCCTGAACAGTATATCCCGCAGCAACGGCAACGACACCTGATTCGCAGTTTAGATGTCGACGAAGCGAGCATCTGTCAATTGATCAACCTACCGGCGCTACATAACGATCCATTTGATCGTTTACTAATTTGCCAAGCCATTCACTATGGATTGGCTTTTGCCACGGTAGATAGCCATATTCTAGTCTACCCAGTGAGCACATTGTGATATAGACAATCTTCGGTCACTGTAGAGACGAGGTATTCACGTCTACCTCAGTTGTATCATTCTCCCCATCCCTACTCATCCCAATCAAGCTTAAGGAAACCAACCCATGAAAATTACCGCCATCAAAACCTTTCCCCTCAAAGCCGCGCGCGATATCTTTGTCGTCAAAGTGGAGACCGACGAGGGCATCTATGGCCTGGGCGAGGGGGGCTGCTCTTCGCGTGAACTGGCCGAAGCGGAGGCGGTCAAGCACTTTAGCCGCTTCCTCATCGGTATGGACCCGATGCGCATTGAGCACATCTGGCAGAAGTGTTACCGTAGCAACTACCACGAGGGCGGGCGCGTCCTCACCGGCGCGATCAGTGCGATCGATATTGCGCTCTGGGATATCAAGGGCAAGGCGCTTGGCGTGCCCGTCTATCAACTGCTGGGCGGCGCCTGCCGAGAACAGGTCTTTGGCTTCCCGACCGTCGGCATGGGCAATCCCGACGTGCTGGCGATCTGTCAGGATTACATCGACCAGGGTTGGCCCTGTCTGCGGCTGGGCGCGACAACGCCGATTCCGCCGTGGGCCAAAGCGCTACACGAGGCCGATCCCGATGCGAGAAATATGTTTGAGCCGCGGGCGTCGATTGCCGAAACGGTCGAGATCCTCACCGAATTGCGCGCTAAGCTGCCCAAAGCAATTCCGCTTGGCGTAGAATATCACCACCGCTTGAGCGTGGCCGAGGCGGCGGCCTTCTGTCAACAGGCACCGGTGGGGTCAATGGCCTTCTTGGAAGAGCCAATCCGCGATGAGACGCCGGAAGCCTACGCCATGTTGCGCCAGATGACCGGTGTGCCCTTTGCGATTGGCGAGGAGTGGTCGAGCAAGTGGCAGGCGCGGCCCTATATTGAGCAGGGACTGACCAACTTTACGCGGCTCGATGTCTGCAATATCGGCGGTTTAACCGAAGCGATGAAGGTTGCCGGCTGGAGCGAGGCGCATTACATCGACATCATGCCGCACAATCCCCTGGGCGCGGTCTGCACCGCCGCGACGATTCATATGTGCTTCGCCGTTAACAACTTTGCCTGGGTCGAGTTCAACGCCGGCATCAACGAGAGCGCACCCGATCTCTTCCCGGTGATGTTGGAGCGCAACGGCCCCTCGTTTCCGCTACCGACGCGGCCGGGATTGGGTGTCGAATTTAATGAAGACGCAGTGGCCGATCATGCGCATTCGCTGACCGACATGCCCCACTTCCACAAGCCGGATGGCAGCCACACGAATTGGTAGGGGGAGGATCTCGCAAAGGCGCAAAGCTCGCAAAGATTGTGCTTCTGTAGAACCCCAATGATTACGAGAAAATTTTTCGCGTAACATGAACTGTTTGGTGACCAAAAATCTTTACAAACAGAACAAGTTTTTCTTGGTCGACACGGATTGATAGAAACACGGATGAATTATTTGGAAAAATCCGTGTTTCTATCAATCCGTGTTCACAAAAGTTTGTGGTTTGAGGCGTAACTTCGCTAAGGTCATTCCAGAATTTAAACTATCCACGAAGAGGCACGAAGTCACACGAAGGAAAAGCAAATCTTCATGCTTCATGGCGGATAATTATTTATTTGGACTAGCCTAAGACAACCCACGACAGAGTGTTCAAAAGCAAAGAGCATAGAGGAATGACGATGAATAACCAAGCAAACACGATCCGTTTTGTCAACCCACCTACCAGCCACCGCACGGTCGGCTACTCCCATGTCGGCGAGGTGCTGGCGGGGCGACCGATCTTTATCTCTGGGCAGGTTGCGCTGGATGTAGCCGGTAACTTGGTCGGTCCAGATGATCTACAGGCGCAGGCGGAGCAGATCTTTCGCAATCTGGATGCTGCGCTTGCCGCGGTGGGTGCGACCTTTGACGATGTGGTGAAATTTACCTATTTCATGGTGGATATCGGCCAGATCCCTGTTGTACGAGCAATTCGCGATCGCTATATCAACACCGCCAATCCGCCGGCTAGCTCTGCCGTGGAAGTGCGGCGTTTGTATCGCGATGATCTGTTGATCGAAGTGGAGGCCGTTGCGGTGGTGCTGTAGGGAACGAAGTGAGTATCGAAAGAGTATCTGCAAATCTATCGCGGCACAACGCTGCAAAATTGCAAAATTATCCCTCTTGTAGTTGACAGATTTCTAAAAACCTGCTATAGTCGTGTCAAACCGGTTTGACAAACTTCCCTCCCCCAACTGATCGACCGGCCTCCCATTCTTGTTTTCCATTTGATTTGCAAATCTTATTATCTTGAGCAAACGTTCCCTGGCGAAGCGGACGACGATTGCTGATATTGCGGCCCGTGCCGGTGTCAGCAAAAGCACCGTATCTCACGCACTTAGCGGTAAGCGACCGATCTCTTTGGCAACCCAAAGCCGGATTCGCGCGGTGATCGACGAAGTTGGCTATCGACCAAACGTTGTGGCGCAGCGGCTAGCGGGCGGGGGGCACGCGCCAACAATTGGGTTGGTCTTTCCGCTGTCGGCCACGTTGATTGCCGGAACCGAGACCGAATTTATTGTCAATGCTGCCAACGCGGCGAATGCGGCTGATTATCCTTTTCTACTCTTGACGCATCTAGAGGGCGATACCGCACAATTTGAGCGCGTGGTCGCGAGTGGGTTGGTCGATGGCTTTATCTTAATGCATGTGCATATGCAGGATCGGCGCGTCGAGTGGTTGCGCCATGAGCAGATCCCTTTTGTTCTGTTGGGGCGCTGCGCTGATAACGAGGGGCTATCGTTTGTTGATGTAGATATTGCGACAGGTGTGGCCGCGGCCATTGCTCATCTTGTACAACTGGGGCATCAGCAGATTGGCTATCTGCCCTTTGTCAATGATGGTGATTTTGGTTTTGCCATGCGTACATTGGCCACCTTTTACCAACAGTGTGAGCTATATAATATCCAACCCATTGTGAAGCCGGCTCAGCCAACCCGCGAAGGCGCGGCCGCAGCGTTCCATGCGTTGTTGCAAGAAGCGCCTAAAACGACGGCTTTACTGGTTCGTAACGAAGCGATGGCCGCTGGCGTAAGCCAAGCCGCCGCCAAACTTGGCCCCCAAATTCCGTCCGATTTCACCTTGATTGGCATGGGTAGCTCTAATCATCAATTCATGCTGCAACCCGGTGTACTGCGTTACCCTTGGATCGACATTCGTGCAGAAACCATGGCGGTGACCGCCACACAGTTTCTCCTGGCGCAGTTGGAAAACGGGGCTGAGGAGGTCTCCCAACGATTGGTTGCGCCACAATTTGTCAGTGGTGTGACTTTGGGCACCGAACTTGGTTGACCAGTATGGCTCTAGGTACAACACATACTTCCTCATCAGATGTACTTGGTAACCATTGCCATGCTTAGCTTTTTATAAACTCCCCAACTTTATTATTTTTGTATGAACCAAGGAGGATGTGTATGGAGATCAAGCAGAGTCTGAATCGCCGGCAGTTTCTCAAGTTGTCCTCGGGCGTAAGCGCGGCGCTCGTCTTGGCCGCGTGTGCGCCGGCAACTTCGGGTGACCAAGCGGCGGGCGGCGAAGGTGCCGTGCCGGCCGGTGAAGTGATCACCTTGCAGTACCAATCGCGCGAGCCGGAAATCCCCGCCGGTCTACAACAATTGTGGGATGAGTGGCTACCCAAGTTTAAGGATGCCAATCCTAATCTCGATGTTGAATTTTTGGCTGATCCCGGCGGTAATGAGAAAGATGTGGCATTGGCCAGCATGGTCGCCGGTACTGCCGCCGATCTAATGGAATTCTGCTGCGATAATAGCGCCTTCTTTATCCAGCAAGATCAGTCGCTCAATCTGCAACCACTGATCGACCGCGATGCCGATGAAGTCAATATCGACGACTATTACGCCCACCAATTTGACCCGTGGAAGAAGGATGGCGACATCCACATGATGCCGCGTTTCACCGGCTCGATGGTAATTTATTATAACAAGGATTGGTTTGAGCGGGCCGGGGTGGAAGTACCCCCGTCGGAGTGGGGCGCGTGGGATTGGCAGAAGTATTCGGAAATTGCCGAGAAATTTGTCGCCACGGATCCACAACAGACCTGGGGCACATCGAACTATGGCAATGGGGCCAACTGGCTGACCCAGTATTGGCTGCGTGGCTGGGGGACCAACATGGTCAATCCAGATGATGCAACCGAGTGTCTATTGGCTGGCGCCGAAGCACAAGAATGTCTAGAGTGGATTCGTGCCATGACCTGGGATAAGAAGGCTTATGTGCCCGGATCTTCAGAAATGTCGGGTGGTGTTGGGCCTGATGCGCTCTTTATGAGCGAGAAGATCCCGATGATGGAGATGGGGCCCTGGAACTTGGGCGTCGTGGTCGATGGTGTGCAGTTTAAGTGGGATGTGGCCCCCATGCCCAATGGCCCCGCCGGCATGACGACCCATCAATCGGTGGATGGTACCTTGATCTGGAGCGGATCGCAGCATGCAGAAGAGGCCTGGACATTGCTCAAGGGCACTACCAGCCCTGAATATGGACTGCTCTATGCCACTTATGTCAACAAGCAACCTTCGCGTAAGAGCGTTTTGGATGAATTCCCGAAAGCACTGCGTGGTTACAACGAGAAGTATAACGACGTCAATCTTGAAATCTTTACGACTTCGATCAAGAATGATATTGGTGGCCCCGAAGAGATGTTTGCCAAGGATTTCTCCAGCAAGCATGAGATCCTACAACCTGCCTTTGACCGTGTCATGATCATTGGTGATGCTGGTGTCGACCTGATTGGACGCCATGCTGAATTGGTGACACGGTTTAACCGCGGTGACGTGGCGCTCGAAGACATTGGTGCGGAGATGGAAAAGCTCCAGTAGTATTCCCGTTGGGGCTGGTGGTTGGGCGGATAAAGACTAAGAACCTATCCGTAAATTCGGTTGTGGTCCAGCGGGAACAGAGAATTTACGGACAGACACTAACGTCATTCCAAAGAAATAATTATCCACGAAGTCACACCAAGACACACGAAGATTTATCTTTTCTTCGTGAAACTTCGTGCCTCTTCGTGGATAATTTGAATTTTAGATTGGCCGAAGAAAAATCCGTCAATTTGTACGCACGTTTCTGCCCAACTCCCTGCTTTTATGCAAATGAGGACGACGCATGACAAGCATCAGTCAAACCCAAAGCGCTATGGGGACGCCACCCGTTCGCCGTGCCCTCAAGCAGCGGACGCGTGAGGGTCTTTACGGTTATTTGATGATCGCTCCTTGGCTGTTGGGCTTTCTCTTCTTTACGCTCTATCCGCTGATCGCCTCGTTTGTGATTGGCCTCTACAGCACCAATTTCCTCAACAGTTGGAAATGGGTAGGCCTGCATTGGTTTCAGGCGGCGTTTAGCGATGCCCTGGTGCAAAAAGCGCTGCTCAACACGGCGTACTTCAGCTTTGTATCGGTGCCGCTCTCGTCGGCACTAGCCTTGATCATTGCCGTGATGCTTAACCAGGGGATTCGCTTCCAAAGTTTCTGGCGCACCGTCTACTATCTTCCCTCCGTGGTTTCTGGCGTAGCGGTTGCGCTATTGTGGAAATGGCTTTATGAACCCAACATTGGACTCTTCAACACGATCCTTGCGGCTGTTGGTATCCAGGGGCCGCGTTGGATTTTAGACGAAGCGTGGGCGATGCCTTCGGTAATTCTGATCGCGCTGTGGGGTGCCGGTGGCGCCATGCTCATCTATTTGGCCGGCCTGCGTGGCATTCCGACCGCGCTCTATGAAGCCGCCGAGATCGATGGTGCCAGTTCGTGGCGGCGTTTTTGGGCGATAACCCTGCCCTTGCTCACGCCGACCATTCTCTTTAATGTCGTGCTCAACATTATTGGTTCGTGGCAAGTCTTTACCCAGGTGTTGTTGATGTCGAATGGTGGACCGAACAATGCCACGCTGACCGCCGTTCTCCATATCTATCGCACCGGCTTTCAGAAGGCCGAGTTTGGCTATGCATCGGCGCAAGGCTGGCTGCTCTTCGTGGTGGTGCTAGCCTTTGTGCTCTTCGCCCTGCGCAGCGCCACAAGCTGGGTCAATTATGATCGGTAGATAGGGAAACAGGTAGATAGGGAAACAGGTAGATAGGTAGATAGAAAATAGTGTGAGAATACGTGTCTACGTGTCTACCTGTTTCCCTCCCACCCCAAAAGGAACAGAATCTATGGCAGCAACAGCACAACCGGAACAGTTACCCAACTATCGTGCGCGTGGGCTTCAAGAGATCCTCTTGCGCGTACTGCTCTATCTGGCCATTTTGATCGGCGCGGTGATCTTTGCGTTGCCCTTTGTCTGGATGGTGCGCACCGCCGTCATGCCCAAGTTTGAGGTGTTCCTCTTTCCGCCCCGCTGGCTGCCGTCGGAAATTGTCTGGAGCAATTTTCTCAATCCGTTCAAGGTCTTCCACTTTGAGCGTTGGTTTCTCAATACGATCATAATTGCCCTTTTCAGTATGGTCGGGACGACGCTCTCGGCTGCGATCACCGGCTTTAGTTTTGCCCGGCTGCGCTTTCCACTGCGCGATTTTCTCTTTGTCGTTGTCCTCGCCACCATGATCCTGCCCGAACATATCAGGCTGATCCCCAATTACCTGCTCTATACCAAGCTTGGCTGGGTCGATACTTTTCTGCCCCTGATCGTGCCCAATTGGTTTGCGCCAGCCTTTTTTGTCTTTTTATTGCGCCAATTCTTTCTGACGATTCCGCGCGATTATGACGACGCCGCTTATATTGATGGCTGTAACCCGGTCACGCTCTTTTGGCGAATTCATTTGCCGCTCAGTTTGCCGGCACTCGCGGTCGTCAACATCTTCCAGTTGACCTTTATCTGGAACGACTTTATCAATCCGCTGATTTATTTGCATAAAGAACCGCAATTTACGGTTGCGCTCGGTCTGCGTCTCTTCCAAGGGCGCATGTCCAACAATATGCAAGATCTGATGGCCGCTTCGCTAATCGCCGTGCTGCCTACCTTGCTTGTCTTCTTTTTTGCCCAGCGCTACTTTGTTCAAGGCATTGTGGTGTCGGGCGTAAAAGGGTAGGGAATGGTAAATTGTAAATGGTGAACGATGAATAGTGAATAATTGGGCCGCACTGCGAGATCATTTACTATTTACAATTCACCGTTCACCATTTACAATTTTTCAAAACGATTTTTAGAAAGAACGAACATGACTATTACACCAGAACAGATCAGTGAATTTCAAGAAAAAGGTTATTTCATTCTCGAGCGTGCCATGACAGAGGCGCAGCTCGAAGGCTTGCGCGCGGAATGTCAGCGCTATGTCGACAAGTTTGAGCGCGAGATGGAAGAAAAGGGGGTCACCTCGCAGGGGATCAATCACTATAAAACGCGCTATTTTATCTCCAATCGGGGCAATGAGAGCCCGGTCATCAGCGAGTTTCTCTTTAGCGAATTGATGGCGGAGATCACGCGGGCAACCTTGGGTGACAACAGCTATCTCTTTAATGAGCAATATGTGGTCAAAGCTGCCGAGAAGGGGACCAAGTTTGCTTGGCACCAGGATTCCGGCTATATCGGCCACTATCACCGCCCCTATCTCTCCTGCTGGTGTGCCTTGGATGATATGCGCGTGGAGAATGGTACGATCTATGTTCTTTCGTATGAGGACGCCGGGATGACATCCGATGATCTCTTCGACCATGTGGTCGAGGCTGGAACCAACGACAAGGTAGGCTATCATGGGCCCAATCCTGGTACACCCTGTCTCGTGCCCGCGGGCAGTATCGTCGTCTTTTCCAGCCGCACCTTTCACCGCAGCGGGCCGAATACAACCGATCAGATGCGCCGCAGCTACTTGGCTCAATACTCAGCCGAGCCGATCCTGAAGAAGGATGGCTCCGGCATCTGGGCGCAGGCGGTGCCATTGGTGGTGAATGGCGAACGGGTCGCGCCGGTTTATGCACAGAAACAGAACAACGGATGAGGGTAGCAACGGGTTTGTCGCAGGTTGTGACGAATAATAACGGCCAATGGATTCATTGGCCGTTATTGCTTTTGCTCTTTGGTTTACTTGGCGGGTGCGGTCACGACTATGCCGACCCAGAAACGCTGGCGGATTCACTGGAGCCAAAGACGATTTTTGCCGCGCTCTCCACCACAAGTACTTTGCCCGAAGCGGCGGAACAATTTGCGGCGGCGCTTACCATTGATCCAGCTGCCGTGCGCATCCGCATCAAACCCGGAAATTGTTCCCTCTGCTCTCTAGAATCACGGCCACAGATGGCGAGCCTCGCCGGAATCTCGGTTGGCGAAGCCGAAAAGATCGTGCGGCCAAATGATGAAGTGAGCTTTTTTATCCCTCATTTTTCCTGCACGTTTCTCTATGACGGTTCAACGTTAATCCCACAACAATGTCAGCCATTGCCCCTCTAAACGTGAACCCCTATTCCACACAGGAAACGCTCTACCACCAACGGATCAATGCCGTAATTGGGTATATACGTGAGCATCTGGAGGAGGAGCTATCGTTGGAAACCCTGGCCGGGGTGGCGGGCTTCTCCCCTTTTCATTTCCACCGCGTCTTCAAAGCAATCACCAAAGAGACACTCAACGAGTTGGTGCTGCGGCTGCGGTTGGAGCGAGCTGCGTCGCTCTTGCGCGCCACACCACAACTCTCCGTCACCGATGCCGCCTTTGCCACTGGTTTTAATTCCCTCGCCGTCTTCTCCCGTTCCTTCAAAAAACAATATGGCTTTCCCGCCAGCCAATGGAATCGCCAAAGTGCTCTGCAAAATAGCAAGATCGGTCAACTGCCTAGCGATGGTTCCCGCTATACTATGGCGGATTTGCATGACCTTGCCACGCAGGAGAAGGTTCGGGTCGTGCTGCGGACTATGCCGAGGCAGCGCCTGGCCTATATTCGCGTTTATGATTCGTATAGCCACTTTGAACGAATTACTGACGCCTATCAGCGCTTGCTTGCCTGGTATTGCGAACGTGGTGGTCGCCTCGAAGAGACGACTCTCTATGGCATGTCCCAGGATGACCCGGATATCACGCCGCGGCCGCGCTGTCGCTTTGATTGGTGTTTGCGGGTGCCGAGCGATTGGGAAGCGGAAGGGGAGGTCAACATCATAGATTTTCCCGCTTGTGAGGTGGCAACTGTGCATTGTTTTGGTGATCTGGCGCAAGAAGAGCGGGCGTTTCACTTTCTCTTTCGCTATTGGTTACCGCGCAGCCGTTACCAGCCGGCGAATCTGCCGGCCATGGAGATCTACCGGCAGCAACCAGCCGAATTGGGCTGGGAGACCTATGATATCGATTGCGCTGTGCCGGTTGAGGTACTGTAGCTTCGCTAGTACACAACGGTGCAAGTTGACCAATGGTATTTAGTGAGACGGTGGGACGGTGGGACGGTCACTGATTACCGATGTACTGATGTACTGATATACCCTCCTACTGTACTAGCGTATTTGCTAACGAAAATTCGTTGATTGGTTACATGAAAAGGAGAAAACAATGGAACTTGGTTCATTTTCAGTCAGCTTGGCGGTTAAAGATATTGCTGCCTCCCAAGCATTTTATGAGAAGCTTGGCTTCACGCCCTTTGGCGGTGATATCACCCAAAATTGGCTGATCATGAAGAATGGCAGCACCGTGATCGGCCTCTTTCAAGAGATGTTTGAAAAGAATATCCTAACCTTCAACCCCGGTTGGGACAGCAACGCGCAGGCGCTAGATGCTTTTACCGATGTGCGCGACCTGCAACGGCAACTGAAAGCCCAAGGCATCGCATTCGCGACCGAGGCTGATGAGTCCACATCGGGGCCGGCTAGCTTCGTGGTCGTCGACCCCGATGGCAACCCGATCCTCGTTGATCAACATGTGTGAGGGGCCATTACCTAGCGAAAGGTGTATCATCATAGCCACGTTTCTGTATGAAATCAGCGCAACGACGCAACTGGTTGAATTCTGGAGCAGCGTTCGCTTGCCATTTGAGCCACGCGGTGAGATGCGCTCTGCCCGCGCTGCACTCCGCGCAGCGATTATGCAGTTGGTCACACCTCCCAATGCCAGCCTTAGTGCGACATATGTTTCGGCGCATACCGGATTCTGTGATGTCGAGAATGTGTTGCTCTACAATGTCGGCACTGGCCTCTTTGCTCACATGGCTTCGCGTGGGCTACAAGTGCAACGTGTCCATGCTGACCCCATCGCTATCCCCTCTGGTCGTCAATACACCCACTATCAGCGCTACACCTTTGCGCCGGTCAGTGCGCTACCGGTAGCAACCCCTACGCTCGCTTTTCCCCTGAATAAAATATCAACTGGTACGAAACCCCATGAGATCTGGTGGGCAGTCTCTGCCGAAAAAGCATCTACAAGCGTGCCAATTTCCGGTCGTTTTCGGCTAGACATTGCGCTCCCTGTACAGGGTAGGAATCTTGCCGCTTTGGCAAAACCATTGCTAGACGGCATCATCTGCGCACTGCATCCGGCCACTGTCATTGATGAACTCGCTGTTGCTCGGCTTGCAGCGAAGAGTGGTTGGCTCGTTGCTGCCGTGAAGCAACGTCTTCTAGATCCGCCTTGCCCCCTTCTTGCGCCGAGGAAGGTCCTCACCAGCTATCGTGAGTTTGTCAAATGGGATCCTACGGATGAACTTTGTGATGAGTTTACGATTACATCCATGCCGGGGGATGAGTTATGCAAGGTATGGATTCGAGGGTACTGATGGATATTGTGGTTATTACTGGTGGTGTTATCTGGGGTAGATTTGATTACTTGATGCGCGCTGGCCTTTTGTCCTCAAAACTCCGTTTCTCATTCTGAACGCAGTATAGATTCCGCAATCGATATCAGTAGATCACAATGACATGTGCTTAGCCAGTCTGTGACTAGCAGGTCTCTGCTCGTGCTATACACGGATTGCGGTCTACTAATTACACATAGAACTGCTATGTGTAATCAAGCCATAGCAGTTCTATGTGTACAATACTTTGAATGGTTAAAATTTTCACCACATAAACTTTACTGAGCGATTAACCTTGCTACAGTTGCTAGCCAATTGTTCCATTTCGCTGTAAAGGTTATGTTAGGTGATTCAGCATTTACTTTGTAATCAGTGGCAAATAGATATAGCCCTGCTGGGTATCGGTTGCCAGCGATGAGCGAAGTTGGAGATTTGTTACCTGGCTATCATCCCAACTCGGCTTTGGTAACATCGTTTGGTTATCTATCTTAATGGTCACAATTTTCCCCACAGCTCCACAATCAATATGATCATGGATGTCGCCAGCCAATACACTTACTTTATACATAATTTGCCCATCAATTGCCAGTATCTCTCCTTGACCGCAGAGCTTATCATTGATCCAAGCCGTGACGGGCATATCAGGCGCTGGTGTAAAGGTGGCTGCTGGGGTTACAAGTCCATAGTAAATCGCGGGCGGGTACGCTGGCGTTGCGGCGGCTTGAACGATTGCAGGGTTTGTACTGCTGAATTCAACCGTAATCGGCTGCGTCACATGAATCCAGTAGAATTGTTGGAATTGCAGTTCGGCCAGCGTATTCACCCAGGCTGGCGCGTTGATATCGTAAATTTGCCAGCCATTGAAGGCATCGCTAATCTGATGATAAACCGTTGTGTAATTGC
Organism: Caldilineaceae bacterium; assembly: GCA_034432375.1. Taxonomy (GTDB): domain Bacteria; phylum Chloroflexota; class Anaerolineae; order Caldilineales; family Caldilineaceae; genus JAHBVH01. Next base: position 37,625 of record DAOUCA010000114.1, read on the forward strand.
CATCAATCGACGCTAACACCTGCGTGATGGGTCGCGCCACCTGGATTGGATATTGAAATAGATTTAGCCCTTGTTCCTTCAATGCCACTGGCAGGCTGGACATCAAAAGATAAAGACCAGAGCCACGGCTTACAGCGGAGGCGACATTGTTGGTGATATCTAAGGTAGTGTCGAGTCGTTCCCAATAGTTGTCATTTACGCACGCACAAAAATAGAGATGTAAGTAGCCTTCTTCACCAGTCGGTACCTCGTTGCCCAAGTAATTAAAGCTTAGCGAGGCTTGTTGCAACATGGCTTCAGCACCAGAGGTGTTCAACCAGTAACCGCGACCCACTGCCGTGGTCCAACTGGGTAGATTGGGTAATGTCGTTGCCGCCTGGATTGTATAGAACCATTCCTGGTTTGGATCAAGATTTAGGTCGTCTGTATAGAGAATGACCTGGCCATCACCTGAAATAACGGGTGCATCGCGCGCGACCAGCCGTACGCCACGTGACCAGATGCGGCCGCCACGCGACCAGATACGACCGCCACGCGACCAAATGCGTCCAGGATTGCCACCCAATGTAAAATCGACGATGGTTTCGCGTGGGTTTGACTCCTGTACCCAGACATGTATATACCCTGCAAGCACTGGATCACTAGCACTAATTGTTCCAATATAAGTATCGTTATCGAGGGTAAGTTCGATTGCAACAGTCGCCGGATTTTCCACTGGGTAAAGACGGGCCATGAGTGACAGGCCAGGTGGGATATTGGTGACACTAATCTGCAGCGTCGTCGAGGTGACTGGCGTGACTAGAATCTGTGGTTGCCACTCCGGTTTGGCTTCAAGTGCCAATTGACTGGCTCCAGCCATAATGGTCTGGCACCCCTGTCTCTGCGCGTCTTGATCAAAGATACAAAGCCGGTCGCCTAGGTGTGCGCCGCGTGCCGTCACCAAGCCAGCCGGCGTTCCGCCGAGATCGGTTAACCAATCGCCTTGAAATAGAAATGCGCGTGCCCGGTTATCTGGCACAATGCTTTGCCCACCCTGTACCAACGAAAAGATTGGTGCCGAAAGCAACTCGTCATTGGGTGGGGGCGCAAACGTTTCAAGTTGGGGTAATTCCAGCGGTAAACCAGTCGGGCCGGGTTCACTGTCGAAGCCACCAACAGGTTCGCGCAAAAGTGGATAGAAGGTGTGAATTGTCGCCCAATCGGAACGCCCAGTTGTCTGATTAGAAAGTGTGTTGGCACAGTTAGGTAGCCAATCCGCCGTAGGATGGAATTCACTGTTCTCGTCGCGATAGGGATCAGCCATCGCGCCGAGACAGCTATTCACTGGAACAAGCAGATTATGTTCATTCAAGCCAAGATAGTTATCATCTAAGTAGAACAAATAGTGGCTCAATTCATGAGCCAGTGTACGCGGCCAATCTTCGCCCAAAGAACCGTTCGCATCGCCAAAGCGGTTCCAAGTCGCACCGATATAGACTTGGCCAGGTGCATAAGTGATCTGCGGTTTTGTCGGGTCGGTGCTTGTGCGTTCTACGATGCCACCTTGGGCGGCGCTTGGCCGCAAATGCTCGGTGGCAAAAAGGCGGACATGTGCGCTCAGCCACGGTTGCCAATCTCCCACTTCTGGGTAGCGTTTGGCATCATGGAAGAGGCGAATATGGCCCAACGTGGCTTGGCCATTGCTCCAGTCATAAAGCAACTCTGCGGTGTGATGTAAGTCTTGTTGCAGTTGGGTCATGAACCGAGCATCATTGCGGGCATCCCACTCGAGGGCAACGTCTAGGTTGAATAAGAGGAGCGGGTTCGCGGCGTCAACGGTTAAAGTTTGGATCCCCAGCGCATTCACCGTATAGGCATCAACGCCAGCGGCATTGGGGGCCGCACTCGTATAATAAAGCGTGTAGCTTTCGGTCGCCGTAATGGGCAGAAGCGCAATCAATTGGTCGCCTTGGGCCAATTCACCGCGACCTTGTAAATAACCCTGGTGGTCAGTGGTCAAGGGTTGCCCTTGCAGATCGGTATAAAGAGTGGCGGCGCGCGCTTGATTTGAGGGTAGTCGATAGACCAGAGCGCCTGTTGCCGGTGCATTGGTATCGGCAGTCACCACGCGCACCTGCGAACCACGCACGCGGAAGGGAAAGGTTTGTGTCGCAGCAAGTGGATATTGATAGGAGCCAGAGGCTTGATTTGGTTGCGGCTTCAGACCGGGCAATGCCTCCACGCGGACGATGACATTATCACTTTGACCGAACAGACCGCTATCAAAGACGTTCCAATTGAAGAGATGGGTGTTGATCAGGGTTTGGGTTGGATAGGGGCTGCTGTTTAGGTCAGTTGTCTTCGTATCGCTTGTCGCGACCGCTGGATACCAATGTCCACCGCCGTCTAACGAATAAAAGGCACGTACAGTGCGTATTGGTCGACTACCTTGTTGAAAGAGGCTGTACGTAATTGGAATAATACCTGATTGACGTATTGCCGAAATCGCATAAAAATTAGCCGGTGCCAATGTGTCAACGACTGTGCCGTTAAAGGTTGACACAGGGTCGCTGCGCAAAGACGTGCGGATTCCTACCCAGTCCGTACCGGTGGGTGTATAACTTGCTACAGAGCCATGTAAATTTGTGTAAAGATGGATATCTGCCTCATTGGCGGCGCTGAAATCAAGATCGCCATCGCCATCGACATCGGCCACTGCAGAACCGTAGGTCCACCAGCCATCGGCTGTTGACCAGTAGGCAATCGGCGAGAGCTGACCATCCTGATTGAGATAGATCTTATCGAAATCGGCAAAGTTGCCGGCAATCAAGTCGAGATCACCATCATTATCGACATCGGCCAACGTGATGCTGCGTGTCTGATCGCCATCCACAGATGACCAACCAGCATTCAATTGCAACTTGCCGCCGACATTAAAGTAAATTTTGTTGGGTAAAAATTCGTTGCCGGTGGCGAGATCGAGATCCCCATCACCATCAATGTCACCCCAGGCAACACTCCAAGTGTTATTGGCATCGGCTGAATGCCAAATCGCTTTGGTTTGTAGCTGACCACCGACATTTAGGTAAAGGGCACTTGGTTGATCCTGGTTGCCGGTGGCCAAATCAAGATCGCCATCACCGTCGACATCACCCCAAGCAAGGCTCTTGGTCTGGTTGGTATCAGCCGAAATCCAGGCTGGTGTCCGCTGTAACTGCCCATCAACGTTAAGATAAACCTTGTTTGGTTGACCCCAATTACCTACGGCCAGATCGAGATCACCATCCTGATCGACGTCCCCCCAGGCGATGCTCCATGTCCATTCGCTAACGGGTGCCTGCCAACTGGCCGTTTCCTCGAATTGGCCATTGCCTAGATTTTTATAAACGCGTACCGGGCTAACCGTATTGGGATCGATGCCCCGGTCGTTGCCGGCCGCCAGATCGAGATCGCCGTCACCATCCACATCGCCCCAGGCCAACGTGCGGGTGTCAGCTACTTCTGCGGAGCGCCAGCTTGGCACTGATGCTAAGCCTTGTCCCTGATTTTGAAATATGACAATATGATCTTCGCTGTTGATAGCCAGATCAAGGTCACCATCCTGATCGATATCGCCCCAGACTAAGCTGCGACTCGCGTTGGTGTCTATAATGTGTGGTGAAGGAACTGCGCTCGGATTTTCTCTAACAAATTGCACCCCCTCATTGCGGTAAATCTTTGGTGCTTTTCCCGCCGCAATCAGGTCTGGGTCACCATCACCGTCCACATCGCCCCACGCAATGCCACCTGTAATATTTGTCTCCGCCGATTGCCAGGCTGGGCTGCGTTGTAAATCGCCATTCTCATTTAGATATACCACATCGAAGCCTTGATTATTGCCTGTCGCCAAATCAAGATCACCGTCACCATCAACATCACCCCAGGCAATCATGCTTGATTGATCGGGCGTATCCGCCGTCCAGGATGGTTGGGTTTCTAGTTGCTTATTTCGATTTAGATAGAGTTGCAGGTGTGTCGTAATGCCTTCTGCAAATTCGGCATAATTTGCATTGCCGACCGCGAGATCGAGATCGCCATCGTTATCAACATCACCCCAGGCGATTGTATTGGTGTCACTTGTAACACTGGCTTGCCACCCGGCGCGCTTGGCTAGCTCGCCACCGCGATTGAAAAAAATTTGCGTAGGCTGATTGCCATTGCCGACGGCTAAATCCAGTTGACCATCACCATCCACGTCGCCCCAAGCAAGATCACTTGCGTCGAATGCTTGCTCTGTGCTCCATCCCGCTTGTTCCTCTAGACGACCGCCCTGATTCCGATAAACCCGAACTGTTGTACCGCCGCTTGCCACAGCTAACTCAGGATAACCATCACCATTCCAATCACCCCAATCCATTGTATAGCCACCACCATCCTGCGAATTCCAATCGGCCACATTGCTCAGCTGTCCAGCATCATTGAGATAAATACGAATGGGGCCAGTGGCAGCATAGTTTCTGATCGCCAGATCGAGATCGCCATCCCGATCAACATCAACCCAAACCAACTGGCTTACGGCACTTGGCTCAGTTGACCAGACCGGTTTTGACTGAAAGGTGCCACCCTCATTGATATATAATTCGGCTGGCTGTTCAACTCTTGGATCAAATTGAAAGTTGCCGATTGCCAGATCAAGATCCCCGTCGCCGTCCACATCGCCCAAGGCAAGCGACGCATTTGTAAAGCCATTGGTTGTAAGCCATTGGGCGCTTGGGTTGAGCCCAACTGGTGCATTCGTGGGGACTTGGGCGTGGGCAGTTTGGGCCACGCTTAGTGGCCATAGTTCCTCACGGAGAAAAAAGCAACAACTAAAGAAAAGTACAACAAGCGACCGTGTGATCACAACAGTACTGGTATAGCGGGACCTGCGAAAAACACGTAGTTGGAGAATGGGATGCATGACAAGCTCCTGACGTTTTTGATTGCTGATCGGAAAGCAGTAATCATTATGCACCGATCAAGATTGCCATTTTACCGCTCTTCAAGTGTGCCAGAGAAACTGTCGGGTTGTCACCCGACACAACCCAATCATCGGGTTTGTGACCCATGGGATGCGAGGAACTGTGTGACCCCGATTTGATCTTTGGTTGCCCCTAAGCGATTAAAAGCCTCTTGGGCGCTCTCTAACAACGCAATTGCTTGGCGCTTGTCGGGTTGTTGCAATAGACAAGCTCCCAATTGCATCTGTGTGCGCGCAAACTCATAGCGTTCATCTGTGACCAACGCAAGACTCTGCTGCAAGGTGGTTTGGGCGGCGTCTAATTTGCTGTCTGCGCGTAATACTTGACCCAACAGGCGGAGCGCTTTCCCTTGATTTATTTCGTCACCAGCTAAATCTACTGCTTGCTTGGCTAAATGATGGGCTGTTTGCAGATCACCTTGCAAGAATTTAATTTCGGCGTAACAGGTAAAGATTTCAGGCAACTGTCCCTCTGCCCCAATCTCTTTTGCCACTTGATGGGCTTCTTCACTGGCCGCTTTGGCTGCTGGGAGGTTTTCCCAACGGATATATAGGTCGGCCAAGCTAACGAGAATTGAAACCTGATAATCTTTGAGCAGCAGCCGATCCGCTAACTGTTGTGCGGCGAGTAATTCGTTGTGAGCGGCAGGGTAATGACCTTGGTTGGTAAGCAGAATGCCCAAATTGTTTTTAAGCTGGACAACCTGGTGGGGTGAGCCGCCTAACTGTGCAGTTGCATCCAGGGCTTGTTCATATAGCGTTACTGCCTCCTGCCAAGCCCCGCTCATTTCGTGGCAATTGCCTAAATTACTCAACAAATCGGGTAGGCGACTAAAATCCTGCAATTGTTGGCTGAATTCAATGCCCTGTTTTGCCGCCAAAATTGCCTGCGCAATCTGACCTTGTTGGCCGTGCAGTGTACTTAGATTCGTCAGCGCACGAATATGCCCCGGCGTTGGCTCCTCAGGTAATAGCATCCATCCTCTGTGAATCGCTTCCTCGGCCATTGTCGTATTGCCCAACGCCAATGCGGCGGAACTTCGCGTAATGTGGACATTGGCTTGAAGCGCGGTGGCTAATTTCGTTAAATCCAATTGTTCGATTAAACGTAATAGCCGGCGACCTTGACCGCGATTAAGCAATTCTCTAGGGTCATCACCGATCAATGCTGCAGCTCGGTCTTGTTCGCGTGCCTTGATGAAATGTTCTGTGGCTGTAAGAATCTCACGATTTTCTTCTGTAAAGTATGTGCCAGCCCGTTGATGCAATACCAATCGGTCACGCCAGAAGAGCAGATTGTCATAAAATGCTTGGACAATCGCATGTTGGCGATATTCAGGGCCATCTTCGCCTTGAACAAGGGTCAACAAGTGGCGCCGCGCAAGATCCAACAGAATCAGATAGATATCTTGATCCACCATTGCTTCTAGCAGGGCATGGGTACCGCTGGCGCGCGGCAAAATGGCCAACGCCTTCATAATCTGGCGCTCCTCTGGCGTAAACGCCGCATTGACTTCATCAAGCAGGTAGGCACGAATGTTGTCGGTATCGAGCGGGCGCGTTAGCAACTGGGCAAGATCTCCCTGCTTACGCAACCACTCGATGGCCAGGACAAGCGTTTTGGGGTGGCCATCAATCCGTTGCCACAACATTTCCAATTGATTGCCGACCACGACTGGTGCGTTTGCCCGTTGCCAGAGTTGCCGGGTCTCGGCCCAACTCAACCCACCCAATGGTCCTACCGCCGAGGTCTGTGTAAATCGTGGCAGTTGGCGTGTGGTAAGAATTAATTTGAGCAAGCCATTGGCCGCCGCTGTCTGCAAGCGTTGCAAGAGCAGATCGGCGCGCGGATTATCGCTCACATGATGAACATCATCGAGATAAATCAGATAGTTCTGTCCATGACAGGCGGCTAAGAGTTCATCAAGCAAGATCTGTAGAGGGGGAAGGCGATTATGTTGTTCGGCAGCGTGCAGCGTACGGAGCAAGGCATCATGCCCCTGTTGGGCAAGAAAATAGGCCAACCGTTTCAACATCGCATCGATCCCATCTTCCTGTTCAGCGGCATGAAAAGCATACCAGAAAAGCCGTTCACTTGACGAGGCATGTTGACGGGCCAAATAATTAGCCAACATGCTTTTGCCAGTACCGGCCATGCCTGTAATCCACACAGTACCGCTGCTAGCTAATTGAGACGAATAACGCGCTACCCATTCCTGACGCCCAACAAAGTCATCTAGTTCAGCCATTTGCGGGATGTGTTGGGATAATCTACCCAATGCCACTGTTGTTGATGGTGTTGCTACGTTGGTCAACACGGGTTTTGTTGTTGCCGTCGGTGGTTCGACGGTCACAGGGGGCGCGATATTGAATTCTCGTCGCTCACTCTCTGTTAAAGGTTGCCAACCCCAGGCAGTAGCCAGAATATCCCACACTTCTTCGAATTTTTCTTTCTCCCGTCGCAGCATCCGATCATCCAGCAAGTAGATGATAAAACGACTGCGGTGTTTTTCGGCAGGTGCGGCATTGCCTTTTTCCCAATCGAGCACGGTCTTTCGCCCGTTCGAGCTTGTCAGACCGAAAAATTTAGCGACAGCGGTTTGCGAAAGACGTGGGGCGCGCTCTTGGCGCAATTCAACGAGAATGGGCAATGGTGGGTTTTCGCTCATAAGATGAATGTCGGGTAAGGGTAGGAAATGTCGGGTTTTCACGAGAAAAATATCCTCTAGCAAACCCGACATTGCTTCTGCTAAACTCAAGTTAGGCACGAAGAAAGCCGATGCGCAAAGAGATATCGAAATTGCCAGTAGGTTTTTTCAGTTTAGCATATTTCATTTACGGCTGCAACAGGATTAAACCATCGAGGTGTGTACCACATTGGGGGGATTACACAGGACGATCAAATCGGTCCTTCTCTGTAATCCTCTAAAATGGGACGCACCCAAACCATCGTACCCTAACAAATTGTGATGCCGTCTGCTCGCAAGGTTTCCCGCGTCTTTACGAGCGACAAAGACACACAGGGTAGATTATCGTTTTGAATGGAGAACTTTCTATGAGCGCAACTCCCCCCAACGATAACCACGGGGGCGTAATGGCCACTCCGGTTGGAAACAGACCGATCATCTCTACCTTAGTAGTTTCGAGGCAAAGGGTCTGTGTTCCCCAATCGATTCAACGCAATGGCAAGTGCACCAAGTGTAGCTGTCCCAGTTTTCAAGGGTCGGGCTATATCTGTAGTCGCAGTGGTTGTGGGCACCATTTTGATGAGCATTGGTGATTGAACATATGCAGCAGAGAAAAGTTTTTTACTAAAGTACGACTCAGGTGAGAAGCTCATTCAAATAGGCAACCATATGCCACCAGTAGACGAATTTTAATCCGCAACCAATACAACCAATTCAGAAAGGAATATTATCATGGCTCATTCATTTGCCGTAACGGTTACGGGGGATTTGAATAGATCGCTTAAGAGAGCTAGTACTACGATTACCAATGCAGGTGGCACCTTTGTAGGAAATGTAAACTCGGGGACTTTTTCGGGCAAGACAGTCGCCGGTGTCGTGAAAGGCAAATATACAGTTAGTGGCAATAAAATTACAGTGACGATCACCGATAAACCTTTTGTTGTACCGAACAGCACGATTGAAACAAAGGTTCGCGAGTACTTTAATTAATTGTGTGAACCTTTTTACAAAAGCTTTAGACGGATATGTAAAAGTAATAGGGTTTATGCAAAATCGCGCTCTGCCTAATCCGCAACTGCTGCTGACGGGTTAGGCAGAGTAGTACGACGGGGCGATCTGTGTACATCCTAAGTAAAAAAGTTGAGCCATTTTATGCTTTATGCTGGGTACAATTGCCCAGAAGGAAAAGATCGCAGTGAGTGAACATAGCCTTATTGTCTCAAAAACTGGCAAACGTTTTTCCTTAAAAATTTTACGTTCAGATTATAAAGCCGCTGTGGCAGGGATCATGGGGAGTGCTGCTACGGTTGAGTTTAAGCTTGATAATCACCATACAATTCGATACAAGCGAGATGCAGGTCTTGTTAGCCAAACCATAATGTTATACGTGGATGGAAAGCAGATATTTAGAAAGGAAATTTTCAACCCACTTGAGGGAATAGAATTCCCATTTGAAGTCGAAGAGATTGACTGCGAGTTTCTTTATCGGGGTTACGCAGTAGTTGCAGACGTGCGAGTACGGATTGGCGGTTACCAGATACTTTCGATTTAAAAACCAGCGTTAATTTATTGCTGAATTTAGGGTCCGCGGAGAAATAACATAAATAACTTGGCTAAGTTTTCCCAGTGTGAGACCGTAAAAAATTCGGCATGTTATTTATCCGCACACCCTTAGGATCTCGTTCTACAATAAATTAACGATTTATGTGACCATTGAATCGATAAATTGTGACGATTCCTGAGTTATTGGTCAAGTACAATAAGAGGAAAAAGGAGCTAGGCGAATGGCAGCTACTAGAAGAGTGTCTGTTGGCAACCACCGAGTGGCGGTTGATCCTTCTTGGGCCAATACACCTATAGAAAAAGTTTGGTATGATGGTAAAGAAGTTTCCGCACGAATGTCTGTCTTTGGCGCTTCTCATCAATTTGAAGTTGTGGAAGATGGAATAATAGTGGCGTACGAAGTTGACATAGGTGCGACAAGTGATTTTATTTTTCCACGTCCGTATGTAACAGTTCGGAGGAACGGTAAAATCGTATTTTCCGATAAGTAAGAATATATCTCATGATTTGAAGTTTCCTAGTGGGGTAACAGAAACACCTCAAGCTTGCAAGATCTTCTCAGTGGGCTAATCTAAAAACATAAACCATGAGATATAGCATGTATTTATTAATGGTTTGTTCGATTTTTCAGGAGGCTAATGTGAAAACCCATCCCAATCCCTTTGTTTCAACAACACTGATAGATACACGTCGTCGCCTACAGGCAGAAGTGGAACCTCAAGCGGTTAGCCCAATAAATGCATCGCTAAACCGAGCAGATCTCCTTAGCTACGGCAGATGTTCACAATGTAGCTGTCCAGGCTTTATTGGCTCCGGTTATACGTGTACCCGTGGTGGCTGTGGCCACCACTATGACGAACATGGTTGATTGACAATCTACTCAATGGCTGAAAGCTAAGCGACAGGAGCATAAAATGTATACGAAGACAATAACGCGTACACGGTTTCTGGTAGGAATAGTCGTCCTGGCGTTGATTCTAATCCAAACGACCAATAGCCATGCCGCTGATCCCACCGGAACGATTACCACAATTGCAGGCACAGGAACACGCGGCTACAGCGGCGATGGCGGGTTGGCAACGCTCGCCCAGATCGGCTCGCCGTTCGGCGTGGCAGCCGATACATTGGGCAACATTTACATTGCCGATGCTGATAATCATGTTGTCCGCAAAATTGATAGTAATGGCATCATCTCGACAGTCGCTGGCACCGGCGGGCGCGGGTTTTCCGGTGATAGCGGCCCGGCGACTGCCGCCCTGCTTGACGTGCCCAATGATGTTGCAGTTGATGGGATGGGGAATCTCTACATCGCTGACCAGCGCAATCACCGCATTCGCAAGGTGGATGCCAATGGGATTATCACCACGGTTGCCGGTAACGGCAGCGAGCAATCTTCAGGTGATCGGGGGCTAGCCACAGCCGCCGGTTTGAACTTTCCCCATGGCATTGCCATTGATGCAGCGGGGAAATTGTATATTGCTTCGCCATACGATGCCCGCATTCGCAAAGTGGATAGCAACGGGATCATCACAACCGTTGCGGGGACCGGCAACGGTGGCTATGCGGGCGATGGTGGACCCGCCATCGCTGCGCAACTGCAACACCCGATCGATATAGATGTCGACAGTAGTGGCAACATCTATATCGCCGATGCGGAGAATGACCGGATTAGAAAAGTTGATATCACTGGCATCATAACTACAATCGCGGGCACTGGTAATCGCGGTTATGCGGGCGATAATGGTCCCGCGCTGAATGCACAATTGAACATTCCACATGGCGTTGCTCTTGATGCCTATGGTAATCTTTATATCGGCGACCGAGGCAACAATCGTGTGCGCAAGATCGATGGCAATGGTACCATTATCACCCTTGCCGGCACTGGTACCGCTGGTTATGGTGGGGATGGTGGCCCGGCGACACAGGCACAACTGGATCAACCATTTCACTTGGCGGTTGATCCCAGCGGTAATCTCTACATTACCGATTGGCCCAATCATCGTGTGCGTCGGGTTTTCTTGCCGCCACCGAGCATCTGTACCAACGTGACCCAGATACCGACGGCGGAGTGTGAAGCGCTGCGTGATCTCTATGACTTCACGAATGGCAGCAATTGGACCAACAAAAGCAACTGGCTACAGACCGACACACCTTGTTCGTGGTTTGGTGTTACCTGTGCCAATGGGCGTCTACTACGCTTAGATCTGCCGAATAATCAATTAGACGGTACACTGCCCTCAACGGTTGATGCGTTCGCAAACATGCAGTATTTCGACCTCTCGCGCAATCATATTTCTGGGGCGATTCCCCCACAACTGGGCAATTTGCCGAAGCTGCTCTATTTACACCTGGCATATAACCAATTTGTGGGAGGCATTCCAGCCAATTTGGGTAACTTACATGCGGTTGTCTATTTCTACTTGCACAGCAACCAGTTGACGGGAACCGTGCCAGCTGAATTGTCCGGTCTTGTGATGGCCAAAGCGCTTATTCTCACCAATAACCAACTCTCTGGAACCATCCCAGCAAGCCTGGGCAATCTGCCACAGCTCCAACGTCTGCACCTGACAAACAATCAGTTTAGCGGTGCCATTCCACCTGAATTAGGCAATGCAACCAAGTTGCAGGAGCTATACCTCAACAGCAATCAATTTACCGGTGCATTACCGTTAACTTTGACAAATCTTTCTAGCATGAGTGGTTTGCATTTCCAAAACACCAATTTGTGTGCGCCCTCTGATACAGCTTTCCAAAGCTGGCTTTCTACAATTCCAGATGTACAAAGCACCGGCATCTTATGTGGTTCACTTTAGGTAGCGATGGATTGACAGGAGATCCCATAATGTTTCAACTATTGATAGAAAGATGGCTGAGTTTTAAGGTGTTTATTGGTTTACTTTCGGTACTCTTCGCACTTTGGGCGTTACCTGCCCTAGCCCAAACGCCGCCTTACATTCCGCCAGGGGGTGAACGCTTGCGTGATTTAGCCACTCGCCGCGGCATTCTGTCTGGTGGAACTTCAAGTTGGTTATCAGTTTATGATCCACCACAGGCCAATAGCTTTAAGGCAGAATTTAATGTGATGACCCCAGATAATAACTTGAAATGGAATTGTATCCACCCGCAGCCAACTGTATATAACTGGAACAATTCATCTACAAATCCACAATGCTCATCTGCCGATGATGATGTTGCTTTTGCCCAAAGTAATGGGATCAACGTGCATGGACATACGCTGGTATATCATGAGAGTTTGCCGGCCTGGGTGACTAATACAACACAGACGCCGGTAACCCAGCGCCTAAATGTATTATTGAACCATATTGGTACGGTAGTTAGCCACTACCGCGGGCGAGTACAAATTTGGGATGTGGTCAATGAGGCGATTGACTGCGAAGGGAAGCCTTGTCAATATCGAAATACCATCTGGTACCAGACTACCAATGGATTTTCTTATATCGTGCAAGCGTTTAAACGGGCGCATCAAGCTGACCCCACGGCCATATTGCTCTACAATGATTTCTGGCTTGGTGAAGGAAACCCAAAATCTACTTTTTTATATGAGGAAATTCAAAAGTGGAAGACCGCTGGCGCTCCGATCAACGGTGTTGGTTTTCAAATGCATATTGATATCAACTTTGGGCAAGGCCAGAACATCGGGCAATTCCAAGCTTTTTCTGATGATCTACAACGGTTTGCCAACTTGGGGTTGGATGTTTATATTACGGAATTAGATGTTACCGCTTATGATCCGTCTTTATTCAACGTACAGGCGAATATCTATCGGGAGTTACTACAACGCTGTCTGATGCAACCACATTGCAAAGGGTTTCAGACCTGGGGTATGACAGACCGGTATTCATGGTTAAACGATCCAACCAAGGTCGGCCCAAATGCTGATCCGTTGCTCTTTGATGACAACTTTACCCCAAAACCCGCCTATTATGCCGTGCAAGAGGCATTGCGCAGTGTACAGTTAGAGGCTGAAAATGCCAACACTCAAAGTGGTGTTATTGTATATCCCGGTGCGATGATCGGCAATGTGGAAGAGGGGGATTGGCTGCGCTTTAATAATGTTGATCTGGGCAATGGCTACGCTTCCTTCCGTACCAGATATTCCAAAGGGAATACCGACAATTCCTGGGTAGAGATCCGGTTGGGGTCCCTTACCGGCAAAAAAATTGCTGAATTGCATCTTGACTATACGGGTGGTTGGGATTATCCCAAGTATTTGGTGGAAAAGAGCACGTTGCTTTCGGGAGTTACGGGTAAACAAACTCTTTTTGTCCTCTTTCATGGAGGTGGCGTTGGCAACTTTGATTGGTTCCGTTTTGAGAATGATTTGAGCCAGCCGCTAGAAGTTGAAAATCGCACTGCTGGCAGTGGAGTTGAGCCTGTTAATGCTACTGGTTCTACGATTGTTTACAACGTTCAAGATGGCGCGTGGCTTCGTTTTAATAATGTCGATTTGCGCAGCGGATATGCAACACTCCGAGTACGCTATGCCAAAGGCAATGATATCCCTGTAGTTGTGGAGGTCCATCAAAGTAGCCGGACTGGTACTTTATTGGCTACGCTAACGACTCAAAACACCGGTGGCTGGGATACGTATAAAGAATTTACCACACCCGTTACAGGCGGAGTTGGCGTGAAAACTCTCTTTTTTGTATTTCGCGGTGGAGGTGTTAACGTCGATTCTTTTCGTTTGGAAAGTGAAGATGCTGTGATCTATGTTGCTCCATCTGGCAGTGGTACAGTCAATGGCATTGACTACGACAATCGGGATATTCTTGCTTACTACCTGAGTACCGGTGAGTGGAGACAATATTTTGATGGATCAGATGTTGTGACGAGCAATACTAAAATTGATGCTCTCGATGTCCAACGTGATGGCAGAATTCTCTTGTCCTTTGATCTGCCTGTTACACTAGGAGGGCGGCTTTACGACGATTCTGATCTGTTGCGCTTTACACCTACTACAGTAGGCGAGGTTACGGCAGGTACCTTTTCAATGTATCTCGATGCCTCTGATGTGGGACTCACCACCGACAGTGAAGATGTTGATGCTGTGGCTCTAAACCCTTCAAATTATCCGCTCATTAGCACGGTGGGAGTAGTTGATGCGCCAAATATGATCGGGGAAGATGAAGACATCGCTCGCTTCCGCACAACGACTCTCGGGAATAACACAGCTGGTGTTTGGTCTACATATATGAATGGTTCCGATATTGGTCTGACAACGAATAATGAGGATGTGGATGGGGTATGGATGGATCCTGATGGGAATGATGCACGTCCCAGCAATATCTATCTCGGTACACTAGGCGCATTCGCCCTTACTGATGGGGTTCGTGGTGATGGTAATGACATTTTTGCTTGTAATCCGGTAATATTGGGTGCGACTACTAGTTGCCTCAATCGTTTCTTCCGAGACATGGGTGCTGCCGGCTTAGGCACTGTGGCAATGGGCGATTTCTCGATCAGCACGACACCGAGATCCCTCGACGGCAGTAGTACGTTGGTCGCTGTGAGCGCTAGCAGTATCGAACCGATCGATAATATTGCTCCACCTGATGATTATGCGGAAGATGATCCAGCAGCCCAACTCTTTGAGGACGATACACCGAGAGACCAAAGCTATCCTGATGATATAACTAGTGAAGACATGCCGACCGCGATTGAAAATGACATATCTTCGAGCAATCAGATTTTCCTACCTTTTGTTTCTCGTTAGGGATTATTGCCTACAGGGCCAAGCGATCAATACATGTTGGCTGCCAGAAAGAAAAGTGCCCTCATGCGTCGGCTCTCTAAAACATGAGGGCACTTTTCTCTGTCATTGGCGGATTTGAGCCCTGCGCTAACGCTATTACCCTTTCACGGGCAGCGCCTGCCCCGTTACGATCATCGGCTCGGCGCGTTTATTTGGCAGCAGGAAGACGAGCACTGCCGTCACCAGCGGAATCACACTGAGTAGCAACATCGCGTTGTAGAGCCCCAACTGGCCCGGTTCGGCCAGCCAGCCGGTCAGGTTGACGCCCAACCCACCCATTGCAAAGACAAAGCCCAAGGCCACCCCGGAACCGACGCCGCGATTCTTGTGGAAGAGGCTTTGTGCCATCACCAACATCGGTGGCCAGGCCGCGCCGTTGCAGAAGCCAAGCAAAGGAGCCACCCAAAAGGCCCGTTCGTCCCCGAGCAAAAAGACCGCGGCCATCAATGGCGCGGCCAGCAACATCGAGACCGCCATCACACGGATTGGACCCACCCGGTCGGCCAGCATACCGCCGGTGATCGAGCCAAAGGCGAGCGTGAAAAGCATGAGCGACGAGAGTAGACTCGCCTCCGCCTTGCCAAAGCCAGCGATGTCGACAAAGAATTGGGGCACAAAGGAGGAGAAGGACTCCGAAGACCATGCCCGCAGTGACATCACCACAATCAGCGCAACGACGGCCACAATGCTAAAGAGGGGGTTGAGTTCAATCCGCCAGTTGGCCTCTTTGTTGGTCCCCTGTTTCACGGCGCGCCCGGTGAGGAAGTAGAGCAGCGGTGCGATCAAGAGGACGATGCCGGCCAGAATCGCCGTGCCGTGCATCCCAAAGTAGCCCATGATCAACGCCGCTAGAATTGGCCCCACGGCATAGCCCATATTGCCGCCAAGCATAAACATGGCGACCCCTGCCGTCTTGCGCTCGCCCGCGGCAATGTTCGCGCCCGATGCGCCCTGCGGATGAAAAGCCGCCGACCCAAAGCCGGCCAACATGGCGACGGTCAGTGCCGTCCCAAAGGTCGGCATGTAGCCAACCAGCCCCTGAAAGAGCGCGATCCAGAGCACCCCGCCAATCGCAAACCAACGGCCACCGTAGCGGTCGCTCAAGTAGCCAAAGATCGGCTGCGTCAATGAGGAACTCATCTTGTAGGCACCGAGCAGCAGTCCGATCTGTGCCAACGAAAGGCCCAACGATTCCTTTAAATAGAGGCCGACCACCACCGGCATCGCCCCACCCAACATATCAACGCTAAAGTGGCCCAGCGTCAGGCTCCACAAGGTAACATTCTTGACTAACGGTTGCATAATTGTTCTTTCCTGCTGCGTTGTACTTTGGCTTCAATTGAGAATACAAAAGACCTTTTTCCGAATTTGCCAAGGCGGCGGCTGAGCGTGTCGAAGCCAGAGCTGCTACCTTAACACTGTTAGGGTATATAGTACGACAACGGTACATTTCAATCAGTAGACAGGATGAACAAGATTCGCAGGATTTTCTCTCCGGTGTAGCAATCCTGTAAATTTTGTTCATCCTGTCGAATGTAACGTTGTCGTAATAGAAAGCGCGCATTGCTGGGGTAACGGCCCCACTTGGTCAATGCACGCTTTTTCTTTGCTTATCGGTAGTGTACGTGAGAGGGTGCGATGCACGCAAGTAACAAAAGAGTTGGTGATCGCGATGACAGTCACTGCCCACTCCTGTTGATCGAAAAGAGAATCCTAACGGGCAGTGACTGTCACCGCGACAAATCATCAGACAACAAATTGGATGCTCGCTCCCTTGACAACCCTCTGCCCTTGCCCTATAATGCTTCCGCTGCACGGTAACACGAAGCAGCGCTGTTGGGGAGTAGCCGCCCACTTGGCTTGTGATATACAGTCACTGTGATGTATAGCCACTGTGATATATAGTCACACAGACCGGTGGGGATTCAGTCGTCATTACAGTGGCTTGTTGTCACTCGGCTGATTGCGGGTTGATTGTAGACCTTGGCGAGACCATCACGACTTTTGGCGTCGCGATGGTCTCGCTTTTTTGTACCAGCGCACAGCTCTGCTACCCAAGCAGATCACTGCGATGCCTTTCACAAGATGGCATGTCGCCGCCTGAGCCTGTCGAAGGCAATGACATCCCATCCAAACACGAAAGGCACTCTATGCGCGAATGGTATTTACAGTCAGTTCCAGAAACCCTCACCACGCTCCAAGTTGATCCACAAACGGGGCTTGACGCCACCACGGCCGCAGCGCGCCTCGCCCAGCACGGTCCCAACGAACTTCACGACAAAGGCGCGAAGTCACCGTGGCGCATCCTCTGGGAACAATTCAGCGCCACCATGGTCCTGATCCTGATCGGGGCCGGCCTCCTTTCGATTTTCCTCGGCAAAGCCAATGAATCGATCTCGATCTTTGCCATTGTGATCCTCTTTGGCCTGCTCGGCTTTGTGCAGGAGTATCGGGCCGAACGGGCAATGGCCGCGCTCAAGCAACTCTCCGTGCCCAATGTGCGGGTGCGCCGTAACGGTAAGGTTACCGAGATCGGCGCGCCGCAACTCACAGTCGGCGACATTGTGCTGCTCGAAGCGGGCAATGTTGTCCCTGCCGATCTGCGCTTGCTAGAAGCGAACAACTTGCGTATTCAAGAAGCGGCCCTCACCGGCGAATCGGAAGGCGTGACGAAGATCACCGAGGCCCTCGATAAAGCCGATGCACCCATTGGGGACCGACACAACATGGGCTACATGGGCACAACAGTTGAAGTCGGACGCGGCCTTGGCGTGGTGATCGCCGTCGGTATGGCCGCGGAATTGGGCAAGATTGCCGCCCTGCTACAGTCGGTGAAAAACGAGCCAACGCCACTGCAACAGCGGCTTGATCGACTGGGCAAATGGTTAGCACTGGCCGGTGTGGCAATTGCTCTCGTGATCATGGTGCTCGGCCTGCTGCGCGGCGAAGCGCTCAGCGATATGCTGCTGACGGCGGTCAGCGTCGCCGTGGCGATTATCCCCGAAGGGCTGCCCGCGGTGGTCACCTTTACCTTGGCCCTTGGCGCGCGCCGCATGTTGCGCCGCAACGCGCTGATCCGCAAGTTACCCGCCGTTGAAACGCTCGGTTCGGTCACCACCATCTGCTCCGACAAGACCGGCACCCTCACCGAAAATCGTATGACGGTCGTCGTGCTCGACATTGCTGGCCGCCGCATCGAAATCGATGAGACGATCCGGGAAAATGCCCCGGCCTTTATGGAGGATGAGGGCGCATCACTCTTGCAACAGCCTGAAACCGCGGAGGCGGCCAAAGCGTTGGCACTCTTGTTGATGGGCGGCGCGCTCTGCAACGATGCTGAAGTTGAGCAAAAAGATGGCCGCCTCCAGACCCTTGGCGATCCGACCGAAGGCGCGCTCCTGGTCGCCGGGAAACAGGGCGGTGTACATCGTTCCAAGTTACTGCCGCTACTACCCCGCATTGGCGAGGTGCCCTTTGATTCCGAGCGTAAACGGATGAGCACGATTCACCGTCGCCAAGCCGCGCCCGATGCGCTGCCCGTCCCGCTTGAGGACGAGTTGATCGCCTTTACCAAGGGCGCGGTCGACAGCCTGATCGACTGCGCGACCCACGTCTGGGACAATGGCACGGTCTCGCCGATGGATGATGTCTACCGCCAACGGGTCGAGCAGGCCAATGCCACGATGGCCGCCAACGGAATGCGCGTGTTGGGTGTTGCCTTTCGTCCGGTCGATGAGGCGTCCGCCAAACAACCTACGGCGGAGAGCGTGGAACGCGACCTAACCTTTGTGGGCTTCTTTGGCATTATCGATCCGCCGCGCGGCGAGGTGCGCGATGCGGTGGCGCTCTGTCAACAAGCCGGTATCCGTCCCGTGATGATTACGGGTGATCATCCGTTGACGGCCCGCTATATTGCGCGCGACCTTGGTATTATTGCCAACAACGGCGATGTCGCCAATGGGGAGGTGGAGGTCCTCACCGGTGCGGAATTGCAACAGATGGATGACGAGGCGCTCGCCGGCCAGGTCGAACTTGTCTCGGTCTATGCCCGTGTTTCGCCGGAACATAAGCTGCGCATTGTGCGTGCCTTACAGAAAAAAGGGCAGATCACCGCAATGACCGGCGATGGCGTCAACGATGCGCCGGCGCTCAAGCAGGCCGATATCGGCGTGGCAATGGGCATCACGGGTACTGATGTGACCAAAGAAGCCGCCGAAATGGTGCTGCGCGACGATAATTTCGCCACGATCGTCGCCGCAGTCGAGGAAGGACGTACCATCTATGACAATGTGCGCCGCTTTGTGAAATTTTCGGTGGCGGGCAATGTCGGGAAAGTGGCGGTCATGTTGCTCGCGCCCTTCCTGGGGATTGGTACGGCGCTGCTGCCGCTGCAACTGCTCTGGCTCAATCTGCTGACCGATGGCCTGTTGGGGCTGGGCATGGGTTTTGAGCCAACCGCACGCGATGTCATGCGTCGCCCGCCGATTTCGCCAAAGGCCGGGATCTTTAGCGATGGCATGGGGCGGCACGTGATGTGGGTGGGGCTGTTGATTGGTCTATTGGCGCTGGGGGTTGGTTATCGCTACTGGCAACAGGGGCTTTCGCAGTGGCAGATGATGATCTTTAATACCTTAGCCTTTGCGCAGGTAGGGCAGGCGCTTGCTTCACGCTCCAATCGCGAGCCACTCTGGCGCGTCGGCTTCTTTAGCAACCGTCCCTTGTTGATCTTGCTGGCAATTGTGGTAGTGGCGCAGGTGGCGGTGCTCTTGTTGCCGGCGTTGGAAAGCTTCTTTTACACCGAGCCGCTCAGTGGGGTGGATTGGGTGATTAGCATTGGCTTGGGGGTGGTCGTCTACGTGGCGTTAGAGGTAGAAAAGTTGATCTTGCGGCGGCATAGTGAATTGAGAACATAGTGGGTAAACGGAGGCTGAGCTTGTCGAAGCCGGAGCCGCTCCGGCTTCGACAAGCTCAGCCTCCGCTACTAATTAGCTGTGCTAGTTCTAGGGTCAGTTGACATTTGCTAATCCGACTAATCAATTAGGTGTCTAATATAACCGCGCCACATCCAGGACATTGCGCAGCGGTTCGCCGGCCAAGTAGCGCCGCAGATTGTCACAGAACAAGTCAGTCAGCCGCGCATTCTCCCGGTCGCTGGTGCTGGCCGAGTGCGGGCTGACGAGCACATTGGGCATCGTCCACAGCGGACTCTCCGGCGGCAGCGGCTCGGTGGCAAAGACATCGAGCGCCGCACCCCCGAGATGACCGCTTTGGAGGGCGGCAATGAGTGCATTCTCGTCAACTACCGCCCCGCGTGCGATGTTGATCAGATAGGCTCCGGTCTTCATCGCGGCCAGCGCCGCTGCATCGATCAGCTGATCGGTGGCCGGTGTGTGTGGCACGATTAAAACGACGACATCGGCTTCGGCCAGCATGGGATGGAGTTGTGCCGCTGGGAAAAACTGATCAACTGCCTCGCTGCTGCCGCTCACCCGCGTACCAAGCGTGCGCATTCCCAATCCCTTGGCCATTCGTGCGACTTCCTGCCCCACTCTGCCCAGCCCCACCACCGCCAGCGTGCGCCCTTCTAGGTCGGTAGCGGCGTAGCGTTCCCAATGGTGCCTCGCTTGGTCCGCTAGAATATGGGTCAGCCGCTTGTA
Organism: Caldilineaceae bacterium; assembly: GCA_034432375.1. GTDB lineage: Bacteria > Chloroflexota > Anaerolineae > Caldilineales > Caldilineaceae > JAHBVH01. Next base: position 58,283 of record DAOUCA010000114.1, read on the forward strand.
GTGTACGAGCAGCGCCATCATACAAAATTCGGCCAGTGGACGAGCGTGGACACCGCTGGCTGTGGTGAAGGTCGCCTCTGGTAGCCGTTCTGCATAGCCCATGCGCTTGACAAATTGACCAATGCCCGCGCTGCTGGCTTGTAGCCAACGCAAGTTGGGCGCCAGATCGGGTAGCTCTTCGCGGTGCGTGTAGTCAAAATCGAAGAGGATTTCGGCTTTGGCCAGCAACACCCGCCACTGTGCCTCCTCTTCCGCTGCGCGCGTCAATGGCGCACCCGTATGATCTGCCGGATAGCGCGGTACCGGAATCAAGGTTGGCTCATAGATCACGTTGAGGCGCGGATCGACCTGGCGAATCTGCTCCACATATTCCGGTTCCAGATAACTGGCGATGAGTACGTTGTAGGTTGGTGTGGGTTGGTCGGTCACGGTATTTTCTTTCGTTTTGGAGGAATAAGTAGATAGGTAGACAGGTAGACAGGTAGACGGGTAGAAAGGTAGATAGGTAGAAAGGTAGAAAGGGAAATAGTACGTGTCTACCTATTTACCTATCTACCTTTCTACTCCCCTACACTACCCTTTCAGCGTCGGGTCGAGGGCATCGTGTAGTCCTTCGCCCAGGAAGTTGATACAGAGCACAGTGACCAAGATCGCCAACCCTGGGAAGATCGTCAACCACGGTTTGCTCGCCATGGTGGCCTGTGAATCTTGTAACATATTGCCCCAGGTGGGGATTGGCGGCGAAATGCCTAACCCCAAAAAACTCAACGACGACTCAATGATAATCGCGCCGCCCACGCCCAGGGTTGCGCCGACGATAATCGGCCCCATCACATTCGGGATAATGTGGCGTAGGATAATCGCGCCGTTACGCAACCCCATCATGCGTGCCGCGGCAATAAACTCCTGCTGCTTGAGCGACTGTACCGAGCCACGCACGACGCGCGCGGTCGACATCCAACTGAGTAGGCCGATGATCAGCACGATTATCGGGATTGTTGCTTTTGTATAGGAACTGAGGACAATCAGCAGCGGCAGCGACGGAATGGCAATCGCGATATCGGTGGCGCGCATGATCAGGTTGTCGCTGCGTCCCCCATAGAAGCCGGCCACCGCACCCAGCAGCGCGCCGATCACGGTGCTGATCAGCGCCGAAAAGATGCCAATCGTCACCGAGATGCGCCCGCCATAGAGAATGCGCGTGTAAAGGTCGCGACCGAGATCGTCGGTGCCCATGTAGTGGGTGATGCTTGGCGGCTCCTGGCGATTTTTTAGGTCAATATCGTCAAATTCATAGGGCGCGATCACCGGAGCCAGGTAGACCAAAAGCGCCAGCACAAAGAGCACCACGCCGGCGATCATTGCCGCACGATGGCGTCGCAATTTGGTCCAGACGATACTGCGCTGGCTGCGCAACTGCGGTGTATTGCGTTTTCCTTGTTCGTCCACATCCACTCCAGTTAGTTTCTTTATCCCACCCCCAGCCCTCACTGCCATTAAGGTAAGGGATAAGGTGTCATTCCTGCGGAGGCAGGAATCCATCTGTTAACCTATGGACCCCTGCCTCCGCAGGGGTGACAATCCATCCATTCCCATTACCATTACCCACAAGTGAACGGCGAGAGTCGCGTTCCAGGGACGGCACACGAGTTGATGCGTTCCCAGAGCACATCTGTGCCGTCCCCGGAACGCTACCCTACCACCGGTCCACAAAGATGTGGGTAAGGGTAAGCCTTGCTCGCGGGGGAGGTCGGGAGGGGGTTGTCCTTACTCATAACTAATTCGCGGGTCGAGCAGCCCGTAAATCACATCGGCCACCAAATTAAAGAACACCACCATCAGTGAGCCCATCATCAAAATGCCCATGAGCAGCGGATAATCGCGATCAAACATCGCTTGGATGAAGAGCCGTCCAATGCCGGGCCAGGCAAAGATCGTTTCGGTGATCACCGCGCCGGAAAAGAGGCCGGCCAGATCGAGCGCCATGATCGAGACGACGGGGATCGCCGCGTTTTTGAGGCCATGCAACAGGGTAATCCGTCTTTCGCCAATGCCCTTGGCGCGCGCCGTGCGGATGTAGTCGGCGTTGATGACGCCAAGAAAGCTCGTGCGCATGTAGCGTGACCAACCCGCAATATAGCGCAACGAAAGTACACTCGCCGGCAGCACGAGATGTAGTGTCTGGTCCAGCGGGCTTGCGTTACCCACCGTGACTCTGCCAGAAGTGGGCAGCCAACCCAACTTTACGGCAAAGAGCAGTTGCAAAATTAGCCCAAACCAGAAGACCGGCATGGCAACCCCCAAAAAGGAGAGGCTGGTGCCCGCCAGATCAACAAAGCTATAGCGGCGGATCGCGCTGTAGACGCCCAGTGGCAAGGCGATCACGGCGGCCAGCACAAAGCCGGCAAACATCAACTCCACCGTCGCCGGCAACCGCTCCCAGATCAGGGCGCTGACCGGGCGGGCCGCGGTGTAGCTATAGCCCAGATCGCCTTGTACGGCCGCCGCAATCCAGCGAAAATATTGGATATAGATCGGTTGGTCCAGCCCCAGCCGCACCCGATATTTTTCGATGATCGTTGGATCGACAAAGCGCCCGGTACCTAGAAAGACCGTCTCCGGTCCGCCCGGCGCGGCTTGGATCACCAGAAAGATGATAATTGAAATGCCGACCAACAGCGGTAGCGTTTGGACTAAACGGCGGGCGATGTAGCGGCCCATGAATTCTCCTTGTATTGAAGTGATTTGTAACTCGTAGGGCCACGGTATACTGTGGCCCTACGAGTTACAAATTCTTAATTCCCAAAATCCCACTCGTAGCTATTCCAGTAGCTGCCGAGGTTGGTACCACTGCCCTTGAAGTTCTCGAAATCCTCACGCAACACGTAGGGGTTGACGGCGTAGTAGAGCGGCAAGCCCCAGGCATCTTCGGCCAGGATTGCCTGTACTTCATCGACAAGTGGCTTGCGCTCGGCAAAGTCGAGGACCTTGTCCGACGCTTCCATCGCCGCGTCAAGCTCTTGCGAGCAGAAGCCGGTGAAGTTGTTGGAGCCTTCACAGGCGTAGAGGCTGGTCAGACTCGGGTCGGCGGGGATGATCCAGCCACCGACAATCGCTTCCCAATCTTTGCTCAGCCAGCGATCAAGCCAGGCGGCGTTTTCCAGATTCTCAAAGTTGACTTCGACGCCGATGTCCTTGAGATTGGCTTGGATTACCTGCGCAATTGCTACGCGCTCGGGACGGCTGTTGCGGTTGATGATTGTAAAGGAGAGGCGTTCATCCTCCTTGGTGCGAATGCCATCGCTGCCGACCGCCCAACCGGCTTCGTCCAACATCTGGGCGGCTAGTGTGGGGTCGTAGGTATAAACGGTAACATCACTGTTAAAGTAGGGACTGTTGGGGGTGATGCCACTGTTGGCCAATTCAACGGTGCCCTCCATCAAGTCATTAACAATCGACTCGCGGTCGATCGCATGGAAGAGGGCCTGGCGTACTGCCTTGTCTCCAAAGAGGGCTTGGCCCCGTTCGGTCGCCACGTTGAAATCAAAGTGCAGCCAAGAGTTGGTGTTGACCAACTCCGTCTTGTAGCCGGCGAGATCGGCTACTTCCGCCACCTGGTTGGGCAAGATCTGGCCGAAATCATATTCGCCCGCCTTGAGCGCGTTGACGCGGGTGTTGGGGTCGGGGATAAACTGCACGATCACGCCATCGAGCTTGGGATACTCTGCACCGCGCCAGTAATTCTCATTTTTCTCGACCCGCACATATTCGCCGGTCTTCCACTCAACAAACTTAAAGGGACCGGTGCCAAGCGGGCTACGGTTGTAGCCATCATAGGTCACCACATCTTGGCCGTCGAGCAGATGTTTGGGCAGAACGGTGTCAAAGAGGCTGGCGTAGGGGGCATAGGGGCCATCCCAGGTGAAGACCACCGTGTTGGGATCGCTGTCATCGCAGCCGGTAATGTGCAGATACTCGGTCTGGTTGTAGACCGCTGCGCCCGCATCGCTCACGATAAAGGACCAAGTGAAGCAGACATCGGCGCTGCTAAAGGGTTCGCCGTCGTGCCACTGTACCCCCTCTTGTAGCGGCCAGGTCATCGTCACCGTGCCATCCTCATTCTCGACCACGCCGCCATTCTCCAGCGTCGGGATCTCGGTCGCCAAGACCGGAATATAGCTGTTCTGATCATTGCTCATGATCAGCCCTTCGACGATCAGAATCTCGATATCGGTCAGATTCTGACTCGTGAGGGCGTTGAGCGTGTCGATCTCGGCACCATAGGCGATGCGCAGGATCTTTTCGCCGTCGGTTGCCGTCGTACTTTCACTGGCGGTTGTGCTGCCTGTGTCGGTCGTGCCCTCTTCGCTAGGCGTGGCTGCCGGCGCGGCGCAGGCGCTCATCAGGAAGATTAGCACCATGATAAAACTCAAAGTCCATCGTTTTTGTTGCATTGAATCGTGCTCCTTTACGCTGCAATAGAAAAGTACATCAACTATCAGCGATTCGTACGGCCACGGTATACCGTGGCCCTATGAATCACTGATCCTATACAAACATCTGCACCGTCGCCAGCGAATGCATCCGCCCATAGAGATAGCGGATAAACTCGGCGCGGCGGGCAGTTGGCACCGTTTCCCAAACGCCGGTGACCACCGGTTCACCCCACCAGTAGGACCAGATCAAGACGGCACGTGCCGGCGCGGCGATAAAGCGCATACGGTTGGCCGCCCAGCCCTCGCCGCCGGAAAGGGTGTTGGCCCGCAGCCACTCGGTCACGCTTTCAACGCTCTGCCCTTCGGCGTGCAGCTTCCATGCTGCCACCGTGCCAATGCCGGCGCGATAACGGGTCATTGACATGGAAACGCGATCGTCGTCACTTTCAATCCAGTCGAGCATCGCCATGCCGTTGTCGGCGATCCCTTCAAAGGGCGAAGAACTAGCGGTGTTCACCACGGAGAGCAGATTGTCGGCTGGTGCCGTGCCCTCGCGGTACAAGGTCTCACGCAGCTTGAATTGGACATAGTGGCCGGGACACGCCTCGTGGATCGCCAAATGTTTGAGGCCGGGGCGGGTCAGGATCGGGTCGGTGTTTAGCTCGACCTTGCGCTCGAGATAGTTACAGCGGGCGTTAAAGGCGACGCCGGAAACCCCGGTCACCCGCATCCCGTCCGACTTGGGTGCGGGGATCTCCATGAGCGCTGCGGTCCGGTCCCACGCCTCGTCAAGCAGTTGATCAAGTACACCAGGCACCTCGTCCGCGGGGACGCGATTCTTGGCTTCCCACGCCGTGCATTGTGCAACGAGATCACCGCTGTAGCCCATGCTGTTAAGCAGTTGACGGATGCCGCTGCGCAGCGTGTCAAGTTCGGCGTCGCTGGCCGGCGCGGCGGGCACATGCAAAAAGCGGGTCAACTGTTCTTGGAAGGGCAGCCCCCGATCCCGCCATTCGATAAAGGCCAGTGTCGATTCACAGAGTTGATCGTAATAGCGGCGGCGGTCGGCTTCAGGCAGCGCGCTGGCATCGTCGCGCAACGTCTGCCACGCCTGCTCTGCATCGAGATAGGTCGGATAGCTGGCTGCCTGCCGAGGCGTCTGCGCCATGTTGAGCACGACCAGCCCATCGCCATCGCCACTTTCGGCGCGGTAGAGATTGTCGACGCCCAGGAGGGCATCGCAGACACGTTCGCCATAGGCGAGGGTTGCATCACTGAGCATTGGGATTCTCCTCATCTTCGCACAGATGGTTGAAACCATCTGCTGATACGCAAAGTGCGTTGAAACGCACTAGCGGGCAACCCGTTTCAACGGGTTTTTGCATCTCAGCCGGGTGTTTCAACCCCGGATGATTCCTTCAACATCGCTTCCCGAATTAACGCCACCGGGATTGAACCGTAAGACAAAAATGTGTCGTGGAACGCAGTCAGGTCAAACGCCTTTCCCTGCCGTTCGCGTAACGCCTCGCGCAAACCGACCACCGTATCGGTGCCCATTAGATACATCAGCGCCGCGCCGGGGAACATGCTGTTTTTGACTGCTTCGCCTTGTGCGGCGGCGGTTGTCATACCGGCGTTGTCAACATAGTAGGCGGCCGCCTCTGCCAGCGTGAACTCACCGCGGTGCAGCCGTACATCAATAATTGCGCGAGCACACATGCGCATGCGCGATTGATACTCGCCATACGCTTCCAACGCCGTGAGAAAACCAGCTTCGCCCATTAGCTTTGTCGTGTAACAGGACCACCCTTCTGCCATCGTGCCGCCGCAGAATAGGGCGATTCGGGAAGCGGTATCTACCGCAGCCATCCGTCCAATGTGCGACTCGGCGCGATAGGCATGCCAATTCTGGACGTGGTGACCAATACCGCCGTGGTGCACGACATGATTGAGCTTGATCACGCTGTCGTTGGTGCCACGCAACAGTTGTTCCTGCGCCGCGGGTTCTAAATCTTCAATCGGCACGAGCAGATAGTTGTGGAGCGGTGGTCGATGGTACGCGGCTGGCGCACGATAGAAGAGAAAGTAGAGATAAGGGGCGGCGGCGCGTGCCCAATCTGGTCGCGGCACATACTGAATGGGGAAATCGGGCCAGGTCAACAACTCTTCTTCCGCCACCAGCGCACGGCTGGCCTGCCATACGTCAGAAAAGCGGTTGTAGTACTCCCCTGGGCTGGGATGCAGACCGGCAAGCTGTGCCAACGCCTCCGGCCACGTCGCCGCGCCAAAGTCCGGTGCGTGCTCAACGAGATAGGCCTCTGCTTTTGCTCGTTCCGCTTCGGCATACGTAAGAATTTCGTCGGCGCTTTGGGGCAGAAAGTGCCCTTGCTGGATCAGCAGCGCCAGCACCTCTGTGCCACACGCGATATTGTCGTGCGTCTGCTGGGCGAGTTCTTCGCTGAGATAGCGGCTGAAGGTATCAACCGCCTCCAGCGCGGTGGCCGCGGCGCGGTGCAGCGGTATCGAATCGAGTTTGGTCTGTGTGAAGGCATCTTCGCTGACCAGCGCGGCGACGCCCTCGGTGAGAAAGCGGCGGATGCCGGTGCACTCGTGGATTGCCCGCTCTGTCCACGCTGCCGGTGCACTACGCACGTTGGCTTGTCCCTGTGCGAGAAATGTTGGCAATGTTTCCAGGCGTCTCACCAACGCGTCAATCCGTTTGGCTAGGGGCGCAAACTCGGTCAACAGCAAGCCAAGCAGCCCAAAGGCCGCTTCGCCGGTATAAAAACAGGGATTGCCCCGTTCAAAGTGACCGGAATCGGTCTCCCACAACTGAATGCGCAGAAAGCCGGCGGCTAACTTACGGTCGATCGCTTGTGCCGCGGTCAATGGCTCTGCGGGCAACTCATTCAGCCGTTCTAGCAGCGCCGCCAGCCCAGCCACTTTCGCCGCCAGCCCAGCTTCCGAACAATCCGGCCACTGGTCATCGTAGTCGTGAACGCCAATAAAGGTCGAGTTGACCGGACGCTGCCGGTAGTATTCAGCAAAAAAGTCATCGAGCCAGCGGGTAAAGGTGGGCGCATCTTCAGTGTTGGCCATTGGTTAATTGCGTTTCCTTCGTGTGCCTTTGTGTGCCTTTGTGTGTCTTCGTGGATGATTACTTTTCCAGTGGTAAATGGACCCAACGCTCTTCGTGGTGGGACTTTTCGACCGCGTTGATCACTTCCTGTACCCACGCCCCATCGGCAAAGTTGCCCTGATTGCGCTCGCCGCTGTCATAGATCTCATCGATAAAGTCTCGGATCAGGTTGGCGTAGAAGAGTGAGCGCCACGACTCGCGCGCATGGCCGCCGGGTGGATAGAAGTGCTGCGGGATCGCCATCTGTTTGAACTCGACATCATCTGGCGTAGCGATCTTGATCGTCTCGGCCACGCCAAACTCTTCGACCAGCCGACAGATGATCGCGCCTTTTTCGCCATAGATGCGCGCCTCAATGCCAGGATAGTTGCCGACGGTGACAAAGCTGGTCTGGATCGAGCCGAGCACGCCGTTGGTGTACTCGCCGATAAAGATGTCGCCGTCGTCAATGTTCATTGGCATCATCGTGCCGGTGGCGCGTACCATCCGTTCGGGGATGAAGTTGCGCATGGCCCCGACCACCCGCTTGTAATCGGCTGCGACCCACCAGTGACCAATGTCGATGATTGGTGCGCCGTAGCCTTCGAGTGACGAAGTTTGAATTACCGACTGATCGGCGTGGATATCGACTTGGCGCAGCGGCGTCTGCGGGTCGATCCACTGCGAATTTTGCTCGTAGCCATTAAAGAAAAAAGGTTGCCCAACATACCCTTCATCGATCAGCGACTTGGCATATTGGACGCCGGGGCTGTAGCGAAAGGTGAAGCCGAGTTTGGTCTTTAGCCCGTTGGCCTTGGCCAGATCGGCGGCCCGTTGGGTCTCGCGGTAGTCATAGGCAACCGGCTTTTCACAGAGTACATGTTTACCCGCTTCGAGCGCGGCCCAGGCCAGTTCAAAGTGGGTAGCCGAAGGCGTGCAGACATCAATCACATCAATGTCGTCGCGGCCAACGATCGCCTGCCAATCCGCACTTGCTTCGGGAATAGCAAAGTCAGCGGCATAGGCTTGCGCAAGGTCAAGCTCAGGATCACAGATCGCGACGACTTTACAGCGGGGATCACGTTGCCAGCCGGGGATGTGAGCAAACTTTGCCCACGCGCCGGCACCGAGCACAGCAACGCGCAGTTCTTGTTGTACGGTCATGGAAGGTTCCTTCCGTTGTTGATTATTTCCCTTTGCTCGCAACCGAGAAAAGGTATCGCGTCTCCCTCCTTGATGTCGGGGAGGGTCGGGGTGGGGTAAATCCACTAGCCGATTTTGGCAGTTACCAAATCGACCGTTTGCGGAATTTCAAGAAAATAGTGGGTGTTCTCCGCTTCGTCGCGGATGTAGTGGTCAACAATGGCCTGTTGGGCTTTGGCCGGGGGACCGCTGGCCAGCGCGTCAATAACTAATGTGTGTAGTCGGACAACATCGTTGATATCGAGCGCCTGTTGCTCCATACCACGCAACATCAGGGCGCCAATCTGGCCGTTGAGGCTCGACCAGAGGTCGATCAATTTGGTCGAGCCACTGAGCTCGATAATCGCCTGGTGAAAGGTTAGATCTAGATCAATTAATCGTGGCAGGTCTCGTGGCAGCGTACAGCGTGCCATCGCCGAGACAGCCTCGCGTAAGTGGCCCAAGACGCGTGCATTAATGCGTTTGCTGCCATTGGTGACAGCAAAGGTCTCCAGCAACGCCCGCGCCTGACACAACTCGATCGCTTCCGCATCGGAAAGGCGGGTGACAAAGGTGCCATGTCGGGGCTTGCTCACAACCAGACCGCGCCGCTCTAACATCAACAGTGCTTCGCGAATTGTCGACTGGCTTACCTCGTGTTCCTCTGCCAGTTGGGTTACCAGCAACCGCTCGCCAGGGCGCATTTTGCCGGAGAGGATGGCATCTTCTAGTAGTTGACAGAGATCATCAATTAAGCGCAAACGGTTTAGGCTGGCCATGAGAATTCACTAACAGCGTGATTTTATCGATTATCGATAATTATTATATAGCAAAAATTTGTAGATGTCAAGCCGTTGATGGATTGTTTGACTAGTTACTACATTCATGTAAAATGAATAGAAGCATCTATCACCTTTACCACTTCCGGAACTTTATCCTGAGCCGATACCCCGTGGGCACCGCCATTAGGAGCGCAGGGCTTGTCACGCTGAAGGCGTCTCCAATTTGTGCCAAACTTGAAGACGCTTGCAGCGTGACAAACCGCGAGACAAGACACGGGTAAGTTACTGGATACTAAGTAAGTTGGAGCATGCAATGGCCTATGATTTCGCCCGCTATCTCAATATTCGCAGTGCTGGTGCCGCCACGGTAACAGTGGATCCCGATCGAATCCTCTTTCTCAGCGATATTACGGGAAATTCCCAAGTGTGGAGCATTGGCTTGACGCCGCGGCCGGGTAACCAGTGGCCCCAGCAACTTACCTTCCTGGCCGATAAGGTTTGGGAGATTCATGCCACCGCGGCGGCTGTGCATTTCATTGCTGTCAGCGATATTGGTGGTAATGAGCGCCAACAGTTTTATCTGATAGATAATGCTGGTAGCGCGCCTGAAGCAGGTTTGGGGCATAACATTCGTAAAGTGACCACCGACGAGCAGGCGATTCACCGCTTTGGCCTTTGGAGCAAAGATGGTCAACGGATCTATTATACAAGCAACGTCCGCAACAATGTCGATTTTGATCTTTACACCATGACGTTGCCCGATGGCACGGCGACCCAACTCTGGCAGGCCAACGGCCGGCGGACCATTGTCGCCCTCTCACCGGATGAAACGCAGTTGCTCTCTACCGAAGAGTTATCGACAACCGATATTCGCCTTCATCTATTTGATCTCACCACCGGCAAAGAATCGCCGGTTATGCCAGGCAACAGCGCGGCCCGTTTCAGCGCAATCCGCTGGACTGTCAATGGCCTCTTTGCGATAAGCGATCTGGGGCATGACCGTGGCGCGCTCTGTCGGCTAGATCTTGAGGCTGGGACGGTCACGCCATTGCTAACGGTGGAGAATTTGTCCACCGCTAGCTTGGAGGGCAGCGGTGAACTTGATCTATTCACCGTCGCACGGGATGGGCGGCAGGCGGCGCTTGTTTACAATGAGGAGGGGTGGAGTCAGCTCTATTTGATTGATCTCACCAGCGGTGAAGCTGCGCACGTTGTAACCATTCCGGAGGGTGTCATTGGCAAGCTCCAATTTAGCGCCGATGGGGAGAACGTGCTCTTCGATCTACAAAATTCAGATCGTCCGCAAGATGTGTGGCTGCTCACGGTGGCGACCGGCGACTGTCGGCAGGTCACCTTTAGCAATCGCGCGGGAATTGATGCCGCCACTTTTGTCCAACCAACACTGATCCACTATCCAACCTTTGATGGGCGGAAGATTCCAGCGCTTTTTTACCAGCCGCAGCAACCAGCCCCGGCGGGCGGCTATCCGTGTATTCTCTATGTGCATGGCGGCCCTGCCGGGCAATTGCGTCCAGAATTCGATGTGCGCTTTCAATACTTTTTGGGACAAGGGCTGGCGATCCTGGCGACCAATGTTCGTGGCAGTTCGGGCTATGGCCGTGACTATCTGATGCGCGATGAGGTCGAATTGCGCATGGATAGCGTGAAAGATCTCCAATATGCGGTTCAGTGGTTACACAGTCAACCTTCGATCAACCAGAATCGGATTGCGATCTATGGACGGAGTTATGGTGGCTTCATGGTGTTGGCTGCGCTGACCGAATACCCAGAACTCTTTGCGGCGGGGATCGATGTGGTGGGCATCGCCAATTGGCTCTCCTTTTTGGAGCGCACCAGCCCGTGGCGCCGTGCCCACCGTGAGGCGGAGTATGGCTCGCTGGCCAATCATCGCGAATTCTTGGCAACCATCTCGCCAATTCATAAGATCGACCGGATCACGATGCCGCTGATGGTGCTTGCCGGCGACAATGACCCACGCGTGCCGCTGTATGAATCGGAACAGGTGGTGGCGGGTGTTCAGGCCAATGGCGGCACGGTGCACTTTGTTCACTATGCCGACGAGGGCCATAAGTTTAGCAAGCTTGCCAACCGTATCGATAGCTTCACGCAGATGGGGGAATTTTTGCAGCGCTATTTGTGAGGATAGAAATATAGGAGCTACGCAGTTACCGGCGGCTGAGCTTGCCGAAGCCAGAGTGTAACTGCGTAGCTCCTGAACCACTGCGGCAGGCTCTCCTAAGCCACGCTATTTTTTGATCACCTCTGGTTCTATACTTCCCCAGCTTCGACAAATTCCCTCACTTGCGCGCCACGCTTGCTTTGTGGTAATTTGCAGAAGGTCTCGCCAACCAAGATCGCATCGCAGCCCATGGCGGCCATCTTCTGCACATCGGCGACGTCACGGATGCCACTCTCGCCGACCACCACTTTGCCCGGTGGGAGCATTGCGCGCAGCCGTGCGGTATTCTCAATATCGACTTGAAAGGTACGCAAGTCGCGGTTGTTGACGCCAATGATGTGTGCATCAAAGGCTAGCGCCCGTTCGACTTCCTCTTCATTATGCACTTCCACCAGCGCCTGCATCCCCAATTTATAGGTTAGATTATAGAGCATCTTTAGCTCGCTGTCACTGAGTACAGCCACAATGAGCAGAATGGCATCGGCACCGGCCATACGCGCTTCATAGATCTGATATTCGTGATAGATAAACTCTTTGCGCAAAACCGGTACTTTTAGACCACTCTCTTGAAACCGTTCCTTGATGGCGGTCAAATAGGCTAACTCGCCCTGAAAGAAGCGGCCATCGGTCAGGCAGGAGATGGCCGCGGCCCCATTGCGCGCATATGTCTCGCCAATCAAGGGGGGATCCCAATCCTTGGCAATTAACCCTTTGGAGGGGCTGGCGCGTTTGACTTCGGCGATCAGGCTGGCACCACGGTGCGCGGTCAGCGCAGCGGCAAAGTCAAGCGTGTCGGGAGCAAGTTGTGCGAACGCTTTCACCTGCGCCAGCGACATCAAGGTCATCTGTTTGGGTACTTCCTCGCGCTTCCAACTCATGATGCGGTCGAGGACTTCCCCTTTATGTTTGGCTATGTCGAGTTGTGAGTGTTTCATTGTTTATCTTTACTTGTGATACTATGATGTATCTAACACGTTAGACATCCGTTGCAAAATGAGACGGAGACCATCATCTTATGCAGAAGATCGATTTTACCATCATTATTGAGCGTCAACCAGAAGGTGAGTACTTGGTCACGGTTCCTGCGTTGCCTGGATGTTATACGGAAGGTACAACGCTTGAAGAAGCGCGCATGATGGCTACAGATGCCATCCGCGCCTACTGTGCCAGTTTACTAAAACACGGTGAACCCATCCCTGTTGAAGATACAGAAGCGCAATATAGTAGTCACCTTGCTATCGAGTTGGAGACCGCGTAATGCCACGCTTTCCAATGGTTACGTCAAAAGAGATGATTGCAATTCTGGAATGAATTGGTTTTATCATTGATCATCAGACGGGCAGCCATGTTGTTATGCAACGGGAAGCGGATGGCTTGCGTGTCGTTGTGCCTTGGCATAACCGCGATTTGGGACGTAGCCTCACGCTGCGTATTATCAAAAGCGCAGGCCTATCCCGTGACAGTTTTTTGAGCCTCTTTGGTGGACGCTAATTCAGTTCTGTCATCAAGTAGCGAAACTCTGCGTCTTGGCAACAAACGCATCGAGCACGCGCAAGGCTGCCCCACTGTCGATACTCGCCCGTGCCTCTTCGATCCCCGCTTGAAAATCGCCACACTCTGTACTGAGCGCCACACCAGCATTTAACAATACCGCATCGCGCATCGGCCCCTGAATTTCGCCGGCCAGAATGCCACGCGTCAAGGCCGCGTTGTCTGCCGGATCGCCCCCTTTGAGATCGGCGAGCGTTGCCCGTGGGAAGCCCCATTCTGCCGGATCTAGCGTAAAGGTGCGTACGGCACCATTGTGGAAATGGCTCACCCGATTCACGCCAGTGATACTCAGTTCATCCAGCCCATCGGCCCCATGGACGACGTAGGCGGCACGACAGCCCATCTGCCCCAGCACTTTGGCCATGGGTTCAGTCAGGTTGGCGTCATAGGTGCCGACCAGCAGATTCGTGGCGTTGGCCGGATTGCTCAGTGGCCCGAGAATGTTAAAGATGGTGCGCGCAGCTAACTCACGGCGGGCACCAATCGCATAGCGCATGGCCGGGTGATAGGCAACGGCAAAGAGAAAGGTAAAGCCAATCTCTTCAATGCAGGTGGCCGACTGTTCGGCGGTCAACTGGACGTTGGCCCCGAGCGCGGTCAACACATCGGCGGCACCGCTACGGCTGCTCACCGAACGGTTGCCATGTTTGGCCACTTTGACGCCATGACCAGCCACCACAAGCGCTGATGTCGTGCTGATATTAAAGGTGTGGGTGCCATCGCCACCGGTGCCGACGACATCGACCAACATCTGATCACCAATGTTGGGGGTAACTTGGGTCGCGGCGCGTTTCATTGCGCTGGCACAGCCGGTAATCTCGTCGACGGTTTCGCCCTTCATGCGCAGGGCGGCAAGAAAGGCACCAATCTGTGCTTCAGTGGCGGCCCCGCTCATGATCTGGGTCATGGCGGCGTCGGCCTGGTCACTGCTCAATTCTTGTCCTTCAAAGAGCTGATGGATCGCCTGTTGAACTGCACTTTGGCTCATGGTTTTTCCCTTTTTTCTCTTCTATTGTAACGATTTACTCCACCCTGGCCCCTCCCCGACATCAGGTAGGGGAGCAATACTCCTCCCTTGCTCGCGAGAGAGGCCGGGAGGGGGTGGGGTAAATTGTTACCTTCATAAATAATACACTTTATCCAGGGGGATCGGCATACTGGAGGCTCGACCTTTATACCGTGGGGCCGATTTTCTCCAAAATTGCTACAAGCTCGCTATCATCAACATCTGCTTGCAGATTCAGTCCTGCGGCAGCTTGTATAATGGCCGCACCCAAGGTGGCTTGGAAAAATGGCTGATTTGTGCGAATCAGCGCTCTTTCGTCGCCACTACTTTGACGCAAGCCATGCAAGAGATAGGCAAGATTCTGCAGCGGCAAGATGCACCCATAGACGCCAATCCGCTGTGCCACTCCTGGCTGATCAAAGGTGGCAAGATAGCTCTCTAGCCAGGATGCGCGATTCTCTTCATCAATCGCAGCTTGATGCATTTGTAAGAAGGTTGCTACATCATAGGCGGCATCGCCCAACCCAAAGCGTTCCCAATCGAGCAGAACGACCGAACCAAAACAATCAATGGCATTTTCCAGCGTTAGATCACCGTGGATCGGTGTTGGTGGGAGCCCCTGCCAGAGTGGTAAAGCGGCCTCTACCAGCGCCTGGGCATTGGCATCAAGTTGTTGCAGAAGCCGTGCAAGTTTCGGTGTTGCCTGCTCTTGTAACCAGCGCTGTAGCGCCGGCATTCCGCCATGTAGGACCTTCCACAAATAGTCCAGGTTGACCGGATTTGGCGAAAACCGTCGGATCTCTGCCGGGTCACCGCTGTGCAGTTGCGCCACCGCTTGGGCGAGGCGTATTAGGTGCGTTGGGTTTTGCCCATCGAGCGTTTCCCCTGGCAGCCATTCGTAGACCAGCACCTGCCGCGATAGGCCGGTCGGATAGCGGTCAAACCAAAGCGGCCTGGGTGCCAACCCCAACGGGCTAAAGCGCTCTTGCCCATCAAATTGCCGCCGTCCGCGCGCCTGCCCGGCATCGAGATAATATTTGACCACCGCTTCTTGCCCGCCACTCTCCACGCGCCAGAGCAGATTGTCGCTGCCTTCCCACTGCGCCAGCATGGTAACGTTGCGCTCGAGAAAATTGCTGCCCGAGGAGGTTGTCAGATAGGCGTGGATCTCTTTTGTCAAATCATTCATTGTCACGTTTATCCAGTTGAGTGACAGAGTAAGCCACAGAGAACACAGAGAACACAGAGAACACAGAGAACACAGAGAACACAGAGAACACAGAGAACACAGAGAACACAGAGAACACAGAGAACACAGAGAACACAGAGA
>DAOUCA010000115.1:0-39017 GCA_034432375.1 Caldilineaceae bacterium
AACCAGGCCTGTGCTTCGCGATTGAATGCCCAGCGGGCAACGATTAAGGCCAATTTTCATGACCAATCTCACCCCCTTCCGCCTTTCTTGCCTTACTTTTACTCCACTTTTTCGACTTGTGGGTAATGGTAAGCCCCGATAGCAGGGAGGGGCTGGGGGTGGGGTGAATTGTTAAGAAAAATATAGGGCCTTTTGACTGCATGCGTATGTCTACCCAACTGTACTAGCTCACTATACTCGGTGGCGTGACGGACCGTATATATCAACTTATAGAGAGCGGTTATAGGAGTGGACCGATTCTGCTGCTGAAGAAGCTACCCCATAAGTAGACCTGCTTTCTGTCTCCATTCACGGTATATTGTCGCGACAACTATGTCATAATCAGCTGTGTCATAATAATGATAGGAAATCAACCGTTCACCACGGTAGAGCAGTATGGGAAGAAAGTTGCAACCAAATGAGCAAGTCCACAAGCCAAATCATCCAACCCGCACGTCAACCAATATCTGTCAATGGCCAATTCCAAGCTGAGATCGATGCGTTAGCTCCCTGGTTTCACAACTTGCACCTGCCGCATGGCGTGCAGACCGCGCCAGATCATGCGTTGGGTGATTTCCCAGCCTTTAAATGGCAGCAACTGGCAACCCACTTACCCGCCGACCTTCACGGTTGGCGTATTTTGGATATCGGCTGCAACGCTGGCTACTATACATTTGAATTGGCACGGCGTGGTGGCGATGTGCTGGGCATTGATGTGGATCCGCACTATCTGCGCCAGGCCACCTGGGCCGCCGCACAGCTCGGCTTAACGGCGAGAGTCTCTTTTCAACAGCTGCAAATTTATGAACTGGCCCACTGGCCGGAAAAGTTTGATCTCATTATCTTTATGGGCGTTTTTTACCATTTGCGCTATCCACTCTTGGGGCTAGATATTGTGGCAGAAAAGGTCAAGCGCTTGCTCGTCTTTCAAACGTTGACTATGCCGGGTGACGCAATTTATACAGCGACGAATGGTCTATCGCTAAACGACCGTGACGCGTTCTTGACCGCAGGATGGCCCAAAATGGCCTTTATCGAACACGAACTCGCCAACGACCCCACCAATTGGTGGGTGGCGAACCGGGCGGGGGTTGAGGCACTGTTGCGTTCCAGTGGATTAAAAATTGTGGGGCACCCTGGCCATGAAATTTTTCTTTGTGAACCGGATGGGGCGAACCCATCTGCGGTTGCAACTTGGAATCGGGAGGAGTTGCTAGCCGCAACGGGGCAACGGAAAATATAATTTTCGGATCGCTGATAACGCTCTTCTGTCACACCTTCTGCCGCGCTAGTCTGTCCTCTGTTGTTGAAACCAGCGCGTGGCAAGCACCCGAGTGTGATAACCATCTAGCCCTATACGTAGACCATTGAGCTGTCTCTATTCACTGGTCCCTACCCACAGTATTGTGCCATAGTGAGTTGTCGTAGGCATACATTAAACTTATTCCTTACCCTGCACATTACCAGACAGAGGCAGACAATGGATAGCGGAACAGTAATCGATCAAGCAACAGTAGTTGCAGGGCTATATGCAGAAAATCAAGAGTGGGAAGAGTTGCTCGGGCAAATCAGCCGGCCACAGATGGCTGAACCCACCGTTGCCGGGGGCTGGTCGATCAAGGATATCGTTGCTCATCTCACCGGTTGGCGCAAACGCACGGTTGGGCGCTTACAGGCAGCGGCCCACGGTGTGCCAACGCCGCCACCACCATGGCCGGAGCATCTGCAAAGTGATGATGAAATTAACGCGTGGATCTATGAACAGCAACAGGCGCAGTCTGTTGCTGCGGTGCTCGACGACTCACAGCAGACCTTCAACGAGTTGATTGCGGCTATTGAAGCGCTTCCCGATGCAGCCTTTGCCGATCCGCATTATTTCCCCTGGCTGGAGGGGGAACCGCTGACCGCCGCCATCTTCTTCTCCCATTTTCACGAGGAGCACGAACCAGAGATGCGCGCTTGGTTGGGGCGGCAGCGTACATCGAGAATGTAAAGTATAGACCGAACAAGGAGTTTCACATGCCAAACAATACAATGGTAAACAATCCAACTGCAGTTCGCACAGAACAGGGCAAAGTTGATAGCCGGCAAACGAATGGTGTAACCAAAGGGCACGCTGAAGTGCATGGTGCGCAACTCTACTTTGAACGGGCCGGCAGTGGCGCGCCCGTGGTCTTCCTCCACGCCGGGATCGCCGATCACCGCATGTGGGATACGCAGTTTTTTGCGTTGGCGGATGACTATGAGGTCATTCGCTATGATCTGCGTGGCTATGGCCAATCGACATTGGGGGAAGGTATCGATGCAAAGCAGGTGGCGCAAGGCAAGGAGCCGCACGATGATCAGAACTTCTCACATGCGCAAGATCTGTACCTGTTTTTACGGACACTTGAGATTGATCGTGCCACGTTGATCGGCGCTTCGTTGGGTGGGACCGTGGCAATTGATTTTGCCCTGGAGCAGCCGGCGATGGTCGATGGATTGGTGTTGGTCGGTGCCGTGCCCAGTGGCTTTGACTTTGTGGGGGAAATGCCGCCGGTGTTGCAAAAATTTGCCGCGGCCTGCCAACAAGGCGATATGAGTACGGCCGCGGAATTGGCTACTCGCCTTTGGTTTGATGGTCCCCAACGCCAGCCGGAACAGATGGATGCTGACCTGCGGGCACAGGTGAAGGCGATGATGGGGGAGGTGCTTAGCGGCAATACCGTTGATTTCAGTGGCGAGAACGCCGCGGCACAGCCGGCGCTTGATCGCCTGAATCAGATCACTGCCCCTACCGTCGTCGTGAGCGGCGACCAAGACGACGAAGCCATCCAACAAGCCGCTAACCTGCTTGCCGATCGTATTCCCGCCGCCGACCGTGCGCAGATTGATGGCGCGGCTCACCTCCCGAACCTGGAAAAGCCCGATCAGTTCTATGCGATTGTCGTCGATTTCCTCGAGCGCATTGCCGACCTGGACGCTCCCGAAAGTGACCTGGCTACTGGCCTTGGCGGCGCAGTTGAACGCAAATTGGTGGCCCCGGAACCCTGGAAAGAACGTTAGAGCTCGCCCAGATCAGGAGGATAGGTCATGACAACAGATTGGGATATCGTCGTCGTCGGTGGTGCAAATTATGATTATCTGGTGCGCGGCGCCGATCTGCCAGGGGCAGGGGATACCGTAAACGGCAATCAACTGTTGGAAGCGCCCGGCGGCAAAGGGGCCAACCAAGCTGTTGCCGCCGCACGATTGGGCGCAAAAGTAGCCCTGGTTGCACGCATTGGCAACGATGAACGGGGGGAACGGGTACTCGCTCATTTGCTGGCCGATGGTGTTGATACCACTTGTGTCTTTCGATCCTCGCGACTCCCGACCGGGGTTGCACTTGTCCAGGTTACGGAAGCGGGCGAAAAACAGATCATGGTTGCGCCTGGAGCCAATCATGCGTTAAGCGTTGAGGATCTGAACACCGCACTGCCCTTCATTCAAGCGGCGCGCGTCGTCCTCCTGCAACTGGAAATTCCACAGGCGACCGTCGATGCAGTCGTCCATCACGCGCACAACGCCGGTGCACAGGTTGTGCTTGATCCAGCTCCCTCGCGTGAATTGCCCGATGATCTGCTGCGTCTGGTCGATGTGGTAAAACCGAATGCGGGCGAGGCAAAGTCACTCACTGGGATTGAGGTCACAGACCGTGACTCAGCCCGCAAGGCCGCACAAAATTTGCTGGAGAAGGGGCTCAAGGTGGTGGCGATACAGGCCGGCGATCAAGGAGATCTATTGCTTTGGCACGAAGATGAGCTGTGGCTGCCGCGCATCGAAGTGGAGAGTGTTGACGCCACAGGGGCTGGTGACGCCTTCGCCGCCGCGTTGGCGGTTGCCCTGGCGGAGGGGCGTCCGTTGACGGAAGCCGGCCCCTTTGCCAATGCCGCCGCAGCGTTGACCACCACCAAGATCGGTGCACAGGCTGCCTTGCCACGCCGTCAGGCGGTGTTGGATTTGGTTGAACAAGAGCGTGGACATGATTGAGGAGGGCGAACGTAACGCTCCTGTTATAGTGGACCGCTGCCACGACTAGTGCAGTGTCAGCTAAGTAAGCTCAGGGAGACAGGGAGACAGTCACTGTCTTACTCTCCTACCGTCTCATTAGTGGTTTATTTACGCCGCATTCTACAGGGTGTGCTGACTGCCTACACTGTGCAAAGGAAAAAGTTGCAGCAATGAAGAAGAAGCGAGTTTATCATACATGGGTCTTCACTTGTATCCTGCTGCCACTCTCTATTCTGCTCTTGCTTGTAGGCTGTAGCGGGACGTTGCCGATTCTTCCCGTGCAACCAGCCACGGCCACACCAGCGCCCACGGTTGCGGTTAACGCGTTGACCAATAGCCGTTGGCAACTGATGGCCTTGGGAACCACGACAGCGGCTAGGCCTGTGTTACGTGACAGCACCGTTACATTGGCTTTTGATGCGAATGGTCAGGTGCTTGGCAATGGTGGTTGCAGCACGTATGCGGGTACGTATCGTGTAGAAGAGACCAGGTTGCGCGTCGGTGATCTCACGGACACACAGAGCGCTTGCGCCGATTACCGCATTACCAATCAAGAAGACCAGTATCTGGCCGCGCTACGTAGTGCCGAGAGCTTTGCGCTCGATGGTGACCAACTGGCGGTCTGGTATGACGATCATCGCGCGCTCATGAGCTTTACGGCAGAGGCTGCTGTGCCGCCTGCCACCGCGACCGACGCATTTGCTGCTACCGTAGCGGTGCCGCCGCCAGCGCAGCCCTTGTCGCCCACGATAACGCTTGCAGCACAACCGCTCTCACCGTTGCTGCCGACATTGACCCCGATTGTACCACTAATTGGATCACCCTTGCCACCCACCGCGACGGCGACGCCACCGATCGTCGGTACGCCTTCGCCCACTGTTTCTGCCACTACGGCTACGCCCATCAGCTTCGCGCCCGGTACAAATAGTACGGAGATCAATAGCACGATTGCCGAACGTGCCACCAACCGCTATCTCTTGTCGGCGCAACAAGGCCAGAGCATTACGGTGACCATCAGTTCGCCCAATAACGATGTGCGGCTGAGTATCAGCGGTGAAGATGGCACATTGCTAAAAGCGGCGGAGGATGGCCAATTCTCGTGGATCGGTCAGTTACCGGCCACGCAGGACTATCTGATTGGCGCTCTCTCGGTGGGGGCGGCGACAACCTACACGCTGCGCGTCACGCTTGCACCACTGAACACAGGTGATGCCGAACGGATCGAGGTCGCCCCCAATGCGCCGGCCGTTACACGCAGTGGCAACTTGCCGGAAGCGAGCAGCAAACGCTATCTGTTGACGGCCAGCGCTGGCCAAACGCTGACGGTCCAGACCGTGGGCTACAACGGACCAGTTAACTTTACCATCCGCAGCCCCAGCGGCAGCAGTTGGAACGGTGCTGTACAAGGCATTGGCAGCAAGGTGCTGACCGCCCAAGTGCGCCTGCCCGAAAGCGGTGACTACGGGATCGAACTATCTGTGCCCGCCGGTGGTACCACCCCCTATGATGTCTCCTTTACGCTCGCTGGCGCGGCGGTTGCAGGTACCCCCACCCCCACCCCCACTACCCCCACGCCCACTACCCCCACGCCCACTGTACCACCGGAGCGGGTTGATCTGGCACCAGGCACAACAACGGCGGAGCGCACCGGTCAATTGCCAGACGGTGCCAGCAATAAGCTGTATGTGTTGGGTGCCACCGCCGGCCAAGCCTTAACTGTCGATATCACCACTGTCGGTACACCGCTCACGGTAACCATAACCGGCCCGACGGGTATGCAATGGCCCGCCGAGATGAACCCTGTAACGGACGGCTATGCGCTGAATTATCAACTCCCGTTGGTCGAGCCAGGGGACTACACCGTAACTCTGGCAAAGAGCGATTTAACCCCCACCATTAGCTATATAGTGCGCTTTACGGTTCAGTAGTAGGGTAGAAGAAATGGAGGAGCTGAACATGCGTATAGTGGGGTTGACAATACCGTTAGCCATTCTGCTTACCTACACAGTCAGTGTACGGGCTGCTACTAATCGCGCGCAGTTTACGTTCGATAGCGCACATGTGGACCACTTTATCACCACACAAATGGCCAGCCAACATGTACCGGGGCTGGCCCTCGCCATAACCAGCGGCGAGCAGATCGCTTATGTGCAGGGCTACGGCCGGGCGCGTGACAGTGACCCCGTGACCCCGCAAACGCAATTCCTGATCGCGTCGCTCTCAAAATCGTTTACGGCGCTGGCCGTACTGCAATTGGTTGAAGCTGGCCAGATCGAACTCGATGTGCCCGTACAACAGTACCTGCCGGACTTTACCCTCGCCACCCCTACTACTGCGCAACAGATTACCGTGCGCCAACTGCTCAACCAGGTCAGTGGGCTGGCCGATGGCGGTTTCCCCGAGATGCGCTTGCCTGTGCCGGCCACCCTCGCCGACCGCATTGCTCAATTGCACGACGCGCGCGCCGGGCAGCCCCCCGGCACGACCTACCAATATTTCAATGTCAACTATCAGATTTTGGCGCGTCTGGTGGAAGTCGTGAGTGGGGAGCCCTTTTCCAGCTATTTGCAGACGCAGATCTTTGACCCGTTGCAGATGAACCACACGGTCAATCTCATGAGCTCTGCCGATCTCGAGCAGCCGCCGACAAATCTCGCCCAAGGCCATCTGCTCGCCTTTGGTCTACCCATATCTTCCGGCGAAGAAAATGGCTTTCTCGGTGGCAGCGGCGGTGTCGTCTCGACTGCTGAAGATATGGCCCATTACCTGGTTATGCAAAGCAATGAGGGGTACTATCAGGGCAACCAATTGCTTTCGTCCGGCGGCATGACGCTGCTCCACACGCCACCGGCCTCGGTTGCTAGCCCCTATGCAATGGGCTGGTGGACTGCAACAACAGCGAATGGCACCCCCTATCTCGAACACAACGGCGTACTCTCGACCTTTTACGCCGAGATGGTGCTCTTGCCGGAAACCGAACAGAGTTTTGTGCTGCTCTACAATATCCACAGTCTGGCGCAAGACACCCTTGGCGCGTCGGCCATCAAAAATGGCCTGATTGATCTGCTCGGTGGACAATCACCTGCTCCGGGTGGCTTCACCGTTACGCTGTGGGCGGTCGCGATTAGTCTGATCACGCTGGTAAGTCTTGTCTTAGAAGCGCGAGGACTGTGGCGCTTGCCCCGTTGGCGTCAACAGGCGGCAACCAAAGCGTGGTGGCGGCCATTGTTGATGATCTTTTGGTCCTTTGTGCCGGCTGCCTTTGTGCTGACCATGCCGGCGATTGTGTTGCAATCTTCCGGCCGCGCCTTTGGCTATCTGACCTTGTTCCGCTCGATGATCGGCATCATGAGTTGGCTGATCCTCTGTGGCCTGCTGGGTGTGATCAATGGTGGTGCGCGGTTAGTTTGGCTGCTGCGTCGCCAAACCGTGCTGTAATGGGAAAGGGAACTACTAACCGCTCCCTAGGTGGGAGGGAATTGTCACCACTCCTCCCCCCAACCTGGGGCGTTTGGGAGGGGGTGGCTAAGTAGTACGACAACGTTAAATTACAGTCCATAGACAGGATTCACACGATTCACAAGATTTTTGTTCTGCTGTGTCAATCCGGTTAATTCTGTTAATCTTGCCTAATTTAACGTTGTCGTAGTAGTTCGGGAAAGGAATCATTCGATGAAATGGCAAACGTTACTGATCGCTGCCGTTGCCGGCGCGCTCGTCTGGGTGCTCTCGCCCTGGCTAACCGGCCAGCGTGAGCCGTGGGATGCCGCCGGCTTTTACTACGTCGGCGCGCTTTTGGTCGCTGGATTGGTGGCTGGGTTGTTAGCACCGCGCCCGCTTTGGGCACACTATCTCGGTGCACTCGGTGGGCAGCTGATCTACCTTCTGCTAATCAGCGGCTTCGACCCTTTGCTGGTGGTCGGTTTGCTCTTGCTGCTTGGCTATACACTTCTCTTTTTGGTGGGCGCGGCGCTTGCAGCACAAATACGTCGTCTTGTTGCCCGTCCGTTTATCCAAGAAGAGAATGGGTAATTAATCCAGCATCAGGTAAGTTCTGCTAGATGAGGAGGCCGCTCCCATCTTCTGGGAAGGGGCCAGGGAAGGGTTCAACGACCGTTTCTATACCCCCATTCTATACCCCCATTCTATACCCCCATCTAGTAAATAAAACGCCTAACCGTCGTCTACCTAGTGCATTGTTACTAGGTTCTGTTGACATTTCAATTTTGCAGTGCAGTCACAGATGGCCGCCGTTGGCATTCCCGGCATGGCCTATGCGGTCACGGGGCCGACCGTGCCCCTGCACACGGGCTTCTTCGGCGTCGATGGTGCCGAGTATCACTACTCGAGCACGAATTACCTACTGCTGACGGCGCTCATCGAGGCCGCTACCGGTCAGCCGTATACTGATCACGCAGCGGGTGCTCGATCCGCTAGACATGGCGACAACGATCACGACGCCCGTACAGGCCACGCGCAGGCTGCCGCCCGGTCATCGTTTTGTCTTTGGACAACCGGTGCCCTTCACGACGCCCTATGATCCGGCGGGTGTTGGTTATGGTTATCTCGGCGGCACGCTCACTGATGCGGTCGCCTTTGCCCAGGCCAATTTGGGTAGCCAAGCGGATGTGCTCAGCGCCGAACAGCGCACGCTCCTCTTCCAAGGCGATGTGGTGACCAGCGGTGCGCATCGCTATGGATTGGGTTGTCGGCGCTGGCCACTGGCCGAGTTTGTGCCCGGCTCTGCAGAAGAGATGGTCTGGCACGGCGGCGTAGCGCCCGGCTATCAGGCCATGCTGACTCTGCTGCCAGCGCGCGATCAGGCGATCATTGTCCTGCAGAATGCCTACGGCGTCTTCCAAGAGTCACGGCTGCTCGACACTGCGTTTGGCTTGGTTAGCCTGCTATATGGCGCGGCACCGACGACCAGCCGTGGTGACGGTGTCTATCCGGCTGCGTTCGCCGCGTTGGGTGGACTTTGCCTTTTGCTCGTGGCGCTCATTGGCTGGAGCCGTTGGCGCTTTACCTACTCGCGGCCCCGGCGCTGGACGCGCGGGCAACGGTGGGGCCGGCTGAGATGAACTTGATTAAGGAGAAATGCAATCATGAAACCATTATCAAACAAGATCAAAATCCTCCCTTTGCTGTACGCGCTGCTCGGCGTGTTGCTCGTGCTTGGCCTCACCGGCTTTGCGCAACCGTCAACCCCCGCGGCGGCGCTGGAACAATTTTTCACAGCGGATGAACTCCAGACGGAGTGGTTTGCTGATGAGTTTCTCGCCCAAGTACCGCTGGCGCAGATCGAGAAATTGCGGGGGCAGATCACTGACCAACTCGGTGCTTTCGACCGGGTGAAAGGGGAGGCAAGCCCCTTCACTGTCGTCTTTGCCCAGGGCAACGCCACCGCTGCGATCACGTTGAATGAAGACGGGCAGATCGCCGGCCTGCGCATCATGCCGGCCGCGGTGACCGCCAGCTCGAGCGAAGCGGAGCCCACCATGCCCCCCAAAGCTGCACTCGAACGGCTCTTCACCAGCGATACGTTGGCGGATAGCTGGTTCAGCGACGCCTTTCTAGCTCAAGTTTCACCAGACCAAATTACCGAGCGTTTGGCTCAATGGACCGACCAGTATGGTGCGTTTGTACAGGTCGAAGGCGAGAACAGCCCCTTTACCGTCCGCCTGGCCAACGCCACCATTTCTGCCGAAATTTCCCTGGACAACGCGGGGCGCATCATCGGCCTCTTCTTCCACCCGCCGGCTCCGATCGTCGCTACGGTGGACGAAGCCGTTGCCCAATTTGCAGAGCTGCCCGGTGACGTAAGTCTGTTGGTTTTGCGCGATGGCGAGGAAGTGGCCGCGCACAACGCCGATGACGCGTTGGCGGTGGGTTCGGCCTTTAAGTTGGCGGTCCTCGCTGCGCTGCGTGACCAGATCAACGCCGGCGACCACAGCTGGGATGAAGTCGTCGCACTCGACCCGGCCAACAAGAGCCTACCCAGTGGCATCTTACAGGATTGGCCGGATGGCAGTCCGTTGACCGTGCACACCCTGGCCACGTTGATGATTTCGATCAGCGATAACACGGCGGCCGACACGCTGATAAATCTGATAGGTCGTGCCGCAGCCGAGGCGTACGGCGGTGATAACCAGCCTTTCTTGACCACCCAAGAAGCGACCAAATTGAAAGCAACCCCCAACGCTGACCTATTGGCAGAGTATGCGGCCGGGGATGAAGTGGCCAAACGGCAAGTGCTTGACGAACTGACCAACCAACCCTTGCCCGCGCTCGCGAACCTGGTCACCACCCCAACCCTTGATGTTGAATGGTTCTTGACGCCGGGCCAACTCTGTGACCTGATGGCGCAGGTGCAGGATCTCGATGTGATGACCGTCAGTGCCGGTCCGGCGATCAGCAATGCAGGTTCACAGGCGGCAACCGGCTGGAGTCGCATTGCCTTCAAAGGTGGCTCGGAGATCGGTGTGCTGAATCTCACCTACTGGCTCGAAGATGCCGATGGCGGGGCCTATTGTGTGGCGGTGACACAGAACCGGGCGGATGCTGCCATTGATCAGACCCATTTTTTCGGCCTGACCAGCGCCTTGATCGGTACGTTGATGCCATCCTCGTCAACCGGTGCTGCACCTACGATTACCGCTACCACGTCAGTCACGACAACGACGCCGGTCACCGCAACTGTGACGCCCACCGCTACCACCGCGCCCACCGAAACTGCTGCACCGACTGCCACTGCGGCGCTGACGCAAACCACGCCCTTAACCACGCCCTTGTCCACGCCCTTGGTCTTTACGAATGTGCGTCTCTTTGATGGCGAGCGTGTGATCACCGCCACCAGTGTGTTGGTCGAAAATGGCCTGATCAGCGCGGTCGCTCCCGATATTGAGCCGCCGGCAGACGCCGAAGTGATCGATGGCGCGGGCAAAACATTGCTGCCCGGCCTGATCGACGCCCACACCCACGTCTTTAGCGCCGACGCGCTGCGCCAGGCGCTCGTCTTTGGCGTCACCACAGAATTTGATATGTTTATGGATGAAGCGCTGGCCGCGCAACTGCGGCAAGAACAGGCCGTAACCGGTGCCGTCGACCGCGCCGATCTTCTCTCTGCCGGCACGTTGGCCACCGCGCCGGGCGGCCACGGCACACAATTTGGGCTCGTGATTCCAACCTTGAACGGCCCTGACCAGGCCGAAGCGTTTGTCGAAGAGCGGATCGCCGAAGGCTCTGACTACATCAAGATTATCATTGAGGATGGCCAGGAAATCGGGCTCGATCTGCCGACATTGGATGAGACAACGGTGGCAGCACTGGTCGACGCCGCCCACGCCCACGACAAACTGGCGCTGGTCCACATCCAGACGTTGACCGCTGCGCAAGAAGCGCTCGACGCCGGCGCCGATGGCCTCGCCCACATCTTTACCGATGGGATACCCGATGACGCCTTTATTGAACAGGCCGTGGCGAGTGGCCTCTTTGTGATTCCGACGCTGGCCGTCTTCCAGAACATCGGCAGCGAACCGGCCGATCTCACGGTGATCGACGACCCCTTGCTCGCCCCCTACTTGACCGACGCCGATCGGCAATCGTTGACGAGTCCCTATAGTGGCTTTGCCAATTTGAGTCTGGCTAATGGGCAGGAAGCGGTAAAGCTGCTCTTTGATGCCGGCGTGCCGATTCTGGCCGGCACCGACGCGCCCAACCCCGGCACGGCGCACGGTGCCAGTTTGCATCGCGAATTGGTGCTGCTGACCGACGCTGGACTGACACCGCTCGAAGTGTTGCACGCAGCCACCGCGGTCAATGCCGCCACCTTTGGCCTGATCGACCGCGGTCGCATTGTACCCGGGCTGCGCGCCGACCTGCTGCTGGTCAACGGCGATCCGACCACAGAGATCACCGCCACGCGCGATATTGCCGGTGTGTGGAAGCTCGGTGTGCCGGTTGATCGGGCGGGGTATCTGGCGAATCTGGAAGCGCAGCGGGAAAGCGCCGCCACCCAAAGCGCCGCCTTTGCGGAAGGCGATGTGGCGGTTATCAGTGACTTCGATACTGGGGAGTTAACAGCCACCTTTGGGACCGGCTGGCAACCCTCGACCGATGCGCTGGCGGGCGGCACCTCCACCGCGGAACTGACGGTAGTTGACGGCGGTGCCTACGAGAGCGACGGTGCCTTGGGGGTTGAGGGTGAGGTGACCAATGCGGTCCCCTTTGCCTGGGCCGGCGCGATCTTTATGCCAGGGGCCACGGCCTTTGCCCCCTTTGACCTCTCCAGCAAACCAGTGCTTCACTTCTGGGCCAAAGGCGATGACCGTGACTATCAACTTCAGCTTTTTTGTGCCAACCTGGGCCAGGCGCCGGTCAATCAACCGTTCGACGTGACCGACGAATGGCAGGAATTCTCCTTTGACCTAGCCGATATGGGGGGCTGCGATACCACCAGCGTAAACGGCATCGTCTTCTCGACCGGCCCCACCCCCGGCGAGTTTGCCTTCCAACTCGATGAGGTGAGCTTGCAGCAGTAAATGCACGCTGTCCGTGCCCTGTTGCAGATTGGCGGGTTGGCAGCGTTGTTTGTCTCCGTGCTGGTGGAGACGCCGGCGCAAGGATAGGCAGAAATTTATGTTCGTGCCGAGCAAAATCGAGTGGACAGAGACTTTTCACGGCATTCAAATGCGTACGTGGGCCGTGGTGCTGGCCGCCGCAGCGCTCACCCATCTTGCCAGCGGTATCGCCGGATGGGTGATTGGCGTGTGGCTGGCGCGGCGGCGACCAAGTGTGCTGCGCCACTGGCGGCTGTTCGTCGGCTGGCTGCTCGTGCAGCATTTGGCCTGGTCGATCTGGATCGTTCTGGCCTTTCAGGGGGAAACGCGTTACTTGATCTTTACGCTTCTGCAAGGAGTGCTGTTGCTGGTGCTGGGCTTCCATAGCTGGTTTAACGCCCCGCCGGTCGAAAGGAACGATTATGAAGAGCATAGAAAAACAGTTGCCGGGTAAATTCGGATTGGGGTTCGTCGTGGCGCTGTTAGTTATATTGCTGGGGTGTGCCCCGCTGAGCCCCCATGCAACGATCCCAGCGGCTACCCCAAGTACCGATTCAGTGACAGAAGAGGTGATTGCCAATGGCATCACCCTCGCCTACGAGCGCTTTGGCCCCACCGATGGCGAACCACTCCTGCTGATTGCCGGCACGGGAATGCAGATGGTTGATTGGCCGCTGGCGCTGATCGATGCCTTAACCGCGCAAGGCTTCCAGGTGATTCGATTTGACAGTCGCGATAGCGGTCTTTCCACCCATTTAGCCGAGGCTGGTCTGCCCGATGGCGCGGCGATTGAAAAAGCACTGACGGCCGGAGAAATGCCGGATCTGCCCTACACCATTCGCGATATGGCCGCGGATGCCGTCGCTCTGTTGGACGCCCTGGATCTAGAACAAGTCCACATCGTTGGCGCGTCGCAGGGCGGGGCGATTGCCCAGTATGTCGCCATCGACTATCCCGGCCGTGTGCTTTCCCTCACCTTATTGATGGCCGATTCGGCCAATCCCGCACAACCGGTGATTGCCAAGCCCGAAGCCTTTGCCGCAGTGCCGCCACAGCCACAAGATCCGACGGATCGTGACGCCTACATCGGTTGGCAAGTCGCGACCTGGCAGGCGCTCACCGGACCAGCGTATCCGTTAAATGAAGCGACGCTGCGTGAATGGGCGGTGCGTGATTTTGCACGGGGCTATGATCCGGCCGGCTTCATCCGCCAGGGCACGGCGATTCTCGTCGACCGCTACGAGCCAACCGCCTACCGACACAGCCATCTGGAAAGCATCGTTGCGCCCACCGTCATTGTGCAGGGCGACGCCGATCCGATCGTGCCCGTCGCCGCCGCCGAAGAGTTGGCGACGCTGATCCCCAACGCCGAATTGCGCATGATGCCCGGTCTCGGTCACAATATTCCAGACGCAGCCGTCCCTGTGGTTGTGGACGCAATCATCACCGCGGCGGAGCGGGCAGTGAGTGGCGCGTAAGATCTATCGGTTCACCGGATCACAAGATGACTGGAAGATAAGTGATAGATGGGCGCGGAAGCCGCAGCCGGCTATCTGGCCCACTTCGATGAAACGGGCACCACCATGGCGCGCATTGGGTTGCGACCAGCCTGGGTGGGCACAATTGATTTTGAGACGCGGCTGCCCGGCACTATGGCGGGGGCAAGCTAATAGACAAACCATTTAAACATGGCACAAATGCCCTCGAGTAAAAATGGGTTGTATTTGTGCCATGTTTACGGGTGATCTCTATAAGGGTTTCGATCCAAGGCCGCCGTGCTATAATGCTAGGTGCAACCCTGCCTACTGCAGTTGCGACGGCCGCCTTGTCCACGTGCTGACAATTGATTGATTTTTTACAAGACATCTGTTCTGCTATGGGATATAATAGGGTATTCATGTTACGCAGGCAGGCATCCCCTACCCCTAGCCCCGCCCATAAGCGCGGGGAATTGGTTAAAGCTGTGAGCGTTGGCGGCGAAGCCGCCAACGCTCACAGCTCAATATCTTTGAACTGAAAGGAGTTTTAACGGATGCCAATCGCAGGCGAAATTGTTACCGAGACGTTCACCTATGATAATGGCCGGCAGGTCACGGTGTATGTCCCGCCCGAGCCACCGGAGGCGCTCGTGTTCGCCGGTGACGGTCAGCTGATCGCGCAATGGGGCGAAACGCTTGAAGCGGCGAACTTGCCGCCTACCATGATCATCGGTGTACACCGTGTGGCCGACGAGACGCTGCGGCTACACGAGTATTCGCCTAAGTTCGATCCGGAACGGTTTGCCGCGCACGAGCGATTTTTTGTTGGGGACGTCGGTGCGTGGGTGCGCTCCCGTTTTGGTGTCACGCTGCCAGCCGCGCGCACGGCGGTCTTTGGCGTTTCGGCAGGCGGTGAGCTGGCGCTCGCCCTGGGGCTTCGCCATCCCGACCGCTACGGCGTGATCTTCTCCGCTTCGCCCGGCGGCGGATACCAGCCGCCGGCCGTGATGCCAAGTTCGTTGCCGCGCACGTACCTCGTGGCCGGCACCCAGGAACCGTTTTTCCTCGAGAACGCAATTCGCTGGGCAGATGCACTGCGTGCGGCAGATGCAATCGTCGTGCTGCACGAGCGCGGCGCAGGTCACGACGACGCGATGTGGCGAGAAGAGTTTCCGCTAATGGTCGCGTGGGCGTTTGGGAAGTGAGTTCGATCAGGAGGCATTGATAGTCATTCAAAAAAGGGGAGCTGACAAATGACAAAACTCCGCGTAGATTCCTTTTCGATTTCGCTGGATGGGTATGGTGCCGGTCCGCAGCAGAGTTTTGAGAATCCGCTCGGTGTCGGCGGCGAATCTCTGCACGATTGGTTTGTCGTGACGCGCGCCTTTCGCCAGAGTGGGGGTCAAGAGGGGGGCGAGACCGGGGTTGATGACGATTTCGCGGCGCGCGGCGTCGAAAATCTCGGTGCCTTTATTATGGGGCGCAACATGTTTGGACCACCACAAAGCGGCGCGTGGGTCGATGAGAACTGGAAGGGTTGGTGGGGTGATAACCCGCCCTATCACGGGCCGGTCTTTGTGCTCACCCACTATCCGCGGGCGTCGGTCACGATGGATGGGGGCACGACCTACCATTTCGTGACTGATGGCATTCACGCTGCGCTCAAGCGCGCCACCGAAGCGGCAAACGGCAAAGATATTCGACTGGCCGGTGGCGTGGCGGCCATCCGCCAATATCTGCAGGCCGGATTGATTAACCAGCTGCACCTTGCCATTGCGCCGATCCTGCTCGGTTCGGGTGAAGCGCTCTTGGCAGGTATCGACATGCTCAAACTCGGTTACGCGCTCACCGAACATGTACAGACGCCCAAGGCCACCCATATTGTGCTAACGAAACAGAGATAAGTAAAGCAAAAAAGTGTTTGGGAAACCCCCACCCCCAATCCTTCCCCACCCCCAGTCCTTCCTCACCCCCAGTCCTTCCCCACCCGCGACCCCTCCGCGCGAGCGAGGAGGGGAATAAAGCTCCTCCCCCGATGGCGGGAGGTTGGGAGGGGGGGTGATTATGACTATTGAAAGAAGAAGACGAAGAAGACCATGGGTAACGAACACAAATTGAAAGGATCTGTATAGATGGGAAAAGTCATTGTAGAAGCTGAAGTGTCGCTTGATGGCGTCATGGGCGGGGCGATGGATTTCTGGAGTCAGATTTTCCAGTTTCACACGCCGGATGTACAGGAGTATCTGGACAATCTCTTGCTCACGCCGGACGCACTCCTGTGTGGAAGAGAAACCTATCAAGGGTTCGCGCAGGTCTGGCCGACCAGGGAAGGGGAAATGGCGGAGAGAATCAACAACATGCCCAAATATGTTGTGTCACGCACGTTGCAGGAGCCGCTGACCTGGAACGCAACCCTCCTCAAAGGCGACGTTGCCGAGGAGATTGGGAAGCGCAAGCAAGCGCACGATAAGGGCTTGCTGCAGTATGGCGTGGGCGAGCTCACGCAGACGATGCTCAACGCGCACCTGGTGGATGAAGTCCGGCTCCTCGTCTTTCCGTTCACGTTCGGAGCAGGGCCGCGGATCTTTGAGCAGATGGGTGTGAATACGCTGAAGCTCATAGCAACAAAGACATTCAGCTCCGGCGTCGTCGCCCTGCATTACGAACCGCAAACGGCTGCTTGAACGTTGTCCGCGCGGTAATCAAATGCTACCTACATCAACAAGGTAAGTGAAATCCACAAAGTTTTAGAAATATGGTGCACGAAGACACACAAATTTTCACAAAGAAAGAGCAAAATCCTTCGTGTGACTTCGTGTGACTCTCAAGAAACATGGCGTCCGCCACTCTTTCTTCAGGGTGAAATAGGGCACCGCCCTTTAGTTGCTTCGTGTGACTTCGTGGATCGCTTTATCTGAAAATGTCTTATATTACACCTAGATACCAAGGAGCGAGAGTATGACAGTCAAGCGGATGGACAACGTCGGCATTGTGGTCGAAGACCTCGATGCTGCGATTGAATTCTTTACAGAACTTGGGCTCGATCTTGAGGGGCGCGCGCCTATCGAAGGAGAGTGGGCTGGGCGCGTTACCGGACTGGGTTTCCAGCGCGTCGAGATTGCCATGATGGTCACGCCCGACGGCCACAGCCGGCTCGAGATCTCGCGATTCCTCGCGCCGGCGGTGGTTGCTGATCATCGCAACGCCCCGGTGAACGCGCTCGGTTACCTCCGCGTCATGTTCGCCGTGGAGGACCTCGACGATACGCTCGCCCGTCTCGGCAAACGGGGCGCGGCGCTCGTCGGTGAAGTGGTCCAGTACGAAGATATCTATCGGCTCTGCTACATCCGGGGGCCCGAAGGAGTTATGATCGGGCTTGCGGAAGATCTCAAGCAATAGGCTTCCGGCTGCGCACAGGTGACAGGTACAGAGCTAATCGGGTGCGCACGCGCAGTGGCCAGGGCAGCATGATCGATACCGTGATGGTTTTACCTTGAAAAGGAGATGAGCCATGCAAGAGACAAGCAAAGAAGAAGTTGGCGCGCCTGGAATCGTCGATCGGAGCACCTTTCAGGTGCAGTTGGATGCGTTGCGGGTGCGCGAGAAAGCGCACACTAGAGAAGGTGACGCGATTGCGGCTGCCCGCCGCCGGCTTTCCATGGTCGAGGTGGATGGCACCACACCCCTCATTGGCGAACGGGGTGCGGTGACGCTCTTCGATGCGTTTGAAGGCCGCCAGATCCTCATCGCTTATTACTTTATGTGGAGCACCGGCAAGCCTGCGGCGGAGCAGTGCGAGGGCTGTACCTTCTCCACGACGCACATCAAGGAATTGTCTTACCTGCATTCGCGCGACGTCACCTATGCAACCTTTTGTGAGGGGCCGTATGCGGAGAGCGCGCACTATCACGATTTCATGGGCTGGCCGATGCCCTGGTATTCGGTGCCGCCGGAGTCCGTGGATCGGCTGATTGCAAACCGGCACTTCGGCATCCTGGTCGCCTATCTCCGGGAGGGTGATAAGGTCTACGAAACCTACTGGACCACCGGCCGCGGTAACGAACCGATGGCACCATCATACGGCCTGCTGGATCTGACCGTCTATGGCCGGCAGGAGTTCTGGGAGGAGTCGCCGGCGGGCTGGCCGCGGCGTTGGGGTTCAAAAGGGGGACAGTTCCAGCTAAACGGTCGCCCGACTGCACAGTGGCCCCGACTGCAAGCGGGGTACTCCGACGATCTGGAAACCGGCAGACCCTGAAGCATCTCCACCAAAGCGAGTGCCGTGTGAGGACTCCAATCCATTGGAAGTGCATTCGATTAGACCACAGGAGGTCAAAATGGCGGTATCAGTGCTTTACATGTCGATGTCGCTCGACGGCTACATCGCAGGGCCGAATGACAGACCGGACAATCCCGGCGGTGATGGTTTCATGCGGCTGCATGAGTGGTACGGGTTCGATGCACCACCCCCCAACGCAAAAGGAACCGGCTGGGGGGCGCACTTCGTCGACGAAATCAATGTGACGGGCGCAGTGCTTGCCGGCCGGCGCACCGTGGAACAGGTTGATCACTGGGGCGGTAATCATCACGGTCTTCCGATCTTCGTGCCCAGCCACCGACCACCGAGCCCCTCGGTGGCGAACTATCCGTTGGTAACATATGTACTTGATGGGATTGAAAGCGCCATGGCACAGGCGAAGGCTGCTGCTGGGGAGCAAAGTGTGCTGGTGCATGGCGCGTACACGGCGCAGCGGGCGCTCGAAGCCGGTGTGCTGGATGAGTTGCAGATTCACCAGATCCCGGTGCTCTTCGGCGCTGGCCGTCGGCTCTTTGAGCTGTTGCCATCGCGCATTGAGTTGGAGATCGTGCGCGTGATCGACACGCCGGAGGCCACGCATATCCGCTATCGCGTCCGCCGCTGAGGCGGTCGATGACTTGGCAATGTGATCTGGAACTGACCGATACACGGATCAAGAAAGCGAAAGATGGTGAATGAGTAAACGTGTCGTTTTTGTTCAAGACTACGCCTAACCCGCTGTGGTAGAATGAAGCCATCGATTTTTCAACAACTTTGCGAAAAAGAGGAGCAGACAACCATGCGAAAAATTACTGTCACCGAATTTCTGTCGCTGGATGGCGTGATGGAAAATCCACAGTGGACCTTCAAATACTGGAACGACGAGACTGCGAAGTTTAAGGCGGAGGAGACAACCCCCAATGATGTGCTGCTCCTCGGGCGCGTGACCTACGAAGGCTTTGCCGAAGCGTGGCCACAACGGACGGATGAGGCCTCCGGCGGCAAGTATTTTAACGGCGTGCGCAAATATGTGGTCTCCAACACATTGGACAAAGCCGAGTGGAACAACTCGCAGATCATCCGCGGCGACATTCTGCAAGAGATCACCAAGCTCAAAGAGCAAGAGGGCGAGAATCTGGTCGTCCACGGCAGTGGCACCCTGGCGCGCTGGCTGATGCAACATGATCTGGTCGACACGTATCGGCTGTTGGTCTATCCCTTGGTGCTGGGTAAAGGCCAGCGGCTCTTTGACGAAGGCGTCACCGCCACGTTGCAGCTGGTTGAAGCGCGCACCTTCAGCTCCGGGGTGACGGCGCTCATCTATGAGCCGGCGTCCAAGTAACCTCAAGCCCCGCTTAACCCTGACCCGGTGCAATGGGTGCCACACCCATACGGTTGGTTTGCCGCAAGGGATTGCGAACCCCCTTTAGCCAACCATTAGTAGCCAACCATTAGTAGCCAACCATTAGAAATGGCTGCCTAACAGCGAGAAGCCGCCTCAGCGGCTAGCTGCCAGCCGCTGAGGCGGCTTCTCGCTGTTATACTGCGGTTGAAATGGGAACCGGAGTTTCTATCCCAGCAAAACTCCGGTTCCCATTCAGAGCTGAGTATAGGAGCGGGTTTTAACCCCAAGACCATTCAAATAACGAGGAAGGAGTATTCTCTAATGCGGCTTGTCCTCGACTAGACGGCGTTAGAGAACGCCTACTCCACGTATTCATTCGTCTTATTTGAATGGTCTTAGGTTTAACCCTGCTATAAAATTCATCTCCGCGCAAGCTGCCTCTATTACCCCTAGGCTGTACCTATCCTCTATACCCCGATACAAGGGAAGTTACCCCGCCAACCGGTCTACTTATATGGCGGTCGCAAGGAGCGGTTGCCAACGGCGGTGAGCTTGTTGCACCATCGATGGTTCGACCAGCCGCTGCCACTAGATATGGTGCGGCACTCTTTTGGAGAGATTGCACCATACGCCTCTAGAAGTTCTGGCACCTACGCAGAGCGCTGATTGAGCAGCTCTGTTTTCTGCGTATCTATATCGAGACCTGCGTGGGTTCTCGTGCTTCCACTCACTGGAAGAAAGGGTTATGATGAAATTTATGCGAAGCAAAAACACGATGGTCTACCAATGTGTAGCCATCCTGGTGGCACTGGTGATGCTGACTGGCTGTACGATTACGCTCCCGCCCGTCGGCACACCAGAGGCAACGCCAGCCACTGCGCTTCCCGGCAATGGGAATGATGCACTGGCCGGTACAAGTTGGGTATTGACGGGGTTGGGGATTGATGCTGGTATCCCCGTTGTGGCCGGCAGTACCCTGACATTGGACTTTAGCGCCGATGGGCAGGCCGGTGGCAATGCGGGCTGTAACTCCTATGGTGGTGACTACACCGTAGCGGGTGAGACGATCAATTTTGGCCAGCTTGTCTCTACCCTGATGGCCTGTACCGATACCGGTGTAATGGACCAGGAACAGGCCTATTTGGCTGCACTCGACAGCGCCGACCGTTTTGCCATCGTCGGTGATCAACTGACGATCGGGTATGACAATGACAACAGCATGTTGACCTTCACGGCCGGCACAGCCGCCACACCAGCGCCGACCGCTGCTGTGTCCACTGCAACGCCGGCTGCCCCGGCGACGCCACTGTCCACGGTGACGCCAGCGCCAACCACGGCCGGTAACAGCGATCCCGGCACTTATCCGCCGAGCGCGGCGACGCGCATCAACTTTGGTGCCGGTGAAACCCGTGCCGCTGTCGATGGCAATCTTGCGGCGGGCGAACGCGATTACTACGTTCTCGCGGCCCAAGCGGGCCAGGAGATGGCCGTCGAAATTACCTCACCGCATACCGATGTGTTGTTGGCTGTTGTGGGCGAAGACGGGACCCCCTACAAGCGCTATGAAAATGGCGGACCTTCCTGGACCTTTACCTTGCCGGCCACGCAGGATTACTACCTTGAAGCCGTTTCAGTCGGCGCGGCCACCGCATACACCGTACACGTCTCGGTTTCGGCGTTGGGGGGAGGCAACACGGGTGATTTCCCGCCCACCAATGCAACACGTATTAACTTTGACCCTGGCGCAACGAGTGCTACTGTCAACGGCAGTATCGCCGCAAACGGCCGCGACGATTATGTCCTGAGTGCGCAGGCTGGGCAGGAGATGTCCGTTGCGATCACGTCGCCAAACACGGACGTGCTGCTGAGTGTCGTTGGTGCCGATGGCACGCCCTACAAGCGCTACCAGAACGGTCCGCCGTCATGGACAAGCACGCTGCCGGCCACGCAGGATTATTATATCGAAGCGGTTTCGGTCGGTACGGCCACGGACTACACATTGACCGTTTCGATTACCGCGTTGGCGGGCAGCAGCCCAGCGGGGCCAACGCCCGTCGAGCCGCCAGAGCGGGTGCAGTTTGCCGCCGGCGCAGTCTCCGCACAACGCAGCAGCCTGCTGCCGTCGGGGCCGGGCGTCAAGCAATATGTGCTGACCGCCAATGCGGGCCAGTCGATGACTGTCGACGCCATCAGCGATGGCGCACCGCTCAGTATGACGATTGAAGAGCCAACCGGCAATCGTCTGATTCCGGAGATGCAGCGCACGGCGAATGGATACACGATTGGTCGGCAATTCACGACCGCAGCCACCGGTGACTATCTGGTGACGTTGCAGAAAGGTGATCATACCCCCAGCACCAACTACAGTATCACCTTTACAATTCAGTAACGGTCACTCTCTATAGCGGTTTAGAAAACGATTCGTGATGGATTTCCCTTTTGTAGGGGCACGATGTATCGTGCCCCTACAAAGATTATCGGAACGTCTACAAATAGTAACACCTCGACCCGACGAGACGTAGCAAGTTGCAAGCGGCGGAGAAGCTTGCAACCATGCGCTACTTTTCAAAAGGAGATCACAATGAGTGAAGAACCCCCAAAACAATCGGTGAGTTTCGGTGGCAATACGATGGCCCTTGGCATCGCGATTGGGGTTGCCCTAGGCGCCGCCATTGGTGTGGCGATGAACGATATCGCGATCGGCGTTGGCGTTGGTATTGCGATTGGGGTGGCCATGGGGGCGGCCATGAATTCGGGGCAGCAAAAGCCAAAGGAGTAATTTATCGTGACTGTCCGACAAAAATACTATGATCGCTGAATTTACCCGTGACGCCGCGGCCACTGCCGCAGTCTTTGGCTTTTTCGCCGCTAGTTGGTTTGGCTGGGCGCAGGAGAAGCCGCCGGCTACCTGGACGAACTGGCTCATTGCCGGCTCCATTGTAGCGCTGCTGGTGGCGGTCGTCGGTGGCTACTTTACCTGGCAACATTGGTCCGACGCGACCGCGTTCAACCCGCAAACTGGGCGCACCTTTGGTCTGATTGTCGGTATTGAATTTGCGATTGCCGGCATCGGTGCCGGTCTGCTGACCTGGTGGGGGCGCGCTGACCTGATTGCGCCTTGGGTGGCATTGGTGGTGGGCGTGCATTTTATCCCGCTGGCGCCGTTGCTGCACTATCCCCTGCTTTATGGGGTGGCCGCGCTGGTGATCATCGCCGCGCTCGTTGCCGTGCCGCTGGCGAGCGCACAGGTCATCACGATCAGCGCCGTTACGGGACTCGCAACCGGGATCATCCTGCTGTTCACAGCGCTCTTTTCCCTGGTTACGGTGTTTATCTAAAAAGTGTGTACACCCGTCTGTTGGAGTTGCTCTTTGCTCATTGGTGGACTCACATTGTTTGGACAAGCAATTTTGCCGGATGCACTGCTGAGTCTAGCCAATTCGGGGGCAGTTTGGTCGCTAATTGCGTTCGTTCTGGGCCGGCGGGCGCGTCATTGGCGCATGGCAGCTTTCGCCGGCTTTATTGCCCTGATCAGTGAATCGGCTAGGTATTACATCGCCGCGCACATTTTCATTGGAGATAAAATGGGAAAAATAGTCGTGATAAATCATCTGACGCTTGACGGCGTCATGCAGGGGCCAGGCCGGCCGGATGAGGATACGCGTGGTGGCTTTGTGCATGGCGGTTGGGCTACGCCGCATAATGACGAGGCTATGGGCGCAAAAATGGGTGAACGGATGGGCAGTGATTTCTCTTTTCTATTCGGACGGCGTACCTATACGGATCTGCTGGCGAGCTGGAACGCCCAAGGCGGTCCATTCAAGGATGCGCTCAACAACACCCGCAAGTATGTCGCGGCGAGCGACCCTGCGGCGCGGCTCGACTGGCCAAACTCGACGCTGCTGCATGGTGACGTGTTGGCCGCCGTGCGGAATCTCAAGGAGCGATCGAGTGGAAACCTCGTGATCATGGGGAGCGGTGTGCTGACCGCCTCACTGATGGGCGCTGACTTGATCGACGAGTACCTTCTGCTGATCCATCCTCTGTTGCTAGGCACGGGACGACGACTGTTTGCCGGTGGTCAACAAGCAGCGCTGCGGCTTGTTGACAGTAGTACGACTACCTCGGGCGTATGGATCGCCACGTACGAGCCTGCTCGGGGATGAGACAGAAATCTAAGGAGAGTTAGCCATGCCAGCGGTGGTGCGAAAACGACCTAGGCTGAATGCGACCCCATCTTACCCGGTCGCAGCGCATACGTACGTGTCGAGCCAGCGAAACACTGGAGTTGGGGGATAGAGGAGTAACGGGAGAGCGGACCATGACGCAAATTTATCTAGCTTTTGAGGGCGGTCTGGCACTTTTGCGCCAGGCCGAGACACACTGGGTGGCCACGCTTGCGCTGTTGAACAAGCAATGTCAATGCCTCGCCGTCGATCCGCACCGGCCGCAGCGCGTCTACTGTGGCACCTTTGACGACGGCCTTTGGTATAGCGATGACGCCGGTGTAAGCTGGCAACCGGTTGAAACGGCATTACCCCACGCCGCGGTGATGGCGGTGGCGGTGAGTCCTCTGGAAGAAGAGAATGGCATCGGTGTCGTGTGGGCCGGCACGGAACCGAGCGCGCTCTTCCGCTCGGCGGATGGCGGCCAGACGTGGGAGGAAAAGGTAGCGCTCCAAGCAATTCCATCCAAGCCGACGTGGCGCTTCCCACCCCGGCCATGGACCCACCACGTGCGTTGGATTGAGCCGGATCCCAATGTTGCCGAGCGCCTCTTTGTCGGGATCGAGTTGGGCGGTGTCATGCGCACTCTCGACGGTGGTGAAAGCTGGGAAGATCGCAAACCCAATGCACAGGACGACAGCCACACGTTGCGCACCCATCCGCAAGCACCGGGGTTGCTCTACGAAGCGGCCGGTGGTGGCTTTGCCGAAAGTCACGACGGCGGTGCTACGTGGCGGGGCGATGATACGGGGCGGCGGCATCACTACCTCTGGGGGTTAGCTGTCGACCCCGGCGACCCGACCACGGTGATTGTTTCCGCATCGCCGGGGCCACGCGGTGCACATAGCAACGAAGCTGCCGCGGCACAACTCTATCGGCGCAGCGGCAACGAACCCTGGCAACCACTTACCGATGGGTTGCCCGCTGTGCAAGGCACCCGCGCCTATCTGCTTGCCACCAATCCGACTGCGCCGGGCGTCTTCTATGCCGCCACGCAGCGAGCGTTGTATCGTTCCGCTGACGGGGGTCTCACGTGGACCGCGCAGCCGATCCGCTGGCCGGATGGCACGACCTTTACCTCGGTTGCGGCGCTGCTGGTGACCGTTTGATGGGGCAAATGTATAACCACCTTGAGGATGCGCCTCAGCCCTTGATGCTTTGCGTCGTAGCCGTTGCCACATGAGTTTACTGAAGGAGCATGTTTACGTATGCAGTACAATCAAACAAAGAACACATCATGGCTTTTGTACTATGTGAGCCTTGTTGGCGTGGGGTTGCTGTTGGCGGGCTGTGTGGCCACGACGGTTACACCCGGTGCCACTGTGCCAGTGGCGTCACCCACGCCGCTGGTCGACGCAACCGCCGCAACCGCGTCACCAACCGCCAATCCAACCGCTCCCGCTACCGCTGTGCCGGCCGCGACAAGTGTCGCCACTGCCCTTTCACCGGCGACTGTGGTGCCGGCGGTTGCTACAGCAACAAGGCCCGCGGGTGCTTCAAGCGACACCGTTCTTTACAATGGGACAGAACCTTATTTAGATGACCGGAGCGACGCCTACACGCTGCTCTCTTCCTTTGTCAACGCGCTCAACCGCCACGAATATCTGCGCGCCTATAGCTATTGGGAGCCGGATGCCGCGCAGTTGCAGCCTTATGCGCAATTTGAAGCGGGATACGCCGACACAGAATCGGTGGCGATCACGATGGGTGCGCCCTACAGCGACGCCGGTGCCGGCAACTTTTACACCAGCGTCCCGGCGACCCTCGTGGCGCAGACAACCGCTGGCGAAACCCAAACCTTTGTCGGCTGCTATACTACCCATTTGAGCAGCCCCGGCGCACAGGCCACGCCTCCCTTCCAGTCGCTGGCAATCCGGTCGGCGACCGTGCAACAGGTGACGGCCGGTGCTGATGCGGCCGCGCTCATGAACGAAGCCTGCGCCGCGGATGTCGGTGCGCTGACGGCCATCCCACCAACCTCGGTGCCCGATGATAGCAGCGCCGACCGTTATCTCGACGACCGCAGCACACCTGAACAGCTGATGCGCTCCTTTGCCAACTCGCTTAACCGCCACGAATACCTGCGCACCTACTCCTACTGGGAAGCC
Source organism: Caldilineaceae bacterium (assembly GCA_034432375.1). Taxonomy (GTDB): domain Bacteria; phylum Chloroflexota; class Anaerolineae; order Caldilineales; family Caldilineaceae; genus JAHBVH01. The sequence continues at coordinate 26,084 of DAOUCA010000115.1, forward strand.
GATGCTGAACAACTTGGGGATTTTGCTACCTTTGCGCAAGGCTACGCCGAGACGCAATCGGTTGAGCTCACCTTGGGCGAAGTAGCTGGCGATGCCGGGGCTGGACAGCGCTACTACAGCGTACCTGTGCTCTTAACGGCGCAAACCACAGCGGGTGCAACCCAAACCTTTGTTGGCTGCTACACCTTGCATCTGGCCAATCCGACGATCCAAGGTACGCCCCCCTTCCAGCCATTGGCGATCCGGTCGGCGACGGTGACCGCAGTTGCCAGTACCGCCGAAGGGAATGCCCAACTTGGCGCGGTTTGTGCCGGCTCCCAATAGACAAATCATTTAAAAGTCATACAGTTTGCGCTGACTTTTACCCGAGTAAACCTGTATGACTTTTAAGGATTTTATCTGTAAGTATAGATTTGCGGACCTACTGTCCAGCTCTAATAACCGTCATTTCGGCAGCGACAGTTCCCTGATTAGTTAGAACAACTCCATAAAGGTAAATATATAACGCGTGGCCAAAGCTTGTTTACAAAACTGTCATACTCTAGTTTACAAAAGGGTCGCAGAATATAGTATGATGGTTGCAGGGATCTTTGACAGTGTTAGAAGGATACGGAATGGTAAAAAAGCATATTCAACCGTCTGATGAAGCCGCTGCCCTTCAAGCGGACCGACAGCGCATCCTCGTGCTGCGGCCAGCCAGTGGTCTGCTCCTGCTATTCTTGCTTTTGGTGGGCTGCACGCCCGCCCCACCGCCCACCCAAGTGGAACAATTTATCAGTGCCATGCGCAGCATCACTGCCGATGTACAGGAGGTGGGTGATTTAGATACGATGCCGACACCGCCGCTTAGTGCGCCGGGGGAACGGTTCCAGGTCGATGGCCATGAGATCCAACTTTATCCTTATGAGACGGCAATGGCGGCCTACCTGGATGCAACCCGTGTTTCTGATGACGGCTTTGACTTTGCCGCCACCGCCGATGGTTCAATCGAGGCAACTACCGCAGATTGGGTTGACACACCCCACTTTTTTCGCCAAGATCGCTTGATCATCTTCTATCTGGGGGAAGATCGCACATTGTTGGCACAGTTGGAACGGGTGATGGGCAAACAATTTGCTGGTGGTGAACCTGTGCCGATGGTATACGGAATTGATGGCCAATTTGATAATGGCGTGCGTTACCGCAATCTGATCATTCATCTTGAAGATGAATTTGGCAGCAAGGGACAGTTGACCCTTCCGCCAGATGGCGACGGACCCTGGCCGGTGGTGATCCTCTTCAGTGGAACGGGGCCGGCGGATATGGATGCCTCCTACAGTCCCGGCTCTGGCCAGGCAGTCTCAACAAATTTTAAACGGATTGCCGAGGTGCTGGGCAAGGCTGGGATCGCCGTGCTCCGCTTTAACAAGCGTGGGGTGTTGGCGCATGGCGATTATGATTACGATCAACTGCCGCACATTAATGTGAACCAACGGATTGTCGATGCCGAGCGGGTGATCGCCACGGCCAAGGCACAACCCGAAGTTGACCGCGAACAGCTCTTTCTCTACGGCTGGAGCGAAGGTGCCATCGTGGCCACCTATGCCGCCCATAGCCACCCCGAAGCTGCCGGGCTGATTCTACAAGCGCCGCTCAACTTGAGTTTACAGGAAACGTTAGTCTATGAGTATTTGAATATCGGGCTGCCTTATCTGCAGGATGTAATCGACCAAAACGGCGATGGGCAATTGAGTGAGGCCGAGCTTGCAACTGTGCCCGCTGGGCCAATCTGGTTTCTCACCTTCTTTGCATTGCCCAACCCAATGCTGATGGCAATCCTCCCTTTGCAGCCGGACTTGGATCTCAACAACGATGGGCTAATCAATATTCAACAGGAACTGCGCCCCTTTGTCGAAGGCTTTATTCCCTTGCTATCACGCTTCTACGCCAACGCCGCCCCCTCCGAGTCGATTGCCGAGTTGGCCCCTGCCTTGGCGATGCCGATCTTGTTGCTCCATGGCGAACGCGATGGCTGGATCCCCATCCGCGCCGCTGAAGAGATTGCCGCTGCCGCACCGACCAAGGTCACCTTTCTGCGCTATGCGCTGTTGGGCCATGCATTGAGCTACACCAACGTTCTTGCCGAAGATTCATTTGGGGAGATGGCGCTCGCTCCGATCCAGGATATTGTAGATTGGGTCCTACAGGTGAGTAAAGCGGCGAGAGGAGCAGACTTACCCATGAGGGGTAAATAGCTTCCAGTGTCCCTCGGAGATGACTTCGACAGCGCCATCGACCACCTTGATCGCGGTCTCATCGTCAATCCCGTAGGTCGGTACGGGAACCTCGGCGGCCATTCGTTCCACGTTGGCCGTAGAGCTTTCCGGGTGATGTACGTGATCCAGGTGCGGCAGCAACGCAAAGTCAACCATCCCCAGCCCCCTATCGATAACGAAGGGTCTATCCGCGTCGTCATAGGTCTCTCCAAAAATCGGGGCTGTCACCATGCTGCCAGCGCTCACCCCCACATAGACCGTCTCACGCAGCGACGGCAGAAGGGCCGCCAACCCGGACTCACGCATCCAGCGACATAGATACCAAACATCGCCGCCATAGACCAGCAGGACGTCCGCCTCCTGCACTGCAGCAACCCAAACCTCTGCTTGGATGCTGGGGAGCGCAGTGAGTTCCAGCACACCCAACGACTTCCAACCCAATTCGCTCATGGGGCTGGCGGTCTGTCCGCTGATGAAGCGGTAGGCCATCGCAGGCCCGCCTGGGAAGGGGTAGATCGCGGTGGGAATGCAGAGGGCATTGGCCTCGGCAATCGGTTTGCCCAGGAGATTGACCAGCGTGTTGTGGATGCTGGTGTTCTTGATGCCAGCCGAGGTGAGAAGATATTTCATGGGGACTCCCTTTTGCAAAAGCTACTATTTTACCCGGAGTATAGCACAGATGTGTGATCAGTGCATCTTCTACATCTCTATACTGTTGCTCGAGACCGTCCATTGATGACCCAGTTGACCTTCGAGCTTGTTTTGGTAAATCCATCGAGCTTCTGGATCGGTTATAAACGTGTGTTTGCCGAACCTCGTCTCTTCACCAAGGGGATTCGTTGTGACATATAGAGCAAGGATAGCAGACTCACCGGACGCGAATCATACCGGTGAGCCTGCTGTTTGTTAAGCGAAATCATCGACCAAAACGCTAGAGGAGGTGGCTAGTATACAACGGCCTAAGTAAGCCCATAGCTCAGCAGGAGAGTGAGACAGTAGGATAGTGACTGACCCACTGCCCTACTGTCTCACTCTCCTACTATTGGTTTATTTACGCCGCACTGTATTAGAGTTTCTTCGCTATCCTGCTTGTTGCTTTGTATGACATGGGAAATCCCCCACAAGAAAGTGCCCGCGCCGCTCGCCATAAAGAACATAAACAACGAAATGCCGAGGGGAGAACCCCATGATAAAATTGCATACAAGACTTCCATTACATCGCTCCTTTTTTGAATAGTGGAGGCTCTTTGGGAATTCATGGGGTTGAGATGGATCCTTCCTGGAAGAGGCAGAGATTTGTCGGTCTGGGCAGAATCGTTGCGCCTCTTCCAGGAAGGGTATCCCCTTAAGATCCCGTAGAACCATAGTGGATTTATCGGATGACCTAATTTGACAATGTCACATTGGATCCAACCGAGAGGATTGACAGAATCTGCAAGATGAATTTCTCTCTCTTTTCATCCTGTGCATCTTGTAATCCTGTCGAATATGACATTGTCAAACCAAACGCTAGTCGACTAAATTTTACCAACGCTTCAGTATAATTTATTTATGCCGCTTCCAACGTCAGGGAACGATTTTGCCAGCGCTCCCGGTTGACACCCTTGATCAGCAGCCAGAGGGGGAAGGCAATTTCGGCAACGGCGATGACCGTGGCAATCACACCGGGGGTCGTGGTATAGCCTGCGACCAACAGCAGACCCGTCGTGTCAATCAGATATCCCATCCCGGCGGCGATGAAGAGGAAGCCCAGCACTTTGGGGAAGTACCCGGACTGCACAATCAAGTACCCCAGAATCAAAACGTGCGGGACCAGGAAGGCGATGCCAATCGAAAAGCCAATGCTATGCGCATTGAGGAAGAGCGTTACCAGCGCTTGCATCTGTTCTGGACCAAAGGCCAGCGTAAAATGATCGCCATTGATCAGTTGCAGCACGAAGTAGTAATTGAGCAGATTTACGCCGTGGATCGTCGTCATAGCCAGCCGAGAGACAGCCGCTACCAGCGACAGTGTCTTGTTGACTGGCTTCAGCAGCACGTACAACACCACGGAGAGCACAACCTCGCTCAGCAAAATTATCAGCTCACTACCCACCGCGCCAATGCGAAACAGCGATTCGTTAGCAGCGATGCTGGCGGCCGTGGCGGCACCGTCACCAGAGACAATAAACTGCTCGGGGATGATAAAATGCGCAAAGATGGCGGCGACGGTGATGATCAGATACAGCACACCAGCCACCCGCGCATAGGCGGACGGGGATAGTTCACGAACGTTGGTTTTCATGTCAGATTCTCCTTTGCGTAAAGTGTTTGTGTAACGATTCAGCGCTCACCCCACTTGTGGGGGAAGGGTTAGGGATGGGGGCCTGATTAACGGGTCGTCCAGTCAGGCGGAAGGCAGCGCAGCGAGCGCAGTGGTAGCGCTGCATCGCGCACCTTTTTCAGTAGCCCGTGCAGGGCCGCTTGGTCAGCGATCTGGCCGGTGAGGAGGGTGTCGCCCTCTTCGGTCAGGGTGATGGTCATGCCTTCAAACCAGCGCGCCCAGCGCGTATCCAAATGCCCCTTGAGCCGAATCTCAAAAATCTCAGGGGGGGTGTGCTTGGTCACCATGTCTTGCCTCACTTCGCTTGTGGCATGGTTTCGCTGCCACATCACTACCTTGTCTTCGTTGCTTTGTTTTCGTTGCCTGTAGCATACACGTGAATGTGGTGAGCGGTCATCACCAGATCTGGTGATTCATGTGGTGATCGATTAGCGATTGGTGGGGCGACAGGATGTGAGGGCAACAAAAGAGCCCCGGCGGGCGACGAGCCATCTGCCGGGGCTACAATTTGTGCGGTTGTGGGCGTCAAATGCCGTGTAAAAGTAGTAAAAGTAGCCTTGCGGCACTTGTAGGGGCGGGCCCTTGCGGTCGCCCAGGGCACCGGCAAGCGGATGCCCTACTGAATTTAAATCAAATTGCGTTCTTCCGCATGGCGTACGGCTGTTCGCCGGCTGTTGACGCCCAACTTCGCGTAGATATTTTTTGTGTGCGTGCGCATCGTATTTAGGGAAATCATCAGCTCGCGGGCAATCTCCGGGCCGGTAAGGCCGGTGGTGAGCAGCTTAAGCACGTCAACTTCGCGCTCGGAAAGTGGATCGAGGAGCGGTTGGGCAGTTGGGGGTTGACCGATTGATGGCCGGGGTGGTGGTTGGTCAATGGCCGTTTCCCCAAACGCAGTCAGCACCTGCTGCGCAAAGAGCGGCGTCACGCCTTCCTTCATCACCTGCCGTAACAGCATCGCCATCGGCGGGCCTTCATCCACAAAGGGGCGCAGCAAGCCGTCCGGTGTCGCCAGCGCCAGCGCCTCCGCGATCGTTTGTACCGCCTGCACAGGTTCGTTTACAGCCCGATATGCCAGCGCTTGTAGCAGCAACACCTGAAGGCGCATGTCGGCCCAATCGTTTGCTTCGGCCTGCTGCCGCACCGGCGCCAGTTGAGCGAATGCTGCTGTTGGATCATGCTGCATGAGATGCATCCGCGCTTGCGTGAGGGGCAACTCATGCGACTCGGCTAACCCGGCGGCGGCGGCGAACGCGCCCTGGTGCAGCAGCATTTGGATACGAACGGCCGCTATCTCCCCCACCCAATGGTCAAAGTGCTGCTGCTGCACGAACTGCTCCGTTTCGGCCAAGATCGTTACTGCCGCCGCCGCGTCCCCTTGCGCCAGCTTCACGCGCGCCAGCAGGACACCACAGGCCGCAGGTGTATCGACATTTTCCAACTGTCGCGCCAACGCCAACCCTTGCTGCCCATACCGTTCCGCAGCCTCCAAATCGTTCCATTGGTAATGGATCCGCGCCAGCCCCACACACGCTTCACACGCTGCTGGCCACGGCGGGTCGCCCACCAACTGTAGGATGCGCCGGAAGGATGCCGCGGCTTGATGGGCCTGGGTTTCTGTTTCTTGAATCTGACCGACACAGGTCGTGGCGGCGATCTCCGTCATGAGATTGCCGGATTTCTGGCTCTGGGCGATGGTTTCGGCATAGGCTTCTCTCGCTGCCGTCCGCTTGCCCTGCAGCTGATAGGCATAGCCTAGCGTCCAGGTCGTAGTGGTGCGCATTGGGGCGTTGTTGGGGTGCAGCAGTTCCAGGGCGCGACGCGACTGCGTGATGATTGTTTCCACCTGATTTTTGGGAACCGCCAACATTGCCCGGATCGCCGCAATCTGGCCGAGCAGATCGGCCGTTTTGTCATCCTCAACGTTGTCTTGCAGCGCCGTTTCCGCCGTCTGCAGAATTTCCTCTATATTATCATGCAGACGACCGGTCATGGTGAGCACAGAGGCATAGGTCACCCACAGGGACGGCATGGCGGCAAATTCGGCCGCCGGTAGAGATTCCAACCACTCCTGTACTGGAACCGCCTCGCCCCGAAAATAAAGGGGCAGCCCTTCGCCCTCAATCAGGTGCGCCGCGCGCGCCACATCGTTAGCCGCAACCGCGTGATGAAATGCCTCCAGTTCCAAGCCATTGGCCGCGTACCATTGGCTGGCCCGGACGTGGAGATCCCGCTCCTGTGTCCCCGCCGCTGCGGGGGCAATCTGTCGCAGCAGCTCCGCAAAAAGATGATGATAGCGATACCAGCGCCGCTCGTTATCCAGTGGGATGAGGAACAGGTTGGCGCGCTCAAGGGATTCCAAAAGCGCCTGGCCATTGGCTTCACCGGTAAGCGCATCACACAATGGACCGGTTAATTGGTTCAGAACGGACGTTTTCAGCAAAAACTCCTGCACATGTACCGGCTGCCGGTGCAACACTTCTTCCAGCAGGTAATCCAGCACGAAGCGGTGGTTGCCGGTGAAGGATTGAATGAAACCGGACAGATCTGCCTGGCCACGCATGGAGAGTGCGGCCATCTGCAGCCCGGCAATCCAGCCTTCGGTGCGCGCTTCCAGCGCAGCGATTTGCGCTGCTGTCAAGTCCAGCCCCATGACCTGTTGCAGGAAAAGGGCCGTTTCCGCCACGGTAAAGCACAAATCGGTCGCCCGCACTTCTGTCAGCAAGCCACGTACACGCAGCCGTGCCAGCGGCAGGTTAGGGTCCTCGCGCGTGGTGATCACCAGATGCAGCTGCGGTGGCAACTGATCCAGCAAGAACGACAGCGCCTCGTCAATCGGCCGCGCATCGATGACGTGGTAATCATCCAGCACCAGCATAAGCGGATCGGATTGGGCCGCAATGTCGTTGAGCAGGGACGTGAGCAGGGTGGAAATCGGCAGCGGCGAGGCTTGCAGCATCCGCTGCGCTGATCCACCAATTTGGGGATCAATGCGCTGTAAAGCGGCAATGACATAGGCGAGAAAACGCGCCGGCGCGCTGTCGTTTTCGTCCAGTGAGAGCCAGGTGATTTGCGTGGAGGCCAGGGTGGCATTCTCCGTTTGAAGGGCATTAATCCAACTGCTGGCCAGTGTTGTTTTGCCAAACCCGGCGGACGCGGAGATGAGGGTGAGTTTGCCGGTCAGTCCCTGGTTGAGTTTTTCGATCAGGCGCGGGCGGGGGACGAGCAACGGCCGCAGCCGAGGCACATGTATTTTGGTTTGAAGCAGATCGTCAGACATGGCCCTATTATAGCGAAAAGGAGGGATGTCTCAAAGTGTGTAAAAGGAACTCCTAAAACAGCGCAAGCTCCACAATCCCTTCCGCTATGTCAGTCGCCAGCACGTAGCCGCCGGGCCAATAGCAGCCCACCAACTTTGCTAACGAAAAACGCAAAAGCGGGAGCATAATATAGACCCAATCTGCATCAGATAAAGACGCTTCATGGCATTCTGACGCATTATCTTCCCTCGTTACTATCAATATTCTGTGCACTGCCGAACGCAATTGAGATGCCGTTCAAAGCATCAGCCTCGGTTAACGGATGAATCTACGTTTGTACAGCTTTCCATAATATTTGGTGGATATGTCCGTCGTGGGACTTTATATACTCATATGATTTCTGCACGATTTGCTCAAGGATTGGCAACTCCACATCGCTGAGCCGCCTAATATAAACACAGTACCCAGTAGCGGTATATCTACCTAATGTAGCCAGCAAATCCGCGTAGCGTGCTGTGCCATCCATCAGGTAAATGGTTATCTTACCTTTTCTTGGATAAAAGCCAATTGTATGACCGTTACCTTCGCGCCCACTGTCGTATTTGTAATGATAGGTATCAAACCCGATTGTGCCCACATTCCACAGCGTTGGCTCTTGCCCACTGATTCGCTGCATCATTTCAAGCAGGATTTGGCTATCTTTTATAGTTTGTTCATCATTAAGTGAAGCAATATACTCTTTGACGGACGTGCTGTTTGCAATGCCCTTACTTTTATCTGTCATAGGTCAATCATACCTCAATCATACCTCAATCATACCTCTATCATAATCAATGATGATCCAATAATTTTCACAGCCATTCCGCGAGCATCGAATAGCCTCGCCCATAACCCATCCGATAACTTTTGGTAGCGTGCATGCCACGCCGGAGGAGTCCGCCTCCTGGTAAATAGTTTTCGAATGAGATTGCTAGATTATCTTGTTTCTCCGGAGGACCGAGTGGTTCTGGACATGGAAAACCTGCTTCCCACACCTTTCTTTGCACTTGCCAACATGAGACTAGCCGCTCATACCAAGGTCTGATTTTTATTCCTACACATCTATTGTTGTCTAGAACGATTCCAAAAACTGCAGAAGAGTAGCCAGACTCGAAGATAAGGGAGTATAGGTCTCCTATCTGGCGGCGACGAGCATGTTTGCCCAGCGCTTTGCGTTACTTGCTATTATCTTAGAACATCTATTCTAGCATGTCAAGATAAAAATAGAATGATTTTGAACTCGCTGAATCTGCCGAACACCAAGCTTACCGGCCAAGGGAGGGGCTGATCACCTATCTGCGACCGCAGCAACTTCGAAAACCGACCACGCAAAAACGCGTGGATCCTCCCCTGGTTCGGTAGAGCGGATGTTAGGCGGCCGACGACTGAGGGCAACTGACCCCACCGCCTACGGCCAACCTGACCGAAGGTCTCACGACGATGCGGCTACCAGGCGAGCCCATCCAGATGGTTGTGGCCTGAAAGCACGCGAGCAATGCGGTCACGCGTCGCTTCACGCTCGTCCGCCAGGCGGTGGTGTGCGTAGAGCGCAAGCTCACGCTGCATGTCATAGAAGAGCAAACGCTGCTGACTGCTCGCTCACGTCCTACCTCCCGTACAACCATATAGAATCGTAATTGTATTATTACCTATGGTCATCTCACATCCTTTGGAAACAGTATTAACGACAAAACAGGTAGGTGCAAAATAGTAGAGTTGTTCCCAAGTAAAGCCTGAGGCGGAGGTGACTGTCACTGGCCACTGTGCGATCTGCTGTACGAACTTGGTTGCGGCTAGTGACAGTCACCTGGATTGCTTAAAAAGGAACAACTCTAGTAGACATGAGTCAAATTTAGCCTAAATCCAAGACCATTCACATAACGCGGAAGCCGCATTCAAGAATGCCGCTGGTACTTGACCAAAACCGGCGTTAGAGAACGCCTTCTCCGCGGAAAAATAGGCTTATAGATGGACGCCGCTTCCGCGTATTATTTCAAAACTCATCCGTATATTATCCTGGCGAGACTCTAAATCTATAGCTGTTTTAGAGCGGCAAATGCCAGCATACATAGTTCCAATTTCATTGTCAATCGCAACATGAAATTCTTGTAAGAACCGAACTGATGCCCTACCGTGTAAACCTATCAAAGCCGAGTGCCAGCACTGCCACTGTCGGGGTCAGTGGCAGTGCTTTGTGTACGATTTTCGCAGTTCAGTGCAACGTTACTTCTTCGCCGGCCGTGAGTGCCCCTGGCGCAAATAGTCGATTGGCCTGGGAACGAAAACTGGGTTGGTTTGCAAGCGCGGATGGCTAGCCCAAAACGCTTCGCTGCCGGCTTCGGCCTCAAAGGTGCCCTGCGCGGGTTTTACTGCATGATGGACCAACGCCAACATCGGGCGGTGGGTTTGGGTGCGGTTGGGCATGCCACCGTGCCAGACGCGCATGTCGCGCAGCAACAGGTCGCCGCGATTGGCGACGACCCGTTCGGCGGGCTGATTGGCTTCCCACTCGGCAATCATCGCTTCGGTGGGAAAGCGGTTGCCGCTGTGCAGCCGTGTGTCCTGGTGGGTACCCGGCCAGTAGATCGTCGCGCCATTTTCGAGGGTCATATCGACCAGCGGCACATTGACCACCAACAGCATACAGGGGCCATAGGGACCGGGCTCGGGCGGCACGGCGTCGGCATGGACATGTTGGGTGCCGGAGCCAACAAAGGCGGTGTTGGCACCGTAGCTGGTTAAGGTGGCACCATCGCCTAAGATGGCGCGGCTGATGGTGATCGCCGGCTCGTTAAAGACAATTGCTGGAAAGAGGTAGGGGTGAAAGGGAGGTGGCCGCAGCCCCTGAAAGTTGTTGTCGATCTCATACGATTGTTCGTAGTGCGCCAGGTCGTCCAACATTTTCGCGCCGAGGGTGTCAACCGCGGCTAGGTCAATCGCCTGGCGCAAGGCTACGACACCATCTTCGGCCATCGCTGCGATGGCGATGGCGACTTTGTCGGGGGGCAGTTCGCCTGTTTTGCGTTCTTCTGGGGTAATATCGATCTGTACCATTGGGCTCCTTCTCAACTTTCTTTGGACAACTGTCCTTTTGTCATCAGTCCCTTGTCATCAGTCCCTTGTCATCAGTCCCTTGTCATCAGTGTAAGAGTAAATAACATTGGGGTCCAGTAAGTATATTTGCAAGGAGCGCAACCTAACAAACGGCAATTTTTCTTCCAATTGTTTACCTCATTGACGGCCAATCAAAGTGCCTTTGTCATAAAGAAGCTATTGGGATCGGCCCAATAATCGGCAAAGGGGGCGCAGGGCGTAAAGCCAAAGGCCGCGTAGAGGTTACGTGCCGGTGCAAACGCTTCTTGGGAGCCGGTCTCTAAACTGAGTTGGCGGAAGCCACGCGCTTTGGCTTCGACAAGGATATGGTGCAACAACCGCTTGGCGACCCCCTTGCGTTGGTGGGCCGCGGCCGTGCGCATCGATTTGAGTTCAGCATGGTGGGCGTCCAAAGCTTTGATCGCACCACAGCCGAGAAGCTGATCGCCTTCCCACGCCGTCCAAAAGGTAATTTCCGGTTTGCGCAATCCCGTCAGATCCAGCGCATGGATACTTTCTGGTGGCGACTGACTTGCCATCTGATCGAGATGCTCCTGCAACAGCGCTGCGATTTCCGGGCCGCTCAAGTCATCGAGTTTGATTTCCATCAAGGTAGAACCCTCCGCGTAACAAAAGTTTCCAGTGTAATAAAGGTTATTCCGAGGTGCGAAGAAAATTTTCTCAGCCGCTGCGGCGGCTTCTCGCTGTTAGAGCAGGATTTTAATCCTGTTGTACCCGGCAGTGCAACGGTATCTTCTCCTCTTTTCAGGCCACCTAAATCGGGATATGCTCTAATTATAATCGCAAAGAAGCCTTTTGCAATGCTGCCAGCGCGTCAGATAGATTAGGCCGTACAGTTGATAATGACTTTGCCGCGGGCGCGCCCCGTTTCCAAATAACGAATGGCGTCAGCCGTCTGTGTTAGTGGATAGGTGCGGTCGATGACTGCGGTCACTTTGCCGCTTTCGAGCAGCCCTTTGAGCGTCAGCAGATCGGGTTGGTTGGGCTGTGCCAGAAAGGTTGCAACCGGTTGGCCGCCCCACGAACCAAGCAGAACGACCTGGAAGAGGCGTGTCAACTTGGTTAACCCGGCGACCGCACAGATGCCCTGTGGAGTTAAGGCTCGGCGGTAATCGGCCACGGCGTAGTTGCCGACCGCATCCAGGATCAGATCGTAGCGTTGCCCGGTGCGGGTGAAATCGGTTTGCGTATAGTCGATTACGTGGTCCGCCCCAAGCCCACGCACCAATTCAAGATTGCGTGTACTACAGACGGCGGTCACTTCCGCGCCAAAAGCTTTGGCTATTTGCACGGCGAAGGTGCCCACGCCCCCCGAAGCGCCATTAATCAGGACTTGTTGCCCTGCTTGAATCTTCCCCTTGTCGCGCAGCCCCTGCAATGCGGTAAGCCCAGCCACAGGAACCGCAGCGGCTTCTTCAAAGGAGAGATTATCGGGCTTCTTGACGACCGCGCGCTCTTTTACGCAGAGATACTCGGCAAAGCCGCCGGCCCCAATTTCGCCAAAGACTTCGTCCCCCGGCTGCAAGGTGCTGACCGCGCTGCCCACGGCTTCCACGCGCCCAGCAATGTCGGCGCCAAGCCGGGGATTTTTGGGTTTGCTGAAACCATCGTTCAGCCGCACAAGGAATGGATCCGCACGCATGCGGTGCCAGTCGAGTGGATTGGCGGCACACGCAACAAGCTTGATCAACACTTGGTCCGCTTCGGGAGTTGGCATGGCAACTTCTTCGAGCTTGAGCACATCTGGGGAACCATAGCGATGGAAGAGAACGGCTTTCATTGGTTGTACCCTTTCGGCTTGTTGTTCTGAGTAGTTAATACCTTCGCCAAACCTTGTTTTGGCGGAAATTTCCAGATGTCATTCCTGCGCAGGCAGGAATCTACTCGTGTAACATGAAGATGGATTCCTGCCTGCGCAGGAATGACGGCTCTAATTTCTGAAA
>DAOUCA010000116.1:0-57108 GCA_034432375.1 Caldilineaceae bacterium
GTGTCTCGTGTCTCGTGTCTCGTGTCTCGTGTCTCGTGTCTCGTGTCTCGTGTCTCGTGTCTCGTGTCTCGTGTCTCGTGTCTCGTGTCTCGTGTCTCGTGTCTCGTGTCTCGTGTCTCGTGTCTCGTGTCTCGTAGAAAGGAGTATAATGAGCACAATTTGGAGATGGCGGCGGCGTCTGGTTGGTGAGTTGCGCGGCGATATCTTGGAGATTGGGGTGGGCGAAGGGGCGAATTTGCCCTATTATGGCAAGGCGCAACGGATTTGGGCAATTGAGCCGGACCCGGATCGGGCTGCCCGTGCTCAAAAGGTGGCGGCCCAACAGCGCATTCCGATCACGGTGGATGTGGCGCCGGCAGAAAAATTGCCCTACGGCGACGATTCGTTTGATGTGGTGGTGAGCAGTTTGGTCTTCTGTTCGGTAGGCGATCCGCGGCCGGCCTTGCAAGAGGTGCGGCGGGTACTCCGTCCCCATGGCGTTTTGCAGATGGTGGAGCATGTGCGGCCAGAGACGAAATGGCTGGCGGCACTCTTTCAACGGATTACCCCCTGGTGGCAACGGGTCGCTCACAATTGCCATTTGGATCGGCCGACATTACAACTATTGCGGGATGAAGGCTGGCATGTGCAAGTCCACCGGCGGCGAGCAATGATTGTGCGGGTTACAGCCTGTCCCCCCTTGTAAAAGTTATAGAAATATTCTCTTCTCCTAACTTTGTATACTAATGCACTGTTACAGCTTTGACTTATGCTATAATGGGGAAGGGAACAACGACTGTTGTATGGGTCCCTACTTTATTTTGTGATCTCCCTTGGCCCTGTGGCCAACTAATGTTTTTATAGAAACAAGGGCAGTAAGTCGCTAAACACATTAAACTTTTTGCTCAAATAAACCGTTTTACAAGGAGGAAGTTCATGGCTTTTTCATTACCATCTCTACCCTATGCTGAAGATGCATTGGAACCGCATGTCGATGCACGCACGATGAATATTCACCATACCAAGCATCATCAGGCCTATATTAACAATCTGAACAATGCCATCGCTGGTACCGAGTGGGAAAGCAAAAGCATTGAAGAGATCCTACGCAACATCAATAGTGTGCCGGCTGACAAAAAGACGGCGGTCCAGAACAATGGTGGCGGTCATGCCAACCATTCGCTCTTCTGGCAGATCATGAGCCCCAATGGTGGTGGTCAACCTTCCGGTGAGCTTGGCGATGCGATCAACGCCAAATTTGGCAGCTTTGATGCCTTCAAAGAAAAATTCGCCGGTGCGGCGGCCACGCGTTTTGGCAGTGGTTGGGCTTGGTTGGTTGCCAAATCGGATGGTAGCGTTGATGTGTACAGCACGGCCAACCAAGACAGCCCGTTAATGCAAGGTGATGTGCCGTTGTTGGGCTTGGATGTGTGGGAACATGCCTACTATCTGAACTATCAGAACCGCCGCCCGGATTATGTTACCGCTTGGTGGAATGTGGTCAATTGGGATCAGGTTGCCAAGAACTTTGCTGCTGCAAAGTAACATTTGCTAATCGGTACCCACAGGATTTATAGAATTGGGTGCTCTTTGACACTAAGAAGGTGGGCGTAAGCTCACCTTCTTTTGATCGTAACTGATACTTATGATAGCTAGTTTGAAACGTCTCTTTGGACGGCCACATACAACCGTGGTACCTCTGAATCTCCCTCCTGTCACCACTACATCAGTAGATACAGCTGGGTTTACCATTCCAGTTTTACTGGTGCACTACTTCCCAGCGCGCGGCAATCAACTTGATCAACGGGTGACCGGCGACGTCGGCGGATCACTTGAACAGATTCGTCGTCACACCGCCCAAACCACCCAATCCATCATCGGTGCCTTGGAAACGGGCAGCACGTACCACGGCTATAAAAGCCCTGACGCTCGACCCAGTTTGCATTATGAAATCGTCGACAGCATAGAGTTTCTCGAACCACTGCCCACTTGGCCAAAGCCCAACCATCGCGTATCCATGACCGACTACAATGCGATCCTACAACGGATCGACATTGCGAATTGGATCGAAGAACGGGGCGTGAAAGAGCTTTGGCTTTGGGGCTATCATGGCGGCGTGATCGATCTCTGGGAATCGAATATGGCTGGCCCCTATGGCGATATCAGCAACAGTGACCGCGATTCGCACGATTTGCCGGTGCTAAGCAAGACATACACTGTCTACCACTATAACTATGGTCGTGGGCCCTCAGAAGCCGTGGAAGATCATATGCATCAGATCGAAGCAGTGCTGCGCCACATCGATCCTGATCTTTTCTGGCATAAATTTGTCGGCAAACCCGGCGAAGGGCGCTGCGGCTGGGCGCATTATCCACCCAATGGTGAACGCGATTATGACTGGCGCAATCGAAGTTATGTGCTCAGCGATATTGAAGATTGGCAGCCGGATGGCAGTGGCCAAAAGCAACAGATCAATTGCGACCGCTGGCACAGTGACAGCTTAACCTGGTTTATCTATTGGATGCAGAACTTGCCGGGTGCCAACAATGGTTTAACTTATCGGGGAAGGGCATTGACGAATTGGTGGCGCTTTATCGGTGAATTTGACGAGGCAATGGCGCAGCGTGTGGGATTGGTGGAAAAGTAACAAAAAAGAGGGAGACAGAGCGTCTCCCTCTTTTTTGTTACTTTGAGGAGTTACGTAGGTCGCTGGTTTTTGCTGTATCGAAACCAGCTTACTCAACAGCGACCTATGTAACATTGCACCAACGTTCCACATTGTCGCCTAGGGAGTTGTTTTCCGCTTTGGCAATATTCTCGCCGCCGTTACAAAGCCAATTGGCAAGATGGGTCTGCGGATCGGGATAAGCTGGTCCCGTTGTAAACATCTCGACATCGGTGTAGAATTTACCCAGCGTATCGGGGCTATTGGGATCGCCGCCAAAGAAGACTGCCGAGTCGATATCGCGCAACTCAGTCTCCACGCCAATTTCCGACCACCACTGCTTCACCAACGCCTGTGTCTTCTGCCGCACTGAGTTTGTTGAGGTTTGATAGAGGATGCGTAGCGGCGTCTCCTCATATTCGCGAATGCCATCCCCATCTGTATCAACAATCCCCGCTTCATCCAGAAGCGCAATCGCCCCTTCGATATCCTGTTCACACGTGGTATTGGCCGACGCAAACGCTGGCGGTCCGGAGATTACATTGCACGTTGGCTATTCGGATGGGCTGTAGAGCTGTTCAGCAATAACACTGCGATCAATCGCCATCGAGAGTGCTGGCGGATGGTTTTGTTGGTGAGGAGTGGATGGGCATTGGTGCCCTCGGAATTCCATATGAACTACCGTTTTCAAAACAACAGTGCTAGCGGCCTACTGCCGCAACCGTGGATCGAGGGCATCGCGTAGGCCATCACCCATGAAATTGATGCTGAGGATCGTCAGCGAGATAAAAAGACCAGGCCAAACAACAAGCCAAGGATTGCGTGTCATAAAATCGCGACCATCAAAGAGGAGGCGCCCCCAAGTCGGTACATCGGAAGGAAAGCCAAGCCCAAGAAAAGAGAGCGCAGATTCGGTGAGGATCGCCGAAGCAATACCCAGCGTAGCCGAGACAATAATTGGGCTCATCACGTTGGGCAGGATGTGTTTGAACATAATGATACCCCGCCGAACCCCAATGCTATCTGCCGCCTCGACAAATTCCTTCTCTTTGATCGAGAGTACCGAACCACGTACAATGCGCGCGGTAGGCATCCAGCCCAAGATGCCGATCACAAAGACAACTAGAATAAAAATCCCGATTTCGGGACCAAAAATGCCACGCAGCGTATCGCGAAAAAGCATAATAATGACGAGTAACAGCGGGAGTTGTGGCAGGGCAAACATCAGATCGGTGAAGCGCATGAGGGGACCATCTAAGCTGGGAATAAAACCGGACAATAATCCCACCAACGTGCCGAAGGTCATTGCGATCAACATGGCTGTAACCCCAACGGCCAGCGAAATACGACCACCATGTAGGTTGCGGGCAAAGGTATCGCGCCCCAAATCATCCGTTCCAAAGGGATGTTCACCCGTAAAGGTTGGTGATAGCTCGGATGACATAATATCGATCGTTTCGGGGTTAACCGTGTAGAAGATTGGCCCCAGAATCGTGCCAAGGATCAGGAAACTCAAAACTACTATACCGAGGATCGCTAGCTTATTTTTGCGAAATTGGGACCAAGCATCGCCCCACAATGTGCGTGGTTTCTTGGAGCGCAGTGTCGGTATCATAATCGTTGCGGGGGCAGTTTGAGTTGTTGCGGCCATAGACTCTTTCGTCCTCGTAATATCAAAATCATGCAGGTTACTTCCCTTGCGGCCGCTCTTGTTGATTGAAGGAGATCTTCCTTCCCTTCGCTCTTCAGGAGGGCAAGCTACCGGAGGCCCGTGGTAGGTCAGTTATACTGAATACGCGGATCTAAAATGCCATAGACCACGTCGGCAATTAAATTAAAGACCACGATCAATACGGCAAAGATAAAGAGTACGGTCATGACAACAGGGATGTCAAAGCTCTGAATGGAGATGATTAAGAGCGCACCCAAGCCATTGACTCGGAAAATTTGTTCCGTGATGATCGCACCGGCAAAGATGCCTGGAATCCCCAGCGCAATGAGGGTGACAACGGGGATGAGGCTATTGCGCAGAACATGTTGCATGATCACATAGCGTTCGCGAAAGCCTTTGGAATTGGCGGTGCGTACATAATCCTGCTTTAAATTGTCCAACATGGAAGAGCGCGTAAAGCGGCTCAATTGGGCCACCTGAAAAAAGGCCAACACAGAGACGGGCATGATCATCTGTTTGATCTGTTGCCAGAAGCTACCAAAGTCATGGACGACCAGAGTGGTGTCGTAGATCATCGGGAACCAGCCCAATTTGACGCTAAAGATCACGATTGCCAGTAGCCCTGTCACAAAGGTAGGGATGGAAAAGCCGATGACGGCAATCACCGAAGAGATCTGGTCAAAAAGCGAATTCTGGCGCACGGCCCCAATAACCCCCAGCGGAATTGCCATTAGGACGGAAAGCAGATAGGAGAGGCCCACCACCCACAATGTCTGTGGCAGCCGTTCGCGGATCAGTTCTGTTACCGGCTTGCCGCGCGCAGCCCATGAAGTTACCCGTAGGCGATCCGTCGGCGCGTCGATCAAGGAAATCGATCCTAACTTTACAGCCGGTACAATCACGCCAAAACTTTCTTCAAGGGCGTTGAGCGGTTCGTTGATAGTGAACTGTTTAAGCCAAAGCACATAGCGCACCGCAAAGGGTTCGTCGAGGCCCAAGGATTGCCGGATCTTTTCGCGAACTTCGGGAGGCACCGTCAGCGGCAGATTACCCGTCGGATCGCCAGGCGCCAGATCGAGGAGGGCAAAAATAATAAAACTAATAAAGAGTAGAGTAGGGATGGCGGTGAGGATACGCCGAATTAGGTAAATGCTCATAATAGTTGGCGTGGATTGGTAGAAATAACGGCTCTGTTCATGGTACGGGCACGGTATACCGTGCCCGTACCATGAGCACCGAGTCGAAATCGGAACGTTCGTCAAAGATCTGTGCTCTCCCTACGAAGCGGAAAGCGACTCGAACAGAAGAAGCTTACTCGCCACGGGTCCAATCTTCAATGTTCCAGAGTTCGGTGTCCCAACCATTGATCTGAACATTTTGTATGGTGTTGGAGTGGGCAGAGACTGAACCGCGGAAGACGAGCGGTAAGTTGACAAATTCATTTTGTAACATGTCGTTGAGTGCAATTGCCAATTCGATGCGCTTATCCGGGTCGGCTGTGTTGGAAAGCTCATCCCAAAGCGCATCGTACTCTTCGCTACACCAGCGCTCGGTATTGTTGCCGAGGTAGTTGGGGGACTGTGAAATGTTCTCGCCATCACTACAGAGCCAACCGGCAAGATAATTCTGCGGATCGGTGGTCTCAGGACCGTTGGTGAACATTTCCACGTCTGTATAGAATTTACCCAACGTATCCGGGCTGTTTGGATCACCACCAAAGAAGACGGCAGCATCCACGTCACGCAGTTCAGTCTCAACACCAATTTCAGTCCACCACTGCTTGACCAAGGCCTGCGTCTTCTGGCGGACCGAGTTGGTTGAAGTCTGGTAGAGAATGCGCAACGGCACTCCATCTAGTTCACGGATGCCATCCCCATCGGTGTCGACTGCGCCGGCCTCATCTAGTAACGCATTCGCCCCTTCGATATCCTGTTCACACGAGGTATTGGGCGAGACAACGGTCGAAGGGCCGGAGAGAATGTTGCAAGTTGGCTGACCGGCAGGCCCATAGAGTTGTTCGGCAATTACACTGCGATCAATCGCCATCGAAAGCGCTTCGCGGACCGATTTGTTGCTGAGGAATGGATGGGCATTCGGATTGCCAGGATCCCATTCGGAGCGTTGGTCACCCATATCTGGGCTGGGATTGGTGAAGTTGATCAAAATACGTTCGACATTGCCACCGAAGGCCGTGACCAATGTTCCCTTGCCGCCGGCTTCCATGTCCTGAAGGATCTGTGGCTCCACCTGCAGGTTCCACGAATAGTCCATTTCGCCGGTTTCCAATGCAGCACGGGCAGCCGAAGCAGCGTCACCACCGCCCTTGAAGACGATCTTATCAAAATAGGGTTTGCCTTCGACGCGATAGAGTTCGTTGCGCTCGTAGGTCACCACATCATTGGCGCGGAAATCGACAACTTTGTACGGACCGGTACCGATCGGGCCTGTGTTCTGATCCGCACAGCTTTGCGCCGCGGCCCCGATACAATCGGCAAACTGTGCCTTTTGGATAATTGGGGCCAAGTTACTGGTAAAGGGTGGGTAGGGGAATGGCTTTGGCGCATCAAAGGTGACGAGGACGGTTAATGGATCAACTGCTTCTACATTGGCGACCCCTTCATAAGAGGTGGCAGAAGCACAGCCGGTCTCTGGTGTGGAGCAATATTGCCAGGTGAAGACAACATCATCGGCGGTAAGGGGGGTACCATCGGACCAGACAATGCCCTCCTGTAGCTTCCAGGTGATCGTCGTCAGATCTTCTGAAATGCCGCCATTTTCTAAAGTGGGAATTTCAGAAGCCAATACAGGGACCAAGATACCTTCCGGTGTGTATTCCGCCAACGGATCGAGAATGAGGCCACCAGCATGAAAATCTTTGGTACCACTGGAGAGATAAGGGTTGAGGATCGAAACGGCTTGCCAGTAGAGAATGTTCAAAGTCTTGGGATCGCGGTCACCGATCCCGCCTGTACTGGCATCAGCGGCTGGCGCTGCTGCACTATCGCCGCCGGTGGCACCGGTATCGCCGGCTGGGGTTGTAGCTGGGCAAGCGGCAAGCACCATTGCCAGGACAACCAACAGTCCGAGCAGGTGTACTTTCCTTAAATGACGTGCCATAAGAAAAATCTCCTTTGTTGTAAGTTGATACGAAAAAGCTGGCAACTCCGTGGACTGCGTGGGGTTTTCGCCATTGCCAAGAGCTGTTTATACTGCATTCGCCATGCGCTAAAAGTTCGGCTACAGCGTTGCAATCGGTCTAGAGGCTGCCGCGAGGGCTGTTGCACTGTTCAGAATCTATCTGAAAATGGTTATGAGTGTACAACTATGTTTGTTTGATGGGGCCACAGTTTACAACTGCCACAGTTTGTCTTCGGTCGAGGCAGGACAATCTTAACCGTTTTTAATAAAGATGTCAACAAGCGTTGTGCATAAATGTAGCGGCCAGGCAATGGGCAATTTGCACGTAACAATCGATGCTTTTCAGGAATGGTGTCTGTTTGCTCTATGGATATAGTCACATGGGTTACAGATAAAAATTAATGCGGATAAATTTGAAAAACCCTTGACCATGACTGTGGAGATAGCCACTTTACGAAAGTTTATGGAGTAATTGTATGAGCCAAATTTTAACTTAGAAGCTATCCGTAAATTCGGTTATAGCCCAGCGGGAACAGAGAATTTACGGATAGACACTTAGTGCATCTTTAACAAACACGTTTGGCCTAGACACTGAATTTCTGTCAGAAACTCAGTGTCGGATTATAAAATTTTTCTGTTAATGATGCATTAGACAGCAGAAGGCGCATAACGTTGGATGGCAGCCTCTACTTTATCGGGCACCTGGCTACCGTGTGTCTTGAGGAATGTTAAAATTTGCGGCGCACCAATTCCTTCGGCCAAGGCACGCTTCAAGCTGCGCTGATTGATCTGATAGACAAAATCTGGATAACTTGCCTGCCATTGCGCAAAGCGCTCAATGCGAAATCGATCGGCCAATGAGACCCCGGCAGAGAGCTTGAGTGTAAAATCTTCCCCAACCTCGATTGTGTGACGTAACTGTTCATGCGGTTGTGGTACTTCGTGGCCTGCCCAAAGCGCTCCCCAACCGCTCAGCGAGATGAGCAGATCGTCACCAGCCGATGGTTCGGCCAGATCCAGCAAAGCTAACCAATGGAGTGGTCCATTGAGCAGAAAGCGGATCAACTCCCCTTCAACGGCATTCCATTGCTCGAAACCTTTTAGAAATTCTTGCGTATTTATATTGCGAATATACCAGGTGTCGAAGTTGCCATCTGGCCGTTGAAAGTTGGGGGCTACCGTTTTGACAGCTTCAATAAAATCATACTGACTATACCAGAAACCTGGCTGTAGCCGGCTCAACAGCCCCACCAGAGCCAAGCGCGATTGCAGTGGATCATTTTGCCAAGCACCAGTTTCGGTGCATTCGAGCGACGGCGTGTTACAGAGATCGTTCCATTCTGGTGAATTGAGCCAAGCATCCCAAAGGGCGACGCGCTGTTCGGCACGATTTTTATCTAGGAACTGGCGTACGCGATTGCTGGTCAGTTGCACCACATCGTCTTCTGCCCGACGTAGCCAACCCAACCGTTTGGCGACATGCAAAAGAAGCGCCAGCCGTCGGTTTAGGTCGGGCATATCGCTGCCAAAGGGCATTTGGAGCCGCTGCACAAAGCGATCGATATCTTCTGGGTGGGGTCCCTGAGTAGTAATCCGCAAACGATCAGTGTGGAGAAAGCCAAGCAATGTTCCCATATCGGCCAAAAAGCTATCGTCTGCCGGGACAATGCGCGAGGCTAAGGGTGGGGGTACCGGCTGAATGGGCAGACTATCGCCCTCTGGATTGCTTTGCGGGTACGGCAACCAAGGAACAATATCGGTCGGTAGATAAATAATCGTCTGTGCTTTTTGGCCCGCTCCTTTAAAGCCGCGGCCAATCAGCCCATAGTAGTAGAGCAGTTCGGCCACGCTTTCGGGATAAAGCCAGGGGGTTTCCCGTTCGAGTTTTGCTGGCCCCATTTGGCGGATACTGCCATACTCACGCGCAAATTGGGCTTCAACGATTTCGCCGTTTTCGCGCAAAAGCGCTTCAATTGCCGCTTGTGCGCCGTCTGTCATGTCAACCACTTCTTGGTAGGCAAATTGCACGGAGGTGGGATCGGTGATCTGTGCAGAGAGAAGTTCGATTGCCTGCTCGCGACTATCTGCTGCATCCAAAAAAGCGCCACGCAACTCGGCGAGCACCTGGATCAGAATATCCGCATAATCTGCTAACATTTGCGAGGTTGTAGCCATAGGTCAGATCAGCACACAAAAAGAGACAGCAGTTAACTGAGAGATCATAGAGCGATTTGGGAATTGCTGGGCATTGACAGATCGTTTGTCAGTGTATGGAAAATTCGGTATACTGTACTTAATTAGTGTACTCAGTTACTATACTCAGTTACTATACCTTAACAACTATACCATAGTATACTGCTTTAGGTTGTAAATCGACAAGAATGGTTATCACTACACGAGTTGAATGCTTGCTGTAGTTGTAGTAGAGTAGTGTTGTGTATCAAGGAGAAAGTACAATGAATTCGACGACGACTGTTGGGGTAGGAGGGTTTGCCCGTCAATTTTATCAGGTGTGGAAGGCACTGCGTGACCCCAATATTCCCTGGGCGGCCAAATGGCTGGTTCCACTCGCGGCATTTGTCTATTGGATTTCGCCGATTGATCTGCTTCCCTTCAATCCACTAGATGATATTGTTGTGGTCTTTATCGCCCTAAATGTCTTTTTGCAGATGATGGCTCGGTATCAGACGCCCAGTGCAAATAGCCAAAGTGCCGGTGCTTCTGCACAGCCAGGTGCCAACAACGGTCAACCCAATGCATCGTTTTACAATGATGATAAAACTATCGAGACCACTTGGCGTGTCATTAAAGAGTAACTGTGCTATGATAATGGCATGAGTGAAGAGCGCCGGGCAACCGAGACGGACCGAACAGAATATTCGTTCTCTTTTGCCGAAGTCGCCAGCCATTTGCAGGTGACGCCTGTGCAATTGGCTGAGTGGAATCGGCGGTTTAGCCACCTCTTGGCTACCGATACAAGCAGTGAACAGCCACGGTACAGTAACGCTGATGTGGCTGTGCTTATGTCGATCCACCGGCTGTTGGAGCAAGGCTTTGATGACAGCCAGATCCACAACCAGCTTACCCCCAAGCGTCTGCCCATCCCCAATTTTGCGACGCAAATTGCCACGGATGCCCTTGAAGAAGATGAGACTGCCTTAGCAAATCTCAACACTGGCGGTGTACCGCAGGTGATTTCAGATTTGCTAGGCACGATTGCCAGTAGCCAGCAGACGGTGCTCAATAGCCAAGGCACCGTGCGCGAAATTGTCAATGTGGTGGTGCAGGATAATTTCAACCTGAAAGAGGAAAATCGCAAACTGCGGGAGCGCATGCTGGAGTCCGAGCGAACCTTTGCTGAATATCAGCGCCGCGAAGAGACGCGCAAAGAACGGCTTGAAAGCCGTGTGCGTGCACTGGAAAATACGGTCTCTGCCTTGCAACAGCAGGTAGCCCAGGTCGTACAGGTGATGCGTCAACAACAGCAAGCGCGCCAGACACAGGCTCCCCGTCGGCGTGGGTGGTTTGGATAAGAACCCTCTGTAAATTCGGTTGTAGCCCAACGGGAACAGATAATCTACGGACAGACACTAAGCGCTACTCTCTACTCCTGAAAACCTCTTTCACCAACACCTCACCCACCAGATCATACTCCATCGCGCCATTGATAAAGACCTCCATCATCGTGCCGGTTGGAACGCCGGTGATGCCTGGGACAAGCACAAGGCCATCAACTTCGGGGGCATCGCGGTAGCTACGACCAAGCAAAAGCGGATCGCCGCTGCCTTCAATCTCCCCTTCACCTTCGACTAAAATTTCGAGCATTTTGCCAACTTGCGCCTGATTCTTGCGCAAGCTGATCGGCTGTTGTGCTTCCATCAGGCGGGCATAGCGCTCGGCTTTCACCTCATCCGGCACCTGATCAGGCAAGGTCGCTGAAGGGGTTGTCGGCTCGGGGCTAAAGGTGAAGGCACCCACTTTGTCAAACTCGATCGTCTGGACAAAGTCGAGCAGCCCTTGGAATTCTTCTTCGGTTTCGCCGGGATAACCGACAATAAAGGTGGAGCGTAGCGCCATAGCGGGCATGGCCGCGCGCAATTTGCTTATGTGATCATAGACCATCTCTAGCCGGCTGGGGCGGCGCATCCGGCGCAAGGTGCGTGGGTCGCCATGTTGCAGTGGCATGTCGAGATAGGGCACAATCTTCTCCTGCGTGGCCATCACATCAATCAACTCGTCACTGACATGGCCGGGATAGGCGTACATTAAGCGCAGCCAACGCAGTCCGTCATCGCCGCTATCTTCCGTGCGATTGCAGATCGCGGTCAGCAGTTGAGCGAGGCTATTCGGCTCGCCGCGGTCGCGCCCATAATCGGTCGTATCTTGCGCCACAATGACCAATTCACGCGCCCCAGCATCGACGAGCGCCTGTGCTTCATCAACAATGGCCGCCAACGGGCGGCTCTGTAACTTGCCTTTAAAGGAGGGAATCGTGCAGAAGGCACAAGGGGCGTTGCAGCCATCGGAAATTTTGAGATAGGCACTGCCGCCACTCACGGGGGGACGCGGAACGGCCAACGCAAAGCGCTCGTCGGGATCACCTAACAGGCTATAGCGTTGTAACGATCGCTTACCGTCACCATTGCGCAGCGATCCAATCAGCTCCATCACATCCATCCACCGCCGGGTGCCCAGCAAGCCGTCGACCTTGGGGACGCGCTGCAATACCTCTTCGCCATTGCGCTGAGCCAGACAGCCGGCGGCAATCAGCAGCTGATCCTTGCGTTTCTTGCGCCCCAACTCCTGTAACACGCCAATCGACTCTTCCTTGGCCGCTTCCAAAAAGCCACAGGTGTTGACAATCAGCACATCGGCCTCACGCTCTGCCGCCGACGGTTGATAGGCGGCCTGGCGCAGTAGCATTTCAATGCCGTCGCTGTCAACCTTGTTTTTCGGGCAACCAAGAGTAATCAGATGATATTTTAAATTGCTGTCACGCATGCAGTACCGTTTCACATAAATAGGCGACCGCGGCTGAGCGAGCACATCAGCGACAAAGTCGGCTAACAAGAAATAATCAATGGTCAACGGTTAATTGTTACTGTAAGTGCAATAAAACAAGATTTTGATAATGTCACCCCTGCGCAGGCAGGGGGCCATACACCTGGATTCCTGCGCAGGCAGGAATGACATATTCCCCAAAGATTTATCTGATTTTACTTATGCGCCCAGAACGTGGCACCAATGACCAATCTATAGTGTAACAGCTTGGGGCAACGCTGAAAAGTAGCCGGCTTCCTGATTCTCTATTCGGTTGGCTTTTCGGTTGGGTGAGTCGTGCGCCAACGTTAAATTTCAATCAGTAGACAGGATGAACAAGATGCACAGGATATTCTCTTTAATGTCGCAATCCTATAAATTTTGTAAATCTTGTCGAATTTACCGTTGTCGTAGTAGTTATGGTGGTTGTATTACGTTGCGTAACCATTACCCGCATGACTATCACCCGCATGACTATCACCCGCATGACTATCACCCCAAGTAACGAGGTGCAGTGCGCCAGCTGCGGTCCCAATGGCCGTGAGGAAGGGGGCATTGCCGTCAAGGGGTTGATTGCAGAGCGCGAGCTCGGTCGCAGTGGCGATCGGCAAGGTGCCACTGCCACAACTTTGCCAATGTTGTGTGGTGGGCTGCCAACGATGCATTTCTACTGTGGTCACTTCGGGGAAATTATCGGTTTCTGTCATCTTTCCTGTCTGCTGCGACCGGGTGGTCACGTGTGCGATCATAAGCTGCTCTCCATCATTTGTCACCGTAAAGAGACGCACCCCTTCCGCCAAGGTAACTGCTACTGTTTGGCGCTCTTTTGCTGGCTGCTCTTTTATTGGCGCAGGCCAACCATGGAAAAGCTGGAGTCGCCCCTTGGCGCTGTGGAGCAAAGTCACCAGAACGCTGTTGACCGTCGTCAGCGCAACTTCGACAATAGTAGGATGATGCTGTTCGACCTGCTCCTCGATCTGCAATTCTCCGTTGGGCAAACAGTGCCAGCGTGTCCACTGCAACTGATCGGGCGCGCTATGCATGACTGTGGCAAAGGTAATGCGTTGCGCCGCACTATCGGTCAGTGGCTGTGGCGCGCCGAACCCTGTTGTGACTGCTGCCAGGGCATCCCTCGGCAATAGCGTTGCGGAGAGCGAACCGGTAACGGCGGCTAACGACTCTTGATAAAGCTGTTGCGGTGCTCCTTCATCGCCAATCGCCCAAGTGCTGAGGTGCCAACGTCCATCTTGGCTCAACCCAATTGTCAACAGACGGTCAGGTGCAAGCACCAGTAGCTGAAGCCACTCCAACGCATCGTGCACAACCGCGGCCGACCCACTGGTGTAGATCGCGCCGGTGTTGCTGACATCCCAACATTGCAGATGCAGCGCGCCATCGACCGTACGGCAGGCGGAAACATATTTCTGGGCACGTACAAGATCGACCTGCGTCACCTCGTTTACTAGTACATCGGTGTTCCCTGTACAGAGCACAACCCCATCGGCATTGACGCGCCAACTAAAGAGGCGCAAACGATTGTCCAACGTCCGTATCGCCGTGAGTATCTGGCGGGCGCGATGCTTGACAAGCACACAGGCATGGATGGCTGTGGGTTGCCCACAACCATTCCATAAGGGTTCACTTTGCAGCGGGGTAAAGCGTTGGACGGTTAGATCCTGCGCTTCGCGCCCCGTTTGTAAACCATGCACAACGGCGGACGTTGTTGGGTTGCCCATGATCTGATCCTTATCCATTCCCTGAAAAACGGACCGGACCACCGGTTGTGAGTGACGGTTGTTTGTGCCTGAGGGGAAAGGCACAAACAACGTCCCTCTCTGTGTGGCCCCATTGCCTGTCTGATGATTGATTGGTAAATGATACATTTGTTATTAGCGCCGCATGGATTTTTTGACAAAATACGGTATACTATTTTCGGTGATGTTTCGGACTTGTGATATTTCGTAATTGTGATATTTCATAACGGTGGCTCTCGATTTGAAGTGCGCACCATGTCACATGTCGATCGCATCAGCTGTTCATAAATCCCAGCATAGCCCACATGCGTTAAATGATCGTTGATTCCTGGTTGATTGGACTGAGATGGCAGCCTTAGCATTAACGCTCTTGGGGCGTCCACAAATTGCTGTGGATGGCCAACCGGTAGAGCTAAGATCACAGAAAGCGCAGGCGCTCTTCTTCTATCTCGTAATGACGCGCCAGATCTATTCGCGCCAGAGCTTGGCCGGCTTGCTCTGGAGCGATCTGGACGAAGCTGCCGCGCGCCGCAATTTGCGGGTAGAGTGGTTTAAGTTACGCGCGGACATGGAACCGTTTCTCACCGGCACCCGTGATACGATCGGGCTAAACCGGCAGAGCAACTATACGCTCGATGTGGCGCGCTTTGAGCACTGCTTGCATGGTCATGAACCAACCTTTGCCGAATTAGAAGAGGCCATAACGCTTTATCAGGGTGAGTTTCTAGATGATTTCCACGTGCGCGACGCACCGCTCTTTGAAGAGTGGGTCACCACCGAACGGGAGCGGCTCAGCCAAATGGCGCGCCAGGCAATGTTGCGGCTCGTTGAGCATTATATTCAACAGCAAGTCTTTGATCGGGGCATCGAAGCGGTCAACCAACTGCTGAAACGCGAGCCGTGGCTGGAAGAAGCCCATCAGCAGATGATGCGCCTGCTGGCGCTCAACGGTCAACGGAGCGCGGCCCTGGCTTACTATGAGAGTGCCAGCCGCATTCTGGATGATGAGTTCGGTGTGCCCCCTTCCAATGAGACCAACGCACTCTATGACCAGATCGAGTCTGGCTTCTTTGAACGGGAGAGCACGCCTCTGGCACCCCGTGCGCCAACGCTTGCACCAACCCCAGCGCCACCACCTGTAGTGCCGACCCCACCTTTTCAAGCCCCTGCGCCACAATTACACTTTGTCGGGCGTGGCCATGAACTGATCAGACTGCGCCAGCAACTCACGGCGGCAAGCGCTAACCGTACCGTCGCACTGGTGGGGATGGGCGGCGTGGGCAAAACCACACTCGCCGCGCAACTGGCCCGCGATCTGCGCGAACAGTTTGTCGACGGCGTGCTTTGGGCCTACACCGCCGGCAGCGATCCGCTTGACATTCTCGGCAGTTGGGCCCAGGCGCTGGGCTATGACTTTAGTGGCCTCTCTGATGTCGAAAACCGCGCGGCGGCCCTGCGCGGTGTGCTCGCTGATAAGCAACTGCTCTTTGTGCTTGACGATGTGCGCAGCGTTGCGCGCGCCCGTCCGCTCTTTGTCGGCGGCAGCAACAGCGCCACCCTGCTGACGACGCGCGACCTTGACATCGCAGCCGCCTTTCATGCCCACGCCTATCCCCTCGCCGAGATGACGCCCCACGATGGCGAACAACTGCTTGTGCGCATTTTGGGTGAAGAGCGGGTCAACGCCGAAGTGGAGGCGGCGCGCCAGATCTGCACCTTGCTGCAAAACTTGCCATTGGCGGTCGAAATTGCGGCGCAACGGCTGCGCTCCCGCCCGCGGCGGCGGCTGGTCGACATGGCCGAACGGTTGCACGATATGCAAGAGCGGCTCGACCTGGCGATCAGCGACCGCGCCGTGCGCACCTCCTTTACCGTCAGTTGGGAGTCGCTCGATCAGGAGCAGCAGTGGGTCTTTGCGCTCTTGGGGCTCTTTGGCGGGCGCTCCTTTGCCGTGCCGGCCCTCGCCTATCTGGCCGAACTCGATCCCTATACCGCCGAGGATCGCCTCTTTACCCTGATGGCGCTGTCGCTCCTCACAGAAGAAGAAGTCGATAGTGGACAGCCGCCGCGCTATCGGCAACATCCGCTGCTCGCCGATTTTGCCGGTGAGCAGTTGGGGGATGATCAGGCCGCGCAACTGCGTTTGGTCCACTATTACCTGTCCTTTGCCCAGGGACAGCGCACCGACTACGCTGCGCTTCAGCCTGAGTGGGAGAATCTGATCGCTGGCTTGCAGACGGCCCATGTGCTGGAAGAGTGGCCACTGGTGTTGGATTATGCCGATGCGTTGACGGATGCCTGGTTTACACAGGCGCGCTATACAGAGGCACGTGAGGCGTATGCATTGGTGAAAGAAGCGGCAGAAGCGTTGGGGGATGAGCAAGCGTTGGCGGAGTGTTTGTTGCGATGGGGACGAGCATGTATTGAACAAGATGACTATGGGGAAGCAGAAGCGCTTTTGGACCCGTGTCTGGAGCTTTATACAAAGAGCGCAAATGGTAACGGTATCGCTATGGTGAAATACTATCTAGCGAGGATCGCATTAGACAAAGCACAATATGATGCCGCTGAGTTGTACTTGGAAGAAAGTTTAAAGCTGCACCAAGGTACCGTCAACACATCTGGTATTGCTGCAGCGACTTATCAAAAAGCTTTATTATTTTATAGGCGAGGATTTGTTGGTAAAGCACAGTCTCTGTGCGAGTGGGCACAGAAGGTACAAGAGGAAACTCAAGACACCGCCAGTCTTTTGCCAACGCTTCGTTTGCTGGCAGATATCGCTGTTGAACAAAAAAAATACGAAATTGCTAATGGATACTGTCAACGAGCATTAGATCTGTGTAATCAGCTTCACAACAGAGGAGAACTAGCAGCAACGTACTACAGTTTGACCGTTGTGGCCAGACTGCAGGAAGATTATCCACGTGCTCAATCTTATGCGCAAGAAGCCCTGTCGCTATTTCAGTTAATTGGAGATCGCGGATTTCAGGCATTGATGTATTATGAATTGAGCAGAATTTTAGCAGGAAATCAGGCTTTTGAGAGTTCCATTGAAATTGGCGTAAAAAGCATGAAAATGCTCCAAGATTTGCATGAAGACTTTAACCTTGTTTATATACTACAACATTTAGGTGATGTACAGAACCATCTAGGTAATGTACAAGACGCCACTGAACTGTGGCAAAGTGCGATTTCAATTGCGCTGCCGAATGAACATCCACTTACGGCTAATATTCAGGACCGCTTACGTGCATTGCAAACCGAAGAGTCAAACTCTTGCCATGCAGTAGTGTAATATGAAGTCTAGGTGATTCTGGAACCTCATCTCAGCCCTTCCCTGTGCAAGCAAAAAGCGAGCAAGATACTCGCTTTTTAATCTCGGAAAGGGCTAAGATAAAATGGATCATGTCTAATTTACCGGCGACGCATGGTTAATCAGTGTGCATTCCCACCCCCCGGCCCCTCAATCGCCCAACCACTGCCATCCAACAGCTCCATCCAGACCAGCGGTGGAATATTAAAGGTTGCCCCGTTGTTTTTGAGCGCATCGATCCAGAGGCCGGTGTCGCCGACGCGGCGTTTGGTGCCGGCGCTCCCACCACTTGGCCCACCGATATCATAGCTGGGTAGAACGCCAGAGTCTGTGGATCCCTTCAACGGGCGCAGTTGCAATTCCAGTTCAACCGCTGCCGGCTCAACCGTTGCCCCACGCTGGTGCGCTTTGGAGGCCACGGCTAACTCCGGTGCCAGCCGATCTTCGGCGATAGGCAGACCGCGGACGCGCTCCTCAAAGGTGGTAATCAACTGTTCAATGCTATCACCGGCCTGTAATGGGCTGCTCCACAATTCAGTCTTCGCAGGTAAGCCACCCAGATCGCCGGCTAAGAGCGCTTTGATCACCTTGTCCACCGTCTGCTTGGCCTCTTCAAGTGGAATCGGCTCTTTATGCTCATCGTTATGACCGTGGTGACTGTAGGGTGTAAAAGATTCTGCTTTGCCCCGTGCTTTCTGCCATTGGTGCCACGCTTCGGTCAGTAATTCCACCTCGTGACCATTGTTGCCCTGCTTCTGGAAGACCGTGTGGTAGACACCGGGGCGCAACGCCGCCACCGGATGCTCGCCATCATCCGCAGTGAAATCCACATAGGGATCGTCGCTGACCAGATCCGCAAAGCCCAACGCCATGATCGGCCCCGCCACCAATGCGCCGTAGACATCGGCAAAGATCTCTTCGAGCCAGGCGCGACACCACGCTGGTAGATCGGCAAATTGCTGGGTGAGCGCGGCATCAAAGCGACTGCCGGCGACAATCCCCTTTTGGGTGCGGCCGTGGCGGAAGACGTAGTGGCCTACCTCATGCGGGATCGCCAGGAGATCGCGCGGAACCGCCAGCGCGCTCAGCGGCAGACCGACGAAAGCGACCGGTGCGTAGGGGATAATTCGGACGTTGACGACCTTTTGGAAGTAGGTGATAACCGTTACATCGTCGATGAGCTTGTTGGCAATCGCCGGCTTTAACGCCTGATAGGCTAGATAATCGGCCTTGGCCAACGTCGACCGCATCTCTGGGCTCGATTGGGTGGGCAACCGCTGTTGATAGGCGCGCTGGATCAGGTCGAGATCATAGGCGATCTGGTCGACCGTGGTGCGCATGGCGTATTCCGGGGGATAGAGCGTGGATGGTTCCAAGCGCACGACCTTCGCCTTTGGATCAAAGCCATTGACAAAGAACGCCAACTGACTTTGGCCAAATGATTTTAACGCCGTCAGCAAGGCGGCAATGGTCTCTTTGCGCGAGACCGTCTCTTGGCCATTTTGAATAATAGCTACATGGTAATCAATCGTTTTGTAGAGCGCATCGGCGCGTTCTGTCCAGATTTTATACGGTGAGGCGGTCACTGTCAGTCTCCTTCTGTGGATGAATTTATCTGACGGGTTTTCGTCTATGTCATTTGTATTGGAGTAGACGTATAAATGTATGATACGGTACGATCGTTTATTGAACGTTGATCGGGGGTCATTTGCTTGAGACCCTATGGGTAAAATATCCCCGAAACAGATGATTGCGTAAGCTAATGAGGGGCGGGCTATAGACGCATGCTCCATAGCATTAAATTTGCAATGTTATTTGATGGAAAAACTCTCTCAAAAGCTATCAACCGCTCCAATTGACAGCATGGATAGGAATTGAAAGCCCCGAACTGGTAGAGTGTTTCTTGTAGAATCACGACAAATGGAAAAATGAAAAAGAAGTGTAAAAGCAATGTCGATAGTTTGTCGTCGATTAAATCACTGACATACCTGACTAATCTGTTTGAATAATACGAATGAATGATATGAGGTTGAAACAATGGCTGTCCCAAATTTGTGGCGTACAAAAGAACAACGATATCGCTTACAGGGCGAGGTTTGCCCATCGTGTAGCGTTGCGATTTTTCCGCCTAAACGTGTCTGTCCCCATTGCCATTACGGTGCCGTAACATCAACGACCGATAATTCTGAAGAATATGGCTATCTCATGCTCTTTGGTATGCCACAAGCAAAAGAGCTAAATGCCGTTGGGGACGACTAATGGGTAGTGAGCGCAATGCTAGCGCCATTGGCCCCAATGGCGCTGCCTCTGATAAAAATGCAAGCCCTGCTGCTCCGTCCCGCGAGTTGGTTGAGCAGACTCAACCGTTTCGTGGAACGGGAACCGTTTATACTTATAGCCTGATGTACAATGTTCCGCAAGGCTTTGAAGAACAAAAACCGTATGTGATCGCCATTGTCCAATTAGATGAAGGGCCTATGGTGACGGCGCAGTTGACCGATATCAATCACGATACAGTGGCGATCGGGATGCGAGTCGAGATGGTTACACGGAAACTGCGCGAAGAAGGCAGCGAAGGGCAGATTGTATATGGTTATAAATTCCGCCCTCTGTTACAGGATAGCATAGGTCGATAGTTCGGACAATTGGCTTAAATTTATTATCAATGTTGAGACCGGGTTCACAGGAAACCCGGTCTTTTTATGTTACAATAAGTTTTGCAAAAAATCTTCGTGTGCCTTCGTGGATTACAATTTTTAAAGACTTTCCGTGTTTTACTCAATAAGGAGGCGTTTGTGCGCTTAGAAAATCGAGTGGCCATTGTCACAGGGGGTGGTTCGGGAATTGGCGAGGCGATTGCGCGCTGCTTTGCCGCCGAAGGGGCGAGCGTCATTGTTGCGGATCGTAATACGAAACGGGCCGCGATCGTCGCAGAAGCGATCGAGAGTGCCGGCGGAACTGCACTGGCCGTGCCCGTCGAGGTGACCGAGGCCGAGAGTGTGGGGCAGATGGCCGAACAGGCGCTACAGGGTTATGGCACAGTCGATATTCTTGTCAACAGTGCGGCCATCTCGCAGGGCGATGATATTCTAACCTTTGACGAGGGAACCTGGGATCACAACCTGGCGATAGTGTTGAAAGGGGTCTTTCTCTGTGCAAAGGCCGTATTGCCGGCGATGATCGAACAGCGGCGGGGAGTGATCATTAATATTGCTTCGGTCAATGGGCTGACGGGGCTGGGCGAAGAAGCGTACAGCGCGGCCAAGGCTGGCGTGATCAACCTGACCCAAAACATGGCGATCAAGTATGGTCAACACAATGTGCGCGCCAATGTAATCTGTCCGGGAACGATCCAAACACCGATCTGGGCAGCGCGCTTGCAAGAGGATCCGCAAATCTTTGACAAGCTGGCCCGCTGGTATCCATTGGGACGGGTGGGGCAGCCGGAAGATGTGGCCAAAGCGGCGCTTTATCTGGCCTCTGATGATGCATCCTGGGTGACGGGCACAACGTTGACCGTTGACGGCGGTTTGATGGCGGGCAACTATGGCATGGCAAGGGCATTGGGGGGCACATAAGCGCGTTCTGTCGCCAACCACAGTTGGTGGCCATCACTCGCCAGATGAACGCGTCCATGTAGATCGTTGCGCAACACCGTCGTCCCTTGCAGGCGGTCGAGCACCTCTGCGGTGGGGTGGCCGTAGCGATTCTCGGCCCCCACTTGGATCACCGCCAACTGTGGTTGGACAGCATCGAGAAAGGCTTGGCTGCTGCTGCTTTTGCTGCCGTGGTGGCCGACCTTGAGGACGGTCGATTGTAGCGGTAGCGCGGCGGCTAGCATGGCCGCTTCACTTGGTAGGCCGGCGTCCCCGGTGAGTAGCACACTAAAGTCACCATAGACGAGCTTGGCCACGAATGAATTTTCGTTGTCAGCATCGTCCCCTGTGTAGGGGGTTGTAGGCGGCCAAAGAATCCATAGCGCCACCCCATCGCCGAGATCAATCCAGCCCCCCTGTGCCTCTTCTTCGATGGTGACTGCGTTATTATGCATGTTGGCGCGCCACGCAGTGGCGTCCGTGTTGACGCCGCTAGCCGCCGTTTGAAGGGCGGTGTCGATCGCAAAGCGGTCAGCCAAAGTACTTTGTGCTTTCATATGATCGCTGTCTGGGTGGGTCATCAAGATCATGTCGATGGTGCGATCCCAAAAGGGCATCACCGCACCGAGTTCTGCCGCCAATTGCTGCGGGCTGGCACCGCCGTCGATCAAGAGTTGGCGGCCCGATGGCATCTGAATAAAGATACCGTCGCCTTGCCCAATATTTAGAAAGTAAATATGCAACCGCCGGTCGGGTTGCCCAAGGAGAATGGCCCAGATCAGAATCGCCGCAACAGTCAAGCCGCCAACCCCCAGCGCGCCCGTTGCGGTCACACGCAGCCACTGCCTTGGCTTCTCCTGCACCATCTGCCAAAGCAGACCAAGGCGATTGCGCAATTCTTGGCGACCGGCAATCAGTGCGATGATTGCATAGGTGAGGAGAAGTTGCGGGAGCGCATACCCGGCGATTTCCAGACTAGCACCGGGCAACGCCGCCGTCCATTGCACGACCCCCACCGTCCAGACGAGGCAGAGCCACGGAATCCAGAGTACAAGTTGTGCCAGCGGCACCAGCCCCACTACACCCAGCAAAATACCGGCTGTGCCCCAGAGCATAATAAAGGCTTGCGCCGGCGCAATAAGCACATTGGTCGCGAGGGAGACCAGAGACAACCGCCCAAAGTAGTAGAGGACGAGCGGCAGAGTCGAGAGGTTGGCGGCGAGGGTCACCATCAGACCATCCTGCAGAATGCCCTGAAGGGCGGTTTGCCCAGTCTGCGCCAGATCGACCCCGCCAACGACCAGGCTTCCGCTTAGCATACCATCACCGAGCCAGCCAGGCAGTAGACGACCAAAGAGGGCATTCACCCCTGGAGAGAAGAGGATTAAACCGGCCGTTGCTGCGCTGCTGAGTTGAAAGCCCACGTCCCATAGGGTCAATGGATTGGCAATTGTCATGACCCAGCAGGCAAACGCTAAGCTAACAAGTGCCGTGCTGCGCCGCTCCAGTGTGGTCGCTATGGCAAAGAGCGCGCCCATCCAGGCCGCACGCAACACGGCGGCGTCCCCGCCTACCAGCAACGCATAGGCGGTAATGCCCGCCAATGCCAGCCAGATCGCATGGCGCCGTCCCACAAGCCGCCGTCCAAAAGCAAGTATAACCCCAGCGATCAAGGCGACATTGCTGCCTGAAATCACAATAACATGGCTGCTACCGGTAAGATTAAATTGTTCATAGAGCGTATCGGGAATGCCCGATTCAATGCCCAATAACATGCCATTGGCCAGCGCTGCATAGGGCTCAGGTAAGAGTTGATTGAGCAATAGCTCACCCCGTGCCCGCAGGCGATAGAGTTGGTAAAAGAGCGGATTCCCTTGGTTTGCTTCAGTCAGAAGGCTAATACTGCTGGGATAAAGGAGGCTATGGATTCCTTTGCGTGCCAGATAGTCACGATAGGAGAAGTCGGTAAACACGGGAGGCGTAACAAGCCGCCCGCGCAGTTGTAAGGGCTGGCCGTACTGATAGCGAAGAGGGGTGTCAGTGGTCAGCCGAAGTGTACCCGTTACTGCTTGTGGCTGGCCTGCTTGCTCAATGGTGGTGACGGCAACATCGAATTGCGTTTTGCTATCTTTACGCAGGGGATAGCTACTCACAGCACCGCCAATCGTGACCTCAGGCGCGGCATTATCGTATGCCTGATCCGCTGGTAGATTGTAGGAGGCCAGATTGTCTGTTGACCAGCAGGGGGCAAGGGGGTGAGCGGGATACCGTAACACGCCGGCCGCAAAGCAGAGGATCGATGCAACAAGTAGCGCCGGTGACGGTCCATGGCGTGGCCGTTCAAAGCCGGCTTTCTCTGGCCAACGCAACGCTGGCATAGGGGTATTTGAATAGGCGATGCGGTTGAAGAGAGGAGCAAAAGAGAGGAGCAGCAGGGGGATTATCCACAAATAAGGGGGGCAGTCACAGCCCACCCAGCCAGTTTGCCAGAGTAGATAGCCTACTACGATCCCGACGAGATAGGTGAGTGCAATGTAGAGCAAAGTCATAGAATAGTGGGAGATCAGGTAAACAGGTAGACAGGTAAACAAGTAGACAGGTAAACAGGTAGACAGGTAAACAGGTAAACAGGTAGACAGGTAGACAGGTAGACAGGTAGACAAGGTAACAGGTGACTTGTACCAATGAATATGCTTATCATACGCAATCTTGATAACAAGATTCAATGAGCAAATGCCGTCATACCAAAAAAGTCTTTTGACGTATTTAGCCAATCTGCTGTACACTTATTGTAGTGACTTCACATGCAATCTTGATTTGTTAGAATGCGCCTGAGGCAAGATCAATCTGTAGATGCGCGGGCTTACCGCTTTTGCCTGATTGACTGACAAATTTAATCTTACAGTTGTGGAAACTCCGCATGATGTTGCAGAAGTATAACGGTGCAGAAACTCAAGATTTCGAGAATAAGAACCCATCTTGAAATTTGGCTGTGAGCCACTCATTCCTTTAGGGTGGAGATCGGCACGAAGAATTTTAGGATAGAGACGAACCTATCTGTAAATCCAGTTGTGGCCCAGCGGGAATAGAGAATTTACAGATAGAGACTAAGGGTGACGGTAGTATGCAGTTGGCGGTCTGCAATTGGTAATGCGATCGTTACAAAAATCAACGAAGAAGATCAATTCAGGAGGTGTAGCCTTGCAAGCATTTGACTATGTAGCCGCTCAATCGGTGGACGAAGTAATTGGTCTATTGGCAGAAAAAGGGGAGATGGCCCGTGTAATGAGTGGTGGCACTGATCTGATTGTCGCCCTACGCGAAGGACGCCGTAAGGCAGAACTTGTCATCGATGTCAAGGGGTTACCTGAAACTACGATGCTAAGCTATGATCCGGCCAAGGGGTTGACGTTAGGAGCTGCTGTGCCCTGCCATCGCATGTATGATGACAAACAGATCGCCGCGGCCTATCCTGGGTTAATGGATTCTGCCCATCTCATTGGTGGGACCCAGATCCAGGGTCGCGCAAGTATGGGTGGCAATCTATGTAATGCTTCTCCCGCTGCTGACTCCATTCCGAACCTGATCGCCTATAGCGTGATCTGTCAGATCGCCGGCCCCAATGGCCGACGGGAGTTGCCGGTCGAAGAATTTTGTGTCGGGCCAGGCCGTAATGCATTGCAGAGCGGCGAGTTCTTGGTCTCCTTGCAAATTCCGGCCCCAAAAGCTGGCTTTGGTGCTGCCTACTTACGTTTTATTCCACGCAATGAAATGGATATTGCTGTGGTAGGTGTTGGTGCCGCGGTACAGTTGGATGAGAGCCGCAGCAAGTTTGTATCAGCCCGCATTTCATTGGGTGCCGTTGCACCGACGCCGCTTTACGTGGCTGAAGCAGGAGCAGCGTTGGTTGGCAAAGCCGTCAACGACGCGAGTATTGCCGAAGCCGCTAAAATTGCGCAGGCGGCGGCCAAGCCCATTAGTGATATGCGTGGCACCGCCGAGTATCGCAAACATCTCGCTGGTGTGATCACCCGCCGCACGTTACAAAAGGCGATCGAACGCGCCAAGTCAAGCTGATCCTCATTATGCAAAGTGTCCAAATTGCCCTTTTTGCCGAAGGCCCAATCGCGCGTTTGTCCACTTTCATCCGGTGAGTCCAAGCTAGATAAGCCCAAGCTATACTGAGCTGCGCCATAAAGTATCATTTTGCTCGTGTACAAAATGATATTATGTGCTGCAGCGGAGTACAAATGAAGAGAAGGTACATATCTTGCTGGTTATGAAATGATTAAACGTATCTTGCGTAACCGTGAAGCTGTGTCCTCTCTGTAACAACTAATACACAAACCATATAAAAGTCGTACATTTGTAGATAGAGAACACCCATTTGATTTGTGCGACTTTTATGGGTTTTATCTATATGAAGAGAATGGAGATAGAGATGTCCAAGAAAGTAGTTGTGGCTGCAACCATTAATGGTGAACCACGCGAATTTCTCTGCGAACCGCGCCAGAGCCTTTTAGAGGTACTGCGCGATGAACTATTGCTGACGGGTGCCAAAGAAGGCTGTAATAATGGGAACTGTGGCGCTTGCAATGTGATCCTTAATGGTGTGCTGGTCAATTCTTGTCTGGTTCTGGCTGTGGAAGCAGATGGCGCCACAGTCACTTCGGTGGAAGGTCTTGCCTCGCGCGAGAATCTCCATCCGCTCCAGCAGAAGTTCCTGGAACACGCTGCGTTACAATGTGGGATCTGTACGCCTGGCTTCCTGGTCTCCTCCAAAGCCCTACTTGATAAAAATCCCGATCCCACCGAAGAAGAAGTGCGGTTGTGGTTGGCCGGTAATCTCTGCCGCTGCACCGGCTATGACAAAATCATTCGCGCCGTGTTGGATACAGCCGATAGCGTTGAGATGCAATCAGTTGCCGCTGATTAAGTAAATCTCCTACCGTTTGGAAATAAGGTAGGTACTCTACCGTCTGCCAAAAGTAGTTCTTTCTAGAACTTTTGAAAATTTACTTTGACGTGGCGTTGTTTTGAAGAGCTAGCTTTTCAAACAGAGTTAGGGATAAGAAATGCAGCACGAAGTGTGGATTCCATCGCTTCATCGTGACTTAACCAACGGTGTCGAACAGGTCACTATCGCTGGGGATACCGTTGCCGACGTCG
This sequence comes from Caldilineaceae bacterium, assembly GCA_034432375.1. GTDB lineage: Bacteria > Chloroflexota > Anaerolineae > Caldilineales > Caldilineaceae > JAHBVH01. Next base: position 26,327 of record DAOUCA010000116.1, read on the forward strand.
TGGCTGAACTGGAGGCGCGCTATCCAGGGATCGAAGATCGCTTATGTGAGGATGGCCGCATTCGCCCCTATATTGCGATTTCTGTCAATGGCGAGATTAGCCAACGCGGTTTACGCCATCGCTTAACTGAACCGAGCGAAATTCATTTTATCCCTGCCCTCAGTGGTGGATAAGCTGGGGTGGATAAGCTGGGGTGGATAAGCTGGGTTGATAATGTTAAAATGGGCCGCCGATCTTAGATCGGCGGCCCATTTTTTTTACGCTCATCAGCCGAAAGTGTGAGTGATGCACCGAAAGGGTTCGCAATTATCGCCGAGAACTCACACTTTTCACAGATGAGCCTTTTTTAGATCTATAACGATACGCTTAAGGCAGACGCACGATTGGCAAGTAACGCTGATAGATCCATCCCAGTTGATCAATGACAAGGGTGCTGCTGAGGGGTTGGCTATTGGCTCCGCCGACAATGAGGATTGTAGCAACTGTGCTGGGTGCCAGCAGGAATGGGGGCAGATCGAGCAGCATGGTGGTACAGCCCGGTGTGCCCACGTACCAATCATAGCTGGCGGGCGGGAGGAGCTGATAGCCGCTATTGTCCAGATAGACCAGCCCAGTGAAGCCCGCGACGGGCTCGCCGCTCTCTGTGCATATATCAATTTCGGTATTGTTGAGATCGACGGCAATTGGCGCAAGATGCAATACGCGCACTTGTCCTTGCGTAAGATCCGGCTGTGGCGCTGGAATTGTGCCACCAGGGGGGATTGTCTCATGGGGGGTGGTTCCATTGAGCCCCACTTGGGCATTGACCTGCTGGTTATTCGCATAGAGAATGGTGATCGCCGTTAACAGAATAAAGAGGAAGAGATAGCGTTTACAAAACAATGGGCGAGTTGTTGGGGATGCAACTCTTTCTGAAGTAGGGTAAAACTTTGCAGATGGTGCGGGCATTGGGATCTCCTGACGAATAGATCGCTACTGATAGATCGCTACTGATAGATCGCTACTGAATGTTTCTAAATACATAGGACTTACGCAGCCCTCCTGTTTCGGTACGGCGAAAAGCTGCCTACTCAACCGGCACTCTGCGTAAATCCTAATAAAATGTACGACTTTAGGGGATTTATCTATCCTCAGAGCTACGCAGGCCTCGGCTTTTGATAGGGCAAAATGTCGCCTATTCAACCGGCCTCCTGTGTATCTCCTATAGCAGAAACGGTGAATGACATATTGTAACTTGTAGATGATTCGCTTTTTGGAAAGGCCTTAAATGAGTGGATCTCCTTTCTTACCTATAACCTGCGCAGCGCACCAACTGTATAGGGTGCTTAGGCGTCTTATTGAAGATAGGTAGGGTGCCAGTCCATCAAAGAAACAACGATATAATTTTCGGGTCTGTTACCTACCAAGACGTTTGGTAAATCAAAAAAGTAATGGCAACTATTTTGCGATTCGGCTAAACGTTTGTCTGGATGGGGAGGCTTTATCACTTTCCGCCCAAGCTTACTTCGTGTTATAATCGTCTGATGCCAATCCATCTTCTACCGCCCGATGTGGCGGCCAAAATTGCCGCGGGGGAGGTCGTCGAGCGACCTGCCAATGTGGCAAAAGAGTTAATTGAAAATAGTCTGGATGCTGGTGCCACCGAGATTCGGGTCGAAATTCGAGAAGGCGGACAGCGGTTGTTGCGCGTCATCGACAATGGACACGGCATGCCCGCTGCAGAAGCACACCTGGCATTGGAACGCCACGCCACGAGTAAGCTCCAAAGCGCTGAAGATCTCAATGGAATCGCCACCTTTGGCTTTCGGGGTGAAGCGCTCTATAGCATTGCAGCGGTGAGTCACCTGACGCTGACCACACGCCATCGCGATGAACCCTTTGGCGTGCAATTGCGTGTGGAAGGGGGCACGGTTGTAGCCAATCAGCGTGCCGGCACCCCTGTTGGCACAATTATCAATGTGGAACATCTCTTCTTTAACATGCCGGCGCGCAAAAAATTTCTGCGCAAAGCGAGTACCGAAGCTGGCCAGATCAGCGCCGTTGTGCAACATTGCGCACTGGCCTACCCCGACCGGCGCTTTAGCTTTGTCAATGATGGCCGTCTCGTCTTTCAATCGACCGGTAGCGGGGATCTCTATGATCTGCTCGTCAAAATCTATGGGCTGGAAAATGCCAAACAGATGAGTGCTGTAGGCAATGTGGCGCTTGGTTTTCAATTGGCCGCGCGGGGGGAGCAAGGGGACAGGACTGCGGCTCCCTTGGCAGAGGATGCGCTTGATCTCGATGTGGATTTCATGCTAACAGAGATGGCGTCCACTACTGGACAACCGGCCACCTCCAAAGCTCCTCCCCCCATTCAGGTCTTTGGTTATTCCAGCGTGCCCACATTGACGCGTGCTAACCGCAACAATATTAATCTCTTTATCAATCGGCGGTATGTGGAAGATCGCAACCTAACCTATGCCATTGTCCAGGCGTACCACACGCTGCTGCCGGGTGGGCGCTACCCAATGGCGACTATTTTTGTAACGATTGATGCCGCCCAAGTTGATGTCAATGTGCATCCGCAAAAGGTACAAGTCCGCTTTGTTGATGAGCGCGCTGTCTTTAGTGCCGTACAGCGGGCAGTGCGCCACGCAATGATTGATAGTGCACCGATTCCAGACATGGCGTTGCCAGAGTCTAGTGGACGGACAACTGGAGCCGCCAATGGCGGTTGGAATAATAGTGATTGGGATAGTCGTGGCTGGGCTGCGCGACGCCAGCAGATCCTTGGTGCCGGACAACGGACGCTCGATCTTCCCGCTGGGCCACCAGCTGCTGCGGTATCGAATCATTATGGCGAGTCGCTTGCGTCTCCGCCGGCTAGCGTTCAGCGCTCGCCCGTTGCTATGGAAGACGTTGCTGCGTCCGCCAGAAGCGCAAACGATGTAGATTCATCTGCCGTGGCGGACCCATTTGGCCAAGCAGGTCCATCATCTGTATCGACGGATGCCCCGTCGCCATCGACAACGCCATCTCGCGAGATGATTGTCGAAGAGCAGACGCCAAAGTTGCCGCCATTGCGTGTTGTGGGCCAAGTTGGCGCGATGTATATTATTGCGGAAGGGCCGGAAGGGGTCTTTTTAATTGACCAACACGCCGCCCATGAGCGAATTCTTTATGAAAAATATCTGGCACAACGCTATGGCACCGATGCCGGCGTGGTGCCGCAACAACATCTGCTCGATCCCCTAACGCTGCACATTGGCCACGAGTTGACAGGGTTGCTCGCTCAATATCTACCGCAGTTGGCGGCACTAGGCTTTACCGTTGAGCCGTTTGGTGGTGATACCTACCTGGTGCGCGCGATCCCAAGCGTGCTGTCGGGACAAGACCCGCTGCGGACGCTCGATGAGATCGTCAATGCGCTCGCCAATCGGCGCAATTTGGTAGGGGAAGAGTTGGAGGCGCGTATGGTCAAGATGATCTGCAAACGGGCATCGATCAAGGCGGGACAACTCTTAAGTACATTAGAGATGCAAGAGCTGATCCACCAGTTGGAGGCCTGCCGCTCGCCGCGCACCTGTCCTCATGGTCGACCGACCATGATTCAACTCTCGGCTGGCGAGTTGGAAAAGGCTTTTGGGCGGATTTAATCGCACGTCTAATTGTCGACAAAATTATTAGAATGCCAAGCGATCTTTGGTAGCCAAAGCGCGCTGTGCTATACTGTCCGTTTAGCAAACGCAATATAATCGCTGATCCCAAAACGGTTGGCTGATAGTTGACCTGCCGATAGTTGACCTATAGTTGCATGGAATGTAGAAATCAATCACTCTTTACAGAGATGAAATAAAATAGTTTGCTTGGCGTCCGTGCAATAGGCCGGTGGCTAAGCCCAAAGATGCAGAGGATGCAATGTCGCTACAGATTACCAAAGAAGAGAGAGAAAATCGCGAATTACTGTTGACCATTGAGGTTGAACAGAGCCGTGTTGATCAGGAACTGCGCAAGGCGGCGCGTAAGATCGCCTCGAATTATAAGATTCCCGGCTTTCGCCCAGGAAAGGCTCCCTATCATGTGATCGCACAGCAGGTGGGGTTGCCGGCGCTCTACAATGAATTTTTGGAAAAGCTGGGCGAAGAAGTCTATCGCGACGCCTTGGAGCAAGAAAGTCTGGAACCATACGCGCGCGGTAACCTGGAAGATGTGACTCTGGAGCCCCTCACGTACAAGCTTGTCATGCCCATGGATCCAGCAATCAACTTGGGTGATTATCGGGCACTGCGCTTGGAGGAGTCCGAGCCGGAAATTGATGAGGCCGCGGTCGATGCGCAATTAGAAGAATATCGTGAGCAACACGCCAGTTGGGAAGAGGTTACACGCCCAAGCCAATATGGTGACCGCATCAATCTTGATGTCCATAGCGTGATCCCGGCTGAAGAGGGGAGCGAAGCGATCGTCGTCTTGGATGAGACCGACTGGGAAGTGACGCCGGATGAGACGGATCCAATGGAGCCCGCCGGCTTTGACGAGGCACTGCTTGGCTTGACGGTTGGCGACGATAAGGAATTTGACCTTTCGTGGCCGGAAGATAGCCAAAGCATCCATGCCGGTAAGAGTGCGCACTTTCAGGTCCACATCAATCGCGTCGAAGGCTACATCAAGCCGACACTTGACGACGAATTTGCCCAACTGATTGGGCCGGACTTTGAAACTATTGACGATCTGAAGAAGAGCATCCGTGATTCTCTGCGTGATCAGGCCAAGGCGCAAGCCGATAATGAGTATCTGGAACAGGTCCTCATCAAGCTGGTAGAGCAGAGCACGCTCCACTATCCCGGTGTTGTTGTCGAGGATCAGATCGATTCGATGCTCAATGATATCCAAATGCAACTGCGTCGCTTTGGCATCGAAGATATGGAATTCTACTATCGGCAGACCGGCCAAAACCAGGAGCAGATGCGCGCAAGCCTACGCGAGGATGCCGTCAAACAAGCTGAGCGCAACCTCGTCATCTCTGAAATTCTGCGCACCGAGACGCTGGAAGTTAGTGACGAGGAGATGGAAGAGCGGATTACCCTGTTGACACAAGGGGACGATACCGAGAATTCTGCACAGCTGGCTGCTTTCCTGCGCAATGACTCGGGCCGCGCCGTCTTAGAGAGCCAACTATTGCGCGATAAAGCTATTGAGCGCATCCTTGCCATTGCCCGTGGCCAAGCCGATGCGTTGGATGCCGCCGCTGCTGAAAAAGCCGCTGCGAACGCTGGTAGTAGCGAAAATGATGAGAGCGCTGCGGAATCAACGGATGAAGCAGCGAGTGCCCCCGCATCAAGTGCCCCGGCATCAAGTAACGGGGACGGCGATGCCGAAGCTCCGATCGCCGAGGAAGGCAGTGCGGATGCGGCAGACGAGGCGAGCCAAACTAACGAATAAGCGTCTGATCCCTGAACGCTAATGGAATACAAACAGAGTTATAGAGCCGGATTACATTCAAATGCAGGGCCTTGGTCGTATCGTTGGTATAGGCGAATTGGGGTATAGGTAAATTGGGGTGTAAGTGAATTGGGGTGTAAGTGAATTGAAGTATGGGTGGATTGGCTTACATCCCCCCAAGCCATTTGTGTGACTAAACCAATGATAATGGCACAGCGATGATAGGTGGGGTAGACCATCTATGCTTTGCTGGGCGAGAATAAACGGAGATCTTTATGAATATGATTCCACCAACCAATGTAATTCCCATGGTTATCGATAGTTCGGGCCGTGGGGAACGCGCGTATGACATTTATAGTCTGTTGTTAAAAGAGCGTATTGTCTTCTTGGGCACACCGATCAATGATCAGGTTGCCAATGTGATTGTTGCCCAGTTGCTTTGGCTCAACAGTGAAGATCCGAATCAGCCGATCAACATGTATATCAACAGCCCCGGCGGATCGGTCTATGCTGGCATGGCGATCTATGACACGATGCAGATGATTAGCGCCCCAGTGAGCACAGTCGCCGTTGGTGTCACTGCCAGCATGGGCACTGTCTTGCTTGCCTCTGGTGCTGCGGGCCGCCGCTTTGCGTTGCCCCATGCTACCATTCACATGCACCCAGCCAGCAGCGGTGCCCAAGGCTACACCGAAGATGTGCGTATCGCCTTCCGTGAGCAAGAGCGCATTCAAACGCAGCTCTTTAAGATCGTGAGCAAGCACTCCAACCACAACTGGAAAGTGATCGAGGCCGACTTTGAACGTGATCGCTACATGAATGCCATGGAAGCGAAGGAGTATGGTTTGGTTGACGAAGTGCTGGGCGATACCTCCGATGTGGTTGTGATCGACCGCAAGAGTGGTGAACTGCGCCTTTCCAGTGGCGAGAAACTTTTGCCGGGCGCGGTTGAAACTGAAGCAAGCGAATAAGGACCTATGGAACCACGTTGTTCTTTTTGTGGCAAAACCAAAGATGAAGTTCAGCGCCTGATCGAAGGCGCGGATGACGCTTATATCTGCGATGAATGTGTGCTGCTCGGTGCCGAGATCCTCAATGAGGCCGGCATCGGTGCCGATGCAGCGCGCATCAAAAGCCAGCCCAAACGCGAACAGGGGTCGATTCCCAGCCCGCGTGCTATTGTTGATCATCTTGATCAATATGTGATTGGGCAGGATCAGGCCAAGAAGGTGTTGGCTGTGGCCGTCTACAACCATTATAAGCGCGTCTTTGGTCACCAAGAAGAGCGTGCTGCTGTTGAGGCTTCGTCAGAAAATGCGCTCGATATAAGCGATGACGTTGAATTGACCAAGAGCAATGTGCTGCTGATCGGCTCGACCGGCAGTGGCAAAACGTTGTTGGCTCAAACGCTAGCTCGGCTGATCGATGTTCCGATTACCATCGCCGATGCCACCACCCTGACTGAGGCTGGTTATGTTGGCGAGGATGTCGAGACGATTCTCGTCGGTCTTCTCCAAGCGGCCGAATGGGATGTTGAACGTGCCCGCTTTGGCATTGTCTACATCGATGAGATCGACAAGATCGCGCGCAAGGGGGGCGATAATCCCAGTATCACGCGCGATGTCAGCGGTGAAGGGGTGCAGCAGGCACTGCTCAAGATCATCGAGGGTACCGTTGCCAATGTACCACCCAACGCCGGGCGCAAACATCCGCAGCAGGATTTTGTGCAACTCGATACGCGCAATATTCTCTTTATCTGTGGTGGGGCCTTTTCCCATTTGGCTGAATTGGTGCGCAAGCGGCTACAGCGTCGCTCTGGCCTTGGCTTTATCGCCGACGAAGAGCATGTATTAACGCAAAAGTTGCTGGCCAAACGCGAAGATACATCTGCTGTCACCCTGCCTCTGCCTGAAAATCTAACTGAGCGTCAGCGTGAACTGCAGATCCGTCGCATGGAAAAAGAGAGTCGCGAAGAGAGTGAACTCTTGCACCAAGCGGTGCCTGATGATCTGCTAACTTTCGGTCTGATTCCTGAGTTTATTGGCCGTCTACCGATCTTTGTCAGCCTCAACGCGCTTGACCGGCGGGCTTTGGTGCGTATTCTCACCGAGCCGAAAAACAGTGTGGTTCGGCAATTCACACGCCTCTTTGCTATGGATAAGGTCAAATTGGAATTTGAGCCAGATGCGCTCGAAGCGATCGCTATGGAAGCGTTTTTGCGCAGAACTGGCGCTCGCGGTCTACGCAGCATCGTCGAAGAGGCACTGCTCGATATCATGTTTGAAATTCCCAGTCGCGACGACATTGCCCGCTGCGTGATTACAAAAGCGGTCTTTACCGAGGATCGGCTACCGCTGCTCTTTGGCCGTCAGGGGCAACCGGTTTCGCTGGGGCGTGAGTATCGCACCGCAGCCTAAACGTAACTATAAAAAGCGGGGCACGAGTGCCCCGCTTTTTGCATCTAGCGTTATTGCTTAGCACCGTCAATCGTCACTCTCGTCCATTTCACCACTCTCGAATTCGTCTTCTTCCTCATATTCATTCTCTTCATCCACAAGCTCTGCATTTGTATAGAAGATCAGCAGAACCGAGCCGTAGCGTCGTCGATCATATTCCTGCAAGCCGTGAAGGGTGACGGGTGCCTCTTCTTTGGGGTGGATCTGGACGACAACATCGCTATCTTCAGCCAGTAACGCCACCCGTTCATCGATTAGCAACAGCGCCTGATGCCATAGCCCCTGATATTGGGGTGGGGCTACATAGATGAGGTCGAATGGTTCGCCCTGGTACCGTTTTAAGAAGGCAAAGCTGTCCGCACGTTCGACCACTGCTTCGGCGTCGAGTTGGCAATGCTGTAAGTTTGCCCGGATGGTCTCAATGGCTTGGCGATTGTTGTCTAGAAAATGGACGTGGGCCGCGCCGCGGCTGAGACACTCAATGCCAACGGCCCCTGTACCCCCAAAGAGATCGAGCACGCGAACCCCTTCTACCCGATTGCCGAGAATACTAAAGAGCGCTTCTTTGGCACGGTCGGTAATCGGTCGCGTGCTGTCGCCCGGCACCATCTGCAGCTTGCGTCCTTTTGCCCTGCCTGTAATGACTCGCATTCGATTCCTTTATAAATTGGAGTGTAACTATTCACCTGACGCGCGATAATCGCGTAATTCAAAGGTGCCGCCATTGCGCCCGTCGATAAATTTCACAAGTTGGTAGGGCGCGTCAACCGCAATCCAAACATCTGCTTCACTATCGCTCGTGCGCACGGAGAGATGCCAGCTTTGGTAATGACCGGCGGGCACCTCGACACTTTCTGTCGCTTTCACTTCAATTGTAACCCGTTCAAAGAGATCGGCAATCGGCAAATAACTATTTAGCTCGGTAGCATACCCCTTCGCTAAGGGCAACGCCCTGGCCAGTAGGAGTAGCGAGCGCTGGTCGCGCGCATCGCTGGGGATGTTTCGCCGCTCATAGGTGGTAATATCACGGGCCGTCGTCAATTCCATATCGACTTGGCCGCTCGTATAAGTAGCCTTGACCTGCTGTCGTGCTGTGCCCAAGATGCGTACCAATGTCGAGAGATGAGGACGCAATCCCTTGGCTGCCATCTCAATGACAACAACCTCTTGATCGCCTTGGGTGGTCACTTCGCGACGCAAGGTCCACCCATCACCATCAACCGTTGTCGCACCGGCATTCAGGGTAAAGGTTGCGGTCCCCGCATAGTCGCCCTTGACATCGGTCACGACGTAGACACTCTGTTCCCCATCGGCCCAAGGGAGGGGGTTTAAGATTAACGGCTGGATCTCTGGGCCGCCACAGGCTACAAATACCAAGAGCAAAAGTGTTGGTAGTAGTTTGTAAATCGTTCTTGTTTTCATCATTGTTGCTTGCAAATTCCCGTAGAGGTTTAGACGCAACGAGGTTTAGACGCAACGAGGTTTAGACGCAACCAAAGTGTAGCGCCAGGGTTGTGTAGGATCTCATTTAGTTGACACCGTGAGCGACGGTTGAGTAGCCCAGCACTTTAGGGCGTATCGAAACCAGAGCGGCTTGCCCCATGAGATCCTACACAGCTGACATCAGCACTCATTGAATGTAATATCTTGGTTAGCGCTTCTCCTGCATCCAACGTAAGGCTGCTGCTGCTAATGCCGCCGACCCAACCGGCAACGCATCTTCATCCATGCGAAAATCGGCCCGGTGCACCGGGTAGAAGCGATCCCAACTGGGATTGTGTGTTCCAATGCGCAGGAAACTGCCGGGCGCACTCTGCGCCATGTAACTAAAATCTTCGGCACCCATCGTCATTGGCGCTTCCTTGACCTGTTCCGCACCGAGCAGATCGCTGGTCGCTGCCACCATGACTGCGGTTGCTTCCTCAGAGTTAACGGTGGGTGGATAACCTGGATACAAAGTGTACTCAACCTGCCCACCCAGGGGCTCGATCACATGTACCGCTTTCTCTAGTTCGCTGCGCAAGAGGGCACGGCCACGCTCGCTAAAGGAGCGAATGGTACCGGTCATGGTGACGGTGTCGGGAATTACGTTGTTGACCGTGCCGCCGTGGATGGTGCCGATGGTGATCACGCCGGGGTCAAGTGGATCAAGCCGCCGGCTGACCACTTGCTGGATTGCGTTGATAACGTGGGCCGAAAGCGCAATCGGATCGATGGTGGTGTGAGGACGCGCTGCATGGCCACCGGAGCCACGAATCGTCAACTCAAACATATCCGCAGAGGCCATCATTGGCCCCGATCGGGTCGCCACACTACCGACTTCGTGGAAAGGATCAACATGCAACCCAAAGACGGCGTCCAACCCCTTGAGCGCGCCTTCCTCAACCATGCGCATCCCGCCCGACTTGCCTTCGGTATCGGATGCCTCTTCGCTGGGCTGGAAGAGCAGCCGAATCGAGCCGGGCAGGCGTCCCTCGTCTGCCAATCCCTTGAGGATCGTCGCCGCGCCGAGGAGCATCGCTGTGTGCGCATCGTGGCCACAGGCATGCATAATGCCCGGACGTGTGCTATCAAAGTCAGTGCCGTTGATCTCTTGGATTGGCAACGCATCCATATCGGCGCGTAGGCCAACCGTTGGCCCGGTCCCCCCTTGAATGTGGCCGACCACGCCCGTCTTGGCCACTTCGGTTTCCGTCTGAATTCCCAGATCGGTCAGGGTGGCATTGACGAGTCCGGCTGTGCGATGTTCGGTGAAGGTAAGCTCGGGATGGCGGTGGATCTCGCGCCGCCACGTACGAATACGCTCATGGATTGACTTGGCGCGTGCCAATAACTCTGGACCACTTATTGGTTGTGTAGACATGGAATGAATGTGCCTTTCTAAAAACAGAACATTGATGGAAATGGGCATTACTTTCGGCGCGGGTAACGTCCACGCCAATCGGTGATCAAGATCGCCAACAAATCATAGATCCCACGCCACGCATCGCGGATCAAACTGACGCGGCGTGTCTCTTGATAATTCCAGGTAATGGGAACTTCTTTTATCTGATAGCCTAACCGTTGGGCGACAAAGAGTAGCTCAACATCAAAGCCACTGGTGACGCTTGGCTGATCTAGGAGCGTTAAGTGGTCGGGGTGATAGCGTTGCAGATGGGCAATGGTCGCTATGGCGGCGTTGCGCTTCATGGCCTTAAAGCCACATTGCGTATCTGTTAGATACAGCCCAATCAAAAGCGTACGTAACGCCACCTGCCCCCAACTAAGCAGATAGCGCCCCACCGGCGCACCCGGACGAGCTAAGCCGCGGCTGCCGATAACAATATCCGCCCCTTGGGCAATCATCTTGAGCAGATCAGGTGCATGGGTAATCGGCGTGGCTTGGTCCATGTCGGTAAAGAGCACAATGTCGCCCTCTGCCGTATCGATCCCAGCAATAATCGCCGCTGCTTTCCCTTTGTGCGGCACGGTGAGCACCCGTGTTGCGATTGGTTTGGCCAGCGTGGCGGTGGCATCATTGCTGCCATCATCGATAACCAGCAATTCACCAGCAAAGGGTTGCTGTGCTAGCCACTCCCGTACACGCGCCAATTTGCCGGAACGGATTGCGTCCGCTTCATTATAGGCTGGGATAACAATCGAGAGCGGGATCATAGATGGCGGCGTAAATAGTCAAGGCTTTTGCTTGCGAGTATTTCTGGGCTCGGTGCCAATGGACGCCAGACACAAGCGGCTCCGGCCAATTCAGGAATCGCATGGCCAAAGGACTCGACGACGATCCAGCGGCCGTACTGAATATCCTGCAACGCACCAAAGATCGATGGCCAGGCCACTTGCCCGCTGCCGACGATGCCCCGGTCATTTTCGCTAGCATGAAAGTGTTTGAGGTGGCGCGCGGCGTGGCGAATCGCAGCGGCGCTCTGCTTCTCTTCAATATGCATGTGAAAGGTATCGAGCAGCAAGCCCACCGCCGGCCGGTCGACCTCATCCATCAGCCGTACGCCATCGGCTACGGTGTTGACGATAAAGGTTTCAAAGCGATTGAGTGGCTCCAATGCCAGGGTGATCCCGTGGTCGGCGGCCATCGCGCCGGCCTCTTGTAGCGCTTGGACACAGGATGCCCATTCTTCCGTGGTATAGCCACGACCACGCCGTTCACCAACAGGTGCCGCCAATGGGCCGCAGATCAGTTGTGCACCAAGCGCAGCGGCTTGCTCGATCACACGCCGCAAGAAGGCGACACCGGCCGCCCGTTGATCGGCGTCGATCAGGTTAATGCCAGCCGGCATAGCTGTACTGATCGTACAAGCCAACGTCGTTTCCGCAAGGCGTGGCTGGATTTGTTCGAGGGCAAATGAGTCAGGGTCAAAGAGCGGGAGTTCGACGCCATCATAGCCCATCTCCTGTAACATCGGCAGTAAGGCTAGTTCCGCTCTTCCTACCTGACCATTCCAGACCATTAAATTAATACCAAACATGCGAGCGACCTTTCAAGATCAGAGCATTGCAAAGAGCAGTGGATACATCGCTCTTCTTTTATCTTTTATCTTAGGTGCATTATAATACAAAGTTTGTCTCCTGGATATTCATCCAGCAAGTGTATGCTTTCACAAGGTAAAACGTAATTGGAGCGCATAGATGGCGTTGCTCGCGATCAATCAGATTCAACCCGGCGAATTTCGCCTCGCCTGGGAATTAACCAAGCGCTCATTTCAGCGCCAACTGACCTATCGGGCGGCAACCCTGGCCGGTCTAACTACGAACTTCTTTTTTGGTCTTTTGCGGGTAGCTGTAATGGTGGCGCTCTATGGCACACGCGCTGAGGTTGCCGGCATGGATCTGGCGGCGGCGATTACCTATACAGGGTTGGCACAAGCGGTCATTGCCTATTTGAGTATCTTTGGCTGGTATGATCTCATGCGCACGGTGAATAGCGGCGAGGTAGCTGCCGATCTGCTCAAGCCGTTTGGCTACTTTCGCTATTGGTTAGCGCTCGATCTGGGGCGTGCCTTGGTTGCCTTTCTATTGCGTGGTGTATCCATCATGGTCGTCTATGCCCTCTTTTTTGCAATTACCGTACCGCACGAGGTAACACAGTGGCTTGCCTTGCTGCTGTCGCTCCTATTGGGCTGGCTGCTCAGCTTTGCATGGCGCTTTCTTGTCAACCTGGCCGCCTTTTGGACACCCAACGCGCTTGGGATCGGTCGTTTTGCCTTTGGGGTGGCGTGGGTGCTCTCCGGTTTTTTTCTGCCACTGCGCTTTTTCCCGGCGTGGGCACAAACGATCTGTTATCTGACGCCTTTCCCCTCAATGGTCAATACGACCATTGAGATCTATTTGGGCTTGTTGACTGGACGGGCGTTGCTGTGGGCTTTGGTGGTGCAGGGCTTTTGGATTGTGTTCCTGATTGGGGTCTGCCAACGGGTGCTGCGTGCCGGTGTCCAGCGCCTTGTCATTCAAGGAGGGTAATCTTGAACCATCTGCGTTTTACCCTTAGTATCTATCGGCGTTTGATCAGCGTGCAGATTCGTTCGCAACTGCAATATCGGACCGCCTTTCTGCTGGAGGTCTTCTCGTCGGCTATCACTCTCTTCCTCTTCTTTGGCTCGTTAGCGCTCGTGTTACAACGCTTTGGGTCGATTGGCGGGTGGTCACTTGGAGAAATCGCCTTTTTGTGGGGAACGGTTGAATTTGCCTTTGGGCTGATGGATATGGTCTTTAGCGGCTTTGATCCCAGCAGCTTTGGCAAGCAGATCCGCCAAGGGCTGCTCGATCAGCTACTGTTGCGTCCGGTCAATCTTACCGCGCAAGTCTTTGGCAGTGAATTTGTCTTGCGGCGCTTGGGGCGGATCGGCCAAGGGCTACTTGTGTTGATCGTCGCCCTAACATTGGCCGATATTCAGTGGACTGTGACCAAAGTGGTCTACTATCCATTGGTGGTGCTGGGGCTGGTCTGCTTCTTTGGTGGCCTCTTTATCATCGGCGCGACCGTTACTTTCTGGACGGTCGATTCGATTGAAGCAATGAATATTCTCACCTATGGCGGCAGCGAAATGATGGCCTACCCCATGCACATCTACCCCGATTGGCTGCGCCGTACCTTTACGTATGTGGTACCGGCAATTTTTCTCAACTATTATCCGGCCCTCTATTTCTTGGGCAAGCCGGATGTATTGGGGATGCCGCTATTTTTCTCGTTTGTCGCACCGGTGGTGGGCATTGGCGTCTTGATCGTTGCCTTGCAGATCTGGCGTTTTGGGCTGCGCCATTATCAAAGTACAGGAACTTGAGCAAGTGGAGAACGGGCCACGAACTTTGTGCAGTCGTAACGATTCGGCCCTTCTTTGATTTGCCGGACTTTGCCGTCCTGACGTGGAGAGATCAGTAAGAATTTCGCTCATATGGCCATTAGACTGAAACAGGCCGTACGGACATGATATATCATGTCCGTACGGCCTGTGAGTTAGCCACATGAGTGAAGGATTTTCAAGGTGGATCCCTACGGGGGGCTCTTACAGCGTGACAGGGTATCCACCTTGGAGGAGTGAGTCGTTACCTCCTAAGAAGTAAGCAGTGCCTTGCGCCTGCCCGCAGTGGGTACCGGCAACCGCTACCCCTACTGTAAACCTATGCATCTCCACTTGACTGGCGTATAGACAGCAATCTTACTTGACTAGGGTCCAGTTGAAGAGGGCACCGGCAACCCAAGTGGGCGGCGGCGCATCGTAGAGCGTGGTGGCATCCGTATAGACCAAATCGAGAATTTCACCCTTCATCGGTCCACGTAGATAACGGAAGAGCTGTCCAGCATCGCGGGCATCGCTTCGTGCGCTCACGCAATGTTGGTTATACCCCCAATAGTCACCTGCTTCTAGCAGCGCCATCCCCTCTTCTAAGGTCTTCCGCGCTAAGTCTAACCCACCCGCTTCTGGGTAGAGCGATGCTTCCGGTGGCCAGCCATAGCCAAGCCCATGATGGAAGGGGTCGGCGGTAGAGACAATCACTGCTTCCTCGGCAAGGCGCGCAACCTCTTCAAAGCCAGGTAACGCTTCCGGTTTGCCACCAGCTAGATAGGGGTACCGTTCAATCACCTCTGGCCCTTTGATTCCGCGCCGTTTGGTCTCCGCCGCCCAGAAATGACGCCAACTGGTCAGCACATGATCTTGGCGCCATTCCTGCCTTTCTCCCTCAATCCCTGGTCCTTGAATCCCCCAGTAGGCGGACTGTGTGGGGTCACTGCCATTGGCGACATCGATCCGCGCTTGGTCCATCTCCTCGCCAAAGGCGTGCACCACACTGACCACCAATACGCGATCGGCACCACTGTCGAGCGCCGCATTGACCGCCGCCGCAATCTGATGGCCACAGTCCAATACGCCGGCGTGGGGAAAGACAACCACGCCGCCATCGCTGAGGGTGGTGGAAAGATCCCACTGGCGCGCCTCATCCAACATGCGGTAAGTGCCGGCCTCGCCCAATGTCGCGTGTTCTCGCGCATATTGTTCATGGATCCGTTGGCGAATATGAATGCGATCTCGTTTCATCGTCGTCTCCTTTTTTAGTAGAACTTACACACTACTGCCACAGAGGGCATAGAAGAGGGCACAGAGAACCCAACCAAAAGATTTTGGGCTCCCCCATTCTCTGTGCCCTCTGTGCTCTCTATGACATTCAGTCCTATCTGCGATTACGTATAGACAACACGCCCATAGCGGCTACTCGTGTCCAGCGCCTTCATTGTCGCGTAAACAGCGGCGGAAAGATCAATGATAAAGTTTTCCTGCGCCACGGCATCACAGAGCGCATATTTGGTCATCACAGCCAGCAAGTAGGGTCGACGGGGCAGGTAGACGAGCGCCGCATCACACATGGCGGCATCGATCCAGCCCGGTTTGTTAGCGACGGCGACCGTGGGTGGGATGCCGCGGTTTATAAATCCCCCGTTGGGCTTCTGCATGATTGCCAGTACTTGCTCGGCCACCGTTGGCGACGGTTCTCCGCGCTGCAACAGCGCCAACATCGCTACCAATTCGGCAGGCGTAGAGACATTCTCCTCTTCGCGCACTGCCGCAATATTGTCCATCATTTTACGCCGCAAAAGCGTCTGCTGCAATCCCATTGTCTGCAAAAATGCATTGGTCGCTGCGATTCCCGCTTGCTCGATACAGAGATTTGTGGCTGTGTTGTCAGAGGCGATCATCATCAGCGTCGCCATGTCGCGCAGGGAGAGCTCAACCGGTCCATCGAGATAGGCAATGACCCCACTGCCCAACACATGATCAGCCGGATCGATGGTAATACGCTTTGCTAAGTCAATTTCTCCGGCTTCGGCGCGCTGCAATAATTTGGTCAACACATGAATTTTAATCGTCGAAGCGGTAGGAAATATCTCATCGTTGTTGATGCCGAGGGTTAGCCCCTCGCCCAACTCCTGCAGGGCAATACCGGCAACACCAGGGAAGGCCGCGACTGTGGCAGCGAGCTGCTGTGCCAAGCGTTGCCAAAGCAAATTGGTCATGATTTATTCCTCTATGGGTTGAGGGTGAATAGGTTAATGGATAGTAACTCTTCGGTCACCCCTCCAACCTCCCCCGCGAGCAGGTAAGGCGCCATACCCCTCCTTGATGTCGGGGAGGGGCCAGGGGTGGGGCCAGGGGTGGGGTGAATAGCTACGATGGATAAAAGTGTTGGCTGAGTGGCCCGAGCACGGCAGTTGTCATCCCCGCATGGTTTTCGCGCCCGTGGCCGCGCACCACCGCGCTGACGGTGCGGGCGGCACAACCATGATCGCGACCATCGGGTAAGGTCTGTTGCGCGAGCTGGAAATGGGCAGAGGCCAAGTCGAGCGCAAAGGTGGCCAGCGGCACATCATTAGTTAATTCTGCAGCCAATCCCAAGGTTATCGGGCTTTGTCGACGGGGCTGACCATCGGTCTGCCAGAGCAACATATCCTCCCGTTTTCCAACGCCGGCTGGCCGGTGCCCCATGCGTTGCGTCAGATCAAAGGCCAGCGTCTCCGCGCGGTCGGTGCCGGAGGAAGCCACCGCGGCACAAACCGCCTGATCATAACGGCTGTCGTGCGTCCAACGACGGTAGTGGCGCAGCGCATCGGCCACTGCACCGGCGTCAGGGTCACACAGTGTGGGCAAAAGGGTATCTAACAAGCGTTCGGCAGCTTGGCGAAAGATAACGGTACCCGTTGCCTGCCACAGATAGAGCAAGCTGTTGATCGCATCTGAAGCAAGAAAACTTTCGGCCCGATCGATGGGGGTCAACAGTTGGGAACTCTGGCCGACACGAGCGCGGTAGACCGCTTCTTCCGCCGGCGCAAAGCGATAGACCACGCGATCCGGCAACAGCCCAATCGGCAGCTCCTCTTCGGCCAGCAGCGCCGTTGCCCACCGTTCAACCTGTGTCGTCGCTAGCTCGAGATAACGTTCCTCTCCGGTGGCCCGGTGGGCAAGCAACGCAATATTGCTACAACGCAGATGGTCGGGCACATTGAGTTCCGCGCCCTCGACCATCTGCACCCCATCTGTTCCAAAGAGAAAGGAGCGATAGAGCCCGCGATCCCAATCAAACCAGGGCACAACCGCCGACGACCAGTTGCCCAGGTGTTCGGCGACATCCACGATCTGTGCAATCGTCGTGGCATCAGTCGAGTCAAGACGCCAGAGCATACCAAGAAAGAGTTCGTAATGCTCGGTGCCGTGGTGTGCTTCTTGCATGCGCCAGTAACCATGCTGCCATTGGTCGGTATCGATAAAGTGGCTGTGGATCTTGTCGCGTAAGGATTTGAGAAAGGCGAGAGGGCGCACATCACTGGTGGTGTGGAGATACGATTCCCATCCCGTGGTAAAGGTCCCTTGATCGTGGACATTGGTCGCCGGTGCATCGGCATAGCGTATGATGCACTCATCAACCCAATTTTTCATTTGTGCCAGAAACTGGTCGGCCGCTTCCGCAACAGAAGAGGATTGTGTGATCTGGATAGTATGCATCAGTGGCTGCTCACTTTGGCCAATTCGCGCAGAACATCTTCATCCGGCTGCAACCCAATGCCGGGCTGGTCATTGAGGTAAACGTTACCATCATGTTCGAGCATACTTTTGTTGGGAAAGATCATCGACTCATCGGTAAACTGGCTGCCGTTGAGCGCTGCTGGTCCCGCAAAGCCGTGCGCCAACGCCACTTGACAGACCGCCAATTTGGTCAGCAATCCGTCGGTTAAGCCGCTGACCAGCAGTGGCAGTCCCGCTGCTTCGGCCACCGCAATTTGCTGGAGCGTTGGCCAGATACCACCGCTGCGCGTCACCTTGATTACCAGGTAGTCGACCAGCCCTTCTGTCACATAGTGCAAGAAATCGGCGGGGCTGACGCTCGCCTCGTCAACCGCTAGCGAAAGCGCCGTGCTCTGGCGCAGCGCACGCATTAAGTGGAGCTGATCGGCGGGCAGCGGCTGCTCCAGCATGTCCACACCAATCGCTTCAAAGGCTTGCGCCACCCGCCGCGCGTTGTGCAGTTGAAAGCCCTGGTTGGCATCGGCCCAGACAAAGCCACCCGCCGGAATCTCCGCCTTGACCGTCTCCGCCACTTCAATATCGGTTGCCGGAGCAACCGCGGCCTTGAAATTGAAATGTTGAAAGCCGGCAGCCTTGCCTTCGGCCATCTCCTGTAAGATCGATTCACAATCGTGGCCGGTTAACGTGTAGCTCAGCGCCATCTTATTGCGGCTATTGCTGCCACCGAGAAAGGCGCGCAATGTCATGCCCGCCGCTTTGGCACAAAGATCATGGAGCGCTATATCGAGTGCCGCCTTGGCAATCGGTTGGCCAGTGCTCGGCCCGCGACCAATCGCCGCATGGAGTTTGCGCCTCAGCCCCCAACGGTCGGTCACCGTGTGACCGATGATGGCCGCTGCTAGCTGATGGCGAATCGTCTGGCTGATCGTCTCCAGCGTCTCATAGGACCAGGAAGGGACCGGCCGTCCTTCCCCCCAACCGACGTTGCCGGCACTGTCAGTTACTTTGACGAAAACATGGGGCGCAGTTCCGCCCACTTTCCCAGCGGAGCCAGAGGCAAAGGAAAAGGATTTGATAACTGGTAGACGGACGGGGAAAATATCAACCGTCGCGATTGTGTTCATAGCTGCCCCCTTTCAGGTGGTAAGAGCGTCCGCACGTCTGCCCATCTATATCAAGCGAAGGGATGCTGGTGCCGATGCTCCTGCGTCGGCACGGCGGTTGACGCTCCAGCGTCGAGCACCTTACTTGTATAACTGAGGCACTCGACGCCGGAGCGTCAAGGCTATCATTCCACGCTGGAGCATGGAACGAGTCACCAACTCCTACATCTTTTACAATGTTACGCTTGCCCATTCATCGCATGGTAAAAGGGATCATCTGACGTGATCGAGCCGCGTGTGACCGCTTCGCCAGTAATCGCCGATTTATAGAGGCTGGCAAGAAATTCGATGGTCCCGCGCACATCAGGGCCACTAACCGGGGGGCGTTCGCCTTTGGCATAACTAGCAAGCATTGCTTGCAGTTGCGCGGCGTGGGAGGAAGGAACATTTTCGGGCAGTTGTCGCCACGATGCCAATTCATCTTCAGAGATGCCGGGGGCCGCGCTGAATTGCCAATCTTTATTTTGATAGCTATAGAGATGGGTTAGTTCTACCGTGGCTTTCTGGAAGTCAAAGCGCAGATAGGAGACTTCACGCGGGGAGAGGACACTGTTTGTCACACTCGCCAGTGCGCCATTGGCAAAACGCACCGACGCCATCGACACATCTTCGACTTCAATGTTGCGGTCAAGCGTGCCCATCATGGCGCGTACTTCTTGCCATTCCCCCAATTGATAGAGCATAAAGTCCATGCTGTGAATGCCGTGACCCATGGAACAGCCGCCCAATTCCGTCGCCCACTTGCCACGCCAGGGCACGGCGTAATACTCATGGGAGCGAAACCAGGTGGTAAGATTGACACAGACCATTGGTTTGCCCAGGGCACCGCGATCGATCAACCGCTTGAGATGTTGGCCACCGGAGCCAAAGCGCCACTGAAAGACGCTGCTGCAATAGTTACCGGTACGCGCTTCGGCCTCTTCGATCCGATCCATCTCGGCCAGCGAAGCACAGAGTGGCTTCTCGCAGAGCACCCAAGCACCAGCCTCCAACGCGGCAATCGTGAGATCACAATGGGTACCGGGTGGCGTCGCAATGTGAACCAATTGGGGCTCTTCGCGCCGCAATAGCTCATCGAGATCTGTATAGGCGCGGGGGATTTCATGTTGCTCACAAAATGCCGAAGCGCGGTCGGCATCAATATCCATACCGGCGACCAGATCTACCTGTGCGCCAGCCTGGCGCAGCGCATTGACATGCGACCGCGCAATTCCCCCGGTGCCAATGATCACCGCTCGTACCTTTTCCATGATGCCCAACCCTTTCTATGACAAGTAACGACTACCCACTGCAACGGCGCATAGCAGGTAGCGTGCTACATTTCTGTTATGGTTTAGCGCCCCATCCCGCGCCCCTGGCGCGACTACCTCTCAGGCGCGCGGCCCCCACCTGTGGGGAAGGAACAAAGCTCACCGCGCCCAGCCTGGGAGCGGTGCCTGGGGTGAGGGCCGTTTTATACACGACTCACGCAGCCCTCTGGTTTCGATACGGCAAAAAGCTGCCTACTCAACCGGCGTCCTGCGTAACTCCTATTATCATCTATACAAACGCAATATCCGCGGCCTGCCGCACAACATCACCCACATAGAGCCAGGAGACCTGACGCAACGTCAGCGCGTGATCAAAGTCGGTGAGTGCCGACGTGCCATTGGCTGGCACAACGACATGAAACCAACGCAGCCCTGCCGACGCCGCGGTGTGCAGCACACAGATGCTGGCGACGGTGCCGACGATCACCAGATGTTCGACCTGCCAGACGCGTGTCAAATAGTGATCGAGCGACGTGCCGTAAAAGCCATCGTAGCGGCTCTTCTGGCAGACGAGATCAGTTGCAGCGGGTGCCAATTCATCAATAATCTGCCAGCCCCAGGTATCGGCCCGGCAGTGCTCCGGCCAAATTGCCCATTCGCGATCCCCCTCATAGTGGGTATCTTGCGTATAGGCAACAGGTACACCCGCGGCACGTGCCGCTTGCAGCAGCGTTTGAATCGCGGCGATGGTCTCCGTCGCTGCCGGTACCACAAGGGTGCCATTGGGCTTCACAAAGTCATTCTGCATATCGACAACGATGACCGCGCTTTTGCCGACCGGCAACTGCACCCCTGCCTTGAAGGGGATCTCCGGCACCTCGACCTGTTCGCCTGGCGTATATTGTAAGCTCATATCGTTGATCCCTTCTGCCGCGTTGGCTTTTGAAAAGAAACCACGCTAATTGTCATAATCACACTAACTAGATTTCACTGATTATCGCGAATTTATCTACATTTGTCCACAACCATTTGTCGTGGGTAGTACTTAAGCAATTTCCGACTCTATGCTATAGTAGGTGCAGTGGCAGAATAAGTCAACCTGGTCCACAATATGACTCTAGTTTTGTTCAGAAGTGAACGCCGCCAAGCATGGATTCCTCCAATGTTAGGGTTGCGCAATTCTGCGATTTGATGGGTGGTCGATATTCGTGGTTCTCTCTCGGCGTGTGGTAGCCCTACAACTTTTCGCTGATTTGGGCGTATAATACGCTGCACAATTGATCATTGTACTTGAAGCAGTAAAGAGGATGGCCCTTGCAACGTGTACTAACCCAAACTCAAGAAGAATTGTTGCAGTATGAGCGCAGCGTGATTGAAGAATTGCGCGTCCAATTGGCGCGCTTAAATGCCGCTGAAGAAGACCTGACCCTGTTGAAACAAGCGCAACAGCAGATGGCGGATCTCTTTCTGTTGGTAATTGCGGGGGAATTTAACGCCGGCAAATCCGCCTTTTTAAATGCATTGCTCGGTGAAAAGCTCTTGGCGGAGGGCGTAACCCCTACCACCAGCCACATTCACATCCTGCGCTATGGCGAGACGCTGCAGCAAGAGACCGACGCCGATGATCTGCTGCTGATTCACCTGCCAATCGAATGGTTGCGCAATGTCAGTCTCGTTGATACACCGGGCGTCAATGCCGTGATTCAGCGTCATCAGGAGATCACCGAAGAATTTATTCCACGCAGCGATCTTGTGCTCTTTGTGACCAGTGCCGACCGGCCGTTCAGCGAAAGTGAACGAACGTTTCTGGAGCGCATTCGCCAGTGGAGCAAGAAGGTGGTCGTCGTCGTCAATAAGATTGACCTGATTGAAAACGAAGCGGATCGCACCAAGATTCTCGATTTTATTCGTGAAAATGGTCGCCATCTCTTTGGAGCTGACCCACAAATTTTCGCCGTGAGCGCACGGTTGGCGATGCAGGCCAAACAGGCACTGGCACGGGACGAACGCGAAGCATACAAACTGCTCTGGCAGGCCAGTCAATTTGAAGCACTGGAGCAATATGTCAGAGTCACCCTCAACGATGATGAGAAGCTGCGGCTCAAGCTCGAAAATCCCCTGGGCATTGCGGCGCGGCTGATCGAAAAGTATCTCAAGCTGATCAGCGAACGCCAAACCTTGCTGCGCGACGATTTCGAGACAATTGACACCATCGAAGAGCAATTTGCCGCTTATGAACGGGATATGCGTCGCGACTTTTCCTATCAGAGCAGCCGCGTCGAGAATGTAATCTATGAAATGGTCGAGCGGGGCGATAAATATTTTGACGATGTCCTGCGCCTCACGCGCATTGTAGAATTGGTGAACAGCGAGAAATTGCGCGGCGAGTTTGAGCGCGAAGTGGTCGGCGACACGACTCGCCAGATCGAACGGCACGTCAATGATCTGATCGATTGGATCGTGGAAAAAGATTATAAGCAGTGGCGGGCCGTGATGGAGTATATCAATCGGCGCGCCAACCAACATGCCGGCCGCCTTGTCGGCAAAGTCGACAGCGACTTTGAATTAAACCGCCAAAATCTGCTGCTCACCATTGGCCGCAATGCGCAACGGGTCGCCGATAGCTTTGATCGGGAAACTGAGTCGCTCAAGATGGCGCAAGAAGTACAGCGGGCGGTCTACCAAACCGCGGCAGTCGAGGTCGGTGCAATCGGTCTGGGCGCAGCATTGGTAGCAATTTTGCAGGGCGTCTGGCTCGACATGACCGGCATCTTGGGCGCCAGTGCCGTCGCTGCCTTGGGGCTCTATGTACTACCCTATAAACGCAACCAGGTCAAGGCCGAGCTGCGCCGCCAGGCCGCGGAATTACGCGAGCAACTGAACAGCGCGTTAAATCGCCAATTTGAGGCAGAGCTACAGCAGGGTCGGCTTCGCCTGCAAGAGGCCATCGCCCCCTACACCCGTTTCGTCCAGGTGGAACGAGAGAAGTTAGAGAAGCTCGACGCCGATCTGCGCCAAGTGAAGATCGAGATGACGAAGATCCGCAAGCGGATCAGCAAGGTGGGTGACGAAACCGCCGATGCACCAACCGTGGCACTCACGGCGGAGCGTGCGGGATGACAATATCGTTGGTACCGCTCTCGCGCACCCTACATGTCGGTGCGCTGCAACATCTCTACCGCGCAACGCCCGGCTACTGGGCTATGTATCATTATCTACAAGCGCCACCCGGCCAAGCCGCTGCCGATATGCAGGCTGCCGAAAGTACGCCTGGGCGCTATCTGATGGGGATTGTTCAGGCGCGCGCCGCGCAACCAGAGGCGACCGACCCCCAAACGCAAGCTGGGGAACTGATTGGGCTGGTCGATTTTCGCTTGGATTGGCCAGAGGCAAACGTCGTCACGGTGGGCATGGTGATGGTTGCCGAGGCATACCAGCGCCAAGGCATCGGTCGTGCCGCTTGGCAACTCTTGCAGCCGTGGCTGGTAGAGAGTGCCAAAATGCATAAAAGTCGGTTAGCGATTGAGCAATTTAATCCCCAAGCTTTGCAATTTTTCCAACAGCTCGGCTTTCAACTCACCGGCGAATCCGAGCGCCTCAAAGTCGGTGAACGCCTCGTCCGCCTCCTCTACATGGAGCTCGAACTCTAAGGGCGCGTCCCAGATTTTTGCAACCCAGATGGCAGTCACTTTCGTAGGACGTACCCTCTTTGATTTCCCCTCTTGACCTTCAAGTTGAGTTGAAGGTGTATACTCTGACTAAAGAATGATAGCTGGTGTGCTAGGCCACTCCATGACCGGTAGTAGTCATTGCTTATGCAGCATGATTGCGGTTTATTGCGTATAGAAGCAATCTTGGCGAACCTATTGCACTGTCAGGTAAGTTCTGCTAGCTTAGAGTCAGGTTGCTGCCAGCGAACGGCGGTTGAGTGCGAAGCGTATCGAAACCAGAGTGAGTGGGTTCCCCTAGGGCGTGCTTGGTTTCGATATGGCTGCAAAAAGCAGCAGCCTACTCAACCGCCGCTAATCTATCATCACTTATTTCACAAAACAGTGGCAGCGTTCCCAGAGAGAAAATTTAGAGGCATTTGATGGCAGAAGAGACACTCCAATTTACAATCGAAGGCATGGATTGCGCCGGCTGCGCACAGTCGATTGCGACCGCCGTCGACAAACTCAACGGCGTGACAGCCTGTGAACTCAACTTCACCACGGCCAAGCTGCGCGTTAACGGCACCGCCGATCGAACTGCTGTGGTTGACACCGTTAAAGCGCTAGGCTTTGGCATTGCCGCCGCCGAAACCGCGCCGTCGACTCCTAAGGAACTACCCAACTTCTGGCGCTTTCTCTGGCAGCGTGGGGAAACCCGGCTGGCACTCCTGGGTGCCTTGCTGATCCTACCCGGCTTGATCTTTGTCGAATTGCTCGGGCGCGACTGGTGGTGGGTCGATCTCCTTTCGTTGGCTGCACTGCTAATCTCCGGTGGCCCGGTGGCACGCAGCGCGTGGCGCTCGCTGACCATCAACCGTGATCTCAACATCAACGCGCTCATGACGATTGCGGCGCTCGGGGCGGTTGTCATCGGTGCCTATACCGAAGCAGGGATGGTCATGGTGCTCTTTGCGCTCAGCGAAGCACTGGAAGGGTACACCGGCAATCGCGCCCGCCACGCCATCCGCAGTTTGATGAGCACGACACCGAGTGTGGCAACGGTGATTGGACGAGTAAACGACCCCAGCCTTCGACAAGCGGCGGCTGAGCTTGTCGAAGCCCCGCTTGTCGTCCCTGTCGAAGAACTGCGAGTCGGCGATCTCATTCTCGTCAAACCGGGTGAGCGCATTGCGATGGATGGGCGGATCGTGGCGGGGCAGTCGGCGGTCAATCAGGCGGCGATTACCGGCGAGAGTCTGCCGGTCGATAAAGCAATTGATGATGTGGTCTTTGCCGGCAGCATCAACGGCGAAGGAGTATTAGAGATTGTCGTCACCCATCTAGCTGCGGATAATACGATTAGCCGCATGATCCGGCTGGTCGAAGAGGCGCAGGAAAAACGCGCACCGGTGCAACGCTTCGTTGATCAATTTGCGCGGTGGTATACGCCGGCAGTGGTTATACTTGCTGCGCTCGTCGCCATCATCCCGCCACTCTTCTTTGGCCAACCCTTTTGGAATCCTGCTCCGGAGACCTTTGGCTGGCTCTATCGCGGGTTGGCTTTGCTCGTTGTCGCCTGCCCTTGTGCGCTCGTCATCAGCACGCCGGTCAGCCTGATCAGCGCGATTACCAACGCCGCGCGCCATGGCGTGCTCTTTAAAGGCGGCGCGTTTATTGAAGCGTTGAGTCGTGTGCGCACGGTCGCCCTCGATAAGACGGGCACACTGACGACTGGCCATCCTACGGTGGTGGCAGTGCGGACAGTCGATTGTCAGGTGGACGGTCGAACGCTGGGAAAGTTGGACAGTGGGACGGTCGGACAGTGGGGAGTGGACAGTGGGGAGTGTGCAGCATGTGATGATCTGCTTGCGCTGGCTGGGGCACTTGAAGCACAGAGTGAGCATCCGTTGGCACGGGCGATTGTCAGCGCGGCGGCAGCGCGCGGACTGACCAGTCGCCACAGCAAAACCGAATCCGTCACCGCGATGACGGGGCGCGGCCTCACCGGCACGGTGGACGGTCAACGGATTCTCATTGGGAGCCATGCCCATTTTGATGCCGAGATTGGCCATGCATTGGAACATTGCGAAGCCGCTACTGCCGATGCAGCCAATGGGTTGACCTCTATGTTGATCAGCGTCGACGGCACCTATCGTGGCTCGATTGCCGTGGCCGATAGCGTGCGGGCGAGCAGCCAGGTCGCCGTATCCCAATTGAAAGATGCCGGCATCACCAATATCACCATGCTCACCGGCGACAACCACGGCACGGCGCAGGCGATTGCCGACCAGGTCGGGGTCACCGACGTGCGGGCCGAATTGTTGCCTGCCGCGAAGCTCAACGCTATTCACGAATTGCAAGCGAGTGGCCCGGTCGCTATGGTTGGCGATGGCATCAACGATGCCCCGGCGCTGGCCGCGGCCGATGTCGGCATTGCCATCGGTGGCGCAACCGGCACCGCGCAAGCGATGGAGACGGCGGACATCACCCTCATGCGCGCCGATCTGGCGCAACTGCCCTTTGCCGTCAAGCTCAGCCGCGCCGCCATGCGCACGATTCGGGTCAATGTGGCCCTCAGTATTGGGATTAAGTTGGTCTTTCTCGTGGTGGTGCTACTCGGCTGGGGCACGATGTGGATGGCCGTGCTGGCCGATATGGGGACTTCACTATTGGTGACGTTGAATGGGATGCGGCTGTTGGGCTTTGCACCATCGGAGTAGCGCAGTTCGCCACATCATGATCCAACCAAGTGTAACTAAAACATTGTGTTGGAAATCATAAAAAACAGATCAAAAAATCAGCATAAGTAATCACCGATGAGCAGATGCAACCCCAACATACTTTGAATACCAGCGAAATTCGCACGTTAGCCGATTTTCGGACCTATGTGAAGCAGTTATCCAGGGAAGCACAAAATTCTCCACGATCATTAGAAGAGTACTTGAGCGCACTCCTGTTACTTGTTCAAGTAAATCGACAATCATCCGTTTTATTTGCACAGATTGCTCAGATTTTATCAGAAGCGCTTACTTCACCCATTGCCCCATTTGATACGATCTGGTTACGATTCAAAAGACCGCCTGCCGAACTTGGACAGCGGGGACCGATAGATGATGATTTTTCTTTTTCAGAAAAGATGCTTTTGTATCAAATTGCTGACCTCCTCTTTCCTCTCTAGTGGCGTCGAAGGTTTTCGGGAAGATTCGGAAATTACAGGTTGTGACTGGAGTGACCTCGCAATCTTGTTATGGATGGGGCAGACTTATGAGTGACAAAATACTTCAGGCCGTTCCAAAACAGGCAGAGGGTTTATGAAATTGTTGGTTACCAGATTAATTGCTTCAGCAAATGCAGAATAGGGGACGCGTGCGCAATAGCCTTCTACAAGTTGCTCTACGGTTTCCCCGGCCGCTAAACGGTCAAGTGTACCAGCTACTTCGATTCGCGTATATTTAAATGTAGGCCTTCCTCCGCAGACGCCAATCGCACGAACAACGTATTCCCCGAGCGGGTAATATTCATAGATTTCTCCACCTACAGTTTCCGAGACAAGCTGTGCACTGTTTTTTTGTTCTTGATTCACCGAAACCTCATTATCTGCTATAATTAGGCAAAATCCGCCCGATACCATAGCCACGGATAGACGCAAAATCATATTCGACGAGTGGGGACACGTTAGTTCTCGCTTTCGCAGATCAGTGTATATCTGATTCTACCGACAATCAAGGACAATCCATGTCAGCCACAAACCAACTCACCCAACTCCTTGCCGACCTCGTTGCTATTGATTCTGTCAACCCGGATCTCGTGCCCGGTGCGGCCGGCGAAGCGGAGATCGCCCAATTCGTCGCCGATTGGCTAACCAATGCCGGGATCGAAGTCGTCATTGACGAAGCTGCGCCCGGTCGCCCCAATGTGGTTGGCATTGTGCGCGGGACAGCCCATGGGACAAATCGCGGCAAATCGCTCATGCTCAACGCCCACACCGATGTCGTGGGCGTGGCGGGGATGCTCGATCCCTTTACGCCACGCATTGAGAACAACCGTCTCTATGGCCGCGGCGCTTTTGATATGAAGGGGAGCCTCGCCGCCTGCATGATAACTATAGAACGGGCCAAGGCGTTAAAGCTCGCCGGTGACGTGATCTTCACCGCAGTCGTTGATGAAGAATATGCCAGCATCGGCACGGCATCGATCGCCAAGCGCTGGACTGCCGACGCGGCGATTGTCACCGAGCCGACGGGGTTGAATCTCTGCATTGCGCACCGTGGCTTTGTCTGGCTCGATGTGGCGACGGAGGGGATCGCCGCCCATGGGTCTCGGCCGAATTTAGGCGTCGATGCGATTGCCAAGATGGGCAAAGTCTTAGTTGATCTTGAGGCGCTTGACCAAGAACTACGGGACAACCCCACCCACGCGCTACTCCACAGCGGTTCGCTCCACGCCTCGCTGATCAGCGGCGGGCAAGAGCTTTCAAGCTACCCCGCTCACTGCACGCTTGCTGTCGAACGGCGCACGATCCCCGGTGAAACCCCCGCCATTGTGGAAGGGCAGATCCAAGCGATCCTAGACCGTTGCGCCGCCACTGATCCCCAATTCAAGGGTAACGTGCGCACGACGCTTGTCCGCGATCCCTTTGAGATTAGCGCCGAGGCCGCGATTGTTCAGTTGCTGCAAGAGAAAATCCGCAGTGAGATTGGCCACGAACCAACAATTTATGGAGACACGCCGTGGATGGATACGGCCATCCTTGCGCAAGCAAGCATTCCGGCAGTCATCTTTGGGCCGACGGGTGCGGGTGCCCATGCGGTTGAAGAATGGGTTGACTTGACCAGTGTCGCGCAATGTGCCGATGTGTTGACGGCGACGGTGGCTGCGTTTTGTGGGTAGCTACACAACTATCGCAGTTTCTGTTCATGGTTCCCTGAGCCTATGTTCCCTGAGCCTGCCGAAGGGAACATAGGCTCAGGGAACATAGGCTCAGGGAACATAGTCTTAGGGAACATAGGCTCGACGCCTTATAGGTCCGCGATTGCCTCGCCCAACAGGCGACGACTGTGATAGCCAATTACTTCTTCAAATGCCTGGGGCACTGCTGCACGCAACGTATCGATCAATTCCTTTTGATGCAGCAAATACGCGTGCTGTTTTTTTGTCGGTCTTTCCGGTAGCTCAGCTTCAAGCATCTGCACGGCAACAACCGCATCATTGAGATCACCGAGCAGATCCTGCATTGCTTTGACCTTTTTCACCAATGGATCAATGGCGGAGCCGAGGAGATGTTGGGTAAATTCCAAGGTATAGCGCAGATATTTACACTGGATGCGTAGCGCGTGAAGCGTTGCATAAGGCGTGGCTTCGTACTCTGCAAAAATCGTTTCATAGGCCCGGACCGCGGCAAATCTCTCCATCAACAAACTGGGAACCAAGTGCCGCACCTGTTGCGGTTGCACCGCTGGCCCCATAGACACCTCGGCGTCCCCCTTGTCGGTTGGCGCAGTAGCACAAAACGCATAAAAGTCGGCCAAAAACTGTCGATACTGTGCACTGTCAAGCCATGTTAGCAGTGCGACGTGCGCTTCGGCGCGGCGCGCTCGCCACGTTTCGAGTTGCTTGGCCGTAGCCCGCTGCGCTTTGCTCTTTTTAGCCTTGGCAATCGCCACATCACGGTCGCGCACCGCCCCCAATAATTTGCCCATCTGGCGGATCACAGTTACATAAGGGCGCAGTGTTTTGCGCTGCGATGGCTGGCCAAACAATTTGGCAGCGGCGCGCATCCGGCGAATCGCCACGCGCATCTGATGGACATGCTCGATATCTTCGCCATAACGTGCCCCCGCTTCATTGCAGAGCATCTGCACCAGCTGTTCAAACAATAACGTGCGACAGGCCTCTGCCATCGGCATCGTTGATTGGATCCCCGAAGCAGTGGCGCTTCCGGTTTGTACATGGGTGCTAATGGCATGCAGGGCGCGTGCAAGATGACTCTCTTCCCCAGTCGCCAGCGTTACCACCTCTTGTAACTCTTTCGCCAAAGTTGTGGGCTTCTGTCCATTCCCACCTTCATCCACGCAAATATCATATAGATGAGTGACTGGCATCGATGACGCTGTTGCAAAGGGGTCTTGCGTTTGGTTGGGTAACAATACGGTCGACTCGTCCAGCTTCGCGACAATCGATGAACCTTCTTTGCGCTTGCCCTGTGGCGAAAAGTCGATTTGGCGGCTCTGATTCACCTGCTGCAACAGTGCAACCGGCTTGAATTTTTTGCCCATGATGCGCTTTTTGGGTAATGCAGCCATCAGTTTATCTGGCCAGCGCGCCGAATTAAGGGCCTTTTTCATCGTTGGCAACATAGCTTCCATGCACGATTCACCCGCCAATTTGTTGTCGCAACCATCACAGCCGTCAATCTCCAATGGTAGAATCTTTACCACAAATTCATCTTGGTGCGGCTGCACAGTGACGGCAAACCCAAGACGCAATAGATCGAAAGCAGTTGTATCCACATATAAAAGCGATTGTGGAGCGAGCGATTCTGTCGGTGACTCGTGCGCCTGGTTGTTTTGGGACAAAGCAGTCAGCGTTTGAAAGCCATCTAAATCGGTTGTGAAGTGAAGAAGAGTAGGATGTTGTGCTGCCATGTGTCGACACGCCCTTTTGTTAAATTTTTAATATCGTTAATCTATGTTTAATACCTTCGCCAAACCTTGTTTTGGCGGAAATTTCCAGATGTCATTCCTGCGCAGGCAGGAATCTACTCGTGTAACATGAAGATGGATTCCTGCCTGCGCAGGAATGACGGCTCTAATTTCTGAAA
>DAOUCA010000117.1:0-45670 GCA_034432375.1 Caldilineaceae bacterium
CGGCGAAGGCCGGAATCCATCTTCTGTCGAATGGACCCCTGCCAGAGTTTACCCTCACGGAGGTGGGGGCAGGGGTGACCCATTCGCCACCTTGTTCTTTTGCGAAAAGTCCGCTTCTCAAACTGATTTCAGCATAGCAGCGGGTTTTCAACCCTGCTGCTTATCACACAGGACCCCCCAATGACAGAAGACTTCAAACAACTCAGTAAATTTCTCAGTCTTGTGCTACGCCACGACCCCGCTACAATCGGACTGACGCTTGATGAAGCGGGCTGGGCCGATGTCGATGAATTGTTGGCAAAGCTGAGCAAGAGTGGCAAAGCAATCTCGCGCCAACAGCTAGAACAGGTGGTGGCCGAGAATGACAAACAACGGTTTCGTTTCAATGAGGCGGGGACGCGGATTCGCGCCAACCAAGGCCACTCGATCGAGGTGGACCTGGCACTGCAAGCGCAGAGCCCGCCGGCAGTACTTTACCACGGCACCGCCACCCGCTTTCTCGATGCCATTCGGCAGGAAGGGTTGACGCGCCAAAGCCGGCAGCATGTGCACTTGACAGCCGATCAGGCCACTGCGCACAAAGTCGGGCAACGCCACGGTAAGCCGGTGATTTTAGTTGTCGACGCGACGGCAATGGCGCGTGACGGATATCTCTTTTACCGATCAGACAATGGGGTGTGGTTGACGGGTCAGGTGCCGACGGCGTATCTCACCATGCCAGCTTGACATTTTGTTGGGCGAGATTATACTAGGTTCTGTTGACATTTCAATTTTGCAGGGTTGAAACCCGCTGCTATACTGCGGTTGAAATGGGAACCGGAGTTTCTACCCCAGCAAAACTCCGGTTCCCATTCTGAACGCAGTATAGTCGGCTAATTGTTTGGTCGTTTTGGCAAATGTCAACAGACCCTAAGACGATGGACATACAAGTGTATTACTGACTGGCGACGCTGCCCCTTACCGAACCGCCACGCGCTAGCCAAGCAGTTGGCGCGCCGCAACCACCCTTCTGCAACAACAGAGACCTAGTTTGGACAACAACTGAATGAGTTTTCTACACCTACCTGATTATCCGACCGCGTTTTGGATCACGGCGGTTTTTGTCATGCTCATCACCGGTCTGGGCAAGTCGGGTTTTGGCAGTGGCATCGGCGCGCTGGCGACACCACTCTTGGCCCTGACAATCCCTGTGACAGACGCCGCGGCGCTGCTCTTGCCACTGCTCATCATCATGGATTGGTTTACCTTCCCCCACTACTACACACAACGACGCTTTGACAGCTATCATCTACGCATCCTCTTGCCAGCATCGATTATTGGCATTGCCGTGGGGGCCTTCTTCTTTGACACCTTGAGCCACAACGAGCGCGCCATGAAGATGGGCATCGGCGCGCTGGCGCTGATCTTTGTGCTGTTGCAAGTGGGACGATCGCTGATCTTTGGTGCCATCAGCGACCAGCGGCCAGCGCCGTGGGTCGGCTGGCTCATGGGGGCGCTAGGGGGCTTCACCTCGACGGTGGCCCACGCCGGCGGGCCGCCGATTACGATCTATCTCGTGCCGCAGAACTTACCGCGTGACCGCTTTGTCGGTACAACGGTGCTGCTCTTTGCGGCCATCAACCTGATGAAATTGATCCCCTACTATTTTCTGGGCTTGTTGCGTATCGGCAATTTGAGCACTATTCTGTTGCTGGCACCATTGGCCTTTGTGGGTGTGCGATTAGGCATCTGGCTGAACAAGCGCTTTAGCAATCTCTGGTTCAACCGCTTAATTTATACATTTCTCTTCCTGACTGGCATTGAATTGCTGACGGGGATAAATTTACTCACCTTCCTTTGGCCGGCAAGGGGGTAGGGGCATAGGTCGTCCAACAGGGAAGTCGCTGTTGCCCTGTTCCACAGCGACGAAATTGGTCCATTCAAAAAATGCAACTACTACGACAACGGTAAATTAGACAGGATTTACAGAATTTAGGCTATTCCAAAATTTAAATTATCCACGAAGAAGCACGAAGTTTCACGAAGAATTGCTTTTTCTTCGTGTGTCTTCGTGTGTCTTCGTGTGACTTCGTGGATAATTATTTATTTGGTTTGGCCTTAGGGCCTGTCCAGAAATAACATACCTGATTTTATAAGTATCCCAGTGTAATTCAAAACAAATCCGATACTTTATTTCTGGACAGACCCTTAGGGCCTGTCCAGAAATAACTTGGAGAATTTTTCCGTACGGACACGGTACACCGTGTCCGTACAATTGACTACTTTATTTCTGGACAGACCCTTACAGGATGTCTACAGCAGAAAGAAAATCTTGTGGATCTTATAAATCCTGTCTATTGATTGAAATTTACCGTTGTCGTACTACTTTAGTACCGGGCAAGCTCTTAGGGTTCGCCAGAGCTTGTCGAAGGCAGAGGCAGGCTTTGACCCTTCGGCGTCGCTCAGGACATCGCAAGCTCAACCCCCAAGAATTAACCCCCAAGAATTAACCCCCAAGAATCAACTGCTGGCAGAGCAGATCAATCGCCTTGCGATAATTCACTAAATCGCTGCGCATCCTTTCGTTTGTCAGCCTTTCGGGGATAGCCTCCGGCGATGCGTGATGCGGCGTGTTCTGGTTCATTGCAAGATAAGCGCTGGTAATGTTAGAGATCAATAAAACTGGCTTCATCGTCAATTGACGCAGTTCTGTATAGGTCTCCCAAGCCCCAATGCCCATCTCCACTGGACAGTGAAGCAGTAGTAGATCAATTGAAACGGTGGCAAGAATGGCTTGAGTGCCAATGGTTTCCGCGGTTGTGTAGACCGTATATGCACCGGTATCGAGGAGATCGGCTAATTTGGGCAACAGATCTTGCGCTGCAATCAGCAGCAGTGTGGGCCGTTGCGTGAGCGGTGAACGCATCGATCGGTGCGATGGCGAGGAATATGTTGCCCCTCGCATACACGCTCTAGCGGAGTGATCATTGCGCATCGGTGGAAATAAAGTTTGGCCGTGTACCATAAATATTCTATGCCTTCGCTACACAAATTGATGTAAAAACATTGACAATATGCTATATCTTACATAAGATAGCATAATCTTTTTGACCATCAAGCACTATATCATTACGAATACCATTACGAATACCATTAGGATTAACTACGGTCAGCTCATGAATCAGCCTATTAAGCTTCTGCTGGTCGATGACACGCCCGCCAACCTTGCCCTCCTTATCGACTATCTCACCAAATCAGATTTTCAACTTTTTGTTGCCGAGAGTGGCCGTAGTGCCTTGGAACGGCTGCACCATCTACAACCAGATCTCATCTTGCTCGACGTGCGCATGCCTGATATGAGCGGCTTTGAAGTATGCAAAGCGATCAAAGCGAACCCGCAGACGCGTCATATTCCCGTGATCTTTCTCACCGGACGTGAAGAGACGGCTGACAAGCTCAAAGGGTTTGCGGTCGGTGGTGTGGACTATATAACCAAACCGTTAGCTGAAGCGGAGGTGTTGGCACGCGTGCATACCCATCTGCACCTTGCACAGATGCAACATCGGTTGTCAACCGAGAATGATGCATTGCGTCAGCAG
Source organism: Caldilineaceae bacterium (assembly GCA_034432375.1). Taxonomy (GTDB): domain Bacteria; phylum Chloroflexota; class Anaerolineae; order Caldilineales; family Caldilineaceae; genus JAHBVH01. Next base: position 3,579 of record DAOUCA010000117.1, read on the forward strand.
TTGGCCAATCGGCTAGTGAAGTCAGTCGATCCATTGCGGGCGGTGGCACTGCCATCCCGTGTGAACAACGTGCCGCTACAACTGACTCTCTTCGGCTCATTCAAATTAGTAGTCAATGGCGAAGTGCGTGACGCTTTTCGATCCGATCTGGTGCGCGCGCTGTTGGCCTATATCGTAGTGGAAGGGCAGGGTTCGCTTGATCGGGCACAGTTGGCAGAATTCTTTTGGCCGAGCTATCTGCCACACACACGCCTTAACAGCTTGCGCGTGGCACTTCACAATCTGCGGCAACTCTTAAAACCACTTGATCACCTGTTGATAACTGATCGAAAAACAGTAACGCTCCTTGCAAATTCTACGGAAATTTGGTGTGATTCATTGGCGTTGGAGAGAGATACATCTGGGGTTTCTATGCGCGCCGAAATCCAAATAGACAATGTTGCGACCGGATCAGCTACAACGAAAAGAGATCCCAGTTTTTTGTTTGGCTTTGACGATGTTGATAGCATTCACTTTCAACAGTGGCGGCAACAAAAGGCGATCCGTTACGCTGCACTTGCTCAGTTTTGAAGTAAAGGTTTATCTTCATCATAAAATGGGGAGGAACTGAATTTTTTAATGCGCGATCTTTATTTAAATCAAGAAGCGCTGATGCTTTTGGCGCAGATCTGTATCCTCACCTATTGGCTCTACTTTGTTAAGATCCCAAACCAATCGATACTGACGCGTCAGTTCACCAAGCTGACCAGATCTGTAGTTGCAGTGCTGATTACAATTTGTTACGCACTACTCCTTCCACGCCCTCATCCCCTTTTAGATCGCGCCGAGCTTTGGATGTTTGTTGCAGCCCTTTGTTGTATTCATAGGATCCTGCAACTGCTCTACACGTATCCGACGCCAACCTCACCCTTCCCCCAAGAGTTGGCACGAATGACCTGGATTTCACGTGCGATAGTCGGGCTAATCCTATTGCTAGCGGTAATTGTTAGCGCCAGAGGCAGCACCAGCGAGATCACACGGCTCGCACAGTTGATTGGGCAAGTGGCACTCTTCTATATCATTGGTGCTGTCGCAATCTTGATCCGCCGGTTCTATCACGCGCGACGCCAGCCACAGCCGGCCATTGTAATCTCCGGGGACCAAACAATCCTTAGTTGGTCTGGCACACTTGGTTTCATCGTCACCCTTAGTTTAATAGCACTACCAATCCTCAACAACCTATTTCGTGGCATTAGTTACTTGCCAACCTTCGTAGAGCGGATTGACGTTTTTATTATCACCGGCGCAATCTCGCTCATCGGGATACTCGTGATCAGCCGCATTCCCGAACCAATCAGCATCATGGTCAAATTGGTCTGGATTGGGCTGCTGGCAGTCGTCCTTATGTGGGCTAGCCTGATTTTATTATTGTCTCCAACGATTGAACAAGCATACCAGCCACCCCACTTGATCGAAAGTCACCAGCGCTATCGGCTAACGCCGGATACGCAGGGCGCATACACACTTACGGCACAGCCTTATCGCTTTGATGAAACGTGGGGAGAAGCGCTAAATCTCATTGATGAACAGAGCGCGCTACCGCTACTCCCTTTTTCATTTCCCTTTTATGACCATGCCTATCAACGCTTATTTGTTGCCGCCGGTGGTTTTATCACTTTGGGCGAGCCACCCTCGTTTCGCATCATAAGCGCGCAAAAACAACCAACCATCGCGCCCTTGTATATGAATGTCAACATCAAGCAAGGCGGCACGATCTTTTATAAAAGTCGTCCGGATAAGGTAACCATCACCTGGCAGGCGATCCCAGAAGCGCTAACCGGAGCACCCAACACCTTTCAAGTACAGTTGCAGCGCAATGGGGTCATCGAGTTTGCCTATGCCGAGATCAATCCCCGCCCCCCCGACGGCAGTATTAATGCCAGTGGGCTTTGGCTCATTGGGATCCTGCCCGGCAATGGCACACCCCTACCTGATCAGGTCCGCTTCACCCAAAGCGTCTCACAGAAAGGCGAGCCGCTGAGCGCCCTCATTGAAAACAGCGATCTTGATTTTCGACACTACCTGCATCGCCGCATGATTCCGGTGGCACTCGCCCTCTTTGGCGTCATGGCTTTAGTTTTGATAAGCTTCCCACTGATCTTTCGGATTACGTTAATTGCACCGCTACGCGCATTATTGGCGGGTGTAGAAGAGGTGGATCGAGGCAATTGGCAAATTGTGTTGACGCCGACTTTCAACGATGAAATCGGCACCGTCACCCGTTCTTTTAATCAGATGGCCCAATCCATTCACACGAGTCGAGAAGCGTTACATCATCTCAATCAAACATTGGAACGGCGTGTCAGCGAGCGCACAGCAGAGCTGGCCCAAGCCAAGGAAACCGCTGAGAGCGCCAACCAGGCCAAGAGTATATTTCTGGCCACCATGAGCCATGAATTGCGGACACCGCTCAATGCAATTTTAGGCTATGCCCAACTGTTACAGGAAGGCCATGCGCTTGAAAAAGGTGCACGGATCATTGAACAAAGCGGCAACCATCTGCTCACGCTCATCAATGATCTGCTGGACATTGCTCGGATCGAAGTGGGTAGAGTGGACCTCAACCCCATCTGGCTACAGCTTCCACAATTTTTGCAAGAGCTTGAAGCATTGATTGCTATGCGCGCAGAAAACAAAGGATTGGTATTCCAAATCAGCAGCGCACCAACGTTGCCGCAACAGATCTTTGTCGACGAGAGTCGGCTCCGCCAAGTGTTAATCAATTTAATTGATAACGCCATTAAATTTACAGAGAACGGTTCCGTCACCCTCCAGGTGCTGCCTGCGGAAGTCGCACTCGCCCCGCCGACAGCAGCATGCGATGAGCAAGTGGGTACCAAACCAAGCGATCAGGAAGCCGTGAAGTTACAGTTTACAGTGATCGACACAGGCATTGGCATTGCGGATGAAGATCAGCCACGTATTTTTCAACCCTTTGAACAGATTGTCGGCAATCAACAGGCGGCCAATAGCACTGGTCTTGGGTTGGCCGTCAGTCGTCATTTAGTGGGATTGATGGGGGGGGTGCTTGTTGTTGAAAGTCAACTCGGCCACGGCAGCAGATTCACCATGACGATTGCCATTCCGGCGCGCGTGCGCGCCGGAATGGCAATGGATCTGCCAACCACCACGGATAAAGAATCGCCCATCCACAAGCTTGTCGTGGCCAGGCCAAAGGATCACACGGCATCACCGCGCAGTGTCGCCGACTCGCCGGCGGGTCACCATCTCGCCACGATCACGCCAGATGGTGCATACGCAACCCCTATCCAACAGCCATTGCTGACGCCAGCAAAGCCAATTCCTAGGCGCGTGCTGGTACCGCAGAATAACCGCAAGACAACGGATCCCGCGGCAACAGAGCCGGACGCACCGCGCGCCCGCCTGGAGCACCAACTAACGACAGCCACCGGCAACGAACGCGTTGATTTACTCAATGCGTTATCGCTCTTGCTTTGCACCGATGATTTGGCGGCAGCCGAGACGTATGGGCAAGAAGCACTTGCGCTGGCTACAGATACCACCTATCGCTCAGGGCAAGCGATCAGTTACATACGACTGGGGAACATTTATGGCAACCAGGGAATGACAGAGCGCGCGCTGACCCATTATGATGCAGCATTGGCAATGTTTGAGGAGCTTAGCGATCAGACCAATGTGGCAGATACATGGAATAAAATTGCGGTCGTCCACCAAAAACAAGGTAATTATCCGCAAGCGTTGGCATTTTATCAGAAGGCTTCAACCCTTTTTGAGCGTTTTAACAAACATGCTGACTTGTCGCGCGTCCTCAACAACATGGCGGTTCTCTACAAGTTACAGGGTGACCACGAGATTGCACTTTCACTTTACAAACGCACGTTGGGGTTGAAGCAAATGGGAGCCAATCAGCTTTCGATTGCCCATACACTCAATAACCTGGGGAATCTCTATCGCGAGATGAATGCGCCCGAGCAGGCATTGCCCTATCTGGCGCAGGCAGAAGCAATCCTCCGCACATCGCCAAACCGGCGTAACTGGTCCTTGAGCTTGAATAACATTGCCTGGTGCTACCTCCGATTAGGCGAGATCGAAAAAGCGGAGCAGCGCTTACATGCAGTGCTGCCAATCCATGAAACCCTACAGCACCACGAAGGCAAGCTGCGGGCGCTGTTACTCCTGGCCGAGGCGGCTCTACAAAAACAACAGTATGGGCAGGCGATTGAGCAGGCAACAGCGGCGCTGGCAATCGCCGAAGGTACAGCGGCAAAATTAGAGGCACGTGACGCCCATCAACTGCTAGCCACTGCGCACGCCCATACTGACACATACCAAGCGGCATATGCGCACCACCAGCAATTCCATACGATTGACCACGACATCTTTAACTATCAAAAAGGACTCCAGATAGCACAGGTCCGCAATCAGTACGCAACGGAGATTGCACAGAAAGAGGCCGAGATTTATCGCCTACAGACAGAAGAGCTGAGCCAGGCCAAAGAGGCCGCCGAGGCAGCCAACCAGAGCAAGAGCTACTTTCTTGCCACCATCAGCCATGAGCTGCGCACCCCACTCAATGCAATCTTGGGCTACACAGACCTGCTTCAAAAAGGCCACGCATTGGACAAAGGGCTACAGATTATTGAACAAAGCGGACAACATCTGCTCAGCTTGCTCAATGACCTGCTTGACATGGCAAAAATTGAGGCGGGGAAGCTCACATTGGAGCCGGCGTGGTTTTCGCTATCGCCCTTTCTACAGCAACTGCAAGCAATGATACAACTCCGCGCCGATGCCAAGGGGCTGGCTTTTCAAAGCATAAGCGACCCGGCACTCCCCCCAACAGTTTACGGCGACCAACGACGCCTACGCCAGGTGCTAATTAACCTATTGGACAATGCCATCAAATTTACCGAAGCTGGCGCGGTAACGCTGACCATATCCCACCAAGATCTCGGCCAAGGTTCACTCGCCAGTCCGGGCAAATCAGCGCTCACCTTTGCGGTGGCCGATACTGGGATAGGCATTGCCGCCGCAGAGTTCAGCACGCTCTTCCAACCCTTTACACGCATCTACCCCGCCGACCGAGCAGCACCGGGCACGGGCTTGGGCTTGGCCATTAGCCACCATCTCATCGACCTCATGGGCGGCCTGCTCACCGTAGAGAGTGAAGCGGGACAAGGCAGTACCTTCACATTCACGCTGACCGTCCCAAGCGATCGTTCGGTCGGCACCCCGTTGCCATCCCCACAGGTACCCGACGTTGCCGAGCAGATGCCAACGATCTTGGTTGTCGACGACAATGAGAACAACCGCACACTCTTAGTCGACTTTCTAGAGCCGCTTGGCTTTGTGGTAATCGAGGCAGTCAATGCCGAGGAAGCCCTTGAACTGATCAACTTGTACCAGCCACCCATTGCCCTGATCGACCTGGTGATGCCGGTTGTGGATGGCTTTGCCTTAATCGAGCAATTGCGCGCTGCCCCAACGTTGCAACAGCTCTTGATCATTGCGATCTCGGCCAGCGCCTTTGCTGAGGATAAAGAGCGTGCGCTTCAGTTTGGGGCTAACGCATTCCTGCCCAAGCCATTTTCGACCGCGCAACTGCTAAAGGTGCTCAATCTACAGCCAAAGCAAATATTGGTTGAAGAAGAGCAGCTACCGCACAAGATCCATCGAGCGCAGACTCAACCTGACAGTACCATAGCGGAGGCAAAGGGAACAGAGGTAATAGCGCACCAATCGCTCGATCAGATCTTCGCCTTGCTTCACGCAGCACAACAGGGCGATATCCATGCCATCAATATGCAGCTACAGCAGTGGGGCGAGCACGATGATCCAGCGCTATGCCGCTTGTGTACCGAGTTGCACCCGCTGGTTCAAAACTTTCAGATCCGCCAATTGGTCGAGCGGCTGACCCTGCTCGCGAATGCGGACGACGCTAGCGAAGCTCAAGGGGAGGTGTAATGCAACGTGTGCAGCTACAACGCGGCGCACATGGCTAGCCACTCCTCGGGTGTATTCACATTGGTAAAGGAGCGCAACTCCGGATCATGTTGGCGCAACCACGCCTCCTCGACGTAGCACACGCGCAAATCCGATAAAAACGCAGTGGCACGCCGTTGGCCGGCGGCGAGCGAGGAGCGCATAGCCGGCAAGCAGCGCCGATGGTAAAGGGCATGAAGTGGCTCGACATAGCCGTTAACCACGGGGATTACGGCATCCCACTGGCCATGCCCATTTCTACCATCTTCCACTGTGAATGATAACAGTTGAGCACAAAGGTTTGGGTTCAAGCGTGGCATATCACAAGCCACCATTAACGCCCACCCCGTTACCTCGGCCAGCCCCGTTGCCATCCCACCCAGTGGCCCCACCATTTCAAAGCGATCGGCAACCCAGCGCACACTGTCGGCCAAACCAACACGCTGGCGCAGCGTCGGATCGTTGGCGACCACAACGGTCACTAGTGGCTGTAACGGTTGCAACCGCGCAACAATCGAGCGCAATAGCGGTTGCCCATCCGGCGGCAGCGGCAGCAGCGCCTTGGGTTGCCCCATGCGTTGACTCTGCCCACCAGCGTTGACGACCAGTGAAAATGGTATTGTCATTTCACTCCCCAATTTATCCAACAGGCAGATTTCTCCAATGTAGGATATACTACCGCAATCCCCAACCTTTTGCGACAAACCTACAAGAGCCGGAGTGATCATGTCCACCGTGCAATCTGCACCAACGTTCACCATTGCGGAAGCGCACGCAATGCTCCACCACCATTATGGCCTCAGCGGAGAGATTAGCCAACTCAACAGCGAGCGTGATCAAAACTTTCTGCTTGCCTGCCCCGATGGCGCAGCCTATGTGCTAAAAATCGCCAATGCCGCGGAGACAGAAGCGGTCGTTGATCTTCAACAGGCCACATTGGCCCACCTGGCGACCCAGAGCAAGATCCCAATGGCTCGTCTGCATCACACCATAGAGGGAGAGCCCACCCTGCACGTTACCGGGAGCAACGCGCAGCAGCATCTTGTGCGTCTGCTCACCTATCTCCCTGGGATCCCCTTGGGCGAAGTCAAACCGCACAGCCCCGAATTGTTGCGCAATCTGGGGCACTATCTCGGCGAGCTCGACGGGGCACTGGCGGACTTTGCACACCCCGCGGCCACGCGTACCCTCCAGTGGGATCTACGCTATGCCGAAGCGGTGATTACCGCGCACAATGAGGAAATCAGCACGCCGGCGCGTCGCCAATTGATCGCGCACTTTTTGCAGCAGTTCAAAACGACGGCTAAGCCCTTTCTCACCCAATTGCGCACAAGCATTATCCACAACGACGCCAATGATTACAACGTGCTGGTCGGCGAACAAACGCGCGGCGAAGCGCCAGCCATATCGAAAACCATTGCCGGCATTATCGACTTTGGCGATATGGTTCATACGTACACCGTCGCCGAGCCGGCCATTGCCGCGGCCTACGCCATGTTGGGCAAGGGAAATCCGCTGGCTGCGGCCGAAGAGATCGTCGCCGGCTACCACAGCGCCTACCCACTGACCGAAACCGAGCTAGCGCTGCTCTATCCGCTCATCACCATGCGCCTCTGCATGAGCGTTTGTATCTCCGCCCATCAACAGGCGCTGCAACCGGACAATAAATATCTGTCCATCAGTGAAGCGCCGGCGTGGGCACTGCTCGAACAGTTGGCGTCGCTGTCGCCCGACCTGGCGCACTATCGCTTGCGTGCCGCCTGTGGGTTGCCACCGGTGCCCCAGAGCCAACTCATCGTTGATTGGCTATGCACAAATCAGACATCCTTTGCGCCGATCATTGCCCAAGATCTGCGTACCGAACCGCTGCTCGTCTTTGACCTAAGTGTTGGCAGCCCCCTCGTCGCCGATCTGGAAGATCCCACCGATACCACTGCCTTTACCGAGCGCCTCTTTGCCGAAATGCGCCGGGCCGGCGTTGCCGTCGGCGTGGGACGCTATAATGAGGCGCGTCTGCTCTATTCCGATCCGCTCTTTGCCCAGCCCAGCGAGGAATTACCCGAACGGCGTACCGTGCACCTGGGGATTGACCTCTTTCAACCCGCCGGCGCGCCGATTTTTGCGCCCATTGATGGTGCGGTCCACAGCTATGCGAACAATGAGGGGTACCAGGATTATGGGCCGACGGTAATTTTGCAACACACGATTTCTACCCCACCCCAACCCTCCCCTGATAAGGGAGGGAGCCATAACAGCGTAGACCACGTTTCTGTTCCTCCCTCAGACTGGGGGAGGTTAGGAGGGGGTTTGACCTTTTATACGCTCTATGGCCATCTCAGCGAGGAATCATTAGCGGACCTCTACCCAGGCAAGATTATTCAACAGGGTGAGCAATTTGCAACAATGGGAGATTATCCAATCAACGGCGATTGGCCGCCCCATCTGCACGTTCAGATCATTACCGATATGCTAGGGACGAGTTGTGGCTTCAATGGCGTGGCCGCACCCAGTGAGCGCGACGTGTGGCTGAGCCTCTGTCCCGATCCCAATGTAATTCTGCAAATTCCTGAAAAGGCTTTTCCGCAAACCCACAAGCCTAAGCAAACATTACTGACTAAACGCAGAGAACGACTGGGACGTAACCTCAGTATTTCGTACAGTGAACCGCTGCATATTGTACGCGCGGCCAAGCAGTTCCTCTACGACATCGATGGCTACGCCTATCTCGATGTCGTCAACAACGTCTGTCACGTCGGCCATTGCCACCCCCATGTCGTGCGTGCCGCCCAGCAACAGATGGCGGTGCTCAATACGAATACGCGCTACGTCTATGATGGGTTAACGGAATACGCCGAACGGTTGACCGCCACCCTACCCGATCCGCTCAGCGTCTGCTTCTTTGTCAACTCGGGCAGTGAGGCCAACGATCTGGCGTTGCGGCTGGCGCGCGCTTATACAAATCGGATCGATACGATCTGTCTCGATGTCGCCTACCACGGCAATCTGACCTCCCTGATTGAAATCAGCCCCTACAAATTTGATGGCCCCGGCGGCAAAGGCGCGCCGCCAACCACCCACATTGCGCTCATGCCCGATCCCTATCGCGGTCAGTACACCGGCATGGGGTCTGACACCGGAGTCGCCTATGCGAACCATGTGCAGGCACTGATTACTGAGTTGCATCACAATGGGATCGAGATCGCCGCCTTTATCGCCGAATCGGTGCTCGGCTGTGGTGGGCAGATCGTCCTGCCGAATGGCTATCTGGAAGCGGCTTATGAACATGTGCGTGCCGCCGGTGGCCTCTGTATTGCCGACGAGGTGCAGGTCGGCTTTGGGCGGGTCGGCAGCCACTTTTGGGGCTTTGAGACACAGGGCGTCGTACCCGATATTGTCACGATGGGCAAGCCAATTGGCAATGGCCATCCGCTGGGCGCGGTCGTCACCACGCCGGCGATTGCCGAAGCCTTTGCCAATGGCATGGAATATTTCAACACCTTTGGCGGCAACCCGGTTTCCTGTGCGGTCGGGTTGGCCGTGCTCGATGTGATTGAGGATGAAGCGTTGCAGGAACACGCGTACCGAGTCGGCAATCGGCTGATGGCTGGGCTGCGTGCGCTCATGCCGAAGTACCCATTGATTGGCGACGTACGCGGGTTAGGCCTCTTTGTGGGCGTTGAGTTGGTGTTGGACCGCAGCGCGAAGACGCCCGCTGCTGATCATGCAGCCTATATTGCCAACCGGATGCGCGACCACGGCATTCTCATCAGCACCGATGGGCCAGATCACAATGTGCTCAAGCTCAAGCCGCCGCTCGTCTTTGATGCCGCTGATGCCGATCGATTAGTTTCAACCTTCGACAAAATTCTTCAGGAAGATGCGGTACAACTGTGACCACTAACGCACCGTCGCGTGCTCATGCGACCATTGGCTACAGCCAACTGATCCGCCACAATGCCAACTTTCGCAACCTCTGGTTTGGTCAGATCGTCAGCCTGCTCGGCGACTGGTTTAATCTGATCGCATCAGCAGCACTGATCAGCCAATTAACCCATTCGGGATTGGCCGTCGGCGCGCTCTTTGTCGTGCGTACGCTGGCCCCCTTCTTGCTCAGCCCGCTCGCTGGCGTGGCGGCCGACCGCTACAACCGCAAGCACATTTTGATTGTTGCTGATCTGACGCGTGCAGTGGTGGTCTTTGGCTTTTTGCTCGTGCGCGACCCCGGCGATGTCTGGCTACTCTACACTTTGACGGCCATTCAACTGGGCTTGAGCGCCTTCTTCTTTCCGGCGCGCAACGCGATCCTGCCCGATATTACCTCCGAAGGCGAAGTGGGCGCGGCCAATGCCCTCAGTTCGGCTACTTGGTCGGTCATGTTGGCGCTCGGCGCGGCGCTCGGTGGGTTGGTCTCGGGGACTTGGGGCATCTATCCCGCCTTTGTGATCGACGGCATCACCTTTTTTGTATCGGCTTACTTTATTGCACGCGTCGTATTGACCCATCGCCCGCAGGCCGGGAACAGTGACAAATCGATCGGTGCGGCCTTCAAACAGTATGCCGAAGGGCTACGCTATCTGCGCCAGAACATAGATGTCTTTGTGATCACCTTTCACAAGGCGATCAACGCGCTCTTTCTCTCCTATGGCTTTCAGGTGGTACAGGTCGCCATTGCGCAGGAGGTCTTTGTCTATGGCAAGGAAGGGGGTATAAGTCTTGGTCTGATGTTTGCAATCGCTGGCGTTGGCACTGGGATTGGGCCAGTGCTTGCCCGCTATCTGATTGGCGATGACGGCCCCAAGTTACGTTGGGCCATTGCCGTGGGTTATCTAATCGGCGGCATCGGTCTGTTGATTACCGCGCCGTTGAGCAGCTTTGGCATCGTCTTGCTGGGGACGGCGTTGCGCAGCTTTGGTGGTGGGCTGGTCTGGGTCTTCTCGACACAACTGCTGTTGCAAGCGGTACCGGGGCCGGTGCGCGGGCGCATCTTTGCCACTGAATTTATGTTCTTCTATCTCGGCAGTGCCATTGCCTCGACCGCGGTCGGTGGTGCGCTCGATCTGCTGAGCATCTCCGGTGTTATCTGGTGGATGGCAGGGCTGAGCCTGTTGCCAATGTTATTATGGAGTGGTTGGTTGGTGAAACGCAAGCCATCAAGCGTCGGGGTCAATGCCTAATTCGCGCAACATAGTTGCATATCGTTCGGCACGGCCATATTCTTGTTCGGCTCGGTCACGTTCTTGGTCGGCTCGGGTAAGTTCTTGCTCGGCGCGGACTCGTTCCTGCTCGGCGCGGCCCCGCTCCTGTTCGGCACGCTCATGCTCCGCCTCGGCGCGATGGCGCTGTTCTTCAGCAATGATGCGTTCGGCGCGCACATAGGGCGAGGTGAACGCCTGATAGACGATATCATCCAACATAACTGGTGGTTTGGGTAGGCGGTAGAGATCGGCGTAGCGAAATTGAAAGCCTGGCAGCGCCGCCGAGCGAATCACACCATCCTGTGGCCGAATTGGTACATAGATGCCGCTGGTGTTGAGGCGGTAGAATTGCATCTCTTTGCCCCGTTCATCCAGAATGAAATATTCCTGCACGCCGGCCTCGGCATATTCATTCTTTTTATGGATCACATCGCGGTCGATGTGCTTTTGCTGGGAATCAGAGAGGGACTCAATACAGATATCAAAGATGCCTTTGTAGCTGCGATCCTTGTCGAGCAGCGGCACCACATTGTCATTGCGCACAATTCCCAAATCGGGAATCCGCGCCACAATCTTGTGGGCCAGCTTCATGCGGAAACCAAGGTCTAACCCCGTCATGCGTGCCAGTGGATAGACGTGAAGAAAGTCCTTAAGCAAATCAAAAAACCAGCTATAGAGGAGGAATTGGGCATAATCGGTCATCGGTTTCTGCTCCAGGCGGCCATTGTTCCACTCGTAGGTGAACTCTCTGCTTTGATAGTAATCCGCCCAGTATTGCGCTTCCGACACATAGACGCCATCTTCGCCGATGAGATCGTCAACGAGTTCTATGCCATTTGGGTGCGTCAGACCGTTTTGTGGGGGATTGTCGTTAATGTTGGTTGATTCTGATGCACTCATCGTGCCGGCTCCAATCGCTACTAGCAGGAGCAATCCTCAAGTTTTTCTTTTGCTCTGCCCTGTGTCACAATTGTGCCATAAAAGGATGATAAATTCAACCGTCTTCTGACTTGCTTTGAAGGGGAGTGGAGAAGTCGGAAGTAGAGGAGGGGTGATGAATTTTGTGGATAAGTGTGTGATTGTGACTGGTGGCGCATCGGGCATGGGGGCGGCAGCAGCGCGCCTCTTTGCCGAAGCGGGGGCCAATGTGATCATTGTCGATCGCAACCGTACATTAGCGATGCAGGTCGCTGATCAAATTGGCGCGGGATCGCCGCTAAGTGGCGATGTCTCGGATAGTAGCTTTTGTGAAGGAGCGGTCCAAAGTGCTGTCGAACGTCATGGTCGGCTCGATGTGCTGGTCAATGCAGCGGGGACGATTGTGCGCGCCGATGCACTCAACACGAGCGATGACGAATGGCTGCGCGTGATGAATGTCAACACCAATGGTCTCTTCTTTATGTCGCGTGCGGCGGTGCGGGTGATGAAAAGTCAAGGCAGTGGTGCCATCGTCAACTTTGGCTCGATCTGGGGCGGCGTCGGTGGCAAAGGTCATGTTGCCTACTGTGCCAGCAAAGGAGCGGTCCACCAGATCACGCGGGCGATGGCGCTCGACCACGCCCGCGATGGTATCCGCGTCAACGGCGTCTGCCCCGGCGAGATCGACACGCCGATGTTGCGCTTAGCTGGCCGTACCGACCGCCTCTCCGACGAAGCCGCCGCCAAGATGGCCGACGCGATTATCCCCATGGGGCGCTTGGGACAACCGGAAGAGGTGGCGCGTGTGGTTGTGTTTCTCGCTTCGGATGAGGCCAGCTATATCACCGGCGCGTTGGTGCCGGTTGATGCAGGGTATACGACGATGTGAGACGCTGCGGCTTCGACAGGCTCAGCCTACACGCGTAGGCTGAGCTTGTCGAAGCCAAAGCCGAACAGGCGCAACACACAACACAACACGGAGCTTTCATGGAGTATCGAACATTGGGGCGATCTGGGATCAAGGTATCACCGCTTGCCCTGGGCACCGATAATTTCGTCAATCCTACGCCGCAGGCGGATGCACTGCGCATCATTGACCGAGCGCTCGACGCCGGGATCAATCTGATCGACACCAGCAACAGCTACAAAGCCGGCGAGAGTGAGCGCATCATTGGCAAGGCGCTACAAGCGAACAGACGACGCGATGAGGTGATATTAGCCACGAAGTTTCACTATCCCGTCGGTAGTGGACCCAATGACCGCGGCAATTCGCGCCGTCATCTGATCAAGGCGTGCGAAGATTCACTGCGCCGTTTGCAGACTGACTACATCGATCTCTATCAGACCCACCGCCCCGATTTCGAGATTCCGCTGGATGAAACATTACGTGGGCTTGATGATCTAGTGCGTGCCGGCAAAATACGTTACATCGGCAGTTCGACCGCGCCGGCGTGGCATGTGATGGAAGCGATCATGGTCAGCGAGATCAAGGGCTATGTTCGTTTTGTCTCAGAACAGTCCCCCTACAACTTGCTCGACCGCCGCATTGAGAATGAACTGGTGCCGATGTGTCAACGCCACGGTCTGGGCATTATCACCTGGTCGCCGCTGGCGATGGGCATGTTGGCGGGGCGCTATAGTACTGCCGCTGCGCCGCCGCCTGATTCGCGGGCGGTGTTGCGCGGCGGGATCTATGCAGAACGGGTGACACACGCCGGCGTTGCAGTCGGTAATCATTTTGCAGCGTTGGCACGCGACCATGGCTTTGACCCGGCACAGGCCGCCGTGCTTTGGGTGAAAGATCAGCCGGGGATTACCGCGCCGATTATTGGGCCACGCACGATGGCGCAGTTGGAGAATCTGTTACCGCTGCTCGAAACCGCGTTACCAGATTCACTGCGTGTCGCGGCGGATGAGTTGGTGGCACCAGGCAGTGTGATGGCGAGTTTCTTTAATTCGGCACCGTGGATGAAGTGGAAGATCGTTTGATTGAGCGCCGGTCGGTTCGCGGGGAGACGGTGTACCGCCTCCCTACAAAATTCGGCATCAAACCATTGGAAAGGAGAAACCCATGACGCAAAATTTTGAAGAAGAATATGAAGGTGTATTACAAAATCTGGAGTTCGCGATTGTGAACGTTGCCCGCGAAATACCGGACCTTGTCGATTTCGATGTCGAAACTGCACTGGAGAACTTAATCCGTCACTACAGTGCCGAAGCACAGAATCGCACGGTAACCCTTCGTCCCCTCAACGCGGAGCGGCAGGCGATCTTCGATCGGGTCCAGGCGATGTGCGAATGGCGATTGGGACGTTCCGAGCTAACTGCAGAGGAAGACCTCAGCATCCCAATGCCGGAAGCGCTCAGTGTCGATGAAATTGTGGCTTGCCTGAAACGCATTCGCAAATCCGTCCAGCGATGGACCAAACAGGGCGGGCGACAGGGGTATCTAACTTTTGTCGGTCAATTTATTGCGTAAATCGGTAACGACTATGACAACGTTACAGCAGACAAGATTCACAGAATTTACAGGATGCCAAAGCAAAAAAATTTTGTAAATCTCGTCAATCCTGTCTGTTGATTGAAAGATAACGTTGTCGTGCTATGCAGCCGCTACGCCATTTCCTGACCTGTCACGCTGTAAGCGTCTCCAACTTGCCACACTTGGAGACGCTTACAGCGTGACAGATTCGATGACTGCATAGTTGCAAATCGAAACGTTACGTGCGCTTGGCGAAACGTACGGCTGCCAACCGCCGACTCCAGACTTGGCCGGCATGCTCCACTTCCAAGAAATTGGCATTGAGCGCAGCCGGTTTATAGACCTTAAAGGTACGGATCAAGCCCAAGGTGGCGGCACTCTCCAAGGGGCCGACATAGCTGGCGGCGCGGTCGCCAAAATAGGGCTGTGCCACCCAATGGGCCAATTGGGCCTCGCTTAGAAAAAAACAGCCAGCATGAGCGTTGGTGGCAAGTTGCAGGTTGATTGACTGACCAAATGCGTCAAGCACAATCGGTGGCGGATCCTGCGGCGTGCTTGGGGCTGAGGCCCGAAAGTCGAAATCAATGTAAACTTTTTTAAATTCAGCCAGCGTGCCATAGCGTTCAAAACGGTTGGGCTGTAGCACGATTTCGTCGCCGGCGCGCTGCGCCACATGATGAAGCTTGGTAAAAAAGCTCGGGTCATGCAGGATCAGATCATCTTCCATGTAACCATAAAAGTCATAGTCGCCAAGCCGTTCTTGCAGCACAGTATGACATTCAAAGCCCAACAACAGGGGTTCGCAGTCGATACGCCGGTGTTCATACAAATTTGGAGGCAGCACCAGTTGATCCAAAAGATGCAGATCGAGGCTGGTGCAGATCACGATATCCACCGTAACAGCCGAGGCTTGATTCGCTGGATAGGGCTGAAGCCGATCACCTTCACGCACCCAATATTCCTGCACACCGGCGTAGAGGGTGTAGAAATTACGTAGCGATTGGGTCAGCGCAGCAAGGCGTGGCTGTGGATCGGGTTGTGTCGAGCCATAGTGGCCGTTACCCGCCGGGTTAAAAAAGTGTGGAATCGTCAGTAAAATGCGCATTGAAGAACCTTTTGAGCAACCACTCGTGGCACAATGGCTGCGCCGTTGATGGAACCCATCATACCGTACAGTTGGTTGTTTCCATGAATTTGCGGTCATAGTCGCAGCAAGATGCGCAACAATACCAAGAAAACCAATAGCAAGAATACAAGAGATGGAGAAGCTCATGAACGAAGTACGAATTGCCATTGTGGGGATGGGCATTGGCCGCGCCAACGCGGGCGGCTATATGCGCACACCAGGCGCTCGGGTCACAGCCCTCTGCGATATTTTTGAAGAACGCATGGTCGAAGCAGAGACGGCACTGGGGCTGGAAGGAGCCAAACATTACACGAGCTACGAGAAGATGTGCCAGGACCCAGAAATTGATGCTGTCTTTGTTGGCGTGCCCAATCAATTTCACGTGCCGGTGGCGCTCGAAGCGGTACGCAATGGCAAACATGTCATGGTTACCAAGCCACTCTCTGATTCGGTGGCGGCCGCACGTAGTTTGGTGGAAGCAGCAGAGGCAGCGGGCGTCGTCAATATGATGTCGCTCTCCACCCGCTTTGCGCCGGATGTGCAATATCTTGGGCGCATGGCGCAGCGCGGTGAATTCGGCGAACTTTATTATGGCCGCACGCGCAGTGTGCGCCGCGTCGGCATTCCCGGCTGGAGCCTGGGCTTTATCCAGAAGGGGGGTGGCGCGTTCCGCGATATGGGGGTCCACGTGCTCGATTCGGCGTGGTGGTTGCTCGGTATGCCCAAGCCGGTGAGTGTCTCTGGCGTGGCTGGGGCCAAATTTGGGCCGCGCGGCCAGGGCTTCTGGAACATCTATCCACCGGCCAAGCCAATTGCGGAATTGGCCAAGCTCTATGATAGCGACGACTATGGCTGTGGCTTTATCCGCTTTGAGAATGGGGCGGGGCTCCAAGTCGAAAGCCATTGGGCCTCGCACCATCCGGAAGAGTTGCAGATCGAACTCTTTGGCACCGAAGCGGGGGCGCGTCTGAATCCGCTCACCGTCCACCGCACCGTCGATGGTGGGCAGCAGGATGTCCACGTCGATCTGCGGGACGCTGGCAACCGGCCGTGGGAGCGCAGCATCGCTTGGGACAATCTGGCTGCACACTTTGTCAGTTGTATTTTGGACGGCACCCCCTGCGAAGCGCCACTGCGCCACGGCTTGATGGTGCAGGAGATGATGGAGGCGCTGTTGGAAAGTGGGCAGACGGGGATGGAAGTGCGGATTGGGTGAGTTGAAAATTGTCAATGGTGAATTGTCAATGGTGAATTGTAAATGAGCGCGGTGTGTGAGCTAAATTGGATTTGAATCTTGGGGTGACGGGTGCCGGGTTGGTCGGTGCTCGTCACATTCGGTATAATTGAAACCACAAGTCTGTTGGGGGATGAAGCAAAAGGGAAGCAGAAGAGTAGCCAATGCGTATTGCCAGCATCGAATTAACGAACGTTGGGGTCTTTGACCACCAATTCATTGAGTTTCGCCCTAAGACGGATCCGGAGAAAGCGGAGATCCATATTCTCGCGGGGATCAATGGCAGTGGGAAGAGCACAATTCTTTACGCATTGGCGAGTGTTTTTGATCCATCCGATCAGCTAAAACGGCGCTTTCGGTTTGTTGATGACAAGAGCGCTGTCGCGATTGGTTGTGTTAATGGCAGCGATGTACAAGAACTGGTGAAAATCGGTTTCCAACAAGAACGCACAGATCTTTATCGCCACCCATTCGCCCTTTGTTGTCGGCTCGGTGACCGATGCCTGGGTCTATCGCTTCGATGTAAAGGATGGTGTCTCGACGTTAGTCGATGAGGAAAAATCGATGGCCGGCCGCAGCTATACAACGGTGATCGATGAAATTTTTGGCATTGAGGAATACTTTGATGTTGAAACGGAACACGAATTTACAGAATTTGATCGGCTCAAACAAGAGCTATTACGCGGCAACCAAGCAGTAACCCAGGAATTCATCGCGCTTGCGCAACACCTGGCCACCAAAAGCACCGAAACGCAGGATATTGTCGACCGAGAAATCCGCCAACTCGAACGCATTACCAAACAAGAGTTGCCCCTATGATGAAGTTTGACCGACCGCCCCAGCCGGCCATTTTGCAAGAGAACTACAAACAATGGGGACGTGCACAGCAGAACAAGCGCACAGATACTCCCTCTGCTGCTTTCGTGTGGCGCACACACCGAGGTACTCGTGTTAGTGAGTTGATTAGAGACACCTTGAATGTCGTTGCCCAAGATCACTGTGCCTTTTGCGATGGTTATCCCTTGGGAACCTTTGCCCGCCAGACGATTGAGCATTTTCGTCCGGTATCACAGTACCCAAGATTGGCATACGCCTGGGCGAATCTTTTCATCTGTTGCGACCGCTGTCAAGCCGCCAAACGGGATCAGTTCGATAAGTTGCTGCTCAAGCCCGATGCACTGGAATCTGAATTTAAACGGTACTTTGTCGTAAATTATCGCACAGGTGAAATTGAGGTCAACCCAGGGGCAGCAGAACGGGACCAGCAACGCGCACAACTGACAATTGCACTCTACGCGCTCAATGAATATGGGCGTCCACAGAGTCGGCTACTCGAGGCAAAGAAATATCGCTCGTTGCCAGCAGAGGAGTATCTGCTTGACAATTTTCCCTATCGCTTCTTTTTGACGTAGGAGACTTCTGGCAGAGGAGAAGCATCGACCTGCTGTCGTCACAGCTCTTTTTTCATTGCCAACAGATAATTTTCGAATCCCTCGTTGTGATAAAAGCGCTGTCCCCCTGTATTCTTAAAGCCGGTCATCAAAATCAACCGCGACGCGCCGGCTTCTTTGGCGAGTGTGGCGGCTCGTTCCATTAGCGCCTGCGCCACGCCAATCCGACGAAAGTCTTGGTCGACAAAGAGTTCAGTGACTTCGGCATAGGTCTCTGGATCGGTGATTTGGGGCAAGAGGCGCAGCGAAAGGAAGCCAACGACCTGCCCGTTCACTTCGGCCAGCAGGGCAGTCTCGAGGCCTTGGCAGCGGGCGATCTGCTCACGGATCTGCACTTCGGTGGCGCGGACATCGTCATAGCGCTGATTGAGATGTAAAATGGCGGCGGCGTCATCTGGGGTGGCCGGGCGGATCTGAATTTCCATACTACGCCACCCATTCCAACATCATGCGGATGGTGTGGGGATGCCAACTGCGGCTGTGCTGCGGACCGATAAAGTCGCCGTAGTCACCGATAGGGACAGCTTCGGCAAAGGGATAGTTGATCAATGCCGCCACATCAACCTCCGCCGCTGGGTTGACGGGTACCCCATTGGCGAGCGCGGTCCGACAGCGTTCTTCCAATAGGTCATAGTAGCGAATGTTATCTAGAATTAAGGATGGGCCAAACGTTACTGGGGCGTGGCAATAGAGGACGGTGGCCGCATCGAGCGCGGCCAACTTTGCCAACGAATCACGCATTGTTGGCAGTCCTGCCACGGTGCGTGCCAAGGGAAAGGGCAACTCGGCGGCATCGGCCGCAAAGAGCGTGCGAAGTTCAGGAATGTAAAGCGAGGCATGGTCGACGGTGTGCCCTGGCGTGGCAAAGAGTTCCAGTGTCAGGTCACCGCCGTCGATGGTCATCTGCTCATCGAAGAGAATGGTTGGCGGGGTTAGGATCACCTCATCAAAGATTGCCGGCTCTTTTTGCTGCATCTCCAGCAGATGGGTTGCGCCGTCAGCGCCACGCAGCAGTTCGGCACAGAGGCGGGTGCCGATGATCGGGGCCGGGTACTCTGCCGCCGAGCCCACAAAGAGCTGATTCCCCCAGGCATGATCATAGTCGGCGTGGGTGTTGACCACCAGCAGTTGCCGCCCATTGGTCAGGTGGGGCCGTGCAAAGTCGAGCATCTGCCGGGCGGTGGCCGGATTGATGATCGTGTCAACCAACACCACATAGCGTTGGGTGATGACAATAAAGGTGTCGACCATCTCGTCGTTGCGACAGACAAGGATGCGTTCGTCCCAGCCCTGATTGGGCACAAGGGTTATTTCATTGGTGTGGGGCATGATGGGTTCCTAGGATAGTAGAAGCAGATTCAATAGGACTTACGCAGGACACCGCGCCTAGAAGGCAACCGGTAGGCAGCTTTCGCCGTATCGAAACCAGAGGGCTGCGTAACTCCTATTCAAAAACAAGCGTTAGGTACTGTTGAGTATAACACAACGTTCCTCTTTTTCGATTCCCAAATGGAGAAACCCATGCGCAAACGGATCATCCTTGGCATCACCACCATTCTCATCCTAGCCGCTGCACTCTACTTTGCCGCCGGCTATGTGGTCTACACGCGGCTAGGCGATGTGCGCCACAGTTGTGACCATCATTTACCCAACCGCCCCGACAACTTCACCAATATCGATCAGTGGCCGGCACTTGACTTTGCGCCTTACCAGATGGGCAGTTACGAAAGCGTGCGCTTTCCCAGCCGCAACACGCCGCTCCAGCTCTCTGGCTGGTATGTTCCTGGCGACCCAGACGCGCCGGCCATTATCATGATCGATGGGCTGGGCGGGTGCAAGTATGCCCAAGCGTCGCTGGTGCCGGCGGGCATGTTGTGGCGCAACGGCTTCAATATCCTGCTCCTCGATCTGCATGAAACTGGTGATTCGGATATTGATGATGGCTACTCAACAATTGGCATGGATGAGTATCTCGATGTCGAAGGAGCATGGGATTGGCTGATCGCGCAGAAGGGCTATGCGCCGGAGCAGATCGGCATCAGTGCCAATTCGCTTGGCGGGGCAGTGGCACTTTACGCCTTTGTCGATGAACCGCGCATGGCCGCGCTCTTTCTAAATTCGCCGATTGCCAACCTGCCGCAGGTCATTCGCGAAGAGCTAACCCGCGTCGGCTATCCATCGTGGTTGGCACCGGGCGGCATCCTCGTGGCGCGCCTGCTGACCGGCCAAAACATCGTGGCGCGCAGCCCGCTTATCGCCATCCAGCAAATTGGCAAGCGCCCCGTCTTCGTCGTCCACAGCACCGATGATAAACGCGTGGCGGTCCACCACAGCCAGGAGTTAGAAGCGGCGGCCAAAGCAGTCGGTGCCAACGTCACCTTCTGGTATGTCAACGGGGCCGACCACATGCGGATTCCAGCAGTTTACCCCGACGAATTTGAGGCGCGGATTATCGGCTTCTTTCGTAATACTTTGCGCAAATAAAGAGCTTTTCCTTGCCACAGAGGTCTCAGGGAAAGCAGTTACTTAGGCCAATCCAACTAAATAAACATACGCGGATCTGCCGGGGACTGCCCAAAAATTTTCTCTTTCACCAGATCGCATCTGGGCAGTCCCCGGCAGGTTCACCGGCAACGTATCATTTAATTCTTGGAATGGCCTTAGGCCATTTCGAAGAAAAAATTATCCACGAAGTGCACGAAGACCCACGAAGAAAAGACAAAGTTTTGTGGACAGGTTAAATTTTGATTGGCCTTATCCGCTGTGTTCTCTGTGTTCTCTGTGTTCTCTGTGTTCTCTGTGTTCTCTGTGTTCTCTGTGTTCTCTGTGTTCTCTGTGGCACATGTTGACTTGGAATAATGCTGCAGATCAAAACTACCTTTCCTTACCCCATTCGCGAAATTGAAAACGCTTGGATCCCCCTGGTCGATGGCACGCGCCTGGCCGCTCGCATCTGGTTACCCGTCGATGCCGAAGCGAATCCGGTGCCGGCAATTTTTGAATACCTCCCCTATCGCAAAACCGACGGGACGGTGGCCCGCGACGCCATCCAACATCCCTACTTTGCCGGCCACGGTTACGCCTGTGTGCGGGTGGACATGCGCGGCACCGGCGATGCAGATGGTATTCTCTACGACGAGTACCTCCAGCAAGAACAGGACGACGCGCTAGAAGTATTGACTTGGATTGCGGCCCAACCGTGGTGCACTGGCGATATTGGCATGATGGGCATCTCATGGGGTGGTTTCAACGGGTTACAAGTTGCGGCGCGGCGGCCACCCCACTTGAAGGCGATCATCACCCTCTGTTCTACCGTTGACCGCTACGCCGATGACATCCACTATGCCGGTGGCTGCCTATTGGCACTTGAACATCTGCCCTGGGCCTCGGTGATGTTTGCCGATAACGCGCTGCCACCTGATCCGCGTTTTGTCGGCGAACGGTGGCGGGAGATGTGGCACCAGCGCATGGCCGAGACGCCACCGTACATTGAAGCGTGGCTCACCCACCAGCGGCGTGACGCATTTTGGCAACATGGCTCCGTCTGTGAAGATTTCAGTGCCATCACCTGCCCCGTCTACGCGGTCGGGGGTTGGGCCGATGGATACACCAACGCGGTGCCCCGTCTGTTAGCTGGGTTGACCGTCCCGCGCAAAGGGTTGATTGGGCCGTGGCCCCACATGTATCCGGAGTTGGATGGCAAGCCGGGCCCGACGATTGGCTTTTTGCAGGAGGCGTTACGCTGGTGGGATCATTGGCTGAAGGGCAAAGCAACCGGCATCATGGACGAACCGATGCTGCGCGTCTGGATGCAGGAGAGTATGCCGCCCGACGACCTGCCCGACGAACGGGCCGGCCGCTGGGTGGCAGAAGCAACCTGGCCCGCGCCCACGATCCAGCAGCAAACTTATTATCTGGCTGGCGGTCTGCTGCATGACGAGCCAACCGACGGCGCGCCCGTTGCCTTGCTGGGTCATCCCTTTACAGGAGCAGATGCCGGTCTTTGGTGCGCCTATGGCCGGCGGGGCGACCTGCCACTCGATCAACGGACCGAGGATGGGCGTTCGTTGTGCTTCACCGCGGCACCGGCAACCGAACCAGTGGAGATTTTGGGCTTCCCTGCGCTGACGCTGCGTTTGGCCGTGGATCAACCGGTGGCACAGGTGGCGGTTAGGCTCTGTGATGTGGCCCCGAATGGCGTCGCCACGCTCGTCACGCGCGGGGTGCTCAATCTCACCCATCGCGAGAGCCATGCCAAGCCGACGCCGTTGACGCCGGGCGAACCGTATACCATCACCGTGCAGTTCAACGCGATTGCGCACCAATTGCCAATGGGACACCGCTGGCGAGTTGCCGTTTCTCCTACCTATTGGTCCTGGCTTTGGCCCTCACCACAACCGGTCACGCTGACGCTGCTTACTGGGACGGATTGTCAACTCACGTTGCCAACACGAATGCCCAGCAGTATCGATAAAACACTTGCCCCCTTTGGACCGGCAGAAGGCGCGCCGCCGTTGCCGGTCCAAGTGCTCCGCACACCCGCCCAACGCAAAGGGCACCACTACGATATTGTCCAACGGCACCTACATCATTTCGATGAAGTAGATAGTGGACGACATCTGCTCTTGGGGAACGGCATCGAACGGGACGCGACGAGCCGCAGCTATTTTGACCTGAGCGAAGCCGATCCCTGTTCTGCCCAAGTCCGCTGCGAGCAGAGCATTAGCCTCAAACGCAGCAGCGAGCCAGACAGCTTTGATATCCGCGTGGAGACAGTGAGCACGATGTCTGCGGACAGGGGGAATTTTTATGTCACCAATCTACTGGAGGCGTATGAAGGAACAGTGCGGGTCTTTGCTAAGACATGGGATTTTGCCGTGGCGCGGGATGGGGTGTAGGGGATGGGTGACGGCAGACTGTAGCCGGGGTTTATGAAAGTCAATTAAATAAGTCGGTAAACGGAGGCTGCGCTTGTCGAAGCCGAATCCGCTCTGGCTTCGACAAGCGCAGCCTCCGCTCGATCACCGAATTTAATCGCCAACCATCATAAACCCCGGCGTTTGAACCCCTCACGCATGTTCTATGCAAACGCGCGTCCATACTGCGGCGGAATCGATGCCTGATCGAGCTTGTGCAAGGCTTTTGCCGCGTGGATCGGCCAGTAGGGATCGCGTAACAGTTCACGCGCCAGCAGCACCATATCTGCCTGCCCATTGCGTACAATCTGATCAGCTTGCATCGGCTGCGTGATCATACCGACAGCAGCAGTGGGAATGTTGGCTTCGCGGCGGATGCGTTCGGCAAAGGGGGTCTGGTAGCCGGCACCAACCGGAATTTGCGCGGTGGCAGCAGTGCCGCCGGAGCTACAGTCGATCAGATCGACACCGGAATCTTTGAGTTTGCGCGCCAATTCGACCGATTCCTCAATCGTCCAGCCCCCTTCCACCCAATCCGTACAGGAGATGCGCACAAAGAGCGGCTTGCGTTCGGGCCAAAGCGCTCGCGTTGCCGCTGCCGTTTCCACCAACAGGCGAATCCGATTTTCAAAGCTACCACCATACCGATCCGTGCGTTGGTTCGAGAGCGGCGAGAGGAAGCTGTGGAGCAGATACCCATGCGCGGCGTGCAGTTCGATCACATCAAAACCGGCGGCGTCGGCACGTACCGCAGCAGTGCGAAACGCAGCGACAATGCCGCCAACGTCCGCTGTGGAAAGTTCGGCCGGCGTTGGATATCCTTCGGCAAAGGGAATGGGACTCGCCCCAACCGGTTGCCAACCGCCTTGATCGGCGGCAACCGGACCGCCCCCTTCCCACGGGCGCGCAGTCGATGCTTTGCGCCCGGCGTGGGCCAATTGGATGGCAGACGTGGCTCCTTGGCTGCGGATGAAGCTTGTAATCCGGCTCAACATTTCAACGTGCACATCCTGCCAGATGCCGAGGTCTTGCGGGCTGATGCGGCCGCGCGCTTCAACCGCGGTTGCTTCGGCGATGACCAAGCCGGCCCCACCAGATGCCCGTGCACCAAGGTGAACGAGATGCCAGTCGTTGGCAAAGCCATCTTCGGCGCTGTACTGACACATGGGCGAGACGCCAATGCGGTTGCGTATCGTGATGCCGCGGAGGGCGAAGGGGTCGAAGAGATGGGACATGATGATTCCTTTACGCTGACGATTGATAATATCCTATTCATTCTGCGTGAAAGGAGCAGGTAAGTCAACCTTCCGGTGCTTCGCGTCGATCCGGACGCGCTGATTGCCGATGACTTTATCCATCCGAATGATGCCGGCCATGCCGAAATTTTGGCGCTTGCGGTTGATGCCTTGAACAAAGAGCAGTGGTGAAGCACAAATTTATCCTTCGTGAAGCGCTCGTGAAGCGCCCGCTCTGTATACTTAGTGCAGTTGAGACTAAGTAACTGTTGGCGCGGCTGTGCCGGCAACAAAATCGAAAAAGGACAAGAAAGGAAGGACGCTCATGAAGCGATGGCTATTCGCTGGCATGTTGTTGCTAGTGGCCAACCTAACAGCGAGCTGTAATATACAGCCGATTCGCCCGCCGGCACCTGAGGCGATCTTGCCGGCTGCCCAAGAAAAATCTGGTGTGCCGGAAGTCTTTGCTTCGTTGGCAGAGGTGCAAGCCGCGACAGCGCTGCCGCTGCTGGTGCCCAGCGCCACGGTTTCACCGACGTTGACCTTTGCCCACGGGATTTATCAACCGGGTGACACTGGGGACGGATTTATTCGGCTCGAATATCAGGGCAGAAACACAACCGGCAACTTTGTCCTGTTTGTCGACGTAAGCGCTACGTCCCCTAGCCCGGCAGAGGATCCAATCCTCGAGCAGCAATCAACGGAAATGGTTAACGTGCGTAACCACATCGGTTCCCTGTTTACCATCCCGAGCCATCTGCAGGTGTACTACTTGCTGTGGCAGGAAGCGGGGTTTAGTTTTGCGCTGTGGGGATCGCTTGACGCCGCAACGATCCGCAGCATTGCCGAACAGTTAGAGCCGCTAGCCCACTTAAATGGTGAAAACGCTGCACCAACGATGGCGGCTGTGCAGGGGGCCGCTGGTCTGGGCGACAAGCTCTTTCCAAACGCGGGCAATGGCGGCTATGATGTGCAACACTATGATCTCGATCTCGCTGTCGATGTAAAAAGCAACATCATCACCGGCACGGCAACGATGACCGTGTTGGCCACGGCTACGCTGGACACCTTCAACCTCGATTTTCATGAGCTGACGATCGATGCGCTGCGCGTGAACGGTATAGAGACCCCTTATCAGCGCCAGGAAGATGAATTGGTCATTGATCCAGCCGCCTCGCTACAAGCAGGCAACGCTTTTTCAGTGACCATCCATTATCATGGCAAGCCAAAGCCCCTTATCCGTACGGGATCAACCAATGGCTGGCTCAACTATTTTGATCGCGTTGCTGTCGAAAATGGCGCGTTGGGTGCCGCCACCTGGTATCCGGTGAATAATCACCCGCTGGATCGAGCCACCTACAGCTTTCGCGTTACGGTTCCCCCTACCTACATGGCGCTGGCCAACGGCCAAATGTTGGGCGAAGAGCGCGACGAGCGCGGCTGGACAACCTATCGCTGGGCCACGGATTCACCAATGGCCAGTTCTGCGGCCACGATCCTGATTGGTCATTATACGCTGCACTCTAGTACCGTGGATCCATCTGGTCTTTTGATCAACACCTATGTCGAGTCGCTCGTGTCAGAGCGTCCACTGGCGCGCCTTGCGCATACATCAGACATGCTCGCGCTGCTGAATAAGGTGGTCGGTCCCTATCCCTTTCCGAGCTATACTATGTTGATTCATACCAAAGGCACGCCCTACGCCGACATGCGGCAAGAGCTAGCCATCTTTAGTACGGGCGCGCTCAACTATTATGGCGAAGAAGCCGTTATGAATGGCCTTGCGTATCAATATTTTGGCCAGAGCGTTAGCATCGCGCAATGGCAGGATGCTTGGCTAACAGAGGGCTTGGGTGGCGCGCTGGGCTGGCTTTGGATCGAAAAGAGCGAAGGCCCCACGGCCTTACAAACGCTCATCGAAGGCCTCCGTGCCACCTATAATTTAGACTCTCCGCCGGCTGCCCCCACTGCGGATAATCTTGAAAGCGATAGTTACTACTTTCGTGGACCCATGGCGGTCAACGCCCTGCGCGTGCGCTTGGGTGATGAACGTTTCTTCCAACTCCTGCGCACCGTTTATGCACGCTATCGGGGCGGCAATGTGAGTACTGCGGACTTTATCGCTGTGGCCGAGGAGGTCAGCGGTGAGGACTTGAAAGACTTCTTCCAGGCTTGGCTCTATGCGGACACATTGCCGCCCTTGCCGTCCACAGAATGAGTCTTACGACAGAACTCACGCCAGTTCGGTCAAGGCATAATCAATCGCTTGGGCCAAAGTCATGGCATGACCGGCGGCCCAGGCGGTGGCAAAGGCTTCTTCCCCCAGCCCGGTGCGCACCGTGGCCAGCATCTGTTCATAGCCGGCCACTTCGCGGGGTGGGATGACCACTCCTGTCATCGCGCGGAACGCTTCAGTTGCGCCGAATAGCTGCGCGGTCGCTGGCAACATTGCTTCCGGCCAAAAGAGCAGCGCTTGCCCGCAAGGCTAGCTCGACCCACTGTTTTTCGCCCAGATCCCGTAAGAGTAGCAAGCTTTCCTAATATCGAGAGACGGCGAGGGGCCTATCTTCTTGCCTACGCGCCAGCACGGCCAGATAGTGCAGCGCAATCGCAATTTGCAATGGTTGCCCCAACGCCCGTTGCATGGTCAAACTCTCGTTATGCAGCGATGCTGCTGCATCCAGATCGCCCAGGGATTGGCTCACCCAACCAAGATCATTGAGCGCGCGCGCGGTTCCTGCTTTTTCGCCAATGGAGTGATAGAGCGCAAGGCTCTGCTGCAGCAACGCTTGGGCCGCAGCGCTGTCGCCGAGATCATGGTGGAGTCGACCCAGGCTGTTTAGTGCACCGGCAATTCCTGACTGATCACTGATCTCTTTGTGAAGGGCCAAGCTCTCTTCATAACAGATCCGGGCCTCGTCATATTTTCCCTGGCGCTGATCGATCTCCCCCAAATTCTGCAGAGACATCGCAATGCCCCATTTACCACCAAAGCCTCGGCGGATGGCTAACGCCTCTTCATAGTATCTGCGCGCAGTCTGATACTCACCCGCGATGAGCGCCAGGTGACCAAAGTTATCAAGTGCGAGCGCAATTCCCCACTGATTGCCCATGGCACGGTTAAGCGTCAAACTTTCCTCCGCATAGACGTGTGCGGTGATGTAGTCCCCCAACGCAAGAAGGAGTCGGCCCAGGTTGAGCAGTGAGATCGCAATGTACAGCGCATAGTCGATTTCGCGGCTGCGCGTTAGCGTCTCTTCATAGAGGCTACGTGCTTTCCGATAGTCACCTTGTCTTTCAGCGAGAAAGCCCAAGTTGTTTAGCGAGATCAGCACACCGGTTTTGTCGCCATGCGCCCGGCGCAGCGTTAGTGCCTCTTGCTGCAAGGGTACCGCTTGTGCATAATCACTTTGCGCCTCTGCCAAGGTACCGGCTGCGCTGAATGCCTTTGCCTGGATGAGCGGCGAAATCGTAAGCGGCCTATGTTCATGAGCCAATGCGAGCAGATCGGCTAACCACTGTCGCCCTTCGCTGACATGGCCGCGCATGCCCCAAAAACGGCGTAGCGCAGCACAGAGGCGCGCGCCCGCTTCAATTTCACCAGCCTGTAGGGCATAATCGAGCGCAGTTCGTATATTGTCGAGCTCCAAATCCAATCGATCGAGCCAGATGATTTGGTTTGCCCCGGTCAGTTCTGTTTCCGCTTGTTCGGCTAACGCCAGGTAGTAATCGAGGTGGCGGTGCCGTAACGCGTCAGCTTCACCACTGCCGGCGAGCTGGGCGGAGGCATAGTCATGAATTGTGACCAGCATCATAAACCGTGGCTCGCCAGCGGTCGATGTTGCTTGATAGAGCAAACTCTGATCAAGCAGTGCAGTCAACCCATCTAGCACATCGACTGCCAATGGCGTTATACGCTTGTCATCGACTGGATTACAGACGGTTTCCACCCCCGACAAGCTACGCCCACCCATAAAGACAGCCAAGCGCCGGAAGAGCCGCTGCTCTTCCGCAGTCAGCAGGTCATAGCTCCAATCCAGGGTTGTGCGCAAGGTACGCTGTCGATCTGGTAGATCACGCGTGCGAACAATCAAGAAAGAAAAGCGATCTTTCGTGCGCGCCAGGATCGCCGCTGGCGAGAAGAGTTTGCTCTGGGCCGCAGCCAACTCAATCGCCAGCGGCAGGTAATCGAGGCGTTGGCAGATGGTCGTCACAAGCGCCGCTGTACTTGAGTCTAATGAAAAGGTCGGCTTCACCGCTTGGGCACGCTGGACAAAGAGATCACCCGCATCTTCTGGCGCCAGTGTTGGAACCACAAACTCATGTTCACCACGGAGCCGGAGCGTCTCGCGGCTGGTGACCAATACCTTGACTTGCGGACAGGCCCGCAGCAGTTCCAGCAGACGTGGTGCCGCGTCGATCACCTGCTCAAAATTATCGATCAGCAACAAGATCTGCTTCTCTCGAAGCTGTTCCTGTAGGCGCTGTTGGAGCGGCGTGCTGTCCTGATCATGCACAGCAAGGGTTTGGGCAATGACACTAAGTATCAATTGTGGATCGCGCACGGGGGCCAATTCGATCAGAAAGACGCCATCGGCAAAGTCGTCTAATACCGTCCAGGCCACCGCCTCGCCCAAACGGCTCTTGCCCACGCCACCTGGCCCTGTCAAGGTGACGAGCCGTACATCTGTCCGCCGGAGCAGCGCTTGCACGGCAGCGACGGCAGCTTGTCGACCGAGCAAGGAGGTTATCGGTGCCGGCAGATTGTGATGTGGGGCCAGCGCGTCTGCACCATTCACGGTTGGTAGGGCAAGTTTACCATCGCGGATCTGTCTGTAAAGTTCCTGCAATGGATCGTCCGGCTCCACGCCAAACTCAGCCTGCAGGATCTGTCGGCACGTTTCAAATTGGGCCAGTGCCGCGGTGCGCTGCCCCGTGTAGACCAACATGCGCATGAGGTGGCCGTGGCCGGTTTCGTCGGTCGGGTCAAGACGCAACAAGGCCATCGCCGCCTTGATGCCCGCTTCGTATTCCCCATGTTCCAGATAGTAAGCGGTCAGACGTTGGTAACCATCTCGCGCCAGAGTGTGTAAGCGCTCCCGCTCCAGCGTTAGCCACTCGTCAAAGCGGGGTGCATCAGCCACATTGATACCAGCCAAGAACTCGCCCCGATAGCCAGCCAGGGCTGCAGCCAATGGCCCGGCAATCCCCGCGGTAATGGGTTGGGCCGCAGCGCCCACGTGGCGTTCCAATGTCGCCACATCAAGTTGCAATGAGCCGGCCTGATCAACCCCAACCGTCTCATTCGTCACCAACAGATGCGCCACCAAGGGCGCGGGCAAACGGCTGAGCACCGTGCGCAGGTTGGAGAGCGCCTGTGTAGTGGAGGTGGCGTCCCAGAGCAAGTCGGCCAACGCCACGCGACTGTGGGCGCGGCCGGTGCAGACGACATAGATAAACAGCGCCAGGGCTTTGCGACTCTTTGGTACTTGGAGTGAAACACCGTCCACCATGATTGCAACGCCACCCAAGAGATTGATCTGTATAGATGGTAACATAGGCCTGTCCCAACAGAGCATCGATACAATGCGATAGGTGATGCGTGGAGTGTAAAGGTCAAGTAGTGGGGGGCTATTGTGAAGCGCTTGTGAAGCGCTTAGCATATACTATATAATCATAAAAGAGCAAGCTTAGCTGGTGCAATCAAAGCACTGAGGATTTTATTTTTCTGCAAGTAAGTTTACACAGTTAATTACATTCTCTACGATAGATTGATGGGATAGCATGAGATTGATGGATAACAGGGGACGAAACGCTATCACGTCAAAGAATAAGGCGAAGAAAGCCAAGGGCCCACAACCGTGTAGACCGACAACCATGTAGACCGACAACCATGTATGGGCAGACTTACATCCTGTTCATCATAGGCTCTTTTGCAATCACCAATGGAAACGTGTCATGAATTCTTCGGCGAAAGGCAGTTGGCTGTCCCTTATTCCTTGGATACTTTTTGGCGGCAGCTTTTTGCTGCTAACGCTCGCGATGGTGAGTAGGAGGCAGAGCGATCCGCTGCCCCCTGACCTGGCAACCTATGTGCGTGCGGCCGAACGCATCCAACGCGGGGAGCAACTCTACCTAACACCGGCGGCCACACAAGCCATCTGGCGCGCCATCCACGCCATTGTGCCGGTCAACTCAATCGAACAGCCGGAGGCGGCTGCGCGCAACAACATCCCTGGACCCTATCTCTATCCACCGACGTTGGCGCTTTGGTATCAGCGCTTCGGTCTGACACCGGTATCGTGGATCTGGTTCTGTTTGGCGGCAGTGATTGGGTTTGCCATACTCTGGTTGGGGACGCTCGATGACAGGGCACGTGGGTTGCAACTCTTCACGGCGAGCCGCAGTTGGTGGTTACTCTTGGTGCTCTGTTCGGTGGCCGTTTTCAGCATGATCGGTACCGGCAATGTGGAATCGTTGCTGCTCTTTCTCACCTTACTGGCCGCGCGCTTGTTGTGGTCTTATCAACGGTTGTGGACAGCACCGATTGCGGGATTGCTGATAGCGCTGGTGGTGTTGGTCAAACCCTTCTATGCGCTCTTTTTCGTGGCGTTTGGTTTGCTCGTGGTTGCAACTTCGGTCGGGGAGACAAGGCGTATTTGGCGCTATCTCACGGTGACGGCGGCCTGCACGTGGGGTGCCATTTTCCTGGATCTCTGGTCATGGGGCGCGGTCCTCCGTCAACAGGCGTTTGTCTATTTGGGCAATGCGTTGGCCTATCAATCCTATGCGTTGCCTTTGGCTGAACAGACGCCGGTGAGTATTTGGAATCGCACGGCGATGCAAGGATTAGTTGCCCTCGGTATTGCGGCACCCACAGCCCAACAACTTGCGCTGCTGCTTTGGGGCATTGGCTTGGGCAGCACCGTTTGGATCTTGCGTGGCCGACGCTTACCCTTTGGGTTGACCTTTGCATTAGCGCTTCTGCTACTCTACTGGGGTCGTCCTGTGGGCTGGGGTTTTGTTTATATGGAGATGGTGGTGCTGAGTGCAACCTGGCTATTATTGAACGGATGGCAGCGTGGAGTCCTATTGAGCGGCACATTGCTGTACATGGCATCCCATTGGATAGCCTTTATTCTAACCGCCCAAGGGGTTTGGCTACGGCTTGTCACGATGCAACGGGCAGATCTACCGTGGGAGTCCTGGTTTGTGGTCCCAATCGCATGGGCGATTCTACTCGTGGCAGCGATGAACAGACCGCAGCAGTCGAAAAGTAGCGTCGTTTGAAGTTGTGGCAGGCCCAAATTGCATTAGATGACCCTGCCACACATAGCAGAATGAGCGGTAAGTTAGGCCCGTGCCGTCTGCTGAAACAACCCCAAATACTCTCCATACCCCTCTGCTTCCAGCTTCTCCACCGGCACAAAACGTAGCGCGGCTGAATTCATGCAGTAACGTTGCCCAGTTGGCGCGGGACCGTCGTCGAAGACGTGGCCGAGGTGCGAATCGCCGTGCTTGGAGCGCACTTCGGTGCGCTTCATCCACAACATGCGATCGGTCTTGGTGGTGACATTTTCAGTGGCGAGCGGCTGCGTAAAGCTGGGCCAACCAGTGCCGGAGTCATACTTGTCCAGTGAGCTAAAGAGCGGCTCGCCGGTGACGACATCGACATAGATGCCAGCCTGCTTGTTATCCCAATACTCGTTGCGGAAGGCCGGTTCGGTGCCTTCGTGTTGCGTCACTTTGTATTGTTCTGCTGTTAAGCGCTGGCGCAGCTCTTTGTCAGATGGTTTCGTATAGGTTTTCATGGGTGCTCCTTTAGGTCAATTCAGTCGTCCATCACATTCAGACCAGTTTATCGTGTTTGTGCGCATTTGTGCGTTAGCCGCGTTCCATAAAGCGCTTGCTGCTTAGGCTGAGTTGGCGCGGTGGCTGAGTTGGCGCGGCGGCTGAGCTTGTCGAAGCCGAAGCCGCCTCGACAAGCTCAGCCGCCGGTTACCCAAACCATTCATACCTATCCTAAAGATTCGGCAACACCTCGGCATAGATGCCAAAAAGGCCAATCGCCAACAACAAAGCGCCAGAAAAGCGAGTTAAAAGCTTATAGTTAGCCGTCATCCAGCGCGTAAAATAACGCTGAAAGGGAGACGTCAAGAGGGGTAAAAGCACCAACGGCCAGCCAAAGCCGATCCCAAACGCAAGGAAGTAGGCGAGGCTATTGGTCAGATTGGCGATACTGCCCGCCCCCAGCAAAAAGGCGCTGATGACTAACGGCCCCGCGCAGGGCAAGGTCATCGGCCCCAACAACAGGCCATAGGTAAAGGCCCCGAGATACGGGTTTTGCAACATTGGTGTCTGCGCGGTGGCCAGACGATTGAAGGGGTTATAGCCAAAGAGCATGAGGCCTCCAAGCAGGATCACAATGGTGTAAATTAGCGGCAGTAACACAGGTAGAATCGCGCTAAAAGATTGTTGTAGCCCGTAGAGCAATGCGCCCAACGCCAACATCAAGGTGAGTACACCCACCAGCACCAGCAGCCCCAACCACTTGGTGGCCCCAGATGATCGCCGGTTCTGTGCATTACCCGCGAGAAACGCGATCAGACCAGGGTAGAGGGGCAGCAGGCAGACATTGGTCAGGATTGCGCCATTCCCCAAAACAAACGCTTGCAAATACTGTTCCATGGCTGTGGCCTCAGCTTGCTAATCCAGCAAGGATGGCATCACCACTCTCAAAGCCGGTCACGAGGTCGCCGTGGGAGCCATCGGGGTGGATCAGGAAATGGGGTGTGGCCGGTGGATTGGCGATGGTGGGGCCAAAGGTGTCGGCGAGGGCGCGCACCAGATCCGGCGTGGCAACGGCAAAAGTCCACCCAAAGCCATTGTCTTCAGCATATTGGGCAAGGGTTTCAGCGGCGAGATCGGTTTCCACACTGATGGCAATGAAGATAATTTGGTCGGTGTCAACACTCGCCACGGCGCTCTTGACGTTGCCCAACTGTTGCCGACAGTTCGTACACCAGGTCGCCATCGTTTCGACAAAAACGGTTTTGCCGGCATAGTCAGCCAGGGTAAATGTTTCACCGGTGCGGGCGTCGGTCAGCGGCATGGTCTGCCAAGCCGGCAGATCCCCCATGACATCCTGAGTCTCCATCGCGCCGGAAGTGCTGTCGGTCATGGTCTGCGTGTCGGTCATCATTTCACTATCACCCATCATCTCACCAGAAGCCATCGTATCTGTCATGGCTTGGGTATCTGTCATGGCTTGGGTATCTGTCATGGGTTCGCTGGCGTCCATCACTTCATCCGACATCTCTACCAGGGTTTCTGTCGGCTCCATCGCCGCACCTGTCATCAGTTTTGGAGCAGGCGCGCGACAGGCACCGAGCACGAATAAGAGAATGAGCGTGACGAGTAAAAAGGTTCGATTAAACATGGGTGAGCCTTTCAGTTCTTATTGATTTCCCAAAAACTGTCCGCCCGTTGGGCAACAGATACTTTTCGGATTGGAGAAAACTATTGACTGCACCAGATTAGCAGCAGAGGGTTACGTAGCTATCACAGAACTATTACGCGTTTATTACGGGGTGAAACAAGACGATGCTGGTGCCTACGCTCTGGCGTAGGCATGTTCACCATAATCAGTAGACCGCAGCGTAGTAGGCACGCCCACGTGCCGGTCCGTTTCGCACGTAGGCGTGCTCACTACTCGACTGCGATCTACTGATTATAAAGTGCACACGAGCTATCGTCGCTGGTAGGATGCTTCAGTGGTGACACCCTGGCGGATCGTCTGATAGACGACACAGTACCGTTCGGTCAGTCGGATTAACGTGGCAAGCTGCTCGTCGGTCGCCGCGGTCTCCAGGTCAAAGAAGAGCCGAATCGCTTGAAACCCAACCGGCGCTTCTTTGGAGACACCAAGCGTACCTCGAAAATCAAGATCCCCTTCGGCGCGCACCGTGCCGCTCTGTACATCAACCCCAATGGCAGTGGCGACCGCGCCCAATGTCACGCCGGCACAGGCGGCCAACGCTTCGAGGAGCATATCGCCAGAGCAGGCTTGGAGACCGCTGCCACCGGTCGCTGGGTGTAATCCAGCTTCAACCAAGGCGCGCCCTGTGTCGACACGACAGCTAATGCCTGCGCCCAGTTGTCCTTCGGCTTTGAGCGTGATAAGCGCGGTGGCGGGATCCTCGCGATACTGCTCTTTCAGTGGCGCTTGGAGCGCCTTGAGTTCTTCCGTCTGCATAGGGCTTCCTCATAAATTGATGACCATCGCCGTTGCCTAGCAGTTTCATCGCCGGCAACATGGCATGATAAGTTAGGTTGCAAGGGCCACCCGTGTTGAAAAATGTATAGCACAGTATACGCAGTAGAGCGCAATGTGTCTAGCTGCTTTTTCACTCTAGCCCCGCTACTTGTCATAACCCCACCTTGCTGATAAACTAAATTTCACTTGAACTTTGGGCCGCAACGATTTGAAAGAAGCAAAGATGGCCAAGGATTCTGCCAAGCAACAGATTGATACTGGTGGTGGGGCATATGTCGGTGGATCAGTGACCACGGGCGGTGATTTTGTGGGCCGGGATAAAGTCACTGGCTACAACGATAGCCAGCCCAACAACACAGAGTTTAATCAATCGGCTTCTGGCCCAATCCACACGGGCAGTGGAAATATCTACGTTACCAATCCCCCTCCTGTCGAAGCGAAAGCCAAATTGACTCCTCCGTTTTACCCTATTGCAGCTATCGTTATGCTCATTATCGTGGCTGGTGGTGCCATTTGGGCCACGATGACTTTTACAGGGACTGCTCCTCTTCCGCCTGAGCCGACAACGGCCCAATCAACAGAGACACTGCACGTGTTGGACAGTGGCCCCGAAAATAACAGCTACTATCTTGAAGGTGCCGGCGCAACATCGTTCGCGGTTGGTGACGATCTCGTGGTTTATGCCGAGCCCAATCCTGGTACGGAGGTCGCGGTTGCGCTGCTCAAAGTCATTGCCAAAAACCCACAATCGCTTACTGCCCAAGCGATTCTCATTGATCCCGCAGTGGACATCCGCACAAACATGCGTGTCGATGATCATCTCGATTTTATCGCACAAAGCCGACTGGTACCGGCATTTGATCAGAGCGTTGGCTACGTCTTGGGGGCGCGCACCGTGCGCCTGCGACCGGATCACGCATTGACCGTCGGCACGCGGCTTGCAGCATTGCAATATACCCGAGTGGATGAGCTGATTCTCGACGCGCTGCCCATGCAGCCACCTGTGGAGATGCGCGTCACGGGAATCGGCGCAAGTGGGCTGGTGGCCACCGTAGAATTACTTCAAGGGCGTTGGCCGGTGACAGGGACCATTGTTGCTGTTGTCGGGGCTGCGACAAAGTCGGATTAGTGGGAGTAAAGACGGGTCCCCTGCAAAAGCCCAAAATGCGGCATAGACCTCTATTCTATCCAGCTACTTTGCTGCGACAGAATGCGTAAAGCGCTTCCCACATCGGCAGTTGCAAGCGTAAAACTTCCTCATCGGGCAGATCTAACATGGCAAAGCCATGCGACATCGCCGCCACCCCCGCCCCCTCAGCCGGCTCCGCCACCTTGCGATCGGCGGCCCGCACGACATCGGCCATCATTGCCAGCCCCGGCTCCGCTATGGCATACTTGGCGATGATCTTGTCGAAGGCGGTTTTGCCACCCCCTTGCCCCAATTCCGCATCTGGCACATGATAGGGAATCGCGCCTTCGGCGGCGGCGCGCTCCATTACTTCGGCCCGCGGGACAAAGAGGAATTCAGCCTCGGGATCGACAAATTTACGGATCAGCCACGCCGAGCTGACGCGGTCGATGCGGATCTTTTCACGGGTAATCCATTTCATTGGGTAATCAACTTTCTATGTAAGTGGTAAATCGGTAAACAGGTAAACAGGTAAACAGGTAAACAGGTAAACAGGTAGACAAGTAGATAAGTAGATAAGAAGCGGGTAGGTTCTGCTGATTATCTAGCGCTATTGCATCATTATGCGACCATCATTATGCGACCAAAGGAGTGAATAAGTGATCACACGCTACAGCCCAGAGAGCGTCGGCCTAAGCCAACCGGCGCTTGATCGGATCCCACCCCATCTCAACCGTTATGTGGATGGGGGCAAACTTCCAGGCTATCTTATCATGGTTGCGCGGCGAGGCAAAGTGGCCTATCTGCACCACTACGGGCTGGCCGATGTGGAACGCCAAACGCCGCTAGCCGAAGAGACGATCTTCCGCATCTATTCGATGACGAAGCCGATCACCAGCGTGGCGCTGTTGCAGCTTTATGAACAAGGGCACTTTCAGCTCGATAATCCTGTCTCACGCTTTATCCCCGCGTTCAAGGATCTGGAAGTCTATGTTGGCCACAATCACGAAGGGGACATCTATCGGACCGATGCCAACCGTGAGATGACGATTCGCGACCTCTTTACCCACACCGCCGGCCTAACCTATGGCAACAACGCCGACCATCCCATCGAGGCGCTCTACCAGGAGCGCAAGATGCGGGAGGGGTCGCTCGCCGATCTGATCGAGAAGCTGAGCACGGTGCCGCTGCTCTTCTCACCAGGCACGCAGTGGAACTATAGCTTTGCCACCGATGTCCTTGGTTATTTGGTCGAAGTCATCTCTGGGCAGCCGCTCGATCAATATTTTGCCGAGCATATTTTGGAACCGCTTGGCATGGTCGATACGGGTTTTCATGTGCCGCCAGCGAAACAGGCGCGCCTTGCCGCTAACTATGGTCCACAAGATGGCAAGCTGCGCCTGATTGACGACCCGACGACCAGCAGCTATTTACAGCCACCGGTGCGCTTCTCTGGCGGCGGTGGGCTTGTTTCGACCTGCGCCGACTACTTCCGCTTTGCGCAGATGTTGCTCAACAAGGGCGAACTTGAGGGCGTGCGCATTTTGGGGCGCAAAACGGTCGAATTGATGACGAGCAACCACATGCCGAACAACGGCGACCTGGCGAGCATGGGCGTCCCCGTCTTTAGCGAGACGACCTACAGCGGCATCGGTTTTGGGTTGGGGGTTTCGGTGATGCTCGATCCGGCGCAGGCGCAGATCCTCGGTTCGCCGGGTGAGTATGCGTGGGGTGGCGCGGCGAGCACGGCTTTTTGGGTCGACCCGGTCGAGGAGCAGATCGTGATCTTTCTCACGCAGCTCATGCCGTCGTCGACCTACCCGCTCCGGCGCGAATTGCGGGTATTGACCTATGGGGCGATTGTGGATTGACATGGCTAAGATCTGCTATGATGTCAGTGTGCTCAAATAGGAAATGAATTGCAGAATAATCAATAATCAGTTGCAAATTGTTAATTTGACAATGTCACACTTCAGGAAATCGACAGGATTTACAAGATGAACAAGATCGTTTATTCTCCTCTGTAAATCCTGTTAATTCTGTACATCTTGTCCAATATGACTCAATATGACATTGTCAAATTACTTGTTAATGACAGAAGCCAGTGCAATTGACAAGAAACCAATACAAGGGACAACACAATGGGTAAAACGTACGAAGGGATCAATGAGAAGTTGGCGGCGTGGGTGGGCGAGCAGCAGCTGTTTTTTGTGAGCACGGCACCGTTGGCTGGGGATGGGTTGGTAAACTGTTCACCGAAGGGTGGTGCTGGCACCTTTACGATTCTCGATGAGCGCACCGTCGCCTATCTCGATTTCACAGGCAGTGGCGTCGAGACGATTGCCCATCTCAAGGAGAATGGCCGGATCGTGATTATGTTCTGTGCCTTCAACGGGCCGGCCAACATTGTCCGTTTTCATGGCAAGGGCGAGGTGATCGAGCAACATCACACTGACTTTCCCGCGCTACGGGCGCACTTCCCCGAATTCCCTGGCGTGCGTTCGATTATTCGCATCAATGTGGAGCGGGTCTCAGATTCGTGCGGCTATGGCGTACCCAAGTATAAATACCTTGGTCAGCGCGATACGCTGCAAAAGCACTGCGACCACTTAGGGCCAGATGGCGTGCGCGACTATCAGATCAGCCGCAACAGCCAGAGTTTGGATGGGTTGCCGGGGGTGGTGGTGGTGTAGTTTAAGCATAAACCGGTACCATCACCGTATACTCAAGCGTTCCTTCCTCTGTAGGGATCTCTTCATTGTGAGCAACGAGGCTTTCCAAATATAGTTCGATTGCCTCGCGTGCCATCGCAATTGCTTCCGTGATGGTTTCGCCATAGGTGATGCAACCAGGTAAGGTGGGTACAGTGACGGTGTAACCACCTTCCGGTTCTTCACGCAAAAGAATACGATAACTTAACGCATTGAATGTTTTTGTCGTCATGTTGATTCCTCGTTGTCGAATAGACTGAACAGGCCAATATTGCTGCGCTAGTATACCACAGGGTTGTCATTCTGTCGCCCGACCCTCGACAATCGCGATTTCTTCCGCGGTCAACTCATATAGTGCATAGTCAAGTTTAGTATCATTGGAAAAGGAAAACCATGCTCGTCCACGAAGCAAAAGCGCTAGCCCGGCAATGGGTCTTGGCGGAAGGCGCAAAAATTCCTGACTTTCAAGGGGCGTTCTATCACGGCTCAATCAATTGGCTCACCGAGGATGCATCGCTAGCAGCCACCTCCGACCTCGACATCATGCTCGTCTTTGTCGATCCGCCGCCGGTGAAGTTGGGCAAGTTTATCTACCAGGGCGTGATCCTCGAGGTCTCCTATATCGCCTGGGCGGAGTTGGGGTCGCCGGAGCAAATTTTAGCGACGGCGCATATGGCCGGCGGCTTTAAGGGTGGCAGCATTATCGCCGACCCAACCGGGCGCTTAACGGCGTTAGAGGCCGTGGTGGCCCCCAACTATGCGAAGCAAAGCTGGGTTGTCGCACGGTGTGAAGGAATCGAACAAAAACTCTTGCACAACCTTGACAGTTTCACAGAAGACGATCCCCTTCACGTGCAGACCAGCGCCTGGCTCTTTGGCACCGGACTAACCACCCATGTCCTGTTGGTGGCCGGGCTACGTAACCCCACCGTGCGCAAGCGCTATCTTGCTGCCCGCGACCTGCTAACGGAGTATGGTCATCTTGAGGTTTACGAACCGCTGCTGGAGCTCCTCGGTTGTGCGCAGATGAGCGCAGCGCAGGTCCAGACGCATTTGGACGCACTAACCACAGCCTTTGACATGGCCAAGGCTGTGATCAAAACGCCCTTCTTTTTTGCCGCGGATATCGACGATCTGGCGCGACCGGTGGCAATCGGGGGGAGTCAGGAGCTGATCGATCAGGGGAACCATCGAGAAGCGATCTTCTGGATCGTCGCGACCTATGCGCGCTGTCAGCAAATCTTCTACCACGATACAGCGCCAAATATACAGGAGCAATTTACCCCTGACTTTCGCCAGTTGCTTACCGATCTGGGCATTCAGACATTCGCTGATTTTGAACGGCGGCGCAGCGCAGTGAAGACCTTTTTGCCCCAGTTACGAACAATGGCGGAAACAGTAATGGCTGATACAGCCACGATTGAGCCATAACCGCTCTACACTATACTATTTTTGCCCGGTCTTCACCTGGACATTATCAAATTCAACCGTGACACCTTCGGCAAAGCGCTTGCCATTCTCTTTGTCATGCCGCCCAAAAGTGGGTCGTTCCACCTCTACACGCAGTTTGTAGGTGCCATCACCGGGCACTTTCCAATTGCGGCCATAGTGATAGAGCCAGGGGTGCCACAGAAATGGTTGCTGGTGGGTACCAACCTTCTTGCCATCGGGGCCAATCAAGGTGGCGTGCACGGTCAGCCCTGGAATAAAGCGCTTGTCCGAGGCGTCGGCGACCACCACCTCCACATGCAGATTTTCTTCGTCCGGTGCCTGCCAGACCAGATCATCGCCGTCGGGCATATACATCCCTTCGGCGGTTTCGACGGCATAGCCGATGAGATAATCGCCAACATGCTTGGCGGCCCCGTCGTCGGCCTCTTCCTTCATCATATGTTCAGCCG
The DNA here is from genome assembly GCA_034432375.1 of Caldilineaceae bacterium. GTDB lineage: Bacteria > Chloroflexota > Anaerolineae > Caldilineales > Caldilineaceae > JAHBVH01. Next base: position 44,156 of record DAOUCA010000117.1, read on the forward strand.
CCTCTTGCATCGCCTGCCCCTGGGCGCGTGCCATCTCCAACTGTTTCTTGTTTGCTTCATCGCTTGATCGCATGGGGGGATAGCTGGTATTCTTGGCCATAAGGAATCTCCTTTGCTAGGAGGGTGCGTACCACATTTTCGGGATTGCTCAGACAAATCGATTTTTCGTGCTCGACCAATCCCCCAAAATGGGACGCACCCTTGCTGGAAGTATCTATCGTCAGTGGAGCGCAATGCTCTCTGGCTTCGACAAGCCCTTCGACCGGCTCAGGACGAAGCTCAGCCGCCGAGCGTTGCGCGCCACTCAGAGTAAGTGTGCGAGTGGATACAATTGTACAATTGATTGCAACGAAAGCGCTTGTGACGTGATAGAGGGCGCAGATAGACTCTATAGTATAATAATATCACTATGCGCATTATCTTCGACCCACAACAGACCGCCCAGCGCGCCGCAAGATTGGCCGCCTATTACAGCCAACATCTACTGGCTCACGAGCATTTTCTCTGTCGGCACTGTGCGGCTTGCAAAGCTTCCTACACGAATGAAGCCGGCCACTACAGCGAAGGCCAACTCAACGCGCCGGGCACACACTACGATCTGACGGTCGATGATCGCCCCCTGCGCATTGTCATTGTTGGGCAGGAATCGGGCACCGGCCTCGCCCACACCACAATGGCCGACCGCCGCGCCGCCATTGCTCGCGCCGCAACGGAACAACGGTTTGTCGCTGAAGCGGATCACCCTGCTCGCACGCAACATATGAAAGGGATTACCAACGTCTTGCGGCTGCTCTTTGGCAACGGGTTAGGCACCGATTACGCGGGCGAGTTTGTAACGTTGACAGATGGCAGTGACGTACACCTGCTGCACTGCTTTACACTGGTTAATTATCTGCTCTGTTCGGCCCATTCCACCAAACGGAGCAAGCGCGGCGAATCGACCGCCACCATGCGCCGTAATTGCAACGAGCACTTCCGGGCGACGTTGGAGATTCTAGAGCCGACGGTGGTGATTGTCGAGGGGAAGGCGATGTGGCCGAATGTGCGCCGAGCGTTTGACACTTTGTATCCCATCGACGGCCCGATCTTTCAAGCAACGATTGGTGATCATCACGCATTCGTGCTCTCGTTGACGCACCCCAGCGCCATGCATCCCCACAATTGGGGGATTAACACGAGCACCATTTATTTGATAACGACAGTGGTACCGACGATTGCGCAGTTGCTAAGTTTCATTTGGCGCTAAACGATGGACGTGGAGTTCTTACTTCAGGGGCTCGTAGCTGGATACCGAGAGCTACGCTGTCTTGCCTGCAAAAGCGGAAGAGCAACGACCTCACGCGAACATTAGATCGTTGCTCTTCTATAGTTTCTGACTATCTATGTTTAATACCTTCGCCAAACCTTGTTTTGGCGGAAATTTCCAGATGTCATTCCTGCGCAGGCAGGAATCTACTCGTGTAACATGAAGATGGATTCCTGCCTGCGCAGGAATGACGGCTCTAATTTCTGAAA
>DAOUCA010000118.1:0-74247 GCA_034432375.1 Caldilineaceae bacterium
CTTCGCCAATTTCAGAAATTAGAGCCGTCATTCCTGCGCAGGCAGGAATCCATCTTCATGTTACACGAGTAGATTCCTGCCTGCGCAGGAATGACATCTGGAAATTTCCGCCAAAACAAGGTTTGGCGAAGGTATTACTAATAGATAAAATCCTTAAAAGTCATACAGCCTCTCTCGTGTAAAAGCACTCTATTATGGTTGACTTTTAAATGATTCGTCTATAAGCTTCTAATGCCAGGCGGTTTGGCGAATTGCTATGCTTGTGCTTCCGCATTAATACTCTGTAGCGCCAATTCGCTCAGCCGATCATCGGTATCATATTCTTCATCCAGCGTCGACTGCAATGTTTTTGCGGCGTCACTATGGCCCAACTGCTTGGCATAGGCGCGGACGGTGCCATACGCGGCAATTTCATAATGTTCCACGCGTTGGGCGGCCGCAATCAAAGCAGCGTCGAGCACTTCCGGCTCGATATCATCCTCTTCCAGCAGCTCCGCCCCTTCTTCAATTAGCCCTTCCATCGCTTTGCACTTGGGGCCATTGGGGCTGTAGTTAAGTTCCTTAAAGATCGTTTCGATGCGCTGCACGTGCGTCTTTGTCTGCTGAAGATGCGCTTGAAACGCTTTGCGCAGATCAGTAGAAGAGGCGGCCTTTGCCATTTTGGGCAGTGCTTCGACAAGTTGATTTTCCGCACTATAAATATCTTTCAACTGTTCGACATAGAGCTTGCTAAGGCTATCAAGCTTCATTGGAGTTCCTTTCGTCCCATCATCTATATACCGTTGGCGAACAGCGCCTGCACAGCTCTTGTTGCGAAAAAGGCAAGCATTCGCAATAGAAACCGGGTACCTGCGCCACTATCATCGGATCATAACAGGGCTCAAAAGAGAGTGCCATATAGCTTGTCACAGTTGCGATATATAAGAAGATATATCAACCCCCATCAAGAGTAATCGCTTTAACCCGTGGCCAAGCATGGAGCACAAAGGCAACTACGGCAGTGACCTCGACCAGCCGCCCAACCAGTGCTAAATTTGGGGAAGCTGCGGCCAATGGCGCAAGCGCGACCAGCAGCACGCCGCAGTTTAAGAGCGGCAGCGTCATCCAGGCCAACCAGGCGCGTGGCCGCCTGCTGCCAAAGCGGGGCAGAATCCAGAAGGCGACCCCTAGCGCCAATTGAAGCGTCCAGCCGAGCAGCAAGAACTCCATGTGTGCTGGCAGCAGGCGCCAGAGTAGCGGGTAAAAGGGAATGCCTTTATGGGCCAGCAGCAGCGCGCCAATGGTAAAGCCAAGCAGCAGATGAGACAACGCAGCCCGTATCATCCAAACTGTCAGTCGAGGCATAGGCGGCTACCGTTCCTTGACGCGCGGCCAGGTATTGAGCACAAAGGCCACGCCGCCCAACCATTGCAAAAGGGCGGCCACTACCAGCAGCCCCCCCAGCAAGCCCACCGGCAAGTCCCCCGGCAAGTCCCCCGGCAAGTCCCCCGGTTGCAATGCTTGCAGCGGCTCGACCACAACTCGCAAGAGCAAGCCACCATTCAACAACCCATAACAACTCCAGGCTAGCCAATCCGCGCCGCGCGGCTGCTCCTTGCGCAATTTGGGAAACATCCAATAGGCAACACCAATGATCAGTTGCGTCACCCAACCCACCATGAAGAGGTGAAAGTAGGCCGGCGTCAGCAGCGCCACCCAGCGCGGCAGATGCAGCGGGGCTTGGCCGACAATAGCCAAGCCAGTCAGCAACGCTGCAAGCAGATAGAGCAATCCGGTGCGCACAAAGGCACGGGTCATAGGTGGCATGGCTACGCCCCTAACATTTGACCATCGTCAGCAACATCACCACGGGCTCGGCGTTGGCGCGGATGCTGTGGGGCAATTTGGGTGGCATATAGACTTGTGCGCCAGGCACAGCCGTAAAGGAATCACCACCCAGCGAGATTTCGGCGGTGCCGCTGATGATCTGCATGGTCGCCGTCATCGGGGTCGAATGTTCCGAAAGCTCTTGGCCAGGCGCAAAGCCAAAGAGAATCAGCCGAACACACTCGTTTTGGTGCAGGGTACGGCTAACAATTGTGTCGACCGGGATAGTACCCAATGTTTCTATCAGATTTGCATTATATTGATAGTTACTCATACGTTTACTTTAGCCTTTCGATAGGTCAACCGCATCATCAATAGACCAATGGTAGCAGAACCCACAGCAGTAGACAACGACTAAAGTCTCATTTCGCCTCCGCGTCGCTGAGTCGAAACGACGGAGGGAAAAGTTCTTTGACTGCCCGCTGTTGATAGTCACGTTCGGGATAGGCAGCCTTGAGTTTGGCAAAGTACGCCTGGCCGCGCCGCTTGAGATCGGCCAGATCCACCCCTGGCAGCACGCCATTCTGCATAACTATGCGTCCATCGATGATCACAGTCTGCACATCGGCACCACCAGCGTTCATGAGCAAGGTACGGATCGGGTCATCGATGGGACCGGTGCGCAATTTGCTAAAGTCTACGATCATGATATCGGCCTTGGCACCGGGGGCAAGGCGACCGAGATCGTCACGGCCCAGCGCTTGCGCACCGCCGAGCGTGGCCGCACGGAAATAATCAGCGGCGCTGCCGGCACTCTTGTCGCCGGTGAGTAGCTTGGTGATGTTATTGCCGTAATCCATGCCGCGGATCAGATCCGGCGGGAAGGAGTCGGTACCCAGCGCAATATTGACGCCAGCGCGGCGGTAGCGGTCAAAGTTGTCGAGAGCATTGGCGTAACGGATAGAGGTGAGGGGGCAATGGATGATCGATGTCCCCGTCTCTGCCAGCAGTTCAAGTTCACCGCGATAGGGCAGACCAGTGTCGGGGTGACCACCGATATAGATGCCGTGAGGGATCAAAAACTTTGGCCCCAACAATCCCAAATCAGCGAGCAGTTCAAGCGGCGTCTTGTCATACCACTCACGCAGTAGCCGCACTTCCGTCAGCCCTTGTAGCGCGTGAAGGCGAATGTGACAGCCCAGTTCATCTGCCGCCGCTTTGGTCCGCCGCAGCAGATCGGGCGTGACCGTCTCAATACGGCAAGGTAAGAGTGCGCCTCGGATGAGGCCGTTGTAGGCACCATCAAAGTCTTGCACAAAACGGATCGCACCATCCAATCCCGCTTCGCCCAGCGCCGGCTCCCAAAGCACGTTGCGACTGCCATCGGTGCGCACCACATTGATTCCCGATCGGTAGCTCGGCCCCAAGTACATGCGCAGACCCAGGTCGCCGGCAATTTTGGCAACCCCGGCAAACTCCTCGTAGCCTTCGCACCAGCCTTTGTACGTTTCGGCACCGATGGGCATGGCGGTAGTAATACCGTTGAGGATCAGCTGCACCAGCGCATAACGCCGTTTGAAGCGCTCCTCTTCGGGTGTAAACAGATCGTGGCGACGGTGATGGAAATAATCCTCCGACCATTGCAAGCCCAGCTCCAGTTCTGGTGGGTTCCAAGTGTCAAGAATCGCATGATCGATGTCAGCCAGCGCATCGAGGTCGATCAGGCCAGGACTAACCAGCGCCAGGCCGGCGTCGATGATCTGGTCCACCGGTTCGCCATAGCCGTGGCCGACAAAGATAATTGTATCCCCTTCATAGACCACTTCGCCGTCCGGATAGATCACATGGTCGGTGCCGTCATAGCCAATGACAAACGTACCGGTTACTTTGGTTTTCATTTACAACTCACTTTCTTGATATACTCAGTAGACTATCATTCAAAAGTCATACATAGCAGGGCTACTTTTACAAGAGAGGCGGTATGACTTTTAAGGATTTTTATCTATCAGTAGACCACAATCGAGACGTGCGCACGCCTACATGCGAAACTGAGCCTTTAGGCGCGGCACGTGGGCGTGCCTGCTACGCTGTGGTCTACTGATCCTGAATACAAGCTTTTATAAGACTCTAGAAATCAACGCCAAGAAAGGTATTGTTATGCAACATCAAGGTGATCATCGCATCTGCTTTGTGGGGGATTCCTTTGTTCAGGGCACCTGTGATCCAGAATGCCGGGGATGGGTAGGACGCGTCGGCGCGGCAGCACAGGCGAGAGGGTTTCATGTTACAGCATACAATCTTGGCATTCGGCGTGATACCAGTCGCGATATTCTTGCCCGCTGGGAAGCCGAATGTGCTGCGCGCTTGCAGATGGGTACCCCCTATCTCTTCTTTGCCTTTGGGGCCAATGATATGACCAGCGAAGCGGGGGCATTGCGCGTGCCAGAAGCAGAAAGCATTGTCAATTTTCAGACACTGGTAAGCAACGCCCGCACCCGCTATCCACTATTGGTCATGGGCCCTCTTCCCGTCGGTGACCCAGCCCAGGATGCCCGTATTCTCACTCTCTGTAGTCACTATGCGCAAACAGCAGCAGATCTAGCGCTCCCCTATTTACCTCTTGCCACTCATCTGATCGACAACCCTATTTGGCAACGTGAGATCGCAGCCAATGACGGCAGCCACCCCGGTGCCGCCGGCTATGACTTGATTGCCGACCATCTGTTGGCATGGGCGGCGTGGTGGTTTCGGTGATGGATGATCCGTTGCCGGTCTAATATAACAGCATCCCCACCACCGCCGCCAAGCCCAGCACAACTGGAATCGGCAGACGATTCGTTAACCCCAACGCCATGGCGGCCAAGACGAGCGAAAGGCTGCGCCAGTCGATCCCCACATCGCTGAGCAGTTGCACCACCACCACCAGGAAGATGCCGGAGACAGACAACCCCAGTCCACGGACAAAGCCTTGCATCGCCGGGTGATCGCCAATGCGCCGATGGAGGGCGGCCACGGCGAGGACAAAGAAGGGAGGGATTGCAATCGCCAGCGTTGCCAAGAGCGCGCCGCTCACGCCATTGGTCAAATAGCCAAAGCAGACGACCCATAGGCCATTGGGGCCGGGGCTGATCTGGCCAATCGCCAACGCTTCGGCAAAGTGTCGGTCGGTCGCCCAGCCGCGCGCCAGAAAGTCAGCGTGGATACTTGGCAGGTTACCGCTGCCACCGGTGGAGAAGAGTGACGCCTTGAGCAGCAGCCAGAAGTAGACAAATGGATTGATCGCCGGATCAATCATGGGCCACCTGCGCTTTCCGGTTAGCTTGTTGCCAAGCCATCATTGCGCCAATAAAACCCGCCGTACAGAGCACAAGGATCACAGGCAAGTGCCAGACGAGGAGCGCCACGGCACTGCCCACCAACAGCCCAATACTAACCACCAGGCTGAGCAGACTTTCGCGACGGCTGGCCGCCAGCAGCGGGCGGGCCATGCTGGCTGAGAGCAGCAACCCCAGTCCCACCGTCGCCGGCACGATGCCATGGAGCGCGGATTGGAGCAGTGTTGAATCGCGAAAGGTAGCGTAGAGGGCCGTCATGGTAATGGTGATCGTGACACTGGGCAGCAGCAACCCAAAGACGGCAACCAGCGCGCCAGGAATGCCAGCGACTTGACGGCCAATCAGAATAGTCATACAGATCAGGTTAATCCCAGGCGCGGCTTGGCAGAGCGCCCAGTCACGTGTAAAATCGCCGGCGGTGAGCCATTGCTGCTGCTCGACGGCGGCGCGGCGGATCATAAAGAGCGTGGCCATGCCACCACCAAAGGACTGCAGCCCCAATTGCACCCAAACGCGAAAGAGCCGCCAGAGTGAGGGCCGTTCACGTGTGGGGAGGGCATCAAATGCCGGACTAGAGGGTGAGATGGGTAACAGAGCTGAGGGATCAACGGAAGCGTGGGGTATATTATGTGGTTCGGTCATGAATTACTTTCTATCGTATTGAACAACAATCTCAGCGTTTGGCGAACAAAAATTTGTCAAACGCTGAGATACAAAAGCCAATCAAGAAAGTAATTATAGCGCCCACAGGGGGCATTGGGTCAAATGGTTTTGCGATGATGGTTGGGTCAGCTTGGGCTTACTCTACGTTCTCATCGACGACTAACTGAACAAAGAGCGCAAAATGATCGGAAGAGAAGCGAATGGGGTCGGCTAGCTCAACCAATCCCAGCCCAGGCGATAGAAAGATTTGGTCAATCGGTAGGCGTAAGAAAGGATTTTTGGCATCAAACGTATTGTAAAAGCCGCGGCCAACACGCATATCGCGCAGATGGCTAATCGATGCAAAGGTTTCCACCGTATAAGACCAAGGGACATCGTTGAAGTCGCCGGCAACGACCACAGGACGGTCGGCGGCAAGCACACGATTGGCAACTTTGATTAGCTCTTTATCGGCGGCTCTCACCGAGTTTTCTGGCAGCGGCGGGCGCGGATGTTCACCATAGAAGATTACTTCGTCGCCGGAGGGTAGCTCGACCACCGTATAAATGGCAGGAGTACCGGTTGCTTCAAAATAATAGACTTCGCGCTCTTGCAGAGGAAAACGGGAATAAAAGGCCATCCCATAATGGTTTTCCTGTGGCTGTTCGATTTGGTGAGGATAACGGTCGCGAATTGGTTGTAACTGCGCCATCCACCAGTCGTTTGGCTCCATCACCAGCAGCAGATCGGGATCATACTGGTCGACGATGGCCAGAAAGGCAGCCGCATCCCGATTTTCCATGAGCACATTGGCCGAGAGTAGAGAAAAGATGCGGTCGGGTTCGCTGGCTGTGCGCGTGGGAACAGCTGGTTCTACAGATAACCAATAGGGATAGAGAATATAGAGTTGATAGCCGACCGCCACTACAAGCAACGTTAAGTAAAGAGCGCTCCACCAGGGACGCCAACGAAAGAGTAGCAGCGATAGAACCAAAATGAGAATCGAAGCGAGCGTAATCTGGAGACGCGGATAATCAAAGGCGCGCATCCACCATTGGTCGCGTGAGGTACGGGCAAAAAGGACGGTGATCATGCAGGCGACACCAAGGAGGCCTACAATGATCCGCAGGGTTATTCGTAACATTGTTTAACCCTAGGAACGACCTTCTTCGCCCTCGTGGGCCATGCGGTCGATGATGAGCGCGCAGGCAATGATCAGAACAGAATCTTCACCGGTAGCAACATCTATAACATAGCTATCACGCAGCGAGATCCACTTTTTAGAGCTTTGCGCCACGGTCGTACCGTCACGCGAAATCGTGTAGCTCATGTCGAGAATGTCGCCGCTAATGCGCAAGTCGGTCTGGTTGCCGGGCAGGTCAATCGTAAAGCCATCGCGTAGGAAGTTGATAAAGTCCTTACGCACTGCGATATCCGGTTGGTTGGGCCGCTCAATCATATAGACCGGACGCAAGGAGAGCATCTTTTCGTGGATGCTGATTGCTTCACCAGTTTTGAGATCGTGCAAGGTCAGCGCATCGCGCAACGAAAGCAGCTTACCACGCACTTCAAAGGCATTCTGGCCGGTTTCGTCTTGAATATAGTAACTCTCGCGCAGGCTAAAGATTCGTTCTTTGAGGGTGTAACGCATGGGATTGGTTCCTGTTCGGTTGTGTGCATAGAATCACATTAGTATAGTTAGTTGGGCGCAAGTTCTGTTAGTTTAGCTACGGAGTGGCTGGCCTTCTCTAATCCTGCAGAACTTCCGGTACAGTGCACTGAGTTGATAGCTCAAATGTATCACTTTCCATCCACAGAAACCCTGTAACTCTTCCAGCCAAGAGATATAGCCGATGGTACAATAGAGATTGTTTATTTCAATCAAATCTCTTGAAGACACTCAGAAAGGATCGATCAAATGAGCCAGCCCACCCAATCCCTCAGCGCTGTCGCCCCTGCCTTTGTACAGATGGCGCACCAAATCGTCTGGTGTACCGTGGCCACCGTCGACCGCCAAGGCCGCCCGCGCTCACGCATCCTGCATCCGATCTGGCAGTGGGACGGTGAGACGCTCACCGGCTGGATCGGCACCAGCCCCACGCCGACAAAGCGTGCCCATTTGGCGGCCAGTGAGTACGCCTCGCTCAACTACTGGACACCCACCCACGATACCTGTGTCGCCGAGTGTCGCGCCCAATGGTGCTATGACGATGAGACCCGAATCATGGTCTGGGATCTCTTCAAAAACGCACCAGCCCCGGTTGGCTATGATCCGGCGATTATCCCCAGTTGGGGCAGCCCGACGGCAGAAGCCTTTGCTGTACTGCGCCTGGAGCCGTGGCGGTTGCGGGTTTTCCCGGGGACAGTGTTGTTGGGGAAGGGCGGGGAGGTGTTGACGTGGCGGGAGTAAACAGAGACCTTTGCTAGTGGTGGGCGACCACGCAAAAATCACAAATCTAATCGAAGTTGAGGCGATTGCGGTGCATCAGCATCTGTTCCGGTCAATGCCCTGACAAGTAGATCTCCCACGCTTAAATCAGTCGCGCCCTGCTGCAAGTAGTCGAGATCAAGTCGTTCACCTTGGATCTGAATGACACCCAAGATATCACGCCACTGCCGTTCGGATACTTCACCACCAAGCGATACCACTCCAATTTCGCGAGAATGGTATCTTCGGGACTGGCGACATAGGCGGTTCGCTCTGGTTCGGTTGCAAGCACATACTGGCGGCGGTTGCGCATCTGCGCCCGGTCAAATTGACGCGCCTTTGGCAGAAAAATATCAACCTTGAACATCGTCGCTAGATGAATCAGATTGAAACTGCTGCGGTGCTCAATGGCATCATAGATGGCTGCGTCAGCAATATAATAGCGGTCGCCGAGTTGTTGTACCAAAACGGGTACATGCTCGGCGTGAATATCAGCCACAAGGTCGCTATCCAGTGTTGTGCGCGAAAAGCCGTGTAAAGCACTAGCCATTGAACCGCCTACCAAATAGGGAATATAAAGTTGCTCCAAAATTGTAACTACCTCTAGCGTTACAGTGAGTGCGTCATCTTGCATAAGTTGCCTCCGCACCGTGCACATCTTTTACATTTGAGGTTTTAGGTAGTGGTCCATATACTTCTAACGCAAGCTCTGGCCCCAATAGCAGATCTGCCATATAACGGTGTAATTCTGCTGCATCTGCTTGGGGATACCGTTTACGCAAACCACTAAGCATAAGGGTGCGTGTACTTTGATTAAGCTGTACAACCATTTTTAGCTTGCGCCACGGCGGTGCCTGGCGTGTCAAAGCAACGAGGACGGCTTCCGCTTCCGGCCGTGTATCGGTAAAATAAGTGCTCATAGGATGCAATACCTCACAGAGTTACAACATGGACATTCGATGTACTTATCTTTTGATTATACCATATTCAGTCAGATTGGTGGCTCGATCATTGGCGAGCGACTCAGCATTTGTTCTTACCCAATTGTACCCCTACATACTTGGGCAATCGAAACGACCTGCTGTATAGTGATAGGGTTGCGGACGGATTAGCATCGTCCACCATCTACGAAATTGATAGCAGCAGGGAAGTAGAGAAATGAGCAAAGTAACACATACAGAGGAACACGTTGATGTTGCCAGTAACGTTGACGAAAGCGAACATACCCCTGCGGCACCCCAGGGTAAATATCTACTCTACCTGGCGATGGGTGCTTTGGGCGTCGTTTACGGCGATATCGGGACTAGCCCGCTCTACGCCTTCCGGGAATCGTTTCACAGTGAATATGGGTTGGCTGTAATCCCCCAAAATGTATTAGGTATTCTCTCCCTCATCTTTTGGTCGTTAGTTCTTATCATTTCTGTTAAATATATCACCTTTGTCATGCGGGCCGACAACCGGGGCGAAGGGGGCATCTTGGCACTGACCGCGCTGCTCAATCCCCGCCGCGATGTCAAACGGGGGACGGGACGCTATCGGCTGGTGCTGTTAGGGCTTTTTGGCACGGCGCTGCTCTATGGTGATGGGATGATCACACCGGCGATCTCGGTGCTATCGGCTGTTGAAGGGCTCGAAGTCGCTACGCCGTTCTTTCAACCCTATATTTTGCCAATTACGATTGTCATCCTAGTTTTGCTCTTTCTCTTCCAAAGCCGCGGGACAGCCAGTGTGGGCAAAGTCTTTGGGCCAATGACCTTAATCTGGTTTGTTGCCTTGGCGCTCCTCGGGTTGCGGTGGATTATCCGCGAACCAACTGTCCTGGCGGCGGTGAGCCCCCACTATGCCTTTCTCTTTTTCTTGCACAATGGCTGGCCGGGCTTCTTGGTGTTGGGGTCCGTCTTTCTGGTGGTAACCGGTGGCGAAGCGCTCTATGCGGACATGGGCCATTTTGGGAAAAAACCGATTCGACTGGCCTGGTTCATTGTCGTATTACCCTCATTGCTGCTCAATTACTTTGGTCAGGGTGCACTGCTGCTCCAACATCCAGAAGCGGTGGAAAATCCCTTCTATCGGATGGCACCAACTTGGGCGCTCTACCCAATTGTACTCATTGCCACGGCAGCAACGGTCATTGCCTCACAAGCGCTGATCACTGGTGCCTTTTCCCTGACGCGGCAGGCCGTCCAACTGGGGTATCTGCCGCGCATGTCGATCAATCATACCTCTGAGGAAGAGATTGGTCAGATCTATATCCCTGGCATCAATTGGTTGCTGATGGTGGCCTGTATTGCCCTGGTGCTCGCCTTTGGGTCGTCGAGCAATTTGGCCGCCGCCTATGGCGTTGCCGTGACGACGACGATGGTAATTACAGCGCTGCTACTTGCCGTCGTCGAACGCGAACTCTGGCATTGGTCGCACCCCAAAGTTATTGCATTTACAGCATTTTTTCTGCTCATCGACCTGGCATTTTGGGGTGCCAATATCGTCAAGGTACCTGCCGGTGGTTGGTTCCCGCTGGCAATAGGGGCGATTGTCTTTACCTTGATGACCACCTGGAAACGTGGGCGTGGTATTCTGCGAAAACGGCTACGCGCCGGGGCGATGCCCTTTACGGAATTCACCGAGCGACTACGGGTGGATAAGTATGCCCATGTCCCTGGGACAGCAGTCTTTATGTACAGCGATCCCAGCGGAACACCGCCAGCGCTGCTGCACAATATCAAGCATAACAAAGTCCTGCATGAGCAAGTGATTCTGCTTTCGGTTGCGATGGAAGAGATCCCACGCGTGGCAAACAAAGAGCGCATCGAGGTCCATCACCTGGAAAATGGCTTCTATCGGGTGGTTCTCCACTACGGCTTTTTGGAAGACCCCAATGTGCCGCGCGATTTGGTACAAGTGCGCGATCATGGGCTCCGTCTAAAGCTTTCAGAAGTAAGCTACTTCCTGGGGCGGGAACGGCTGCTGACCGCAACGAACCCAGAAATGGTTGGCTGGCGCGAAAACCTTTTCGCTGTCATGAGTCGCAATGCGCGCAACGCTACCGACTTTTTCCGCCTGCCGCCGGATCGGGTGGTCGAATTGGGCGCGCAGGTGGAGTTGTAAGGCTTTGATTAAAGGATTGACGATTTCGGTGTAAAGCTTGCAAGCTTTACACCGAAATCGTCAATCCTAAGTTACGCGCTATCGCTGCCCGACTGCCGTCCCCAGCACGCGCTCGCGCAGATAATCAGCATAACCGCTGTTAAAGATGCGCAGTTGGCCCTCTCCCAAGGCCCAAATCTCCGTCGCCACCTGCTGCACGAGATAGCGGTCGTGCGAGATCAGCAGAATCGTCCCGTTGTATGCCTCCAGCACCTCCTGCAAGACCTCTTGTGCGGGCAGGTCGAGGTGGTTGGTTGGCTCGTCAAGTAGGAGCAAGTTTGCGCCTTGCAAGGCCAAAATCGCCAAGGCGAGCCGCCCCCGCTCCCCACCGCTCAACGCCCCCACTAGCTTATAGACATCATCGCCGTGAAAGAGATAGTGTGAGAGATGCCGCCGTGCGCCCCCTTCGTCGAGCCGCTGATGCTCCTCGCTTCGTGGCTGGCTGAGCAATTCGGTCAGCACCGTGTGCGTGGGGTCAAGTTGATCGTGCGCCTGGGCAAAGTAACCCACGTGAACTTTATAGCCAAGCTCCACCGTGCCGGCTAGGGGTGGTAACTGACCGAGAAGGGTACGCAGCAGCGTCGTCTTGCCCGCGCCATTGGGGCCAATTAAGGCTACTCGGCTCCCACGGTGCAATTTGATGTCGTCGCTCACAAAGAGCGGCTCCTCATAGCCAACTAGCAGACCTCGGGTTTGCAACACCATTTTGCCACTGGCAGGCGCGGCCGGCAGCGTCATACGCATTTGCGCCCATTCGCCGGAAGGGCGGCGCATCTCCTTGAATTTAGATTTGACGCGGCCGACCTTGATCGCCTGACCGTCGGCCTCTAACTCATCGCTGAGGCGGCGCAATTTACCCATTGCCATATTACGCCCACGCCCTGCGATGTTCTTGTAGATAAAGTCCATCTCCTTGCTCAGCCGGTCGTGGGTAGCGTCGAACTCCTTCTGGCGACGGGCCCAGCGCTCGGCTCGTTGGGTTGTGTAGGCGCTGTAGTTGCCACGGTAGACTTCGATTTCCGTGCTGCTCATCTCCCAGACCATATTCACCACGTTATCGAGAAAGTAGCGGTCGTGGCTCACGACCAAGAGCGCGCCGGACCAGCTCTGCAACATCTTTTCCAGCCACTCAATCGCCTGCACATCGAGATGGTTGGTCGGTTCATCCAACATCAAGAGTTCCGGCTTCTCCAAGAGTAGACGGGCCAGCAAGGCGCGCGTCTTTTGTCCACCGCTCAGTTGGCTCAGTGGGAATAGCCAATCATCGGCATGAAAATCAAGACCTTCCAAGACCTGTTCAATCCGCATTACATACTCATAGCCACCACCGGCTTCATAGGCCGTTTGCAAGGCACCATACTCTTCGAAGAGTTCTTCACTCATCTCGCCGGCTGCCATACGCGCTTCAAAGACAGCCATCGCCGTCTCCATCGCTTGCAGTTCGGCAAAGACGGTAAGCATTTCGCCGTAGACCGTATTCTGGCGGCTGGCAAAGGTGTCGACCGCTTCTTGATGCAGATAGCCCAAGCGCGTGTTGCCGGCGCGATGAGCACTGCCCGCCGCCGGCCTGTCGAGACCGGCGAGGATCCGCAAAAGGCTCGTCTTGCCCACACCATTGGGACCAACCAGACCAATCTTGCTATCGTGTTCAATTTTGGCCGAGATGCCATGAAAAATTTCAAAATTATCAAATTGTTGCGCCAGATCGTGCGCGGTCAAAAGGGACATACCATTCTCCATCAGTACAATAAACAAAAACAAGCTTCTGCAGTTGGCAACAAAAAACCGTCGGTGCTGTAACACCCACGGCCCGGTCAATTGTGGCAGATGGCAGAAGCAATCCAATCCGTGCAACAGCGCAGATGGATGGCAGCGATCGGCAACAAAAAACGCCGTGGATGCCAGAGAGGCACCCCACGGCGCAAGCGCTAACCTATGTTGGTCATGCTAGCTGTTCGAGGGCACACTCCTCCCCTGGATAACCAAGGGAAAGCTTCTGGAGATGAACACGCGAACACTGTTACTCATACGATCAACTCAATCAAATAATTCAACAGAAAATAGACTCTTTTTCGATAATCCGACGCCAGTATAACAGAGCGACCATCGCCTGTCAAGAGCCACGAGAAAAGTGGCTCTATGTTCAATTCTGCGATCATTCCCCACTTTTCAGGGTAAGCAAGTAGGAAATGAGTGTCTCGATCTCATCTCCGCTCAACGTTTGGGCGAGGGTAGCCGGCATCGATCCAGCGGTACAAGAGCCAAAGGGACATTGCGGGGCAACAAAAGCATTGGGGTTGACAATCGATTCGTGCAGATACTGCTCGGCACTGTAACCGGCGATACGGGTGGCCGCATTGGCACCAATGTTCGCCAGATTTGGCCCCACAATGCCCACGGCACCCGGTACCCCTGGAATCGTATGACAAGCGTTGCAGGTACCCTTTGCGACGGCGGCAACCACGGCATCCGAAGCAACCGGTGGGGCTGCGGTATCGACAACGCTCGCTTCACTCGTGGCTGATGCCGTCTCTACAGTTGGCTCAGCGGGCAATATTGTTGCCGTTGGCGGTAATGCCTCTGTCCCAGTCGCCGTTGGCCGGCTAATCAGCGGGGTAGCGGTCGGTTCAGAGGTAGGGGTGGTCGGCTCAGGGGTATCCGCCACAGCACGGTCCGTCACTGCGACAGTTGGGGTCATCATTACCGCGGCCAAGACCGGTCGGCCAGGGTCAGCGAAGCTCTTCACCAGCAAAAGCAGCAGCGCAACCACCGCCAGCAGATTCACCGCCAGACCAAGCCAAAGAAAACCTCGATCATTTGTTTCCATTCTACCATCTCCTTATTATTGGCACAGGGTGCGACATTATTGCACAGGATGCGACATTATTGCGCAGGATGCGACATTATTGCACAGGGTGCGACTTAGTGCGCAGGATGCGAGCCACAAAGTATTTGTATAGATGGTAGTGTATCGGGAAAATCGAAGAGGGTCTGCGACCAAAGTCTCATGCGGCGTAACGCAGGTGACATAAGGAGCCCAAAGCAAAAGAGCGCCGGCATCCAATCTGATCGGGAGATCGACTCGGATGCCGGCGCTCTGGTGGTGCGGATAGGATGGCCTATGGGTACGGTTAGTTTACATGAATCGAACGAATATAGGCTACGATGTGGCGCAACTGCTCATCGCTAAGCGCTGGGTTGCCGCCTTTGGGGGGCATATCGACCCCAGTCGTGTTGAGCGGATCACTAATGCGCCGCCCTTCTTTGACAAAAGCAATCAGTTCCTCATCCGAAAGGCCGGCAATAAATTCACTCTTGGTCATATCTTTACCAAGCCCTTGGACACCTTCGCCGGTCGGCCCATGACAGGCCGCACAGGTTGTGGAAAAGATCTGCTTCCCGGTTGCAGGGTCACCAACCGGGGCAGCGGCCTCGGCCACATTGGCGGCTGCGGTCGGGGCGACGGCTTGTGGTTCTGAGACCGCTGGCTCACCATCACCACCACAAGCAGCCACGGCTACCAGCAGACTCAACATGAGTACGAACACACTGATAATACGCTTCATCTATCCTTCTACTCCCCTTCTGATCGTTGAAAAATAACAGGGTCAAGTGTAGCTGACCTTGGCACGCTACACTTCCGCTATCTAGCCAGCCACCCCCTGGTCAGATGGCCAGGGAAGCAACGATCTGGCAGTACATTCGCAAAGCCACGCTACCGATACAGCGTAGCAGCTACAGATTGCGCCACCAAATCATCCCATGTCAACAGATCGCCCTGGCGTTCCGCTGCCATCGCTTCGGCAGCAGCCTGCGTGGCGTGTGCAGCAATGCCGTGACCCATCGGTGTGTGGATTTGATCGCTGATAACATAGTATGCCGTCGTCGCGTCGAGCCATTCTTCGCTAGTATAATCGTGGACATACCAGGCGACAACTGTACGCTCGCGATGGCGCGCCATATGGGTCAACAGATCACCGATATCGTCAAAGGCCAGACTTTCATAACGCCTTGGCCCAACTTCATAAGCATAACCAGCGGCATAGCGCGGGTCGTTGATGATCATGTTACATTCGGTGCAGAGGTCCTCACCATAGCGGATCTTCGGCGGCGTCGCTTCGGTATCACCGTGCGCACAACCATTTAGCGCGACTACAGCTAATGTGATCCACAAGAATAACCAACGTTTCATTGCGACTATGTCCCTCCCTTTTAGTTAAAAGCAACTATCCATCTATCCTTATAAGAGCGCCGGTTGAGTAGCGAAGCGTATCGAAACCAGAGCGGTGGCTACACGTAGATCTGGATAGTCAATACCTTCGCCAATTTCAGAAATTAGAGCCGTCATTCCTGCGCAGGCAGAAATCCATCTTCATGTTACACGAGTAGATTCCTGCCTGCGCAGGAATGACATCTGGAAATTTCCGCCAAAACAAGGTTTGGCGAAGGTATTACTTATAGATAAGTAAATTAGGGACCTATACAGACCGTGGCTTCGATACGCTAGAAAGTCGTCAACCCAGCCGCTGCTCTGCATCAGTCCTATTGAATAAGGATTTATGCATGTTAGGATTGAAATATCGCGTCGACACGTTGTTAATCGTGATCTTCTTCGTACTCCTTGTGGGTTGTCAGCCAATTCAGCTGCCCAGCCCGGGTGCCGAAGCGCCGGCCACTGACAGCAGTGAACTTACTCCCGCTGCGCCAACAGCCGATCCCAATGCGCCTTTGCCACCCAATGAGGCGCAAGCGCCAGTGCTTTTTCAAGTCCCGGAACTAGGCCTTACGGTAGACATTCAAACGATGGGTTGGGTTGTGACCGAAGAGAACGGGCAACGAACCACAAAATGGATTGTGCCGACGGATGCCATCGGCTGGCAAGCCAACAGTGTTGGTGCTGGTGGAGCAGGCAATCTGGTCCTCTCAGGCCATCAAGCGTTGGGTAGTGCCGTCTTTGCGCCGTTAGCATTGGGTGATATTACCGTGGGACAAGAGATTGATTTGACCGATGTCGATGGTCAAAGCTTTCGCTATCGGGTGGTCGAGGTCTCGGAACCAATTCCGATCCTTGGCGCAACCGAAGAAGATAATGCCCTTTCCCGCTCTTATGTACAACCGAGTGAGAATGCAATTTTAACGATGATAACCGGCTGGCCAGACTTTACAACGACACACCGTATCTTTGCAGTGGCCGAATATGTAGGACGAGTCCCGTAATCCTATTATCGTTCCTGTAGAGGATAGAATGTTTATGACTTGCTTAGGTGAACCCTCGCAGCCTCTTGCTTCCGTCATCGTACCTGTCTACAATGGCTCGGCTACGATCATCCGTTGTTTAGCTGCGCTAGCGGCGCAGACACTAACACCTAAAGCGTACGAGATCATTGTAGTCAATGATGGGTCGGTAGACGATACATCCGCCGTTGTCATCGCGTGGGCGCAGACCCACCCCGGGCTCTGCTGTAGGCTCGTTGAGCAAAAAAACCAGGGTCCGGCTGCTGCACGCAACCACGGTGCAGCCGAGGCGAAGAGTGATCTGTTGCTCTTTACGGACGCCGATTGTTCACCTTCCTCCGATTGGATCGAGATCATGTGCGCGGCATTTGCCGATCCGAGTGTGATCGGTGCCAAAGGTGCGTACCTGACCAACCAGCAGGCGTTAGCGCCACGCTTTGTCCAGGCAGAGTATGAGGATCGCTATGATCGGATGCGTGGTCAGCCGCAGATCGATTTTATTGATACCTATTCGGCAGGCTATCGGCGCGATATCTTCATGGCAAATGGTGGCTTTGATACGACCTTTACCACCGCTTCGGTGGAAGATCAAGAATTTAGCTTTCGCCTTGCGCAAAAGGGCTACCGGCTAATCTTTGTGCCGGAGGCGCGGGTCTATCATCTCCATGATGCCGACCTACGTGAGTACGCACGGCGCAAATATTACATCGGCTATTGGAAAGCGTTGCTAGCACGTTGGCACCCTGAACGGCTTGTCCAAGATAGCCACACGCCACAAGTACTGAAGATCCAGATTTTGTTGCTAGGGGCGATGGTAGCGCTGCTACCCCTGGCACTGGCGGGCTTAATTTGGACGCCACTGCAAGGAGTCTGGCTTTTGATCGGCGGAGCACTGGGTGCCTTTGCACTTTCGGGGCTGCCATTTTTGCGCAAGCTTGCCCGCCAATCGCTCCCACTCGCCGGCTATGGCTTGTTGATGTTACTCGTGCGGGCGCTGGCATTGGGCAGTGGCTTTGTAATGGGCACCATTCGATTTGCCGATTACAATGCACAAGCAGAACCTGATCTGCGTCAACCGGTCGTTCCCGGCTGGAAACTCACCATTAAACGAACGATCGATATTGTAGGTGCGTTGGTGGGTTTGCTCATCTCCTGTCCCTTGATCATCATCGCGGCGATTGCGATCAAACTGGATTCACCTGGTCCTGTCTTCTATTCCAATACGCGTATTGGTGAACATGGTCATCCATTCCGCATGGTCAAGCTGCGCAGCATGGTACAGGATGCGGAGGAGCGGTTGGAGGAGTTGATCGATCTTAATTCGTTGCCGGAGCCAGTTTATAAGTTGCGCCAGGATCCGCGCATTACACGCGTGGGGCGCTGGCTGCGCAAGACAAGTTTGGATGAAACTCCCCAATTTTATCATGTGCTTATTGGTCAAATGAGCCTCGTTGGGCCACGGCCTGAAGAAGCCAAAGTCGTGGCACTCTACCAGGATTATCACCGGCGGCGATTGGCTGTCAAACCGGGCATGACCGGGCCGATGCAGGTAAGTGGCCGCGGCGATCTTTCACTGAGTGAACGTCTGGGGCTGGAGCTTGATTATATAGATCATTACAGTCTGCGACGGGATTTTCAAATTATTCTACGTACTTTGCCCGCCGTTTTCCGTGGAGATGGCGCGTACTAAACCCGAGTTATACCACACGGGATCATAAAGTAGCATTTTTCAAGCGGAAATGATTACTTTTTGTATTGCCGCGGAGTATACTATGTTGGAGAAATTGCTACATGAAACCTATTCTTGCTACCTGCCGCCGCTTTATGCGTTTCACCATCGTTGCCTTGGCAGTGCTACTTTTTTTGTCGGTCATGACCATTTGGGCTGCGCCATTACCTTCTCCGCAAAACCAAACTGTGCCAGCCCCCACATTGACTAGCCCTAGCACGGCTGTGCCAACGGCAACCTCTGTCCCTGACAACAACGACAATAATAATAACAACAACGACAACGATAATAATAATAACAACGATAATAATAATAACAACGACAATAATAATAACAACGACAATAATAATAATAACGATAATAACAATCCGCCGCCGCCCACGGCTACCGCTATTCCCGACGCATTATCGGCAACGGTCACAGTGGTGCGGCTCAATGTACGTCAAGGGCCAGGGACAACCTTTGATGTCATTGGTGTCGTGGTCAGCGGTCAGCAGTTGCAGGTGTTGGCTCGCAATGAGGCCAATGACTGGTGGCAGATCTGCTGCTTAGCGGATGGCACAAGTAGTGGATGGGTCGCTTCGCAATTTCTACAGCCCAATTTTGATTTTGGTCAGGCAAGCACATTGATTCCCTTGGCCAGTGATCTGCCAACGCCGCCGGAACCGACGCCAATTCCGACAGCGGATCCCAATGCCTTCGCCGCCACAACCGATCTGCTCAATTTTCAGATCCAACAAGATCCACTCTACACCTGGCAAGGTCAGGAAGTGACATTGATCTATCAGATCGCCAATACCACAATTAGTGACACTACCAATCTAGAGCTACGCAACGAATTGCCGCCGCAGTTGCACTTTGTGGCCATTGAAGAGACGAGTGGTGGCACAGCATTGACAGAAACAACGGAGTTGAGCAATACCATCTTCTCGATTACATGGCCATTGCTCGCCGCCGGGGATGAGCTCACCGCTAGCGTGCGTTTGCAAGTGGCCGAAGAGCTACCAGACGGCGGTGTCATCGATAATTTGGCTGTTATTGTGGCGGATAATGTGGCTGCCATCACGAGTGGCATTACGATTGGAATGCCACCCACGACCCTACCTGAGTTTCGCTAGTTACTCTGATCGGTCTCTGTATGTCTGGCTCAGCCATACCCGTTTTTCAACAAATAGATCAACGTCAAATCCTGTGGCCCCATCGTCTGATGATAGCGGGTGTCACAGGATTTGCGTTTCTTCTCTATTATTTCACTGCCGCACCTGGCCTCACCTGGGCGCATTTTGGGGCTGACGGCGGGGAACTCCTGGCTGCCGCCGTTACAAATGGTGTCCCTCACCCACCGGGATATCCGCTCTATATGCTACTGTTGCGCGGTTGGTTGTGGCTAAGCGGTCTAACCTTCCCTGGGGCGGACTTGGCCTGGCGAGGGAATCTGTTTAGTGTAGTCTGTGCCGCGCTAAGCGTTGGTGTTACTGTGAGTGTGGCTGCTTATCTGTTCCATGCAGCCAAGCATCCTTGGCTTTGGGCTAATCTCACGGCACTTGCCTGGAGTGTCGCTCCTTTGCCGTGGAGCCAAGCATTGATCACCGAAGTCTATGCGCTCCACATGTTGCTGGTGACGTTATTGGGGTGGGCGCTCTTTGTCAAACGCGAACATCCTTATTGGCTGGTTGGCGTGATCGCCTTGGGCGTTGCCCATCATCTCACCTTTATTCTGCTCATGCCTGCTGTACTCTACTATTGCTGGTTTGTGCGAGCTCCTACCCAAACAGCGCGCTGGTCTTATGTAGGGTGGATGACACTAGGTGGTCTGCTGGGCTTACTTTTTTATGTGCGAACGCCCTTGGCCGCCGGTAGCGGGCTGCTACCCCCACCAGTAAATTGGGGGTATGCAGACAACTGGTCTGGCTTTTGGTGGTTGGTCAGTGGTGCAGCCTATCGGAGTTATCTGTTTGGTGCTCCATCCTCAACACTGCTCGTCCGAGTGGCAGCTTGGGCCAGTACACTGACAAATCAGTTGACCCCCGTCGGCCTGGCCGTGATGCTCGTGGGCTTATCCCACTGGGATCGACAACAGTCCCACCTGCGCAATTTTAGCTTGCTCTGGCTAACGCCGATCAGTGTCTATGCAATTAATTACTATACGCGTGACAGTGAAATCTATCTGCTGCCGGTCATCTGGTTGGCAATGCTCTGGTTTGGCGTGGGGCTTGTCACCGCGGCTGATTGGCTTACCGATGAGTGGCCACGTCTGCAACGGCGTCTGCACAAAACTCCCAAGACCTCCAACATCAAAGTAACCAACATCAAGGTAACCAATGCCAAAGCAACCAACGCCAAAGCAACCAACGTCGAAAACGGTGCACAGGCAACGCAAATCGGTCTGGGGTTGGCGTTGCTAACGCTGGTGGGACTGCTGGCGTTGACCGGTTGGCGATGGTCTACCATTTCAGCCCGTACAGACTTACGCGCGCAAACCTTTCTGCATGAAACGATCGCCACAATAAAGCCGCATAGCATCATCATTAGCAGTGGCGATGCGGAGACCTTCGCACTTTGGTATGGGGCATGGGCTAGTGGTGAACTGCTAGAACAATATCCCGATACCGTGTTGATCAACTATGCGCTCTACCAATTCCCCTGGTATCAACGGTTGGTTGCTGCACGGTATCCCAATGTGGTCGGCACAAGCAGTAGTGTCGAAGAGATTATGGCCAGGAACGCTGACCGGCCGATCTTTTTCAGCGAACATTTTTCCTTCTGGCCCGCCGAGCAGATGGAAGCAGCCGGCCCGATTTGGCGTTATATAGCGCCGTAAAATTGTGTTCGATCATCTGTGAAAAGTGTGTTTCATGCCGTGCTCCAATCTCTGGTATGATACTGAGCCACGCCATGGTTTAATACCTATCTGTCTCTATGAAATTTATGGCTTGCTTGAATTATTCTCGTTCTTCCTGGCAGTGGTGGTTATTGCTCTTTCTCTTATCTATGCTGTTGCTGATGCCAACTGCACAGCATGTGCAAGCGGCAGCACCGGTGGATCTGCCCTTACCAGATCCGGCTGTCGTTGATCCGGCTGTCGTTGATCCGGCGGTGGCTGATCCGGACCTTGCCCGCCAATTGATGTCCCTCGAACCATTGCTCCCTTCGCTCTATCTGGGTACGCAACTCTTCCCCACATTACCGAAACTTATCGGGCTCTATGCACCACAACACTATCTGTTGGTAGTGCAGAATAGTGATGAGCTGCGCGCGACTGGTGGCTTTATCTCGGCATTGGGGGTCTTGACCCTTGACCACGGAACGCTGGCAAATCTTGAATTTGTCGATAGCTATCGCCTCTACCGTGCCGATCAGAGCTATCCGCCCGCACCCGCGCCCATGGCTAAGTGGATGGGGATCTCCTATCTGCTCTTTCGCGATGCCAATTGGTCGCCGGACTTACCAACTACAGCCGCAATGTTGCGCGCGATCTATCGGCAAGAGACCGGCACAACGATCGACGGCATTATTACCGTCGATTTGCATGCGCTGGAAGTGGTGGTCGGGGCATTGGCACCGTTGCAAATGCCCAATGTGCCGGAACCACTCACCGGTGCCAATGTCTTAGCTCAAGTCAAAGCGATGTGGGCACAGCCGGAGGCAGGTGAGACGATTAACGATGTTGGTTTGGGGCAGTGGTGGGGACAGCGCAAGAATTTTATTCCGGCGTTGGCCGGTGCGGTTATGGGGAAATTGCGCAGTGGTGGCGTCGATTATGTGGCAGTGGCGCAGGCCATCGAACGCACACTAAATGAACGTTCGATCCAGATCTGGCTGGCAGACAAAGAGGCCGCGGCGCAGCTGGCTGCATTGGGCTGGGATGGCAGCTTAAAAGTCCAACGGGGTGCTGACTACCTGGGGCTGATTGACACCAATATGGGGTACAACAAAGCCAATGCTGTCATTCAGCGATCGGTTGCCTATACGGTTACCTGGCCGGTTGATAGTACGATGCCGGCTACAGCGACCGTCACCATCGACTACCGCCACCCGTTGACTGTCACTGACACCGCTTGTGATTTGACGCCACGCTATGGCAATGATTACCAAGATTTGGTAGAGCGCTGTTTCTTTAACTATGTACGTCTCTATGTGCCTGGGGGCAGCACGTTACTTGACGCCAAGGGGTTTCAAGCCGATTCGGTGCACAGCAGCCGTGGCGAAGCAGGGGCACAAGTCTTTGCCGGCTACTTTGTGTTAGCGCCAGGCGAAAGCATTCAAGTGCGCTTTCGTTACCAACTGCCGGCTTCTCTAACGCCTGCTACCTACCATCTTTTGGTGCAACGGCAGGCTGGATCTGGCCTCTTGCCCTTGCGGTTGACCATTGGTGATGAGCAAAAGATCACCACACTCCGCACCAATACCTTGCTCTGGCCACCACTGCAATAAATCCACCCGCCTTTCCCTGCCATCAGAGAAGGGCGGGGAGCACTGCGGTTCAGTGAAAGAGATTTTGTCGTTCACGTCAACTGGGCATCGACTTTTTGCAACGATAAGCCTCCAGGATCTGTGGCAAAAGGAGCGCACTCCTGCCTTGCAAAAAAAGATCAGCGATCTCGGATATAGGAGTGCACTCAGGGTTGATATCGATGACAACGGCACCATGTTGCTTGGCCACGAGCGGTAGTTGCGCTGCCGGGTAGACGACCCCACTCGTCCCGGCCACGAGGATCACGTCACAGTGTTCGGCGGCGCGCCAGGCTGCGTCAAGTACACGTCCCGGCAAATTTTCACCAAACCAGACAACGTCGGGGCGCACCCATGCCCCGCAGTTGGCACAGCGCGGTGGTTCAGCTTGGTCCCGCTCATGGAGTTGCAAAGGGTGCTCAAGCGCGCACAAATTGCAGCGAAAACGGGTGATACGGCCATGAATGTGCAACACTTGGTGGCTGCCGGCGCGCTCGTGGAGATTATCGACATTTTGGGTGACCAAAGTGAAGCGTGTAGCCTCTGCTTCCAGTGACGCCAATGCTTGGTGGCCTGCATTGGGCATCGCCTGCTCAACAGTAGTCAAGCGCTCCATATACCAACGCCAAACCAAGCCGGGATCTCTGGCAAAGCCATCTTGCGACGCCAACGCAGCTGGATCAAAGTTGGACCAGAGGCCGGTCTGTGCATCGCGAAAAGTAGCGACGCCTGATTCGGCACTGACACCAGCACCAGTTAAGCAAAAAATCGACTTGGCTTCTGCAATGAGTTTGGCCGCTGCAAGCAGTTGCATGGAAATTCCTTGAGCACGGATGCCTAGTTTTGATAGGGCGAGCGGTTGAAGAGGTTATCTACTTAGCCAACTGCTAGCTCGGGAGATTGGGACGAGGCAGTGGGGCATTACTCATCGACCGATCAAGCAGTTGTGTCGTTGTCAAATGTGCCACACCGCGCCGTAATGTGCCATCGCTCAGCACTTGTGTACGCAAGCCGCCCCGTCCTTTGAGGAAAATGAGCGCACCGGTTGCCACGGCTACATCCATCCATCGGCATGGCGCACAATGTTTGGTTCCATAAAAGCGTACCCCATCAATCGCAAATTCCTGACCGATGAGCTGATTGAGCGGCACCCCCTCGATCACAATATTACGCCGTAGCGCAGCCGGGGAGTGTCCCTCTAAATCGATAACTTTCTGGAGATCCTGCCACACTTCCCAAGCGATAAAGGTAATATGACCATCAAAATCCGGCCCGCGCCCATAGAAGCGATCCCCAACAATCCCTTGGCCAGCGTGTACCTCGACTACCGCAGGCTCAAGCGTAGGGTGGTCGCCTGGTGTATCATAGGTGTGGGTAAAATAATTGTGTCCTGGCGAGATATAGAGATGGTGGATGATGATGGGATAGCTGTAGGTCATAACCATGTGAAAGAGTCGAGGTGTCGGGAACAGATAAGTCTATGTAGTGTGTTCATTCTACGCCTCAGTTCCTCACGCCACCAAGGTCTATTTTTCTTCAACGAGCTCGAGTACATTACCGTCGGGGTCAAAGAAAAAGCAGATACGCACGTCCTTGAAATCGCGCGGTTCTGTCCGAATGCGTATACCCTTTGCGACCAATTCAGCATAGGCGTCATCGACACTGGTGACGTGTAACGCAAGATGATCAAGGCCACCAGCAGGAGTATTAGGGGCTGGTGCTTTTGCGCTGCCGATCAATTCGATTGTCGTGTTGCCAATATTGATAAAAATAATGTCGACATCATCCCAGCGTTTGGTAATCGGAAAGCCAAGCGTTTCAGTGTAAAACGTAGTCATGGCCTCCATGTTTTGCGTACGGACACCAATGTGATGGGTTGCTTTGAGTTGCATGGGGTTCCTCTTCTGTCGGATCGATCTAATAGACGAATCATTTAAAAGTCATCCATAGTAGCGTTACTTGTACCCGAGAGAGGCTGTATGACTTTTAAGGATTATTATCTATAAGCTGCTGTCTTGCGGCCTATGCGCCGGCCATATAGCGCAACACCCAGCGTAATAACTGCCATTAGTACTGTAATGATCAGAAAATTGTACCAATGATGTTCATTTGATACAGTTGGCCGGATCCCCAAGGTGCGCTGGGCGCGATGTTGCTTGTGGGTTTCGGTTAGTGCTTTGTTGAGTGTACTACGGAAATCTGGGGTTGGGTGCGCTTCCGGCACGGCATCGGCCATCGCTTCCGCCAAATCTGTGAGTGGCGTCAGTGTCGGTGCAACAATCGCTATCTTGGCGTGACGATCGGTTGCCGACTGAACAACAACGAGCGGCGAAGTAGTTGGCTTGATATTGTCAGATTGCGCTGCCAGTTGATGAAAATGACCGTCGAGCAGATCGATAGCTGAAACCTGGTGACCATTGCCAAAATCGACTTGTTCAATCGGGGGAGTGCGCTCAAACCATTCTATGCGCCAAAGTCGAATCATAACTGTTTATTCTCACTTTTCCATAACCACTTGCTGCTTGGCAAGTGATTCCAACTCATTTTCTACTGGGCAGGCTTCTGCTGCCGCTTGCAGCATGCCCCAGCCTTTCGCTTCCAATTCGCTCCGCAGCGATGCCAAAGTGCGGAAGTAGAGTGATTTGATGGCACTTTCACTCTTGTTCATCATCTCACCAATCTCTAGATTGGAGAGCCTGCTGCTAAATTTGTACAGTAGTAAATTGCGTCGATCATCCGGCAACTCATTGATCGCATCCCACAACGCTTCGTGACGCTCTTCCTCTTCTACCTTTTCTTCGGGGGTATCGCCCTCTTTGCTGGTGAACCAGAGGCGATCGAGCGACAGGAAATTGCGCCGACTATGATCGCGGTGCCAATTTGCCACCAGATTATGCGCAATGCGAAAGAGCCATGCCGAAAAAGGCAGACCGCGATCTTCGTAGGTGTGCAATTTGTCGAGCGCCCGATAAAAGGTCCGTGCCGTCAGATCTTCTGTATCCTGGGCATTGCCGATCCGGTGATAGATGTAGGCGTAGACGCGATCGATATAGCGCTCGTACAGTGCGCCAAAGGCTTCGGGATCATTCTTGGCTTGGCGTACCAGGGCGGCTTCTTCGTCCGTGGGTGGCTGCGCATCGCGCTGAACGGAGGCGTCGGATGGGGATTCTACTGGGCTAGGAGCCACCGTTTCTGTTGCAGCAACCCTAGACAAATGAACATCCGTATCGTCGGCTTCTTCTATGAGAGCTACCGCTGTTGGTTTCACTTCACGCCGGTCAAAGCGGATTAAATCTTTAATTGCCACAATCGCTATCCTTGCCAAAGGTTATCAAAGTTGTCGTAACGCCAATCCAACCCGCAGCGTACTGCTTTGACTGCTGAAAAACGGTGATTCTCATTGCAATCTCTGGTTATCCGTGTCGACATGATTGGCCAGAGATTGTTTTGCTTTATAGTTTAAAAAGTTGACCCAAATCATCGTTCCCGAGCACGGATTTGTCTTCGTATAGATAACAGGATGCTACCTGTCGATTGCCAATTTCGTAGAGTGGTGGTGGCGTCTGCCGACACTTTTCCATCACATGTGGACAGCGTGAAGCAAATTTGCAGCCTTTGCCCACGCGCGCCGTCTCGGCATCGACCATGGTGATCTCCTGTTGACCCCACTGTCGCTGTAGATCAGGCCAAGGAATCGAATCGATCAGCAATTGCGTATAGGGGTGCTGCGGATCGGCAATCACCGATTCCACATTCCCTGCTTCCATTACCGAGCCCTTGTACAGTACGATGATATGATCACAGACATGATAGGCAGTTGTCAAGTCGTGCGTTATGTAGAGGATCGTAATCTGATAATCCTCTTTCATTTTACGTAAACTCTCCAAAATGGTCGCGCGCAAGGAGGCATCGACCATCGAGACCGGTTCGTCAGCCATCAGTAACTGTGGCTGGAAGAGCAATGCGCGCGCCACGACTAGCCGCTGCCGTTGCCCACCACTCAATTGGTGAGGAAAGCGTCCCAACGTCTCTTCTGGACGCAACCCTACGCTGACCAAAGCTTCTTCGATCTTTTGCCGTGCCTGTGCTCGGGAATTGGCCAACTTGAAATTCTTCACGCCAACTTCAAAGATATGATCAACCTTGTAGAAAGGATTGTAGACGGCAAAGGGGTCCTGAAAGACCGCTTGCACTTCCTTGCGAAACTGATGCTGCTCTTTGCTGGAAAGGTTACTTAAGTTCTTCCCTTTGTACAGAATTTCGCCTTGGGAAGGATTCAAGAACCCCAAGGCCATCATCCCTAAGGTTGTTTTTCCGCTCCCACTTTCGCCAGCCACAGCAATAATACTTGGTGTTTCTGCGTCAATAAAAAAAGAAACATCATCCAATGCAACCGTACCACCTTTGTAAACTTTGGTTGCATTTTTTAGCTCTAGCAAATGTGTCATGGCGCAGCAACTCCACTTTCTATTTTCTGCTGTGCAAACTGCTTGACACCTTCTTCATGCAGATGGCAAGCCGCCCAGTGCCCTGGTTGATATTGGCGCGATAGTGGATCTTTGCGATAGCAGATATCCATCACCTTTGGGCACCGTGTATTAAACACACAGCCCGGCGGCAAGTCGCGCAGCAGTGGGGTAATACCGGGTATTCCCTTAAAGATCCCGCGTTTGCCAATCGTCGGCAGGCTCTCAATGAGCATCTCGGTATAGGGATGGAGGGCCTCGGTAAAGATATCTTTCACCGTCCCCAATTCCACCAGGCTACCTGCGTACATAACGGCCATGCGGCTGGCAAATTGGGCCATCAGCCCCATATCGTGGCCGATCAAGATCACGGCACTGCCCAATTCTTCCTGTAGGCGACCAATTGTCTGCATCACCTGTCGTTGGGTGACCACATCCAACGCGCTCGTCGGTTCATCGGCGATAATGACTTTGGGATGCATGGCCACGCTGATCGCGATACAGGCTCGTTGTTTCATCCCGCCGCTCAACTCGTGGGGATACATGCGCCCCACCTTGTGGTCGAGTTCCACGACATCGAGCGCCTGATAAGCGCGCTCTTCTAGCATGGTTTGTGACAAATTCAAATTGTGATCGAGCAGGCCGTCGATGATCTGATCTTTGATGCGCATGACCGGGTTGAGCGAGTTCATCGCCCCTTGCGGGATCATGCTGATCTCGTTGCCCCGGATCTGGCGCGTCTGCTCTTCGGTTAATTGGGTCAGATCGGTATCGCCCAGCAAAATTTGACCGCCGGCGATGCGCCCGGGGGCTTTAATCATGCGCAAGAGCGCCAATGCCATCGTCGATTTGCCCGAGCCGGATTCGCCGACTAAGCCCAGCCGTTCGCCGGGCTTTAGATCAAAGGTAACTTTGTTGTTGGCGTAGACGATTCCGGCATCCGTATAATATTGAACGTCAAGATCCTTGACGCGTAAGACGTAATCACTCATAAGGTTGTTACTCACTCCGTCGCACGCGCGGGTTTGCCAACTCATCAAGCCCAGCCGAGATCATAAAGAGCATGACAAACATCAAAATAATGATTACAATCGGCATCATCAACCACCACCACAATTCACGCAGAAGCGCGTTCTGATTCTGTGCCCAATAGATGGTGACGCCGATGGTCGGCTCGCGCAGTGGCCCCAGCCCCAACGCCGGCAGACCGACCGAGGCGAAGATTGCGCCTGTTACCGAACCAACCAGACTTGCGCCCAGATATGGCAGCAGATTGGGCAATAGCTCGCGGAAGATAATGCCCCAACTATTCATGCCGTTGAGCCGTGCCATCATCACGTAATTGCGCTCGCGCAGCGTGAGCACTTGCGAGCGAATCGTGCGCGCCGGCCCCATCCAAGCGGTCAAGGCAATGATAAAGGCCATACTGGTCAGCGTAAAACTTTTGCTATCAATCGACGAAGCGATGACAATCAGGACTAGCAGCCCCGGCACCGTCAACAATACATCAACAACCCAGCGCACGATCAGATCATACCAGCCCCCAAAGAAGGCCGAGGAGAAGCCAAGAAAGGCCCCAAAGCCCATGCCGATCGTGCCGGCAATGACACCGATCCGCAAGGTTTCCCAGATGCCAAAGATGGCGACGGCAAAGAGATCGCGGCCCTGACCATCGGTACCAAAGGGATAATCCCAGGAAGGTGGCTTGCTAGCCGGCGCGCCCAGTGGATAAGCAGATTTGTCCGTAACAAATTGTGCACCCACCAGTGAGAAGACAATAAAGAAGAGTAAAATCGAAAGCCCAGCGGTCAGAGGAATGTTCCGGCGCAGATACCTGAGGCCGTTGCGCAGCGCACTCGGTTCTTGGTACGCGGTTGTTTGCACCGGGGCCGCCATCGGTTGAACTGACATGTCAATTTCCTTCGTAAGCAATACGTGGATCGAGCAGTGGGTAGACCAAATCTATGATGAACATGGCAATGCCTATGGCTACAGTGAGGATAAAGACGATCCCATAGATCAAGAAGTAATCGAGTTGGCGAATGGCATTGGCGAGCAATGTCCCCAACCCTGGGTAGCGAAAGATGACCTCGACCAGTACAGAACCACCGACAATATAGCTAAAGGCAATAGCCAACCCTGTTACCTGGGGCAACAAGGCGTTACGCACGGCATATTTATAAAAGAGTCGCCAATTTTTCAGTCCTTTGGCCTCGCCAAAGGTCATATAATCTTCGCCTTGGACCGTCACCATCATCCCGCGCATGCCAATCGCCCAGCCACCGGCAGAAGTCAAGACGAAAGCTAATGCTGGCAAGGTGGCATATTTGACGATTTCAAGCATAAATTTCCAATCCCAAGCGGGCAGTTTGGTGGTATCGTAAGCACCGCCCAAAGGCAGAAGCTTCCACTTGAAAGCCACAAAGTAGATCAAGAGTAAGCCCACAATAAAGGCGGGGACGGCACTCAATACCAGCAATCCAGGCAAAATATTCCGTACAAAAAATCCAGATCGCTGCCAAGCCATGAGCGCGCCAAGGAGCGTGCCGATAAAAAAGGTAATGAGGGTAGTGACCGAGAGCAGACCTAACGTCCACCAGATCGCCTGCCCAATCAACTCCGGCACTGTTTTGGGGAAGTTTGACATCGAATAGCCCAAATTAAAATGGGCCATATCATTCATGTAAATAAGATACTGCTTCCAGACCGGCTGATCGAGACCAAATTTCTTCTCATAGCTCTGGACCATCTCTTCAAACCCTGGCGGAATATAGCCGTTGCGCGAGGCTTGTTCCATTAACTTTTCGCGAATGGGGTTGCGCGGAGTAAACTTTGGAATAAAGAAATTGAGGGTAGCTGCGGACCAGATTACGAGAAAGACCAACAGAATACGCCGCAGAACATAGGATAAACTCATGAAAAACTCCTGAGAGAAGGGGTGAAGGATAGAGGAGCAGAAAAGTGGCAGCTACACTCTCCACTACTTTTCTGCTCCTCTTCCTACTCCCTAAACAACAATTACGCAGCCGGCTTCAGATGTTGCAGAATGAGGGGGAAAGTCAAGTGCCAGAAGGCACCATTGACATAGGGATCATCCTGGGTCGGCCAACCGGTCCAGTAGGTCTGATTCATCGGGATGCGATGCAGCCACTGTTGAACCGGGCAATCCGGCAATTCGGAGAGGAAAATCTCCAACGCTTGCAGATAGAGATCCATGTACCCCGGATCATCCTTGGAAACTTTGGCCATCTCTTCCAGGACGGCATCATAATCGGCATTCTGGAAGCGTGAGTTGTAGGTGGTCGGCGTGCCAACCGGCTGATAGTACTTGCTGGTGAACATATCCAAGGTATCAAAGGGATCGTTGATGGCACCACCGTGGCCATTCAGCCAGATATGCTCACGGCCTTCGCTGATCTGCGTCCCATGGTCGGGCGGCATTTGGAAGTCGAGGTCAAAGCCACCTTGGCGCAACTGCTCGGCCAAGACGGGGCCAATGTCAGCAAAGACGCCCCACCCACCAATAATATCGGTGATGCGTTCGCCATCTTTCACCCAGAAGCCTTCGCCATCCTTTTCATAACCGGCGGTCGTCATGAGCTCAGCCGCTTTATCGAGATTGTGCTCAGCCGTGTTGTACTTTTCCAATAAGGGCTTGGCGGCCTCAAAGAAGGGTTCAAGGCCAGGGTACTGCGGGAAGGGCAATGTGGTCAGAATACCGGAGCCTTCGAGCGCCACTTCAAGCATCTGCTGGCGATCGATGGTGTAGCTGACCGCCCAACGCACATTCTTATCGGCAAAGGCACCTTCGTCACAGTTGAACCAGAAGGAAGTCGGCCACCAGTCAGTGTAGCCCAACGGTAGATCATGGCCGGTGTGGGTGATAATCGCCGGGTTCTGATCGACCACCTGCTTGATCGTCGTGGCACGCAGATCCAACAGCGAATCTAGTTCATTGTTGATGACCATCTGCGCCATCGTCGTCTCATCGGCAGTGGGGATGGCCAGAATGCGCTCGATCGCCGGCATTTCGGCGACGAAGCCACTCTTGACAGCCCACCAATCCTCGCGCAGGTCGATGAATTTCTGCTGTGGCGTCCATGCGGTGATCTTGTACGGGCCGGTGCAGACAGGCAACCCACTCTCTGGATCCCAACCCTGATAGGCGGAAATATCTTCGACATCTTTGTAGATGTGCTCGGGCACGAGATAGATACCCGTATCATATTTCGAGGAGAGGTGGCTAAACATGAAGCGAGGGCGGGGATCGTTGAAGGTAATCTTGGCGGTTGCATCATCGACCGCAACCGCTTCCTTGACCCATTTGGAGACTTCGGTTGAGTTGCGAATCTTGGCGGCATCGGGATCGCTGCCATTTTTCATCAACATGTTGATCGTAAAGGCAACATCATTGGCCGTGAAAGGTGTGCCATCGCTCCATTCCACACCAGAGCGAATATTCACGGTCAACTCAGTGAAGTCATCATTGTAGCTGTGACTTTCGGCCAACCAAGGAATCGTCTCATCAGCAAAAGCGGAGTAGAAGTAAAGCGGTTCCCAAAGGGCAGCGCTACCAATTTGGTGTGTGGCACCTTGTGCGTAAGGATTGCCCAAGCCGACATCAACGAATTGACCTTGATTCCCGCCAAACATGATGATCAGCGTCTTTTCGCGGGGAACATCGGCAACTGCGCCGGCGGCAACGGGTGCTGCTGCGGCCGCATCAGCCGCGGTGGGCGCAGCAGCATCCGCTGCGGCGGGTTCACTGCCGGGTGCTGGTGGGGTGCCACAGGCGGCAAGCAAGACACCGGCACCGGCCAACCCACTCAAGCGCAGAAAATCGCGACGGCTCACATCAGGATTGAGCTTCATCAGCCCATCCTTGAGTGTCTTTTCAGACATAAGTTCCTCCATTTTGTTTGAACGTAAAGGGTATAGACCACTTTTTATACTGCACTGACTGCACTTGGGCGTTCATCTGGTATACAGGGGTGCTAAAACGCCGCGTTTGCAACCAATAACAGGGCAAATGGGTACACGAAGAATCACAACATATTCTACTAACAGGCCGTGCGCAAAGGAATTGCGTTCAGCACTGCTTTCACCTATCCGTAAACGTATTCTTGAGCGATGATGTGGAAACTCTCTTTGCCAGGCACTCATAAATCTATTTGCGCGCAAATAGATTTATAGATGACAATGGATACCGTTGATGCCCGGGGTATAGCAAAAGCTTTGGCTGAAAGTTGTCAGTAGGATAGCTTGAGTATAGAATAGTTTTTCAGCCCTGTCAAAACCGATACTCCGACTTAGATTAATATCACGTGAGCAATGACTTCAACTCAATCACCTAATTCTGCCCCCCCTTCTGCTGCCGAGCACTCGGCCCTTGCGGCGACACTCCGACGCAGTTGGCAACCGCCAAAGCGTACCCGTTCCCTGTTTCGCCCCTTCTATCGCCTGGGTGATCTGGCTTTTCTTTCGGCCAAACGCCTTTACCACCACCTGGGGCTGAGTCTACTATCGCTGCTTGGCGTTGTGCTGGCGGTCGCACTCGTCAGCAGCGCCACCTTCTTTTCCAATGCCGTTGACACGGTGATTATGCGGCAGGAGCTTGCTGAGTATAGCCGAATTACGGGGCGTCCCCCCTTCTCTTCGCGCATCTATGCCTCATCCTCGCGCACAGTCCCTCTGACAATGGCACGCGTAGAAACGCTTGGCGGCAATGTCTCCGGCACCCTTTCTGCTGAAGTCGGCCTACCGGTGCGCTCCTTGGGCATGATGGCTGATAGTGGCGTCCTCGAATTTCATGCGTTGCCCAGCGACACGCGGTATGCCAGTGGCCGTGCGCTCGACAATGTGAGCGTGATCTATTTCAAGGATATCCCCGACCATATCAATATCGAAGGAGCCGGCTTTGATGCGCCGCCGACCCCCGATGCACTCGATGTTTGGATGCACACCAAACTTGCCGCCGACCTGGGTGTGCAGATTGGCGAACGTTTTGAGCTGATGACCAATCAGGATGTGCCGATTCCGATTCAGATCGCCGGCTTTTGGGATCCGAAAGAGGTCGACGATCCCTTCTGGTTTAATGACCCCAATGGCGCGCTGGTGGACAAGTTGCTCGTGCGCCGCGATGATTATGTGGCCCAAGCGGAGCCGCGCCTAGAGATCAAAGTGCGTGCCGTGACCTGGTATGTTGTGCTGGACGAGAGCAAGGCGACGCCCGCCCGTGGGCGCGACTATGTCGAAGGCTTTGACCGTGCCAAACTTGTCATCGGTCGTTATCTGCCCGATTCACAACTGACCACTCCCGCCGTTTCGCTCGGCAAATTTGTGGGTCGTCAGACGGTGTTGACGACCCTCTTGCTGGGCTTTAATGTGCCGGCATTAGGCTTCCTGCTCTACTTTCTCGTCGTTACCTCTGCCGTGGTGGCCTATTGGCAGCGCCGCGAGAGCGCCATTATGATCAGCCGCGGCATGACGCGCTGGGGTGTGTTGAGCTACACATTGGTGGAAGGGGTGGTTCTCTTTGTTGTTGGACTGCCTTTGGGGTTGGGGCTAGGGATGTTGTTGGCGCGGCTCATGGGCTATACGAGCAGCTTTTTGGATTTTGAGGAGCGTATTGCGCTGCCGGTTTCGATCAATGGG
Source organism: Caldilineaceae bacterium (assembly GCA_034432375.1). Lineage (GTDB taxonomy): Bacteria > Chloroflexota > Anaerolineae > Caldilineales > Caldilineaceae > JAHBVH01. The sequence goes on from DAOUCA010000118.1 coordinate 33,892, forward strand.
ATTAACCTGCCACTGATCGGGGTTACGCTTGGGATTTTGCTCATCGCTAAACTCTGGACCGCCGCCGCAACCAGCGGTGAAACCGTCCTTACCCAACAACGTGAACATGCGCGCCCCCCTCGTGGCCCCTTCTGGTATCGCGCCTACCTTGATTTTCTGCTCTTGATCCCAGCCTACTATGGCTATCAACAACTCATGCAGCGCGGTTCCCTGGGCGCGCTCGTTGAAAGTCGGCCAGAAGAGCTTTACCAGGATCCGCTGCTGATTGTTGTGCCCGCGCTCTTTGTCGTGGTGATGGCCTTTCTCGCCATGCGGATCTTCCCCTGGGCCATGCGCCTACTCGATTGGCTGGCCAATCGTATGCCCTGGCTGACACCGCACCTGGCCCTCCGCCAACTGGGACGCTACAGCCAAAATTATATTAACCCAATGTTGCTGGTGATTGTTTCGCTGGCGCTGGGTGTCTATACCCTTTCGATGGCAGCCAGTCTCGACCGTTGGCTCGTTGATCGGATGTACTATCAAGTCGGCGCGGATCTGGCCCTTACCCCTTACTTGGAGTCGGAAGCGCTAGCGGATCCCCCCCCAGTTGGTGCGGATTGGATCCCGCCGACGACCGAATTTGCCGAATTGCCAGGCGCGGTCGCCGCTACCCGCGTCGGTGATTACCGCGCCGAAATTGAGCTCTCCGGCAGCACAACTAGCCGTGTACGCGGTCGCTTTTTGGGGGTCGATCGGGTTGGCTTTAGCCAGGTTGCCTGGTTCCGAGGCGATCTGGCGCGCGAATCGTTGGGTGCCTTGATGAACCGACTGGCGCTCGTTGAGGATGGGATCCTGGTGGCGCAGGATTTTCTGACCGCCAACCAACTCCATGTTGGTGACCAACTCAATATTCATGTGATCACCGACTTTGGGACCAGTATCAACACAACCTTTACAATAGTAGGAACCTATGAATATTTTCCCACCGTCTATCCAGACCAAACCGCGGTCATTGGCAATCTGGAATATCTCTTCTCTTTCTTTGGCGTGACGATGCCCCATCGGATCTGGATCGATCTGGCCCCTGGTGCCGACGGCGCGGCGGTGCTTGATGCGGTTCGTACCTTGGGCATCGAGAGCCGCGATGGGGCAGATGCGCAAGGGCTCATTGCCGCGGAACAGGCGAAGATGGAGCGGGTTGGGGTCTTTGGGACCCTCTCTGTTGGCTTTATCGCTGCGACCTTTATGGCGGCCTTGGGGCTGCTCACCTATAGCTATGCCTCGATGAATGAGCGCATGTATCTCTTTTCGGTGATGCGCTCGATTGGGCTAAATCGTAACCAAGTCGTCGGCCAGGTGGCGCTCGAATATGCGATTCTCACCGCCTACGGTGCCACCGCCGGAGTCATCGCTGGCTCAACCGCGGCGACGATGTTTGTCCCCCTCTTCCGCATCACTGGTGATTTGGGGCGCGCATTGCCGCCGCTGCTGCCGATCCTGGCGCGCCAAGAGATCTTTCCCATGGCGATCCTCTTTGCCGGCGTGATGATTGTGCTAGAGATGTTGGTGATTACGTCGGCACTCTATCAGAAGTTGTTTAGCGCGCTGCGCTTGGGCCATTAATTACTGTTACAACGATTCCAAACAAAGGAAATGTCATGACGCAAAAACTTCGCCACGTCGTCCTCTTCCAATTCAAAGAGGGCACCACTCCCGAACAGATTCAAACCGTTGAAAACGCCTTCCGCGCGCTGCCCAGCAAGATCGATGCGATTCGTGACTTTGAATGGGGCACCGATGTCAGCGTCGAAGGCATCGCCGATGGTTTTACTCACTGCTTCTTCGTCACCTTTGAGAGCGCAGCGGACCGTGATGCCTATCTGCCCCATCCCGAACACCGCGCGTTTGGGGCGATCTTCCACCCACACCGTGGTAAGGTGTTGGTTTTGGATTATTGGGCACAGAGCTAAGGGTTGTCTATGTTCCCGCGTGCCGGGGATGGCACATAGAAAGCTCAATTTGCCGCGGTCGCTATGGACCATCCCCTGTTAGCTAAACTAAGAAAAGAAGGTAAGATAAAGGCAGACAGAACCTGGCCAAGGAACTGTCTGCCTTTATCGGACTTCTGCCTGGAAAGAGGACCAAACGTCCCCAGCGATGCGATCGCCAGTGCCGGACCGTCCCTCCAGGTTAACGTTGTGCAGCGTCGAAAGCAAGCCGTGACATGATCACCATAACAGGGAAACGATAAACAACGTCCGTCCGAGGTAGACCTAAAGGTGAAGAAAGGAAGGTCTACAATGCAAGTATACATAGGAATAGACTGGAGTAGTAAGAAACATGATCTCGTCATTACAGATGAGAAAGGCAAACGGATCAGTGCTGGTGTTATGGAACACAGTCAAAAAGGATTTGCCAAGTTGGAGCAGATGCGACAGCGACTCGGTGTCACGCAGAATGAGTGTGTGATTGGCATGGAAACTGCGCACACGATTCTGATCGACTATTTGTGGCAGAGCGGCTATGAACAACTGCGTGTGATCCATCCAAATATTGTGAACAAAAGTCGGGAGCGCTACCGTCAAAGTGGTGCCTATGATGATCAGAGTGATGCCTTTGTCATCAGCGATCTGCTGCGGACGGATGGCCATCGCTTTGCGCCTTGGCATCCAGGCAGTCCGCTCTTACAGGAGATGCGAACGACCGTAAGCTTTGCGCACTTCTTGACGAAACAGAGCACCATGCAGGCGAATCGCTTGGAAGCTGTTTTGCGGCGTTACTATCCGGCCGCACGTCAACTCTTCTCCTGGCCGTCGCAAATTGCTTGCCACTTTCTGCTTGCCTACCCGACCCTGGAAGCAGCACGTGCGTTAAGTTATGAAACATTCTGTGCCTTCCTTAAGGCGCATGGTCACACCCAGTCGCGTACGTGGTTCAAGAGCTACGATGCGCTGCAAGCCGATTATCCACAAGCCGCCCCTGCTGTCGTCGCAGCGGGGCAGGCCGAGGCGCTACCACTGGCACAGATGTTGCTGACTACCCTGAAAAGCAAGCAGCAAACACTGACCCATCTTCAGCCGCTTTTTCAACAGCACGAGGCTGCACCGATTTTTGCCTCATTGCCTGGGGCCGGCAAACTCCTTGCCCCAGCGCTTCTTGTGAAATTTGGGGAAGATCGGGCGCGTTTTCCCACGGCGGCCAGCGTTCAGATGTTGGCCGGCACTGCCCCCATCACCAAGCGCAGTGGCAAAGCCAAACGGATTCTGTTCCGCCGGGCTTGTGATAAGTCCTTTCGCTACTTCGTTCAGCAGTTTGCGCTCAATTCTTTGAAAAACTCTGACTGGGCTCGCGCTTACTTTCAGGCGGCAACCGAGCGCAGGATGAAGAGCAACCATGCCTTCCGCTGTTTGGGAAATCGTTGGCTTTCCATTACTTGGAAGATGTGGGCTGACCGTACTCCTTATGATGAAGCCTATCATTTGCAGCAGCGTCTCACTCGTCGTCGTGCTTATTAATCTAGATTTCGTTTAATTTTTTGTCGAAATTCACCTTATGTTCCTTGGCCGCACGTTCGTCTCTCTATATTGTTCTTCCGTTTCAACGCTGCTTTGTTGGTACGTCTCTTCGACGCGCCTGTTTGGAGTCTTGCTTACTTACAAAGCAAGTCCGGCACGTGACCTGCGCGCATAGATACTTTAGGGGTTCCCCACCTGCTGTGCGAGTGCCTCTTGAAAGGCTGCCGGTGGCTCAATCGCTTGGTCTTGCAGCGGGGTGTCTCCCCCTTGAAGAAAACTACCTTCTTCAGCCACACAACCATAGTTGAAGGTCAACGGTTTGCCGTCGGCCACCTGAAAAATCAACTCATATTGCGCCGTGCAAAAGAGCGCCGGTTGAAGGGGCAGTTCCTGATCCAACGGCGTAATCAAGGCGTTGAGTACAGGTGAATCTATGGTGGTGGTTGGCTGGTAGTCGCCGCTTTTCTCATCCAGTGTGCGGATCTCAATTTGCGTGGTCGTGGCTAGATTGGCTGCCTGCGCCAAATTTATTGTCTTTGCCGAATCAGCGCTGCTAGGTGGAGGGGCTGACAGTGGTGTACAACCAACTAGCCATAGCAGTAGAAGAAGGCCAAGACGAAGTTGGCTGGGCACGAAGATCTTACGCTTCATGGTCATTGCTCTTTTCATACAATGTTTTGTCGGAGCATGGTATACGATGCTGTATGTGTATTATGCTAAGCAAAAGCTGGCACTCATTCGACGCTCCAGCGCGAAATGACTTCTCTGATACTCCAGCGTCAAGCGCATCGTTACCGCTGTGCAGACGGTTTCACACCCGCTCTTTCTCAACGCTGGAGCGTCAAGGTTGGTGCCTACACCGGAGCGTAGGCACGAGCAAATTCTTGATCAAAGAGGGCATCCGCAAAATTGGCGGATGCCCTCTTTCACTTTACCCATTAAACCAAACAGGGAATTCAGAAAGGATAGGATGCGCATTCCTAAGCATCGATTATCTCTTCCCTTCTGAATCCGTTGTTCTTCCTGCTACCTTAGTCGCCAGAAATCAAAGGCAGAAAGACCGTCGGGTCTACATTGATCGTGGCGCTGGTGACGCTGGTCGCCGGTTTATTGGGGTTGCCCAAGTCGGTCACCCGTAACATGACGGTGCGCGTGGTGCCGTGGCCAATTGTCCCCAACGGGACCTCAAAGGACAAGGTGCGACCACTGCCGATCTTGTTGCCATCATCGAGCGAATCGATAAACCAATCATAGATATAGTTATCGGGATCGCCGCTACCCAAGGTAAAGTTGAAGTTGCCCTGGCCTAGCGCTTGCAGGGTTTGCGACGCATCAGCCGCGGTGAGTGTCAGTGCTGTCCCACTTGGAACGGAGTCGGCGGGAACACCGGACGCAATTAGTGCCAATGGGCGAACATAGCTCTCGTTCACCGGTACATCGACAAAATCATCAATGATCGTATCATCTTGGAGCGTGAAGCGAACCTTGAACTCATAGACTGGAATCAACTCAGCCTGGCTGCTGCCGGCGGCCATCTCATAATAGGCGGCCGTTTCGGAGAGGATTTCGCGACTCTTATAGTCGAGCGGTACATCGGCCAACGCGACCTTTTCACCCAACTGATTATAGAGGCTGCGTACCGTGTCGGTGGTGAGCATCGAGATCGTTAGCGGCTCTAGAATGCCCGCGGCATTGACGACGAACTGTTGTTCAACGTCGCGCCAACCGCCCTGTACACCTAACACCGGCTCGGCTAATGGGCTGGCGGCCATAATGGCCGAATTGACCGGCACATAGACCTTCTGCTTAGCACCGGGGCCAACGACTGAGAATTCAATCGGTGCTGCCACACCGGCAGCAGTAACGGTCGGTGTATAGACAAGATGACGCGAGTAGATCACCTGCCAGGCCGTGGCTACTTCCTGGATATCACCAGTAATCCCAGAGGCAACCGTTTCAGTTGGTAAGCCGGGCGCTGAATCGAGCGGGATCGATGTGGTGTCCGAGATCACTTCGTAGAAGACCGAGCCTGGCCCCATGAGACCATTGCTGAGCAAGAAGGAATCGGCAATCCGCCGGGCTTCATCGTTATTGATGTAGGTCGGGGAAGCTGCGGTGACCGCATAGGCCGCTTCAGCCGAGTCCGAGGTCCAGAGCGCATCGAGATTGTAATAGCCATAGAGACCGCTCGATTTGTCAACTTCCAATTCGGTGCCGCTGGCGGTGGCCGTTACAAAGGGTGAAACGCGCACATCCTCCCCCGTGGTGGCAACTTCGACGGTTGTTGTTACCGGAATGCTGAAGACGGCACCCAACCGTTCCAGATCTTGGTTCGCTTCAGCCGTGGAATAGGGATTGGTCTTGAAGACCGGCATCTCTTGTGCCAACCGTTCGACCGGCACATCAATCGCGGTCTCCGTGCCGCAACTGTGGGTCCAGTACCACCAGTCGGTGTCATAGGAGTCGCCACAGACTTGTCCTAGGTTTGGTTTGTCATCAAAGCAGTTTAACTCGTTGCCAATTACGCGTACAATTTTGGTGCGCTGGACACGATCACACGCTTTGAACCACGATTGGGTCATGGTGTAGTTGTTGCGGACATAATAGCCAAACCAGTAGGCCTGCGTATCGGCATAGTTGTTGTGCGCATAGGCGGTGGTCTTGAAGCCCAGGATTAGATGATTGCCATTCATGCACTGCGCCCACTGACCCAGTTGGGCATCGTCTAAGACGTTGCACGAGGTCAGCGCGACCCATTCATTGTCATTGTCACCCCAAGCGCGTTCACAATCATTGTAGCCAAGGGTGCTGTCGTCGTGGCTGGCATTGTCAAAGGTGAAGCCATTCGGGCTGCCGTGACCGACATAGAATTGCAGATCGACGGCATCGACATAGTTGTTATTGGTGCCACCGAGATCGGCTCGTTTGAAATCCTCTTCCCAGGCGGTGCTTTCGTTGTAACTGTACTTGGTCACCCAATTGCTTAGCGGTGAGAGCCAGTAGCTCATGCCATAGCGCTCCGCTGCGGTCGCTTGTGTCAAGTTGCCGGCTGAGCCATGAATCCCCAGCTCCCAAGCGCCGCCATCATCCCCTTGAATCGCTTCGGCCCCCACCGGCGAGGCGGGGATGACATCCCAATCTTTGGGTGGTTCTTCGCTGCCTGCTGCCTGTGCAATCGGCGTGATCAACAGCAGCATCACCATGCTGAGCATGATGCTCGGCAGCCAACGACGCTTTCTCTGCATTTGTCTAGAAATCGACAACATACTTCCCTCCTCATGAAAAAGTGTACTCAACTACAGTTTGAACTTCCCGACGGCGCATCGCTTAAGTCATTTCCCGAAAGTTTTTAGAAATAAATCCACGGTAGCGGAGGCTGAGCCTGCCGAAGCCAAAGCGGCCCCGGCTTCGACAAGCCCTTGGAACTCGAAGCGGCTCCGGCTTCGGCAAGCTCAGCCTCCGTTTTCTAAAAACTTTCTCGCTTTTATTAAGTGAGTTCCAGAAGTATTTAGAATTCCGAGAACTCTGCATCAGGAGATGCGCACTGCTCTATTTCTAGCAACTTTCTGCACTTTACTTATTGCATGGGATCTTCTTTGATGTTGACAGTGCGCTGTAGTGACCCATGCCAAACGATGCTGTTCAGTAGTTACGCACTTCGCCGGTTGAGTAGGGTGCTTTTTCCCGTATCGAAACCAAAGAAGTACGTACATCCTGCGTATTATGGTTCGCTCATCAGCCGAAAGTGTGAGTTGAGCACCAAAGCGGTACACTATTGCCTCCGGCAACTCACACTTTTCACAGATGAGCCTTTATGGTTATCTGCGCACAAAGGGCAGGAAAACCCGACGATTGCCGGCTACAGGGCTGCCAGTAGCTAGCGGTAGTGGTATCACAACAGGATAATTTGCGCCTTTGTTGTTGTTGATCGCAACATTCCCTGCTTTGTCTACGACCTGGACAAAAAACTGGGTGGTATTGGTGGCACTGATCACCCCTGTCCACTTTTGAGCGGCACTATCAAAGGTGAGATCTTTGCTGCGCCATTGACCATCACCCAGGGTATAGGCCACCAAGACGCGATGCACGCCAGAGCTATCGGTTGCCTCTACCTTGATCTGCCCAACCCCCTGGCTGGTATCCAACACCCCATCGACAAAGCTAATATTGGCCGCGTTCCGGTCGGGGCTGTCCGAATAGTAGGTAGCAAAGCTCATCTGATCATAGATACGCGTGGTCCCAGTGCCGCTGCTGCCGGCGGCGGTTACGCCACTGGCACTTTTGAATTGACCAAGCGTCATCACCAACGTATCAGGCAGATCGGGTACACCGCTGCGCACGGCAAAAGGCAGTGCTGGATAGAAGCTGTCGCTGTGGAAGGTCGGTTCGCGCTTATCGGTGATATATTCGTTGTCGGCCAGCGCAATCACCGGATCGACATCGACGACATCGCTGTAGACGCCGCCGAGGAAGAGTGCCCCCCGCAGATCGCCGACGGCCGGCGCATCAACACCGGCAAAGTAGCGCGGTTGCACTGGCGTACCAGCGCTGATCGTTGCGTTGCCGTCGAGGGTATAAGCGACCTGATTGTCATTCGGCGCGGCATCGCCAAAGGCCCCAAAGGAGCCGGGCAATCGGTAGCCCGCGCTGCCGGTGGCTACTTCACCCAAGGATGATGGCGGCGTAAAGGTGCCATCCGCGCTGGGAAAGGGATCATCTCCCGTCAGTGTACCACCACTGGTCACTTCGACCATTGGCAAACCGTAGAGGGTCATCTGCATCAAAATTTTAGCATCGAAGCTGTTAAAGGTGCCTGCCTGGCTGTAATACTTCTTTTTGGCGGCGGTGAGCGACGGCCCAATCGCTGTTCTTGTATTGCGCACGAGTTCGCGCACAAATTTGAGTAGTAGATCTTCACTGTAGGCAATGCCGCCGCTGCCCCAGCCAAAGCCGGTATTGCCCACGTAGTTGACTAGCTTTTGCATATACGCCTGCGGCAGGTCAAGCACGCCAGGATCGTTCAATCCGCCGTGGCAGCCGACGCTAAAGACAAGCGCACCGCTCATGTCAAGGCTGGCGTTGGCGACCTCCGTCGCCGTCAGATCATCCTCATCGGGGACCCCTTGGGCGGTATGTTTGGAGTGACCGTTAATGGCATAGATATCAAAACGTGGCGATGCCGACAGATATTTCGCACGCAGATCCGCGCCACTCCAATTGGGGCTGATCAAGGTGCCGTCCGTCGCCAGCGTATCGTTTTCAAACAAGGTTTCGATGAGGGCGGCACTATCCTGCAAAAAGTCATAGCCGGTGACCAAGACCTTGTTGGTCTGCAACAGTCGGTCGCCATCGTCGGCCACATTGGGGTCGCCCAAGAAATTATCGATAAAGGCCATGATTTCGCTCGGTGTCTCGACCAACCGGCCGGTCGCATAGTCGGGCAGATAGAGCGGATAGCGATTGTGCTGCACATCTTCCCATTCGTCCGGTTCTTTGTCGACCAGATAGTCATCCGTGAGAACCATGTTGGCGGCCAGCGCGGCGCGCGTGGTCGAGTTGGCGCTCACATCGGCTTCGTAATCGTGCTCGATCGTACCACCGGAAGAGGAAGCTCCACCCGCTGGCTTAACCTGATCAAGCACGCGGCGGAAGGGGATCACATTGTCTCCGCCGACAATCAGCACATATTTGGCTTCTGGCGCGTTCTCTAGAAAGCCCATCGCCCGGTTGCGGATCGCCGCGATCACATCGTTCGCTTTGCTATTATCGGCCAGTGTATCTGTGCTGAGCGTCCATTCATCGTAGGCGAGAGCAACATTGGGGTCACTTTCTACTTGCATCACCAGCCCATCAACCAGTGGATCTTCCGCCAGCGCAAAGAGCTTGGTCATCAGCGCGGCGGCGGCGCTTTCGCCATAGAGGGTTGCCACCCGCTCGCGGTTGACCAGGATCAGCGTATCGGCCGTCGGTGGTGGCGGCGTGGGCGACGGGGTCGGCGACGGCGTAGGGGACGGTGTTGGGCTGGGGGTTGGGGTGGGGGTGGGGGGCTCGGTCGCAAAAACTTGCAGCCCATAGCTCGTTTCATCGCCGATCACATTCGGGTTGTATTGGCGCACACGGACATAGTAGGCCCCCGGCGCGGTCGGTGAGAATTGGAGTTGCGCGCTGCGCCCCGTGCCAACATCATCGTTGCTAAGTAGGCGCGTGTTGCCATCGCTGCCATAGAGTTCAAGCACCGGATCGCTGTTGGGGCCAAGGCCGGTGGCGACGATCTGATAGTTGCCGCCGGTAACGGTGTTGAGCGCTACCCAATCCTGATCGCCCACATCAAGGCTGAGTGGATCGGCGCAGAAGTTGTGGGTCTGGCTGATGCCATTGGTGACGGCCAAGCCCGCATCACCAGGTCCATTGTCCCCAGCGGCGCTATCTTGCAGATCGGGGTTGCAAACGCCTTCTTGGGCCACAAAGTCATAGCTAGTATTGGGCCCATTGGCGATCGGGTTGATGTGGCGAATGCGCACATAGTAGGTGTCGCTGCGCGTTGGTGTCCAGACAATGCGCGAGGCGCTGGTATAGCCATAGTCATCGTTTTCAGCAATCAGGGTGCTTTTGTCACTGTCGTAAAGCTGAAGAACCGTGTCGGCAGCAAAGGCCAGATTGGTGGTGCGCAGCACATAGGTTTTGCCCGCCTGGGCAACCACACTCACCCAATCTTCATCGCTGGCCGGGCAGAAATTGTGCGCAGCGGTTGCGCCGATGTCCAGCGCTTTGGCCTGAGCGACCGTATCATCCTCTTCCTGACTGTCGGCAAGGCAGGCCGAGGCCGAAACACGGAGATCATAGTGGGCATTGGGGCCAAAGTTAGCACCATTCTGATTGGTCAGGCGCGCATAGTAGGTGCGGTCGGTGGCCGAAGCGCTGCTCACCTGTTGGGTGCCAAAGCTGAGGCTGTTGTTGGCCGGGACCTGGCTGCAGGAGTCGAAGAGGGTTACCACTGGGTTGACACCCGTGCCCGTGTTGTCGGCAATCACAATAAAGCTCTCACCGGCATTGATCGAAAACTTGAGCCAATCTTGGTCGTTAGGCGCTTGAAAGAGATGGGATTGGCGGGTGCCGGTGGTGGCGATATCGCGGGCGTCGGCACAACTGTTATCCGGTTCATAGTTGTCGGTAAGGCCGGTGTTGCTCTGCAAGGTCAGGCTATAGGCGGAGAGGGGGCCAATTGCGGCTTCATCTTGGACAAAGGTGGCATAGTAGATACCGTCACCTGGTGCGCGCCAATTGATTTCGTCCGTGGGCGACACCAAGGGCGCGCCGCCACAGGCATTATAGAGCGCAAACTTGCCGTGGGCGTGAATGCCATTGTTTTCGCTTTGCAACGTATAGGTGACCCCGGTAAAGGCGGTGAACTTGACCCAGTCGGTGTCGGCCTGTGTCGGATTGTTTGGCTCACAGAGCGAACGCGCCTGGCTTGGCCCCTCGGCGATCCAGCCGGCTGCGCTACAGAGATTATCATTTTCATAGCTGTCGGCAGCACAGGTGACGCCCACACAGACGGGAAGCGCAATCAGATTGTTGTTTTCGTCGCTTTCGCTGACTGTGTTGTCGCGGTCGACCCAGACATAAATGATATGGTCGCAGCCTTGGGTGGTAAAGGTGTGAGTGCGCGTAAAAGAAGTGTCACGTCCGGCCCGTAAGGAAGGATAACCCACGGAAAAGATTTCTGCTGTGCCGGCGGTGGGCGGTCGATCTGTCGGATCAACATAGAGATAGACTTTGAAGTTGCCGGCAACATCAAGCGTCCCGATATTGCTCACCAAAACTTCAATCGTCACCTGCTGATTCAGTGCCGGTATGGCTGGTGTAATCTTTACCTCCACCGTCAGGTCTGCACCGGAGCCAGCCGGATTGTTACTTTGCGTTGGTGCCACGGCTTGCGCCGGCTGTGGCGTGGCGGAGATCATCCACAGCAACAGGCCGATGGCTGTCAAGACTAAGCCAACGGAAGAGATGATTTGCCACCAACGGGAATTCTGTTCACTCGGTTTCATGCAAGTCCTGTCTGTTTTCAGGTACACTACAGCGGATTTAGGAAGTAGCCGATTTATTACAGCGCATCCGGAATTTCAGGATAACTGTTGGCTTGAACCGTCAAGTTTGCCAAATGATGGCAATCAAAATCAGATGCCTCCAAAATCCGCTGTTAGGAAGTAGCCGATTTATTACAGTTCATCCGGAATTTCAGGACAACTGTTGGCTTGAACCGTCAAGTTTGCCAAATGATGGCAATCAAAATCAGATGCCTCCAAAATCCGCTGTAGTGTCGGCATCCCCTTAGCGTGCAACCAAGGGGAGAAAGACGGTCGTCTCATCGGGCAAAGGCGCGCCACCCGGCAGACGGGGTTGGGCGTGAATCCCCAGCCGATCCTGGGCATAGAAGACAATGCGATAATCGCCGGCTTCGGTAAAGCCGTTGATATAGTTGAAGGTATAGTGGTTCGGTGTGGCCGGATCCGCTTCCAGACGCACTGTGGGCACTTGGAGATTGAGCGTTACATCATCGGGCTCTTGGAAGCCGGGCGGATAGATGGCAGCCCAGACAATCTCAATCTCCTCGGCACCGGCGGCTACATCAGCGCTCAGCAGACCCGTGGTGCCGCTGCGCTCCACCTGGCTCGCCGTAATCACCGGGCGGACGGAACTAAAGAACTTCGTGACAAAGCGGGCTTGGGCGACGGTACCGTCGGCGCTGTTGTGGAGTCCATCGCCGTTATCATCCATCCACGGCGTTTGATCGACACCGGTGACGGTGACCGCAGCCTGGCCTTGGTCAAAACAACTCTTGAGATCACCGCTGTCGGCCAGGCAAGAGAAGAAGGCATCGGAGAAGTAAGCCCCTTGCGCCGACGCATAGGCATTGTTTTCACGCCCGGTCGAGGTGATCACCACCCGATTCTGGCGCGAGAGGCTGTTCTGAATATCCTGCACGGTGCCGTTAAAGCGATCCAGGAAACTGCCCGACTGACAGGCTTCAATAATAATATTGACTTGATTGACGCCAGTGGTGCTCTCCAACGTCGCCAGCCACTCGTTGAGTTGGGTGGGGGTCACCGCGCCACCGCCATTGCAGCCATCGACACAGTAGCGGTCGGCGAAGCCATGGTCCATCATGTAGATTGTAAAGGGCTGTCCAAAGCCGACGCGCGCCCGTGCCCACTCGGTGATTGCTGTTTCCAACGCTGCGGCGGTGGCGGGCCCATCCACCCGGTTGACATCACCATCTGGTTTTTGCTCAACCGATGCCATGTAGAAAATATCGTCGTCGCTGTAGCCGGCACTCTTAAAGATGCGATAGGCCCGGTTGGTGGAATTGAAAATATTGGTCTGGAGACTGGCGGTTTCATTGCGCCCAGCGACGATGAGTACCGCGCCTGGACTTTCGCCCAGCCGTTTCACCATCAGATTGCGGTCACTGCTATTGCCGGCGTCATCAAAAGCGGTCACGCGGATGTTGTTGTCACCCACTGCCAGGCTCAGATCTTCCACGCGAAAGGTCGCACTGCTGCCACTCAGACCAAAATCTTGTCCTTCGACGCCCGTGGTGTTGTTGCGGACCTTGACACGACTGAGGTTACCGCCGGCATCCTGCGCCACACCACTAAAGGTCAAGGCGGCAGCTGTGGTGGTGTAGGTTGTGCCACCCGCCGGTTGGTTAAGGGTCACAGCCGGTTGGGTGATTTCGACGGGCACCTGGGCTGCGCACTCAACTTCGCCCGACGGTGCGCTTTCGTTGCCGGAGAGATCCACGGCGTTTACACGGAAACGGGTAACCTGATTGGGGGCCAGATCGGTCAGCTCATAATAGGTTGTCTGGTTGCCATCGACATCTTCATTGCCGGAGACAATGCCGGCGTAGGCAATGCGATAACCTTTGACATCGCGCTCAGGGTTCTTTTTCCATTGAATGGCTAACGCTGTACTGCTCAATGCGCTACAGCGGGGGCTCTTGGGGGTAGAGGGGGGCACATTATCTTCCACAACTGCGACGACATAGTCGGTGCCGCTGCCGGCAATGGCGGGGTCAAGCTGCTCGAATTTTACCCAATATTCGCCATTCTTTGTGGCATCCCACTCCAGCCGTACTGCACTGCCAAAGGCGTTGTCACCGCTGCCGCTGGGGGGAAGATCACAGGTGTCGTGTAGCGTGATAACGGCATCGGCTTTGGCCCCTGTATTTTCCAACTCGATAATATAGGTGCGCCCCGCCTGCGCGTTAAAGCGGATCCAATCGCGATCATTGACATCGTGAAAGTTGTGCAGTTGTTCGGCCCCTCCTGTCGAGATCAACGTGGCGCGCAGACAGGCATCGTCGTCCTCATAGCTATCACCAGTTGGCCCATCGTTGACGGTTACCGTAAAGCTCTGGCTATCGCTGCCGGCGTTATTGGTAGCTGTCACGGTGACATTAAAGCTGCCGCTGGTTGTGGGCAACCAACTAATCGCGCCGGTTGTCGCGTTGATGGCCATGCCTTGTGGTGCCGTTGTGAGCGCAAAGCTGGGATTGGGGCGTCCGCTGGCATCCACGTCATAGCTATAGGATTGGTTGACATTGGCACTGGTAACCGGCGTTGAACTAATCTGTGGCGCTTCTTCGGTGGTGGTGGCGTTAACCACGATCGCAAACAATTGGCTGTCACTGCCGACGCTATTGGTTGCCTTGACTGTAACGCTATAGAGACCGGTAGCCGTGGGTATCCAGTTAATCAGCCCGCTGTTGCTGTTGATAAGCATCCCCGTTGGTGGGGCAAGCAGGCTAAAGGTTGGCGCGGGTGTGCCGTTCGCATCGACATCATAGGCATAGAGTTGATTGACATTGGCGCTTGTCAAAGGCACCGAGGTAATTTTAGGCGTCTGTTTCACCACTATCGAGAAGGTCTGTTCGTCTGTTCCTACACTATTGCTGACCTTCACGGTTACATCAAAGGTGCCGACATCAGCCGGTGTCCACGAGATAAAACCGGTATTACTATTAATGGTCATGCCTGCCGGATTTTTGCTCAAGCTAAAGGTTAACGGCGTGCTGCCATTGGCGACGACGCTGTAGGCATAGGCTTGATCACGCAGGGCGTTGGTCTCGGGCGCTGAGGTAATGGTAGGCGCGATCGTCGTCGTATCATTCTGTGTGGTGGCAAAAGCTTCGTTGCTATAGCCACTCCAAAGACTATTTTGTTGGGTGCCGTGCGCAGGCGTGTAGGTCCGTAAGACAAAGTAATAGGTGGAATTGGGTGAGAGACCGCTGACGGTGAAGCTATTGCTACTCTTGTTGGCGGTCGCGCCTTGAACGGTATAAGGTCCACCGGCACTCGTGGCGGCGCGGATCTCATAATAGCCCCCATCCCCCGTGTAGAGAATGGGGTTCCAACTCAATTTGATGCTATTGGCCGAGAGTGCGGCTGCCGTCAGGTTGGTGGGTGCAATGGTCTGTGTCTGTGCCCAATCCGGATCCTTGCTATTCAGGAAATTGATCAGCGTTGTCCCGCTTGCCGTCAGTTGATTGTAGCCCAAATCAAAATTGCCAAGCGCGGTCAGATTGGTGAACGAACTCGGGATATCATCCTTAAGCGCATTGTTACGGACCGAAAATTGAGTCAGCTTGGTCAGGTTACCCAATTGATTGGGCAGTTGTCCACTGAATTGATTGTTCTCCAGCCAAAGCCGCCACATGTCTCTGCTGAAATTGCCAAAGCTCGTTGGGATCGACCCATTCAGTTGATTCTTATCGGCATTAAAAAGTACTAATTTGGTAAGATTGCCCAACTCGGTGGGCAAGGCACCGGTGAGCTGATTGTCGTCGATACCGAGGATCGTGAGCGTGCTCAGGTTGCCCAATGCCCTGGGGACGCCGCCCGTCAACTTGTTGTGGCCAAGGCGTAGTGCGTTGAGTTTGCTCAAATTGCCCAGTTCCGGCGGGATGGAGCCATTAAAACTGTTGTAATAGAGTGCCAATTCGGTGAGGAGCGTCATGCTCCCCAACTCGCTGGGCACGCTGCCACTAAGTTCATTGTATTGCAGTTCGAGCCAGTTGAGGGCGCTCAAATTGCCGATAGTGGTCGGTAATGTCCCTTTGAGACCGTTGGATTGCAAGCGCAATTGTGTCACTCGTCCGCTACTGCAAGTCACGCCATGCCAAGAACAGGGTGTAAATGTGGACAACCAGTCACTATTGGTCCAACTGCCGCCATTTGTCGCGTTATAGAGCGACTCCAATGCTGTGCAATCGGTAAAGGGAATTTCGCTTACGTTGCCACAGGTAAAAGGGAGTGCGGCGTGGGCCGTCTCACGCAGCGATGGCGCAGCAGTCGCACCAATCCAGCCGCCTACTAGGATGAATAGGAGTAAGCTGGTTTGCAGCGTTGGTACAAACTTGCGGTACATCGGGTCCCTTTCCCTATAGGTGGTCGATTGGTTTCTTTGGGTGAGAACTATATGTTTGATGAAATAAGATGTGACAGGGATCAATAGTCTGATGTGTGTCACGCTGAAAGCGTCTTCGAGTTCAGCCAAACGTGTAGATTCTTTCAGACTGACAGTGGCCGTTTCGCCGTTTTGTGTGTCACAGTTTTGTTTGTAAAAGCTAGCGATGTGTAGAACATATCACTAGTACTCTCGCACACGAACGTTAATTATACGCTAATGGTTGCTACGCAGTCATCCGGCGCTTGTCACGCTGTAAGCGTCTTCAATTTCGGCAAGGCGGAGACGCTTACAGCGTGACAAGCCGATCCACAAGAGACAAGCTGCATCGTTACCGCTAATGATTGCTACTTTGCGATGATTGGCAGATAAATATTGACTGTCCCGCCCCCCAGATCGCCTTTGGGGATGGCGTGAATCGCATTTTTGTCCTGCGCATAGAAGACAAGCCGATATTTTGCTGTTTCGCTTTCGGCTTCGGTGAAGCCATTGACATAGGTAAACTCGTAGCGGCCATCACCATCGGGATCTTCCAACTTAACCGTTGGCACTGCGAGATTAAGCGTGGGGTTGCTGACGGCGTCGATTGGTTCGGTAAAGCTGGGCGGATAAACCGCAGCCCAAACCACATCGATCGTTTCGGCTCCTTCTGCAATCGTGGCAAAGAGTGTACGGGTTGCGCCACTCTCTTCAACTGTGCCGGCACTGGTAATCTGTGGCCGTAGCGAGCCAAAGAAGCGGGTGACAAAACGACTTTGGGCAACTGTGCCATCACCATTGGTAAAGAGCGCATCACCGTTGTCATCCATCTGTGGTGCTTGGTTAACACCAGTGGTGGCGACGGCCAACTTGGCCTCGGTAAAGCAACTGTTGAGATCCAGGCTATCGGCAATGCACGAGAAGAAGGCATCCGAGAAGTAGGCCCCTTGGGCCGATGCATAGGCATTTTTGTCATCGCTGGTCGAGGTAATAATTACACGCCCAGGCTTGGAGAGCGTGTTCAGATCGGTTGGATCGGTGCGGCTGATAAAGCTGCCAGAGAGACAAGCTTCGAGCACCACTGTCACCTGATCGACCCCCGTAGCGGTTTCGACCTGCGTGATCCAGCCGTTGAGTTGCGCTGGTGTCATGGCAACCCCATCACCACAGCCGTCCAGGCAGAATTTATCGACAAAGCCATGGTCGGCGAGATAAACAAAGAGCGGTTTGCCCGGCCCGACTTTGCCGGTGGCCCAGGTGACCAGCGCGCTTTCGATGGCAGCGGGGGTAGATGGCGTCAGATCGACATCATCGGTTAGCCCATCGTTGTCGGCGTCTTGCTGGTTGGGCGCAATATAGTAGATATCGTCATCGCTAAAGCCGGCACTTTTGAAGATGCGATAGGTGCGGTTGGCGATATTGTAGATATTCGATTGCAGCCCGTTGCTATCGTTGCGTCCGGCAATGATCACGACCGCACCTTGCACATTGCCCAGCCGCTTTACGGTGAGATTTTTCTCGTCCTTGTTGCCTTGGGCATCAAAGAGCTCGATCTTGATGTTGTTATCACCCACCGCTAACCCGACATTTTCAACGCGAAAATCGTCGCTGCCGCCTGCCAGGCTATAATCCCACCCCGTCACGCCAGCAGTCCCATTGGTCACCTTGACCCGACTGAGATTGTTGCCGCTATCCGCTGCGGTGCCGATAAAGGTTAAGGTGCTGCCGGCAATGGTCACCACGCCGCTATCGACCGGTGAACTCAAGGTCAGAGCGGGTTGGGTGGTATCGGCCGGCGGCGTCAGTAGACAGCTCGGCTCGCCAGAAGGGAGGCTCTGGTTGTTGGAAAAGTCAATCGCCCGCACATTGACCGTATAGCTCTGCCCGGTCGTCAATGAGTCGACGGTGGTAAAGGTCGTGTCGTCATCGTTGACGTCAACAACACCCGAGATATCACCGGCATAGGTGACGCGATACCCTTTGACATCGCGCTCTGGGCTTGCTTGCCACTGCACATTGAGCGTAGTGGCATCGCCGGCAAAACAGCGAATATTTTGGGGCGCATTCGGCGGCGTGGTGTCTACCGTAACTGCCACTTCATAATTCACATCACTGCCAAACTTGGTTGGGTCAAATTGGCGCAACTCTACAAAATAGTCGCCGTTTTTTGTGGCATCCCACTCGAGCACTACCTCTGGTCCAAAGGAGTTTTGTCCCTGTCCACTCAAGGTGTCGTTACAGGCATCATAGAGGTTGATGATCGCATCCGCTTTGTCGCTGAGGTTGGTCAGCTTGATGATGTAGGTTTTGCCTGCCGTCGCCGTAAAACGCAACCAGTCGGCATCGCCATTGTCATGAAAGGTATGGGTGGCCTTGGTGCCATCGGTGGGCCTTGCCACCGCCCGTACACAGATGTCATCATCTTCAAAGGGATCGCCACCGGTTTCTGGTGGCTTGGGCGTAGCAGTCGGCGTCGGATTGTTGACGGGATTTGCCACAATGGCGGCCAGAAAGCCGCTCTGTATGACAAAGCCGGCACTGGCCGATGTGCCGGGTGCGCTTTGGCCGAGCGCATCTTGTAGCACGAAGTTGGCTGACGCCGATTGCCCCCCGCCGCCAGTCAAAGAATTCCACCGTAGGTCAAAATTGGCCGATGATTGGGCCAATACAACGGTTGTCCCCAGTAGGGCAACCAAAATCGCGATCATGCGGACAAGCGCTCGGGTTTTTCTCATAGCTCGCATGAAAGACCTATTGAACTGCCGTGTAGGAGATTTCAACTGTGTGTAAGATGACACTGTCCCCATACGTTTCTGTGCCGGACCCAAGCCGTTGCAACGTAACGACCCAATTATCCCGCGCAAACTTATTGGCCGGCATGGTGAACGTTTGGCTATAGATCGTACGGTTGCCATTGGCGCTTACGGCGACGGTGGGCGAGCCATCTGCATTTTGGGAGGCAACATCGGCAAAGACATTGCCGACGCTATAAGAGCGAGGACGAATAAAGAAGCCAGCGTTACCACCGTTATTGGTCGTCACCTGAAAGTAAATACGTAGCACAACATCGCTGGTGCCATCCCAGTCACTCGGTTTCGTGATCCAAAGATAGGCCGCACTGCTAAAATTGGCTGCCCAGTCAAGCCCTAACGCACTTTGCTTAATCACTGCGTCCCCTGGTGTATAACTCAGCGCATTGGCCGGATAGGAGAGGGTACGTGTCCGATTTCTAATATCGTTGGCGGTGATACTTTCATCCACAATCGTGCTACTATCGTGGGTGTGGCTAGCCAGTGCAAAGGCCGCGGCACTATTGTTCTCCAGCCGGGCCGCATTGTTGGCGTTGCCGGCTGTCGCGGCATAGATCGCGTAGGCAACGTGAGCAATCCGCTGACGGGGCGTGGTTTCGGGGTCGCTCCCGACCGTAATGCCGAGAAAGAGATCCTGGCCATTGAAGAGTGTCAGGTCGAGCGCGGTTGTGTCGCCGAGTAATGTGCTAAAAAGCCCTTTGTTGACAGTAATACTCTTGCTTTCTGTCCAGAGTGCCGAACCATCGGTCGCCACGGCATAGAGCCGAAAAGCCATCGTGTAAGAGCCATCCGGCTTGGGTTGGCCCGTTAGTGGATCGAGTAGGCGCCCTTGATAGCTGATCATTGGTGCGGCGGCGACGCTCTCTTGTATAATCGTCGGAGCGTTTGCCGGGGTGACGTGCGCACGCGGAGCCGCTTCCACCGTCGGGATGTACCAAATAAAGAGCAAAGTCAGCAGCATACCAAGAATAAAGATCGTAGCTGAACTAAGGAAACGTCTGAGCACGGGAACAAGCTCCTACTGGTCTGAATGTTCTCTGGATGAGTCTATTGTGAGCGCTGGTATACCGACGAGTAGCGCAGTAAGTAATCATTACTCTTGTGAGAAGTGTTACTTTCTGGCGCTCGTCCGTATAGCTTGAATGGTGGTGACTGAAGCGCAAGAACGGGTAAGGCAAAAAGAGCGATTACTATGTTGTTAGAGCAATGAAGCGACTTGGTTGGGATGTAGTTAAAGCGTTGTTGGAACAATTGCTTGATGAATGGGATACACTGTCGAACAGTATACCGCAAGCCCTATCACTTGTCTATAGGTTTTTTAAACGGTTTTGCACATGAAATCGTCTTCTGTTTACAGTCTGCTGATCGTTTGCTCCCCTGTAGTAGTATCAATTGGCACCAGACCAACAGCGCCGCCACTCTATACACAACAGCCTTACATTGACCAATGTTTAAGTAGTACAGTCGCTGTCTGACTGAAACCGCACTTGTCTACCAGGATAGACAGCCGTGTTGGGGTTGTCTGTGCGTTACTGCACACCATCGCTGCGCGGAATGTCATTGATATTGCATTCAGAAAGCGAACGTACTATAATCAATTGGCACAAGTGGCACTATTCTTGATGTGTGAACATCCGTGATGACCACTCGCTCTCCCATGCCAGACACAATAACCGTAGTAAAACTGAATATCTCTGCAATTTCTAAATGGTTCCTTTGCGCCATTTAGACAAGACCCCATTTAAACAAGACCAAGGAGTGTCTTATGCAATCCAAGAACCATTTGAGTCGACGCGATTTCTTGAAGTTTTCTGCAATGGGCGCGGGTGCGCTGGCGGTGGCGGCGTGCGCTGCCCCCGGTGCTGCCCCAGCCGCAGCCCCGGCAGCCGGTGGTGACGCCGCGGCTGCGGCCGGCGCCGGCAAGCTGGAAATTTTCTCCTGGTGGACAGCGGGTGGTGAAGTCGAAGGGCTGAATCATCTTTTCGATATCTACAAGCGTGACAATCCAGGAGTAGAGGTCATCAATGCAGCTGTTGCGGCGCAGGGTGCCGGCCAAGGTGGCGAGATGAAGGCGCTGCTCGAAACCCGCATGTTGGGTGGCGACCCGCCCGAAAGCTTCCAGGTGCACTTGGGTCACGAGCTGATCGATAGCCATGTGGTCGCCGGTCGCATGGAGCCTCTCGATGATCTCTACGCATCCGAAGGCTGGGACAAAGTCTTCCCGCCCGACCTGATGAACGTGATTATGTACGATGGCCATCCCTGGTCCGTGCCCGTCAACATTCACCGCTCGAACTTGATGTGGTATCGTCCCGGCAAGCTCGACGCCATTGGCGCCACCGAATTGCCCAAAGATTGGGACGAGTTCCTGGTCATGGCCGAAGCGATGAAGGCCAAGGGGATCCCAGCGATTGCGCTGGCGGGTGCCGGCGGCGGTGGCAACGGCCAGACCATGGAATGCATCATTCTGTCGGTCTTTGGTGCCAAGGATTGGCCGGGCTTGTTTGACGGCACCGTTTCTTGGTCCGATGAACGCATGACCCATGCGTTGGAGATTATGAACAAGCTCTATGACTACGCCCAGCCCGATTACCTGAGCGAGTCCGGAACTGGTGTCAATGATATGTTGATGAACGACGATGGCCCGTTCATGATGATTAGCGGTGACTGGCTGCACGGTTACTACAAGTCCAAGGAGTTCACCGATTACAAGTGGGCAGCCAGCCCCGGCACGGATGGCATCTATCTCCTGCTCTCCGACTCATTCGGCCTGCCCAAGGGTGTAAAATATCGCGACAACGCGATCGCCTGGCTAAAGGTATGCGGCTCCAAGGAAGGCCAGGACGCCTTCAACCCGATCAAGGGCTCCATCCCGGCGCGCACCGACGCTGATCCCAGCCTGTATGACGAGGAACAACTGTGGCAAATGGAGCAGTGGAAGAGCAACACGCTGGTCGGTAGCCTGCAGCATGGCGCGGCCGCCAAGCAAAGCTTCTTGGTGGACTACGACCAGAAGCTCAATGATATGATTGCGACCCGAGACGTCGCCGCCACCCAAGCGGCGCTGGTTCAGGCAGCGGAGGATGCGGCATTTGGCCAATAAAACCATGCCGTTGGTGGGGGAGGGTAATGTGTCCGCCTCCCCCACGCAGACGACTCGCAGACGCAGGCGTTGGCTACGCAGCGACATGGCCCTCGCCTTTTTGGTGATCCTGCCCTCGATCATCGCGGTGGCGGTCTTCATTTACGGCTTCATCGGTTGGACATTCTATATCTCGGTAACGGACTGGAAGAGTTCGGTCGTTGACTTCACCTTTGTGGGGCTGAAGAACTGGATCCGCATGATCAACGACCGCCGCTTCCAAGTCGACCTGCGCAATTTGCTCTTCTACGCCATTGGCTTTATGAGTCAGTGTATTGTGATTGGGTTTATTCTCGCTACCTTGCTGGATCAAAAGATTAAAGGGGAAGCCTTCTTTCGGACTCTCTTTATCTTTCCCTTTGCCGTCAGTGGGATCGTCACCGGCGTGACTTGGCAGTGGCTGATGCAGCCGGCGACCGGCATCAATCTCCTCTTCGCCAAGATCGGCATGGCGTGGTTCCGGCCCAACTGGGCGTCGGATCTCCACTATGGCATCTGGGCGGTGACGATTGCCGCGTCCTGGCAATTTTCTGGCTATGTGATGGCGCTCTATCTGGCCGGGTTGCGTGGCATTCCTGGGGAACTGCGCGAAGCCGCGGCCATTGATGGTGCTGGACCTTGGGCGATCTACCGCTATATTATTATCCCGCTGTTGATGCCGGTCACCTTCACTGCGATCATCCTGACCGGCATGAATGCCATCCGCGTCTTCGACATTGTCGCGGCGCTTGGTGGCCCTGGACCAGGTAACAATATCGACACGTTGGCGCTCAACATGTACCAAACCACCTTCAACGCCTACCGATTCTCGTTGGGGGCGACGATCGGCTCTGTGATGATGCTTCTTGCGCTTTTCCTGATCATCCCGTACCTCAGAAGCCTACAACTGGAGACCGAACGATGAAGCTGCAACGATTCTGGACCCATGGTGCGATCTATCTGGTATTGCTGGCCTTTGCTGCCTTCTATGCCATGCCGATCTATGTCTTGCTCATCACGGGGTTGAAGCCCTTTCAAGATATCAATGTGACCCGCATGTGGGAACTGCCGAAAGGGATCTACTTCGGTAGTTTTTCTGAGGCATGGACGTTGGTCGCGCCGAACTTCAAGAACAGCGTAATGATTACCGTTCCCGCGGCGGTTATCTCGTCGATGATTGGCTCGATCAATGGCTATATCTTTGCCAAATGGCGTTTTAAGGGGGCGGACACGCTCTTTATCCTCTTCTTAGTCGGCATGTTCCTGCCCTACCAGGGCATCCTCATTCCGCTGGTCTTGACGTTGCAAACTGTCCATCTCTACGGCACGTTGCCTGGGCTGATTCTCACCCACTGTATCTTCGGTATCCCGATTACGGCGCTACTGTTCCGTAGCTACTATTCGGGGATCCCCAATGAATTGTTGGACGCCGGCAAGATCGATGGCTGTGGCTTTTTCGGCCTTTACCGCTGGATCCTGCTGCCCATCTCCATGCCTGCTTTTGCCGTGGTCTTGCTCTGGCAATTCACCACCATCTGGAATGACTACCTGATCGGCCTGGTGGTGCTCAGCAACCCCGTCATGGCCCCGGTCAACGTGGCGGTGAAGAATGTCGCCGGCAGCTACTCCGTGGATTGGAATGTACAGATGGCGGCGGCCTTGATCGCGGCAGCACCAACCATTATCGTCTATTTGGCTTTGGGAAAATTGTTTATGCGAGGCTTGTTGGCTGGTTCGCTCAAGGGATAAGCTGTCGCGCTATGACGCTTCGGCACGATCATCGCGCGGACCTGTGTGAACGTAAGAATTTAAATTCAGTAGATGAGCGGAGGCTGAGCTTGTCGAAGCCGGTGTGGCTTTGGCAAGCTCAGCTTCTGTTTATAAACGTTTCATGGATGGCCGATGTAACTGTCTTGTCACAAACCACCACTATCGGTGAGTTTGGCATAACGCATGGCAGCACGCCGACTCGTAACATTGAGCTTTTGCAAAATGTGATGTACATGATTTTTTACCGTACCAATCTCCAACACCAACTCCTCGGCAATGGCACGGTTGCTATATCCACCTTTTAACAAATGCAGTACCTCAAGTTCGCGCTCGGTGAGATCGGCCAACTTGGCACGGCTATTCTTCCCCTGCTGCCGTTGATTCGCAGCTAATTCATAGACGCGGGCAATTAGTAGCGCGGTGATTGCGGGCGCAATAATCGGTTGCCCCTGCCAAAGCGCACGGATTTGCTCCAAAAGGGTCTCCGTCGTATCCGTTTCCAAACTATACGCAGCTGCGCCCCCTTCGAGGCAGGAAAGAATCAGTTGAAGATCGGTTTCCAGACCAAAAACAAGGACAGAAACCGTGGGCGCTTTTTCCTTGATCTCTCGCAACAGGGGAAGGATTGGCATCTCTAAAGCATAGAGATGAACTAGCAAGATTTCACAAGTTTGCAAGCTCACATTCTCTGCCCAACTATCGTGCGCCACAATATCCTGAAAAGGGATGCTGCCTACAAAGGTCATATCCCGCTGTTGTTCAATACTATCACAGAGGAGATCATGGACAAGCACTGAATTGGAAAGTGTTGCAATGCGAATTGGCACTCCTTGATTGGCTGAGTTTGTTGCCCTTCCACTGTGCATTACAGCTCAGACTCTTTCTTTAATTGCTCTAGAAGCGTCGGGCTGATGAATTCTTGGCCTTTGTGGATCACTTCAATGGCTTTCACCAATTCTTCATATAACATGGATTTGGGTACATAGCCTTTGGCACCTTGGCGCATGGCAAAGAGCGCCAAAGGATAGGACTCATGGACAGAGATTATTAACACATGGGTTGAATGGCCACCAGTGTGAACACGATTGGCGGCATGGATACCATCGACGCTGGGCATTACAGCATCCAAGATGGCAACATCCGGGTGTAGTTCATTAATCAATTTCAGCGCTTGTTGGCCATTGACAGCCTGGCCGACAACTGTGATAGAGGCCGTACCAGCTAATAGCTGACAAATAATTTGTCGCATTGCTGGGTGATCATCAGCAACGATTACACGAATTGGTTGCACTGACAGCGATTCATCGAAAAATGTCACAGGCAATTCTTTCTTTCTGATAGACAACCCATTGAAAAATAGAACGTATGTACTGCCCTTCGTGCCTATGCTGGCGACTAGTAGAGTAACGCGATTTTGTAGAAATATAAATGGGGGAAAGTGAGTATCATTCGGTGGGGAATTCCCTCTTCCTACTGATAGACTAATTATTTAAAAGTCATACATGGTCGAGTTACTTTTACACGAGAGAAGCGGGATGACTTTTGAGAATTTTATCTATGAGAAAAGTAACATCACAAGGAGGTGTATTGCAACGAATGCCTGAGGCGCGGATTATTCAGATAGAGTTTGGTGGAAATTTGAAGGGAGAGGAGTAGGTGGGGGCGGCCTTAAAAGAGCACCAGGCCCTCTTGGATAGAGCGGCGAATTAGCGTTGCAAAGTCGGTGACATCCATTTTGCTCATAATATTTGCCCGGTGCTTTTCCACCGTTTTGGGGCTCAGATATAACATTGTTGCTATATCTTTGTTGGTATGACCTTCAGCCAGCAGCTGTAAAACCTCTCGTTCCCGTTCGGAGAGCAGTAGCTCCTCTTCCTCCCCTTGTTGGTCGCTCAATTTCCACAAGGAATCCAGAATTGCTTTGGAGAGGCGCGGGCTCAGGTAGATATCACCACGATTAGCCGCAGTCACAGCAAGTGAAAGCTCATCAAGCGAGGCATCTTTGAGTAGGTAGCCTTTGGCACCGGCCCGCAGTGCTCGTTTGGCAATCAAGGGACGATCATGTACGGAAAGGATCACCACATGTGTGGGCAGGTTGGCTGCCACAATTCGTTGGGTGGCTTGAATGCCATCCAATCGAGGCATTGAAATGTCGATTAACGCCACATCTGGTTGTAGATCACTGATCACCGTTACCGCGTCTTCGCCATCATAGGCCTCCCCGACCACGCAGATATTTGCATTGCGGTTCAGCAACGAACAGATGCCTTTGCGTACAATTTGATGGTCGTCTGCGACCACTGTCGTAATCATGCGGCTTTACCCCTCTCTGTTCAGCAATGAATACCATAAGCCGTATCCAAAGGAACAATCGCCTGTAATCTTGTTCCCTCGCCAGGTGATGAGAAGATACGCACCTGGCCACGCAATGCTTCAAACCGTTCACTCATCCCCAATAGACCCAAGCCAAGGGGGGTGGCGACTCCGTGCGGATGACTCGGCACGGCAAAGCCCTTTCCATTATCTTGGACCGTTACTTGGATCGTTGTCTCATCACGGTTGAGATGCACAGATAGCTTTGACGCCTCTGCATGTTTTGCGCTATTGGTCAGTGCCTCTTGCACAAAGCGATAAAAGCTAATACTGGCGGCATCCGCTAACTTGGGCAACTCCATACCCTTATAGTCAACCGTAATTCCCATCTGTTCGGTGAACTCTTCGCAGAGCAATTCCAGTGCAGCATCTAGCCCTACTGTATCTAATTCAGGCGGACGCAAGCCATACGCTAACTGACGGATACGGGTCATTGTTTCATCGATCAGACGGTGGACCGTGCCAAAGTGTTCGCGCGCAAAGGGATTGTCAACGGCTAATTCATCGGCAAGCGTCAACGTGCTCACCTTGAGCGCGGTCAACATTTGCCCGGCTTCATCATGTAATTCCAGTGCAATCGTGCGTCGCTCTTCCTCCTGTGCATTGATCAGCTGTTCCGTCAATAGACGCAGTTGCTGCTGCCCACTCTGCACTTCCTGAAAAAGATTCGCATTGTGAATCGCAACAGCGACCTGTACGGCAAGGGCTTCAGCGATGGCACACTGTTTTTCCGTAAACTCCTCCGCTTCGGCTCTTTCAACAATGAGTACCCCTAACGCTTCGCCACCGGTGACGAGCGGTAAGCCCAACCAGCTACGCCCACAATGCCATTCTGGGATTGTCAACGGTTTTGGTAACTGTTCCACATCGCTAATAAACACTGTCTGTTTGGTCGTTAAGATCTTTTGGATGAGCAGATAACGGCCTAGCGGAATTAAGGATGGCAGTGCCGTTGACTCATCTGATAGAAATGGCTCTTTGTCCTTCTCTGCTGACCCGGCTTCATCAGCAGCGTCAACAGTCCGCACACGCCGCGCAGCAATCAATAACTGTTGGTGTTCGAGCAGCAAGAGCGTGGCACAATCGTAACAAAGGAGTTCGCCAAGATAGTTGAGCGTTAAGCTGAGAATTTTGTTTGGATCTAATGTATCGGCAAAAGCCAAATTGGCTGACTGCAATAGCTCTGCGGTTTCGCGTGCCTCCTTTTCCGCAGCATAGAGCCGCGCATTTTGTAACGCCAACGCAACCGGTGTCACGAGCGTAAGTAAAAAGGGTAAGCGTTCCTCGGTAAAGAATTCCGCCTCATCACTCAGCAGAGACATAACGCCGACCAGCTCATTATCGATGTGGAGCGGTAGACCAGCAGCAGAACAGATCCCGTCATCCACTTCGGGCACAGGAATCCATTGCTCACTACAAGTTGTGTCCCGCATGAGCACTGGTTCATCGGCTTGTACAACTGCCCATGCCATCCCTTGTTGTAGACGCATTTCTAGCTGTCGGCGTAACTGCATAGCCAACTGCTCACTGTAGCCACTCAAGGCCAGCAAGTTTAGTTGCCCTGTAGCCGTCACCTCGAAAAATTCACCGCGTAAAACTGCAAGCTCTTGACAGGTCATATCTAGCGCGCGTTGCGCCAATGTGGCGGGATCCAGCAATTCTGCCAATGTTTCACTGGATTCATATAGCAAATTTAAGCTAACCCGTGTTTCAGCCAATTGCGCTTCTTGCTCGGCAACCTTGGCACGCAAACGCGCGAGTTCTTTTTGCTGCAATGAAATAATGTGTTTATCGGGCTGTTGACTCACCAAGATTTAATCCATAACTGGGTAATAGCTTCTGCCCAAACGTCTTATTCACTCATGTTACGCAGTAAAGATGTCGGTCTCGAGTGCGCCGCATCCCCAGATGCGGATTGACCCGCATCTGGGGATGCGGCGTACTCAAGTAGCGTGGCACCTTTATGGGAAGATACGTAACACGAGTTATTCATTACTCCTGTTGCGCAGGCAACCTTTCCCCCACCCCGCCTACAAGGACAGAGAATGGGATAATTCTGTAGCTTGCGGGCGGTTAAATCGCCCGCAAGTTACAGCTCGAGCGTTTTTCTCCCCTTCTCCCCGATTGAGAGGGAGAAGGCACCCACTGGGTACTCGGGGGATTAGGGGGTAAAATACCCTCTGCGTAACAGGAGCTAATAGGCTAGGACTTACGCAGTTCTTGACTAAATAGGTGGCTTTTGACCGTATCGAAGTCAAGAACTGCGTAAGTCCTATAGGCTGTTCCTAGCATAGCATAGTCAATAAGTATGATATATTGCTTAGACGACAGTTTTGCTTTACCAAAGCAGGCAGGGGCATACCTGTCGGATCCTCCAGGTACCAGCGCAGGGAAGGCTAAGAATCTATCCATAAATTCGGTTGTGGCATCCGTTTGTTAATCGAGTTGCGCAGTTGGTACAGAGAATTTACGGACAGACACTGAGGTGGTAATATTTGACCAAATTTGACATTTTTACAGCAGAACTAAACGATGGATCGATCCAATAGCGAAAAATATACTGTTCTTTTGCCCTCAGAGGAGCCATAATTATGCGTCTACCATTTTTCCCTATGTTTTCCTATCGTTGCAGCGTGGAGCCACCAAGGTATATGTCGAAACCTAAAAATGTCTATGTAATTATTAACCCGGCTGCCGGACAAGACGTGCCGGTCTTATCTACCTTAAATACAGTCTTTAATGAACAAGAGGTTGATTGGCATGCGTTAATTACCCACCATGCGGGTGATGGCCGAGCGTTGGCGCGACAAGCGATCGATGCCGGTGCTGATATTATTGCCGCCTACGGTGGTGATGGTACCGTGGCTGAAGTCGCCAGCGCGCTGATTAACACGCCCGTGCCGCTGGCAATTTTACCGGGTGGCACAGCCAATGTGCTTTCGTTAGAATTGGGGATACCGGCCAATTTGACGCAAGCCGTTATGTTAGCCTGTGGGGTCAAGAGTACCTTGCGCAAAATTGATGCCGGGGATGTTAATGGAAATCACTTTTTGCTGCGCGTGGGCATGGGCTTTGAAGCAAGCATGGTGCAGCAGGCCGATCGCAATTTGAAAGATCGTTTGGGTTTCTTTGCCTACGTGTGGAGTGGCATGCAAAATCTGCGCCAACCCCCCAAAGCACTCTATCATATGATCTTGGATGGCAAAGAGATCGAATGTGAAGGGGTGACTTGTGGCATTGCCAATTCAGGGAATTTGGGGCAGGCTGGTCTGAAAATGGGCACACGCGTTGATGTCAGCGATGGCCTGCTTGATGTCCTGCTGGTTGAGCAAGCGAGTATGCAAGCGGTTGTTGATCTGTTGAGCAATGTCTTTGGCATCCGCGAAGCGCCGATCGAATCAGCGGTGGCACAGGTGACCGAATGGAGTGACGAGTTACAACAGCTTGTGCGCCATTGGCAAGCACGCGAGATTTCGATTACAACCACACCCAACCAAGCCGTTCAATATGATGGAGAGGTGCTTGAAAAAGCCGATAGTGAGATCCTGTGCAAGGTGTTGCCACAGGCGCTAACGGTGATTGTACCGGCGTAATATAGGGGCTGTAACACGTACTCAACCCACGCATCTTTTAGGTATGGGCGGCGTTTAAGTACGCTGTACCGATAATAGCCATTGAATGATGCACTGGATTTACCATATTCCCGCCATCCAATCCCGTATTGTCTGGGCATGTTGCGGCATGGCGACTTCTGGCTCTTCGATCTCCGGGTGCCACTTCTTTTCCCATTCGGCACTCAGATAGCCCTGATAGCCTTTGTCGTGCAACAATTGAATCAGCTCCTGACAGGGCAACTCTCCCTTGCCCAGCAGGACCAACTGCCATTCGCCATCAGGTTGTTTGATGCCATCCTTGAGATGGACGTGCTTCACCCGGGTGCCGATCAGCTCCCAGGTCTCGGCAAGCGTCTCGCCCATGCGATAGGGGTGGTGAATGTCCCAGACCGCCGCGACATGGGGGCTATTCACCTGAGCCAGCACCCGTGCCACCTCGGCACCGCGACAGAAGGCATCATGTGTCTCCAGCACAATTGTTACCCCCTGTGCCTCTGCCGTGGAGATAGCCCCAATCAACCCTTGCGCCACCCAATCGATGGTCTGATCGAGGGTTGTGCCTTCTGCCACATTGCCGCCAAAGGTACGCACCATTGGCACACCCAGATCATTGGCCAATTCAAGGTAGCGGCGTAGCAGATCAAGATTGGCTTTGCGCTCCTCGACATCTGGCGACGAGAAGCGCGTCGAAAGGCCCAATCCAATGATCTCCATCTTGTGCTGCTGTAAGAGCTGCTTCATCTCGTGTCGGCGCGCAGTGGGCAGGTCGGCGGGAATCACTTCCCCATCGAGCAGTCGCACCTCCAACGCCCGATAGCCACTCTGCGCTGCCGCGACAACAGTCTCTTCAAAAGACCATCCCGGCGATCCCAACGTACTCCACGCCAATGGATACAAGTCACTCATCATTTTCTCCTGTCATCCTGTCATCTTGTCTCTTATGCCCTAACCATCCGCCGTCACCGGCTCACTCGCCCCCATTGCTGACTTGCGCAAACCTGGCAAAAGCAGCGCGATGAACCCAATCACCAGCAAACCCATGCTTGCCTGCATCGCCACAGCGGTTTGCACGCCTACTTGATCGGCCAGAAAACCGCTCTGCAATTTACCGATGGGGTCGGCGCTAATCGCCAATACCAGCGTACCCATGGCGCGGCTGCGCATCTCATCGCTGGCACTCAAGATAATGATCGAACTCTGCATGCTCCCAAAACAGGCCTGCCCGACGCCAACCAACAACAACATGCCCCACGACAGCGAGAAGCGTGTTGAGAGCGCAAAGGCGACCAACGCAAGACACATAAAGCCGGTGCCGATAATAAAGATCCAACCAGCGCTGACCCGCTGTCGCAGTTTGTTGATCAGATACAGCCCAGCAAAGGCTCCAATCCCAGAGCCGGTGCCCAGCAGCCCCAATCCCACCGGCCCTTGGCTCAATACATCGCGCGCAAAGACCGAGAGCAGCGTCATGTAGGGAAAGATAAAGATATTCATCACCGCCGTAATCAGCAATACCCCCAAGATCGCCTGATGGTGGCGGGCATAGCGCAACGTTTCGCCAATCACCGTCCACGGCGAAAGCTGTGGGCGCATGTTTGTGCGCGGGATCGGCTGCTGGGATAGCGTGTGGAGCAGTAAGAGTGTCAAGAAGGAGAGCAGCGCCATCACGGTGAAACAGCCACGCGCACCAGTTGCTGCAATCAGCGCACCTGCCAGCGCCGGTGCTAGAACGCGCGCCATATTCTGTGCCATGTTCTCCAGCAACATGGCGTCAACCGTGCGCTCCTTGCCCACCAGATCCGGCATCAACGCACGCCGTGCCGGCCAGTCGAGCGTCCAGCAGATGCCCAAGACGACGGAGGCGACCATCAAGTGCCAGATCGCCAACTGCCCACGCCAGAGCAACGTACTGATGGCGAGGTAGGTCAACAAATTTGTCGTCTGTGCCGTGAGCATAATGCGCCGCCGGCCATAGCGGTCGATCAATGGACCGTTGAGAAAGCCCATCACGGGAAAGATTGCCGACCGACAAAACCCAACCAGCGCCACCATCCACGGCGAGTCGGTCAACTCTAGCACCAGCCAGCCCAGCACCGTGCCTTCCATAAAAATCGTCGCCCACCAGAGGCCATTGCTCAACAGCAGCCGGCGATAGTCAAGATTGCACAGCGGCGCAAACATCCCGTCCAGCAGGCGCGCCCGGTTAATTTCGAGGGTTCTCATGACTCTTTCCCTACACTTGGGTTTTTAGAAAATAGTGATCCAACCGAGCGAGAAGAAACGGTTACAGTACACGCAAAACGCAACACGTACCATACAGATTTGCCTTATTCGTCATGGGGATGACGCAACTTACGCAAATCAAATTCACGATACGGATACTTGGCCAACGCCCCTTCATCGAGATCGATCCCCAACCCTGGCGTGGTGGGTAGGGTGATATAACTATCTTCCACCTGAAATGTTGTATTGGCGATCGCAGTGCCCACCGCTGTAAAATTCACAAAATATTCGGTGATCAGAAAGTTCGGCATCCCCGCGGTGGCGTGTAGGGTTGCCGCCAAACCGAGTGTTGTGCTGTTATAATTATGGGGCGAAACCGCAACGTGATGGACCTCTGCCATCGCCGCAATTTCGCGCAGCTCCAAAATACCACCACAGTTGCCCACGTCCGGGTTGATAATATCGGCGGCGCGGTTGGTAAAGACTTCGCGGAATTCGGCCTTGGTATAGACTTCCTCACCGGTGACAACAGGAATGTTGATCCCCTGTCGCGCTTCAACGAGGCTCGGCAGATCGCGAAAGGAGACCGGTTCTTCGTACCAAAAGGGGCGGAACTCCTCCAGCCGGCGTGCCACGCGCACGGCATGCATTGGGGCCAGCCGGCGGTGCACCTCGATCAGGATCTCGACATCGGGACCGACCGCTTCACGCACCGCCGCCACCTTTGCCACCGCAGCATCTTCCTGGTGACGGTCAATGTAGGCGCGCCAGGGGTTGGGAAAGGGATCAAATTTGAGGGCGGTAAAGCCTTTGGCCACGACGGCCTTGGCTTGGGTTGCCGCCTCTTCGGGTGTGCCGCCACCGCCCCAGCCATTGGCATAGACACGGATCTTTTCGCGTACCTTGCCGCCCAGCAGATTGTAGACCGGTTGCCCCGTCGCCTTGCCGACCAGATCCCAGAGCGCCTGCTCAATCCCGCTGATCGCGCTGTAAAGATCCATTGCCCCGCGCTTGCCGGCAAAATCGTTGTAGGCCATAAAGGTGAAGTGCTTGATGTCAAAGGGGTTGCGCCCTTCGAGATAGCGCCCCAACTGTTGCACATGAATTTCAATCGCACGGTCACGGTCGGCTTGGGTATATGCCTCGCCCCAGCCATGCAGGCCGCTATCGGTTTCCACTTTAATAAAGAGCCAATTCTTGCCGACACCGGGGTTGACAAGAAATGGCTTAACAGCCGTGATCTTCATAGGGAGCTTCCTGTTTTATAGTGCGGTTGGCTTGGAAACCGTCGTTTTTGGTTGCTGTACCCATGAAAGGAACTACGGTTTTCAAACAGAGATCAGTATAGCGTATTGATTCGCTTAATATATTTAGGGTAGATTGTCCAAATCAGCCAAGTCTTGTGCGCGGCCCGATGCTTGTTTATTAGTCTTCAAATTTTCTAGATTAATAAAGCTAACATTGACGCCATCGATTTCCGTAATGAAACGATCTAGGTAACAATCTTCAAAATCTACCCCTGGTAGCGACGTCAGCAAATCGATACGGTTTGGTGGGTAACCTAATTGGATAATTTGGTCGACGACCAAGAAATCTTCTGCTTGTAGATCGAGCGAGCCAAAGCCGAACTGACGAATTGCCTCAATAACTTTTTCTGCATTTTGTGGATCAAGCCAGAGCCAAACATCAATATCTTTTGTATACCGTGGATGACCGTGGATCGCTACAGCGTAACCACCAACAACAAGATAGCGAACCTTATTATCGTTTAATAATTGTATAAACTCTCTGAAGTCTTGGTCGAGTGTTAGCATGCCAGCCATGATACTCCTGCCGAATCTCTTCCACTGCTGCCAGCCGTGTATGATATGGTTGGGTTAGCCAATATACATACTCAGGTGGTTGCTCGTTAATATTGAATTTGCGATAAACTTTTGCGATTTTTCGTACTTTTTCCACGTAACTGGGATCCTTTCCCTGCTCAATGTGAACGAAGGAGTTTCATGGTTAACGATAAAACAAGAATAGCACAGTTTTTACAAAATGTCAGTTAGGATTACATATTTCTGCTGGAGCCACAGGGGCAGTAGAAATTCAACCAACGTTTGGCGATCAAAGTTTGGCTCATCTGTGAAACGTGCAAAAACCGATGACTCTGTCGCTGAAGAATTATTGTGTTTTCACACTTTCGGCAGAGGAGCACAAAGTTTACGAAGTTA
Source organism: Caldilineaceae bacterium (assembly GCA_034432375.1). GTDB lineage: Bacteria > Chloroflexota > Anaerolineae > Caldilineales > Caldilineaceae > JAHBVH01. The sequence continues at coordinate 67,972 of DAOUCA010000118.1, forward strand.
CCAGATATCCATTGTTGCGCACCGCAACCTGAAACATTTCCTCCTCTAGCGTCAGCCCAAATCCTGGTGTAGCTGGAATCGTTACCATTCCCTCTTTCACCCCGTAATTGGACGCATCAAGCGCCGGTGTCGCCGCCTCATCCCACTCGATAAAGGTGAAGCCCTCAATCGCCGCGGCCAGATGACCCGCCGTATAATTACCGATATGGCCGCCGTAGTGATGGGGTGCACTGCGTACACGGCCGGCATCCAACTGTTGCCCAAGCGCCAGCCACCGGGTAAAGCTGTGGCCATGAATGTCATATTGCACGACGTTGATCAACCCTTCGCGTGCCCAGTCGACCAGCGGCGGCGCGGCCAGCCCTTCCCCGTCGGCAATCAACGTTGACAAGCCTTCGACGCGCAACCATTCCTGTAAATCTTTATAAAGCACGTTATCCTCGTGAAAGGCTTCTTCCATCCAATAGATGGTTTCTGCCGCCGTCTCCTGGAGCACCCGTTTGGTCAGGTTGAGATTGTAGCCATTATTGGCATCGATCATAATTTTAGCCGCCGGTCCAACGGCTGCGCGCACCGCTTTGACGATCAGAATATCGCGCTCGGTGCCGGCTTCGAGCGCCATGTGCCGCGCCCCGCGCCCGACTTTGATCTTGAAGTGGCGATGGTTGCGCTCATACCCCTCACGCGCTTCCTCGGCAATCAAGGCCGCCGCCGCTTCGTGATCGGCAAGATGCAGATCGTCGAAGTAGAGCGAGGTGTCATAGCAGGGCACGGTAAGAGGGTCCGTAGCCGCTTTGCCAATAAAGCGTGCGGCCAGGGCATAGACCGGCAACTCGGCGCGCTTGGCGACCAAATCCCAAAGCGGGAAATCAAAGGTTCGTCCAAGCGCTGTGCTACCGCTGCCCATCAGAAAGAGATCCGCTAACGGTTTGCCGATAATCGTCTGCGCCAGCCGCGCATCGGTGCGACAGTGGCCAAAGCCGCTACTGCCATCCTCTGTGGTAATACGCGCAATCGGCAGACGGATGGTCAGGCCGTGGTCGCCCAGCCGTGCGTTTAGGCCGGCATGGCGTGGCCGGGTCGATTCGAGTTGCGCCCACTCAATTTTGGTGACGCGGCTATGTGTTGAGAGTTGCATGGTGTTTCCTTTGTTCTATAGGTGAAAGGGTTGGTTCTAAAAGGATACAACGCGTCGCCGCAGATAACAACCGCAAGAATTGTCACGTTGTCCATCGCAGGCTATACTCCAGAAGAGAATGATCATAATTAATAGCCAATAATCAACGGTTATACTCAGCTCTGAATGGGAACCGGAGTTTTGCCAGGGTAGAAACTCCGGTTCCCCTTTCCACCGCAGTATAATAATCAATTTTCGTAACTACTAACCCCACCTTAACCCTCACTGGCATTAAGTTAAGGGATAAGGTGTCATTCCTGCGCAGGCAGGAATCCATTGTGTAACCCTGTGGACCCCTGCCTGCGCAGGGGTAACAATTTCACAAAATTGACGTTCCAATGAAATGAATCCAGTGACCGGAAAGTATTTGTAAACTCATGACTACCGATAATGAAACTGTTCTCCAATTTGGCGGCGGCAATTTTTTGCGCGCCTTTGCCGATGTTTTTATCGATGAGGCCAATCGGGGAGCCGATCCCGTTGGCAAGGTTGTTGTCGTCCAATCCACCGCTAGCCGCCGGGCGGCACTGCTCAACGAACAAGGGGGGCGCTATCATGTCGTGACGCGTGGCCTTGTCGACGGGCAACAAGTCGATGAAACACAAGCGGTGGCTAGCATCAGCCGTGGTCTGGTGGCGCAGGAGGAGTGGCCGGCTGTGCTAGCGGTGGCAACTGCGCCCCAACTACGCCTCATCATCTCCAATGTAACCGAAGCCGGCTATGGGTTGGACGAGGCAGATACGCGCTATTTGGATGGCACAGACGCGCCCGTCTCCTTTCCGGCCAAACTGCTTGCAGTGCTCCACGCCCGCTATCAAGCCGGCCAGCTAGGTGTGACGGTGCTGCCCTGCGAGTTGCTCGATCACAACGCCGACCGACTCTTGGCGCTGCTGCTCGAACAGGCAGCCCTGTGGCAGTTGTCGGAACCCTTTCTAGCGTGGCTACAAAGCGAAGTCTACTGGCTTAATACGCTCGTCGACCGCATTGTTAGCGGCAAGCCGGCGGCGCATCCACTGCTGGCGACCGATCCACTCCTAACCGTTGCTGAACCTTTTGCCCAGTGGGTGATTGAAGGAGCGGGCCGCGACCGTGATCTCTTTGTTCATCCGGCGCTCATTGTTGTGGTTGATGTCGAACGCTATGCCCTGCGCAAGGTGCGCATTCTCAACGGCGCACATAGCGCGCTCGTCAGCAAAGCGCTGCCGATGGGCATCGTGACGGTGCGCGAAGGGGTAAATCACCCGGAAGTGGGGCCGTGGCTGCGACGCGTGCTCTTTGAAGAGATTGTGCCTACGGTGGCTGATCGGGTCGATGGGGCGGCGGAATTTGCGGCACAGGTACTCGAACGCTTTGCCAATCCCTTTCTCGATCACAAATTGGCGGACATTGCGCTGCACCACAAAACCAAGGTGCAGGTACGGTTGCTCTCCACCTATCATGACTATCTGGCGCAACGGGGGACACCGCCACCCCTTTTGCATGCCCTCTTGACAGCGCAAAATTTTCTGCTATGATGTCTCTATCATGAACCAATTAACCGTTGTCAGCCCTTTCAGCAAGCTTGCATCCTCAATGATGCGCATGGCCATGCAGATGTGTCGCTACACACCTGATGCTCCATGCTGTCTGCCGACGGGAGTGTGTCAACGGTTCACCGGCTAGCTTCCTAGCCGTTCACCAACGAAGAACACACTAATGTCAACAGGTCGTCCACAGCGTGGGCGGCCTTTTTTGTTTTCCGGGGATTGGGCCACAGAGGACACGGAGAGCACAGAGGGCACAGAGAAGAGAGGGAAGATAGAGAAGAGAGGGAAGAGAGAAGGGCATGGGGCTTGTCACGCTGTAAGCGTCTCCAAGTTTGGCATACCGGAGATGTTCAGAGAGATGACAAGCCCTGGATGGCTAAATCATTTGGGTACGAATATGGAGCAGAGGAGTTATCAATGAAGACGAGCCGAGAATTACCTGTGGGTGCAACGCCCCAGCGGTGGGCGATCACCACATCGATCCCCTATGTCAACGCCGAGCCACATATCGGCCACGCATTAGAGATGGTGCAGGCCGATGCGCTAGCGCGCTACCATCGCCTGCGCGGTGACGAGGTCCGGTTGCAGAGTGGGGCCGACGAAAATGCGCTCAAAAATGTGCAGGCGGCGGAACGGGCTGGGGTCGCGACGGCCACTTTGGTCGCGCAGAATGCCGCCCGTTTTCAAGCCCTGCAAGGGACGTTGACCCTATCGCTCGACGATTTTATCCGCACGAGCACGGAGGCGCGCCACTGGCAGGGCGTTGAAAAGATCTGGCGGGCTTGTGCTGCCAACGGTGATATCTATCAACAGCCCTACGAGGGGTTGTACTGTGTGGGCTGCGAACTCTTTTACAGCGCCGAAGAATTGGTCGATGGCCGGTGCCCGATCCACGAGACGGTGCCTGAGGTGGTCGTTGAAGAGAATTACTTCTTTCGCCTCGCGCGCTATGAAGGTGCGCTTGAAGCGTTGATCGAAAGTGACCGCCTACGTATCGTGCCCGAGAGCCGCAAAAATGAGGTACTCAGCTTTATCCGCGGCGGCCTCTGTGACTTTAGCATCTCGCGCAGTGCACAGCGGGCCAAAGGTTGGGGGATCCCCGTGCCGGATGACCCCAGCCAGGTGATCTACGTCTGGTTTGACGCCCTGACCAACTACATCACCGGCCCCGGCTACGCGGAGAATGGGCCGGATTATCAGCGCTTCTGGTGCGAGGGCGATCAACGGCTACACCTCATCGGCAAGGATATCACCCGCTTTCACGCCATCTACTGGCCGGCGATGCTCCTCTCTGCCGGCCTGCCGCTGCCGACGACAATCCTCGTCCACGGCTTTATCACCATCGACGGCAACAAAGTGAGCAAAACCAAAGGCAACGTGATCGATCCGGTGGCGCTCGTCGAGCAATATGGCACCGACGCGCTGCGCTACTATCTGCTGCGCAAGGTGCCCACCACTGGCGATGCAAACTTTACGCTCGACGAATTTGTGCTGACCTATAACGCCGACCTCGCCGATCAACTCGGCAACCTGCTGCAGCGGGTGGTCAAGATGGTCGAGCGCTACTGCGCGAGCACGATTCCACAAGCCGGTGCGTTGACGCCGCTTGACCAGGCATTGTGTACCCTTGCCCAATCTACCAAAGGGGAGATTGCCAGCGCCTTTGCGGACTTTGCCCTCCATCGTGCGGTGGAAGCCGTGCGTGCTTTGATTGTGGCGGCCAATAAATATGTCGTCGACGTCGCGCCGTGGACGCTGGCCAAAGCCGCTGCGCAAGGCGATACAGCCGTACAGGAACGGTTGCATACTGTCCTATATGTGCTGCTCGAAACACTGCGCCTAACCAGCCACTATCTGGCCCCCTTCCTGCCGGAGACGGCAGCGGCAATCGCACAGCAGCTCGGCTTGCCCGCAACGGCAAGCCAGGAAGAATGGCGGAGCGCCTTGCGGTGGGGGCGATTGCCCGCCGGCCATCGTCTGCCGCCGGCCAAGCCGCTCTTTCCCAAAGGGATATGATCTTTTACCTCGCAAAGGCTGATTGACCGCAGTGGCAGAATTTCAGATAATAGGGGTATTCACACGGTGCGTCCTATCGAAGCTACTAATATCCAACCAAAGGAAAGAATTCATGAAAATCACTGAAATCCGCACCCTGATCAGTTGGGCCGGCTTGCGTAACTGGGTCCTCGTCAAAGTCATGACCGACAGCGGGATCTATGGCTGGGGTGAGGCGACCCTGGAGGGGCGCGAGCGGACAGTTGAAGCGTGCGTCAAACAATTTGCCTCGGTGCTGATCGGCGAGGATCCACTGCGGCGGGAGCACCATTGGCAGCGCCTCTATCGCCACCACTTCTGGCGCGGTGGACCAGTCGGTAACTCGGCGATTGCCGCGCTCGACCATGCGCTCTGGGATATTGCCGGCAAAGCCTATGGCGTGCCGCTCTACCAGATGCTCGGCGGCGCGGCGCGCGATTCGCTGCGCCTCTACACCCACGTCGGCATCTATCAGCCGGAACTGATGATTGAGGACGCGCAACGCGATGTCGCCGATGGTTTCACGGCGATGAAGACCGGCGCGTGGCGCGGCAGCGGCGGCGTGCCGGAGGCGGAACGGATCGCTGCCTTTGCCGAGCGCATTGGCGCGCTGCGACAGGCGGTCGGTCCCCAAATCGGCATCATGGTCGATGACCACGGACGCGGGCAACCCTCCAACGCGGTGCGGTTGATGCATGCGCTCGAACCTTACGGCCTGCTCTTCTTCGAGGAGCCAACCCAGCCGGATGATCTGGATGGGTTACAGCGGCTGCGCCAAGCCGACCCGCAGATGGATCTGGCGACGGGGGAGCGGCTCTATTCCAAATGGGAGTATCGCCGGTTGTTGGAGGGGCGCTATGTCGATGTGATCCAGCCTGATCTCTGCCACGCTGGTGGGATCAGCGAAGTCAAGAAGATCGCGGCGATGGCCGAGGCCTATTATGTCAAAGTGGCACCGCACAACCCGCAGGGGCCAATCTCGACGGCGGCAGCGGCGCATCTCTGCTTAGCCATTCCTAACTTTCTGATCCTCGAATATGTACGCCAGGAACCCTATCGCGATGGGGCGATGCAAGAGGCGTGGAGCGTGAAAGATGGGCAGCTCTATGTGCCGGATCGGCCGGGGTTGGGCGTGGAGTTGAACGAAGCGGTGCTGCTGGCGAACCCGCCTCGCCTCGACCGCACACCGGCGCAGGCGTTTGGGGCCGATGGCAGCGTCTTTGATATTTGAACAGGTTTGCTCGTTCTACGCTCTAGACCATGTGGTAACCGGAAATCTTTACAAACAGAGCAAGTTTTTCTTTGTCGACACGGATTGATAGAAACACGGATGAATTATTTTGAAAAATCCGTGTTTCCCACAATCCGTGTTCACAAAAGCTCTTGGTTTGAGGCGTAGCTTCGCTGCTATACTCAAATCAGAATGAAACCCCTAGTTTCGGCCAGCGTGCGTCGCACTGACGGAAGCATCTAGCGGACTGGAAGCAGTTGGCGGTCAGTGCGACGCACGCGATCCCGTTGGTCCGCAAAACTCCGGTT
>DAOUCA010000119.1:0-10657 GCA_034432375.1 Caldilineaceae bacterium
AGGGAGCATCTCAGTTTGTGGGCAGGATTTGTAAAAGGAGAGGAAAGCGGAGATACTATACTGCGTTCAGAATGAGAACTGGAGTTTTGCGGACCAACGGGATCGCGTGCGTCGCACTGACGGAAGCATCTAGCGGACTGGAAGCAATTGGCGGTCAGTGCGACGCACGCTGGCCGAAACTAGGGGTTTCATTCTGATTTGAGTATAGAGGAAGACAGCCAGAAAAAGTAGAGAAAAGAAAGAGGAGGGAAGTAATGAAGAGCCGCTCAGAACGCAAAGCAAGGATGATGGAAATCGCCGAAAAAGAGATCGAAAAGATGCTGGATTGGCAGGAGAAGTGCGATAACCCGGATTTGAGCGGAATCGAAGAGGAAGTGCTAAAGCTACGGAAACGAATCGGGGAAGGAATGGCAAGGGAGGTGATAGAAAGTCAGGAAGCGCGTCGCCCAGTGCCATCGCCATGCTGCCCTGAGTGTCAAAAAGAAATGCACTATAAAGGGATGAGAGAGAAAGAGATCACAAGTCTGGTGGGAGAAGTGAAGTTAAATCGAGGGTATTTCTATTGTAACCACTGCGGAAGTGGACTTTTTCCCCCTAGATAGGCAACTAGATGTGAAGGAAAGGAATTGGTCGGAGAGCATAATCCGGGAAGCAACCTGGTTGAGCGGCAAAGCCGGGAGTTACGAAGAAGCCGAAACAATCCTGAAACGGATCGGCCGGATCGAAATGGATGACTCGACCCTGTGGCGTCATGTAAAAATGCGGGGAGAGAAGCTTCGAGCGGCAGAGGAAAAGCGCAAAGAAAAATCAATCGCCTTGCCCCAAGTCGGGGAGGCTCCCCGTCAACCTTCCCCCAGAGCAGACCGGATGGGGGTTGGTGTCGATGGTGCGATGGTCAATCTTCGAGAAGAGGGCTGGAAAGAATTCAAGGTTGGTACCGTCTATGAAATCGCAGAACGTGCGAATCGAGACCGGATCACGGGCGAGTGGATCATGACCCCTTGTGCTGTCAACAATTCTTACGTCGCCCATCTCGGGGATGCTCAGGAATTTGGTCCGCTCATCTTCAGCGAGGCACAGGCTCGGGGGTGGGAAGATGCGCGCTATACCCAGACCATTGGCGATGGTGCCTCCTGGATTTGGAATTTGGCTGATTTGTACTTCCCGCTCAGCCTTAGAACCCTTGATTGGTATCATGGCTCTGCATATCTACACAATGCTGCCGCTTCTCTTTTCCCAACCGCCCCCTCTGCTGCCAACCGCTGGTTCAACAAGGCCGAAACCATGCTCTTTCAGGGCCAAGCCCAAACCATCGCGGCTGCCCTCGCTGACAAAATTGACGCACAGCCGGCTCTCGACCACGAATCCTTAACCGCAGCTGTCTCTTATTTTCAAAACAATCACAAACGAATGCAATACATGGCGTTCCGTGAGGATGGCTTCCCGATTGGCTCCGGTATGGTTGAATCCGCCGCCAAACAGTTTAAGGCTCGTTTTACTGGCCCGGGCATGCGCTGGTCTCGTAAGGGCTTACAGCGCCTTATCCCGATTCGCGCAACTGTTCTTTCCGATTCTTTCGATCTACTTTGGGCCTCTGTCTTCAACTCGCCCACAAACTGAGATGCTCCCGCGAAAATGGGGTGCGTCCCATTTTGGGGGATTACATAGAAGGACAAAATTGATCGTCCGGCGTAATCCCCCAAATGTGGTACGCACCCGCGAAAATGTGAAAAAATTCTACTTCTGACAGCCAATTGTAACTCCTACGTCAAATGTTTTACGTTACCATGAGTCTATTGTCAGCTTCTCAAAGCCTGATTCTCTTTTGCATAGATGGGCGCGCCTGTATGTTTTTTGAACAAGTTCGCAAAGAAGAAGAGCAATTCATCGATAGTGCCACAGACACAATGCTTGTTCGAGGGTGTTTGGCCGGCAACCAAGCGGCTTGGACGCAGCTGTTTCAGCGCTACAACCGCCTGATTTATAAAGTACCCAGCAGCTTTGGCTTTTCTGCCTTAGAGGTGGAAGAGCTCTACCAGGAAATCGCCATCGAAATTATCCGTTCATTGCCAACGCTACAAGATCAGGAACGGTTGCACCCCTGGCTTGTTACCATTGCACGGCGCGTCTGTATTCGTTGGCTGCGCAGTACGCCCAATTATGCAATGGTAGATGTACAGCTTTTGGAAAATGAGATTGAACGCGATGGCGATACACTGGATGAGCTGTTGATCCGCCTGGAAGAGTACAGTCTGATCCGCAAAGCACTTGCTGACTTAGATCCACGCTGTCGCGCGCTCCTGACTGAGCTCTTTCTCAAAGAGCAGAGCCAATCCCAAGCCGAAGTCGCCCTCACACTCAAGATGCCCATCGGTAGTGTCGGCCCTACCCGCTCCCGTTGTTTAGAAAAACTACGCGAGCGGGTCGAACTGTTGTCGTAGGGCAAAGTCATGTATTTTTTCTGGAAATCACGCGACTGTAGGGTTGTACCTTTTCCATAGGATTGATGGGTAGTACAGTGCTTTGCCAGCGGAAGCGGAGTCTCATTATGGAACATATTCCATTTCATCAGTTAACCGACTATGCCTGTGACCGGATTGCCGATCGCCAAGAAGAGCAGGCAATCCGGGCCCATGTTAATCTATGCAGTGAGTGTCGGCAGGCATTGGCCATCGCTTGGCAGATCGCTCAACAGGCCCGTACACCAGATGTAGGACAACCCTCATCTGCGCTCATGCAACGGGTTCTCAAAGCGACGCGCAACCACTATTCAACGCAGATCCCCACCCCATTGCCGATTGCACTGCTTCACGATAGCAAGCTTGATGTCGGTTTGCCGGAGACGCGTGGTACGACCCAGGAGCGCGAACTGCTCTTTTCCTTTGGCCGCTTTGATCTCCACATTGCCATCTTACACGCCGAGCTACAAGAGAGTTACACCCTCTTAGGCCAATTGTTGACGGGTGACCATAGCGACTGTGATATTGAAGGTAGCCGCATTGAACTTCAGCAAAATCGGCTGGCGCTGCGCACCGTATTGACCGATAATCTCGGTCGATTTCGAATTTCGCAAATTCCTGAAGGCGAGTATGGGTTACATATTCGTACTGATCTGGTGCAAACCGTCGTTGAATCCTTCTTCGTTCAACGATAGCGAGCATTACCTTACCTGCCACCTGTCACCGCTTGCGAGTTTGCTGCAAGGCTCCGTGGAAAAGTTACCGATACGGGAATCATGGCGATGCATTCAGTCGTGGAAACGATCCTACCATTAGACAATTCGGCCTTGCGGCGTACTTGGTTGCTCAATCATCATCCGCGGACCGACCGCACCTTCATTCAGCAGCTACAAGAGGAAGCCCATCGGCTAGAGCGCGATGATAGCCGCAAAGCGCGCCTCATTGCGCAACTAATCTCCGACGCCGCCGAGCTTTGGGATGATCGCCAAACGTTAGCCGCCGCCTTGCGTGTCGAGGCGCAATCGCTGCGTACGGCGGAGCCATTGCTTGCGCTACACAAATATGAAGAAGCGGTGCGTATCTATCGTTCGTTACAGCTCGATGCACTGGCCACTGACGCCGCGATTGGTCAAGTTGCCACCTTGCGCGCGTTGGGCCGCTATCCCGACGCCTTTGCCACCAACCGCTGGATCATCGATCACTTTCGGGCGACGGCCGATGCCTTTGGCCTGGGGCGAGCACTGCTCAACCAGGGCTTGATTAGCTACTATCTGGGGCAATTCCAAGCGGCGCGCGACCATTATGCCGAAGCCCACCGCCTCTTTACGGCGGCGCACCAGCCCCAATGGTGCGCCGCCGTGGAATCAAACGATGCCAATGTACTCGAAGCGTTGAATGAGTACGCCGCGGCAGAGGAGAAATATCAGCGCGCACGGCGCTACTATGTTGCTGCCGGGATGAGCAATGCCATCGCCCGCATCGACCACAATCTGGCCTATCTGCACTTTTCGCTCGGCGATTACCAGCAAGCGCTGCGCCTCTTTGGCCACGCTCGGGAACAATTCGCCCAGCAAGAAAGTGCGATCGATATCGCCTTTGTCGATCTCTATCGCGCTGAAATCTACGCAATTTTCAACCTCTGGCGTAAAACGATCGAGCTAGCCCGCAGCGCGCGTCTTGTCTTTGAACGTGCGCAAATGCCATGGGAAACCGCGCAGCTACTGCTCAATGAAGCATTGGCACTCCTGCATCTGCAAAAGTCGGTATTGGCCTTGGAACAGTTGGACCAGGCCCGTCGCTTACTCGCTCAAATGGGGGGAACGCACTGGCAAGCGTTGGTCGATCTCTATGAGAGTCTCGTTCACCTGCGCGCCAACCAGTACGAAGCTGCGGCTTCTTCTGCACTGCAAGCGCGTTCGCTCTTTCTGCACTATGGCCTGACGCGGCGTGTTGGACAAGCGGAATCGGTCTTGGGGCAAATTGCGTTGGCGGTTGGCCAATTAGATCAAGCCGCACACCATTTTGGTGAAGCACAGCGCTCTCTTGGCCCATATGGCTCGGCAACGGTCACCTATTGCTACCAATTTGGCTTGGCGCGCGTCTGTCAACTGCAAGGGAAAGTTACCGAGGCGGAGCTCCATTATCGGCAGGCATTGCTGGCGATTGAACAAGCGCAGGCCAAGATCGGTGCAGAAGATTATAAGATTGCCTTTTGGGGTGACAAGCGGGAAGTCTATGAACACTTTATCCAATTTTGTCTTGAACAGAAAAATGCGCTGCACTCGCGTACCGCATTCGATACCCTCGAACAAGCCAAGTTGAGTTCGCTACGCCAACTATCGCAGAGCGCGACCGATCTCGAACTTGCGCTGGAGAACGTGGCTGCTCTGCCTGCGAATTTGCGATCGGATCGGGAGCAGATCCAGCTGCTCAAAAGTGAACTCAACCGCTATTACACCCAATTCCACACGCCAGATGCGGCCTTCGCCTCCAATGTTGATGTTGCCCGGCTCCATGCGGCGATCGTGCAATGTGAGCAGCGGCTCGACAATCTGCTCGATGGCCACCGCCGTCTTGATTTTGTTGCCGCAGAGGATAGCGATGTCCGCCCTCACCCCTTACCACTCCTCCAAGCTACCCTTCCCGTTGGGACAATTTTATTGGAATATTTTTTTGCCGATGAACGCCTGACCATTTTCTGCATTGAGGGGACCAATTTTACGGTGCACCAACTCGCGGTTTCGTGTGATCACCTGCAGGATCTGGTGCAGCAGTTCAATTTTCAGATCAGCAAATTTCATCTGGGAACGCGCTTTCGTGAACGCCACCGCCGGTTGTTGCAGAGCGGGATCGATCTCGTGCTTCAACAGTTTTACCAATTGCTGATTGCACCAATTGCCGGGCTGCTGGAGAATGCCGATCATATTGTTGTGGTCCCGCACCAGCAGTTGCGCAATCTGCCCTTTCATGCCTTCTTTGACGGCAAACGCTATCTCCTCGAATCGTATGGGATCTCCTATGCCATTAGTGCAACCTTTCATCAGATGGTCTGCCAACGGCAACTTACTGGCCCCTTTGCGCCTCCCTTAATTCTCGGGCTGAATGATCAGTTGATTCAACAGGCTGAAAGCGAAGCCGCTGTCGTTGGCCAGATTTTCCCCACTGCCGAATTGTACTGTGGCGCGGCTGCCACCGCACAATCGCTATTCGCGGCCAAAGCGCCACGTTCTTTTATTCACCTGGCCACGCATGGGCTCTTCCGCGCCGACAATCCCATCTTTTCTGCGCTGAAATTGGCCGACGGTTGGCTCACCTTACAGGATCTGGCTGCGCTTCAACATAGTGCGCCCCTCATCACCCTGAGTGCCTGTGACACGGGGCGCAGCGAGTATTCGTTGATCGATCCTCTGGCCGATTTTTATCATAGCTTCTTCCGGGCCGGCGCACAGTCGCTCGTTGTCAGTCTTTGGTCGCTCGATGATCAAGCGGCCATCCATACCATGAGTATCTTCTATCAAGAATTACAGCGCGGACAAAGTGCCTACGCCGCGCTCCGTAAAGCACAATGCACCATGATGGCAACCTGGCGCCACCCCTACTACTGGGCCCCCTTTGTCCTCATCGGTGATCCTATCCTCCATCTGCAATAAATCCGCCCGCAAGTTTCCAATGATTAGTACAAATAGGTGCTTTTCTTCGTGTGTCTTCGTGTGTCTTCGTGGACAATTTAAATTTTGGATTAGCCTTAACACTAAACAAAATTTTTACTCAGCTGTTGTCAGCCTTTTGTAACAACTTTTCGTATTTCCTCAACTGCCCACCGCGACTGTACTTCAAATAACAGCAGATACCGAGCAAATGTCGTTGCTCTATCCGCACTCTTCCCCCTCGCATACAAAAGGGTACACAAAAGTATCCGCAAAAGTGAGTTCAACATGAATAAAGTCGTTGTCACCGGGATGGGCGTTGCCTCCGCGGTCGGTTTGTGCGTGGCATCATTCTGGGAAAGGCTCCTGGCCGGTCACTCGGCGGTTGCACCCCTACATACCTTCGATATCACCGATTTTCCTACCCAAATTGGTGCGGAAATCGATCTGGCACCAATCGAGGCCTACCTGACACCCAGAGTCAGTTCGCGCCTCAGCCGAATCTCCAAATTTGCTTGTTATGCGGCTAGACAAGCCATTACGGATGCGGTAGGCGTTGGCAATCAATTAGATCCGGGTGCAGGAGTTTTCATTGGCTGTTCGCAGGGGGGGTATGTAGAGAGTGAACCTCATTTCAATCGCTATTTAGAGACAAAAGGGGTTAGTCCCTTCGCGATCTTAAAGCCGATGAATTCCGCGCCGGCCACCAATATTTCGATTCAATGCAACCTGCATGGTCCGGTCATTACCATCGACACGGCTTGTTCGTCCGCCAACCACGCGATTGGCCTTGCCGCCATGATGATCCAAACCGGTGTGATCAGCCAGGCGTTGGTCGGCGGTGTGGATACCCCCTTTTCGCCCGCCGTCTTTCACAATTGGTGCGCGCTCTTTGCCATGAGCCGCCAAAATGGGTCTCTCCAACGGGCCTGCAAACCCTTTAGCAAAAATCGCGATGGCACCGTCTTGGGGGAAGGGGCCGGCATGGTGGTGCTCGAAGCCGAACAATCCGCCCTAGATCGCCAAGCCCACATCTATGGCGAAATTGCCGGCTACGGCCAGAGTGGCGATGCCCATCATCTCACCCAGACCAACGCCGATGGCCTCGCCGCTGCCATTAGCCATGCCCTACGCCAAGCCCAAGTCGCGCCCGAAGAGGTGGACTATATCAACGCCCACGCCACCGCCACCATTGCCAACGACAGCGCGGAAAGCGCGGCCATCAAACAAGTCTTTGGTGAGCATGCCTATACCATTCCGATCAGCGGCATCAAACCGGTGCTTGGCCATACCCTCGCTGCTTCGGCCGGGCTTGAACTGATCGCCTCTCTGCTCACCCTGCGCGATGGCGTTGTGCCACCAACGATCAATTACGAAGAAGCCGACCCTGACTGTGACTTAGACTATGTCACCGAAGGGCGGCGCATAAAAACCGTGCAAACCTGTCTCTCCAATTCTTTTGGTTTCGGCGGCAGCAATGCAGTACTGGTGATCAAAAAATATCGATAGCGTGCTTGGGCTGTTATCCGCTGCTACCAAAATCTGCTGTACTGTTCATGCAGATGCTTACTGAATGAAAAATAATCGGAGGAAACCAAATGGACGATGTAATCGCAAGATCAAGGGCAATTGTCGCCGATGTCTTCAAAATCGGCGAAGAGCATATCGCGTTGACCACCAATTTTGTCGACGAGTTAGGGGCCGACAGTATCGACCGCATTGAATTGATCATGCGCCTGGAAGAAGAATTTGCCATTGAAATTTCGCGCGAAGAAGCCCTCCGAGTGATGACCGTCGATCAGGCCCTCACCATGTTGCTGCCAAAGTTAGCCGCCCCTGCCAAGACCGTTTGATTGCTCACCTACCGCGAGATAAATAGCCCAACGGTCGTTCAGTATCACTGTCTGACTGTCTGACTGTCTGACTGTCTGACTGTCTGACTGTCTCACTGTCTCCTGTTGTCAGCATTTTGTAACAACTTCTCGTATGCAGGACGCACCGACTCGCGACTGTATTCATGATAGCGCATACGCCATTCCCATTGCAGCGATAAAGCAACAGAAAGAAGTCCCTTGTGCAAAGAGCTCATCATCACCCGCTTATCAACAATGCTGATTCGATTGTCACGATCCTTCGTCAACGAGCCGCGACAGAGCCCGAGCAAATTGCGTACCGCTTCTGCAATGCTGACAATCAATCTACGTCCCCAGTCACCTATCGTGAGCTAGATCGCCGCGCTCGCGCGCTCGGTGCTTGGTTACAACAACGCGGGGCAACCGGTGAACGGGTCTTGCTGCTTTACCCCTTTGGTGTAGAATTCATCGCGGGCTTTTACGGGTGCCTCTACGCCGGCGCAACCGCTGTGCCCCTTTACCCCCCACGCCCCAATCGGCCCGATCCACGTCTGCTGACGGTGATGGCCGATGCCCAGCCCACCTTTGCCTTGACGACGGCCAAAGTGCTGGCTTCTTTGACGGAACGCCAGGCGACTCCCACGGCATTGGACCAACTCCAGTGGTTGGCAACGGACACGCTTTGCGCCGAAGATGCCGCGGCTTGGCAGCCCACCCCCCCCACACCGGCGACCTTGGCCTTCTTACAATATACCTCCGGTTCCACTGGCATCCCCAAGGGCGTCATGGTCTCCCACGCCAACCTGATGCACAACGCCGCGCTGATCGCCCAGGCCTTTGCGCTCGTGCCGCAGAGTACAGGGCTGATGTGGACCCCCTTTTATCACGACATGGGGCTCATCGGCGGCGTGATCGCGCCGATCTATGCCGGCAATCGGACTACCCTGATGGCCCCCGTCGACTTTTTGCAGCGCCCAGGTCGTTGGCTCCAGGCGATCTCCGCCGAACGGATTTCCGTGAGTGGCGGCCCCAACTTTGCCTATGAACTCTGCATCGAGAAAATTTCACAGGAAGAGTGTGAAGGGCTCGATCTCTCCTGCTGGGAAGTTGCCTTTTGTGGTGCGGAGCCGGTGCGTGCGGCGACGTTGGAGCGCTTTGCCGCCAAATTTGCACCCTACGGCTTCCGCTTTCAGGCCTTCGCGCCGTGCCTCGGCATGGCCGAATCGACCTTGATGACGAGTTGCACTCCCCAGCCACAGGCACCCGTCATCACGACCTTTGCCGCCAATGCCTTGGCCCACAATCGCGTTGAGCTGGCAACGCCCCTCGATCTAGCGACAGAGAGGGTGCAACGGCTCGTCAGCAGTGGCCAGCCCTGGCTCGACCAAACTTTTTGCATTGTTAACCCCGAACGCCGCATGCGTTCTGCGCCTGACGAAATTGGCGAAATCTGGATCGCCGGCCCCAGTGTTGCCGATGGCTACTGGCGGCGTCCCGAAGAAAGTGCCCAGACCTTTGCTGCCACCCTTGCCGATACGGGCGAAGGACCTTTTCTACGCAGCGGTGATCTCGGCTTTATCTACAACGGCGAGCTCTTTGTCACCGGTCGCCTCAAAGACCTCATCATCATCCGCGGCAAGAATTACTACCCCCAAGATCTGGAAGTGAGCGCCGAAGAGGCCCACCCAGCGTTACAGCCGGGCTGTGCGGTTGCCTTTTCGGTGGAAGCCGCCAACGAAGAGCGGTTGGTAATTGTGCAGGAGGTGGCACGTACCCATCTGCGCACGCTGCAGGTCGAAGAGGTGACCGCGGCTATCCTCAACGCAATCTCGCAAACCCATCAATTGCAGGTCAGTGCGATTCTCTTGCTGCGCCCGGGGCGCATGCTCAAAACTTCTAGCGGCAAGCTACAACGCCGCGCCACTCGCCAGGCTTATCTGGATGGGACACTTGAAACGATCGGCACTTGGTCATTCGCGACAGAAGTGCTCACCAGCGTAGCAACCACGCCGCCGCTCCAAGTCGATAGCCGAGCCGCTGCCCCGATCGCGAGCCGGCTACGGCCCGCCAATGGCTACATCACCCATACCATTGAAAGCTGGATCATCAGCCAACTGGCCCAACGTCTGCGCACCGTGCCCGCGGCCATCGATCTAAATAAACCCTTTGCCGATTACGGTCTTGATTCGGTCGCCGCGGTTGAACTCGTCCATGCCCTGCGCACTTGGCTGCAAAGCAGCGGGCGCGACAGCACCGTCGAAGTCACCGATCTGTGGGATTTCCCAACCATTGCCGCGCTCGCCTGCCACCTGGAAGGCGACCGTCAACCCGTGTCAGCCACCGTGCACCGGCCATTCGCGCCGCGCAAAGAACGCGGCGCTGGCGAGGCTGCCATCACCCTTATCCAAGCCAAGCCAAATGATGAGGATGGCGACTTGACCACCGAATTGGCACAGCTAGTCCGTCTGTTACAGTGAAGCCGCCGTGGGCTTTAGCCCACGGTTAGTAGGGGCGCCCGGCGATGTAGGGAATTAAGAACTCATGTTACGCAATAAACACGCCGGTCTCGAGTACGCCGCATCCCCAGATGCGATTGGCCCGCATCTGGGGATGCGGCGTACTCGAGTAGCGTGGCACCTTTGTGGGAAGATGCGTAATATGAGTTTGGTAATTACAACTCATTTAGATCTATACAGAC
>DAOUCA010000120.1:0-6106 GCA_034432375.1 Caldilineaceae bacterium
TTCTATCGCCACTGCTCGCGGATCTGGCACTTTTGTTTTCCATCTTTCACATCATTGCTTGTTGGTTACATCTTATGTTTATACTCAGTATACCTTACCTGTTTTACTATTGGCTTATTTACGCCATCATGTACTAGGGTCTGTTGGCATTTGCCAAAACGACCAATAAATTGGCCGACTAACACCGAAAAGCCGCCTCAGCGGCTAGGTATGTAGCTGCTGAGGCGGCTTTTTGGTGTTAGCAGCGGGTTTCAACCCTGCAAAATTGAAATGTCAACAGAAGCTAATCATTTAAAATCCATCCATCGTAGCGTTACTTTTACACGAGAGACGCTGGATGACTTTTAAGGATTTTATCGATTAGTTAGACCAATCCAAAATTTAAATTTCCACGAAGAGGCGCGAAGCTTCCCAAAGACAAGATAATCTTCGTGTGACTTAGTGGCGCATTATCCTTTGGAGCGGCCTTAGTTAGAAGAAAGAGACTGTAATGGAATTGTTAATCAAAGGGGAAAAAGTACCGGCTCTTGGCTTTGGTACATGGCAGCTACGTGGTGACGTCTGTAGGCATGGCGTCGACCATGCGCTGCGTATAGGCTATTGACATATTGATACGGCGCAGGCTTATGAAAATGAAGCGGAAGTAGAGGAAGGCATTAAACGCTCCGGCGTACCGCGTGAGGAGATTTTTCTGGTCAGCAAAGTGCGGCAGAGCAGTTTTCATCACGATGATGTCATTCGGACAGGCCAAGAGAGTTTGCAAAAACTTGATAGCGATTATATTGACCTGATGATCCTTATCACCCACAAGATAATCTAGTGCAACAGGCAAAGAGCCATGATTACATGTTAACGGCTTATAGCCCATTGGCCCGCGGCGAAATCCATAGGGATCCTTTCTTGCAAGAGCTCGGGGCACGCTATGGCAAATCACCGGCACAGGTAGCACTGCGTTGGTTGATTCAGCAGGACGTTTCAGCGATCCCTAAAGCGGCAAGTGACAAACATCGAGAGGCGAATTTTGCAATCTTCGACTTTGAACTCACTGCCAAACAAATGCGCATGGTCGATGCGCTGCGCAAAGCGCCCTAACTTAATTGCTCTCTAGTAGAGCATTACCCTCTCCATCAAGCAAAGCAAGTACGACTGTTTCGTCAATCGTGAGAGCATGTTGCTCTGCTTGGTGGCTCTGCTCTAGCGTTTGATAAAGCGAAAAGAGTGAACGATCGCGATAACTCTCTAACACAATTGGGTGTACATAATGGGCCCGGCAGACGGTAGGGGTATTGCCCAGCACTTGTGCCGCGCCTTTGATCGCATTTACAATCGCTTGCTCTTGCGCGCGCGCTGTGTCAGCAGCGCCGGCCTCATGAAGCAAGTGTGCGGTCCAAACTGTGCCACCCCAGGTTCGAAAATCTTTGGCGGTGAAGTCACAGCAGGTCACCGTTCGTAGATATTCATTTACTGAGCCCGATTCCAGCGCACAAACATTTCCTGCCTCATCCAAATATTGAAAGAGCTGTTGTCCTGGCAAATCCTGGCATGCTTTTACCAACTGAGCCAGCCGCTTGTCGCGGAGTGCTATCTCGTGCTCCTTGCCACTCTTGCCCCGAAATTCAAAGAGAAGTTTGCTACCGTCAATCATCGCGTGGTCATCAAGCAAGGTGGTCAATCCATAGGAATCATTGTGTTGCGCATATTGATTATTGCCAATGCGAATCAAGGTCTGCTCCAACAGGCGTACCACCAACGCCGTAACCTTTTCCCGGCTCAGTTTGTGCTTACGGAGATCCGCTGCCACTTGTTCACGCAATGTGGGCAATGCCTTGGCAAAGCTACGTAGACGTTCATACTTAACATAATCCCGCACAGTCGCCCAACGTTCATGGTAAATATATTGTTTGCGCCCCGCCTCATCGCGCCCCGTGACTTGCAGATGCCCATTCCAATCAGCACAGATCCAGACTTCCTTCCACGCTGGAGGGATGACAAGCGCGCGTAAGCGTTGCCGCACGTCGGGGTCGCGAATCGTATTGCCGTCCGCATCGGTATACGTAAAGCCACGCCCATGTCGACGGCGATGGTAACCAGCTTCCTGGTCAGTCACATAGGTGAGATCAACGGCTGCGGCAAGCGCAGCAAGATCGTGATCTTCGATCTCGGTAAACGGCTGGGTCGGTGGAGCCACTTCAGATGATTGCGTCATAATTTCGTATAATTAGTTTCAAGAGAGCGTAGTACCTTGCCACGCCTTGGCTGGGGCTGTTGGCAGTCTTAGATTTAGTCAGCGTAAACTCAATTGGGGAATGACAAAATACATCCTGATACAAAGGGTAGATACAACTATAACTTATACTGGCGCCATTACATGTTGACTTGATGGATTAACAAAATAACCGGATCATTGGGTCTGCCACAGATAAAACATGATATATCTTACCCTTATATCGTTATCTACAGGGCTGTGCTCTACTTTCTGTTATGCTAAAAGCGCAAGAATTGACGGCTGTACGATTCTAGCAGGATGGAGATAAATTGCATTAGAGCAGTGCTTACCTTCAGCAGAGCAAGTTTATAAACGAAAGGATGGAATCCATGTCGAAATTTATTGGAATGTTACCCGATGAGAGTGTGGCTGACACCATTACTAAGAAATTAAGTGAATTGAAGATAGATAATCTCGATTGGAGTATTGTCGACAACACGAATCATGAGCGGATTCTTCCAGCATTCGCTTGGCCAAGTGGCAGCGCCAGCAACGGCGGTGGTGTCGGCATAGCACCGATCGGCGGCGCTTTGGTTACCGAAGAATCGGAAGAGAATGTTTTGGAAGATGAGGGTATGGGCGGGAACAACGCTGATTATTATGGGCAAGCCATTGAACATGGTGGCACGGCAATCATCGTTGAAGCGTCAGACGAATATGACGACCAAATTCGTTCAACATTACAGAGGGCGCAAGTTAGTCGGATTACCAAAGAATAATGATGAAACTCAGCACACTATGGCACCTGGTCAAAAAGACTGTGCAAGAGTGGCTTGCTGATGAAGCATCGCTCTTAGCGGCCAGTCTAGCTTTTTATACAGCGGTCTCGATTGCGCCGCTCCTGGTCATGATCGTGTTGGTAGCAGGGCTCTTTGTCGCCCAAAGTACGGCATCAGATCAGCTGATGGCGCAACTTACAAACTCTGTTGGTATCCAGGGTGCTGATTTTATTAAAAATATTCTCGATCATGCCGGCCAGTCAAGCACGAGTAGCCTGGCCGGCATTGTCAGCCTGACCACCCTCCTGTGGGGTTCTACCAATGTCTTTGCCCAACTACAAAACTCGCTAAACAAAATTTGGGATGCGCCCGAGCGAAAAGGCAACAATATTATTGGCACGATCAAAGATCGCCTGCTTTCCTTTGGTATGGTGCTTGGCATAGCCTTTCTCTTATTGGTTTCACTGATTATTAGTGCGATACTTTCAGCTTTGCCTAATTTTCTGGGCAGAGATAGTACAACACTTTTCTGGCAGATCCTAAACTTTGCCATCTCGTTAGGGGTAACTACACTGCTCTTTGCCGCAATTTTCAAAGTCTTGCCTGACATTGATATTCGTTGGCATCAGGTAGGGATGGGAGCACTAGTGACGGCACTGCTCTTTACTGTCGGGAAATTTATTTTAGGCTTATATTTGGCGAATTCGGGCTCTGCCTATGGGGCGGCTGGTTCGGTCATGGCTTTTTTGCTTTGGGTCTACTATTCGGCACAAATTATCTTTTTGGGCGCAGAGTTTACTCAGGTCTATGCGAAGATGCGTCAAGAGAGGAAGGCAGGGGTTGACGTTTCCCTAGCGAGACAGGCAACGACAACCTGAAGACCCAAAGTAAACCAGCGCAAACAAAAAGAACAGCTCAACACAGGAAATCGATATATCCCCCTACTACGCATCCATAGCAGTTTCAGATCTGGAAACGATTCCGATCTAATTTTGGCGCGCAACCCTCACTGCAATTTTGCTTGCTCATCGGACACCAACTTGCATATCAGGCTTGTCTCTAGCTGCTGCGCCGCCTCTGGCGTACTGTAGAAATTCCATTCGTCGGGCATAGATGATGGTGTACGCTTTTTTGATGGAGTGCCGATTATAGTATTGGTCAACAAAGTTATACTTGTCCGAACCGGAGCAGGAAATTAATTAGTCGTGGCCTTCTCGCTCGTGCAGCGGCTTATATCCATCATTACCGCCGTTGCGCCGTTGCACCCACGCCCTTGACACCGATAGAACATCTGGTCTACAATGGCATTCTCACTTTTGCTGAAACCATACAACCCACTAGAGGAGGCATAAGATGCAGATCGACTGTAGAGCAAACACTTGGAATCAATTTGGGGCTGCTATCGATATGTTCGGTGATGTGATAAATTTATGTCCTGATCAGCTCTGGACTGTCGTCGTGTATAGGGATCCGGATGATGAGCGGTATGGTCAGTTCTGGTTTATAGCCTACCACACCCTGAGCTGGCTAGACCTATTTCTGGGTGGCACTATGGAAGGGTTTACGCCACCAGCCCCTTTTATCCGTGGGGTGTTGCCGGAGCAACCTTACACAAAGGATCAGATCCTTGCGTATTTGGGCGCCTGCCGCGAGAAGTGCCAATCGACGATCGAGGCGCTGACAGACGAGAGCGCGCAACAACGATGTGTATTCGAGTGGATGGAACCAAGCTTCTTGGAGCTTCAGTTGTATAGTATGCGACATGTGCAGGAACACGCCGCGCAGTTAAGTTTGGTGCTTGGACAACATGATGTTACAGGGATGGATTGGATAGCCAGTGCGCGAAGCAAAAATGCATAGGAACGCGCTAACAATTGGCAATTGCCTTGCCCGATAGCGCGGCAAACCTCTTTTTAGAGGCTCTGACGCAGGAGATGATCCCATTTATCGACGCGAACTACCGGACCATGCCATCTGATCGCTGCCTGTATGGCTATTCATCGAGTGGCTTCTTTGTGCTCTATGCGTTGTTCCACCAGCCGGATGTCTTTCAGCGCTATATCTCCGGCAGCGGCGATCTCTATATCGCATATCCCTATCTGATTCAACATGACGCGCAGTTGACGGCGTGCGACGCAGCCACCCCGATTCAGTTGTACCTTTCCGCAGGGGCGTTGGAGGATGAACAGTTCCCTTACTTTCATCAACTGGTGGCCTTCTTAGAGCAGGGTAACTACCCTGGGTCAGCGCAATCCCACCGAAATCTATGCCGGTGAAGGGCATGGTTCCGATGGGATTGCGCTGACCTACCTGCATGGGCTACGCAGACTGTACCCACAAGCGGAAAGCTAGCAGCTTGACGATAAGTTGGCGCGCCGAACCGTGGAGATGATATGTTTGCCGGGTGATGTTATGGCACTTTGCACGAAGGAGTGAACATGTCTTCCCGCAACCGTTTCGCCAATGTTTTCCTAGTGTTAGCAACTTTGCTAGTCATCGCTACGATTTCTGTACTCACATAACCCTCGCTGTCGCGCGAGATTGTGACCACCGCCGAAGTGTCGACTGAGATCGGGTCCAGCAGCGAATGTACCGGTGGCGCAACTCGGCGAGAAACGCTATCTGCTTTTCGTCACCTCTGCGGTTCCTGTCATTGCTGATAAACTACCCGCCGTGCATCCTGATGGGCACATATTCGAGCCTGGCACCCTCAATGTTTTTGCGATAAAGAACTAATATCATAGCTTATGATATTAGTTCTTTCTTATCAACAGCGAATAGGTTCAATAACACCAAAGATTAGCTTTCGATCCTATCCATCCTCTTTCAGCACCGAATCCAACACTGGGGCCGGAGAAACAAGAGTCGCATCAGAGGCATTTTGCCGCTTGTCAATGCGTAAATAGATCCAAGCGATGAGGGCGGAGATGAGAGACATCATAACCCCAAAGAGAAAGAGCGAGCGGTATCCGTACCCGGCGATTAAAAATCCGCCGAGGGCGGTAAAGAGCGCCTGGCTTAACACAATGCCGATATTCGTGGCAGTGCTCATGACCGTTCGCCAGCGGGCGTCAACGCTTTCTTGGCTGAATACAGTACGCACCACATTGGCAATGGGCGC
>DAOUCA010000121.1:0-194583 GCA_034432375.1 Caldilineaceae bacterium
TCGCCAAACCTTGTTTTGGCGGAAATTTCCAGATGTCATTCCTGCGCAGGCAGGAATCTACTCGTGTAACATGAAGATGGATTCCTGCCTGCGCAGGAATGACGGCTCTAATTTCTGAAATTGGCGAAGGTATTGAACAGTGAGAAGCCGCCTCAGTGGCTAAATTCCTAGCCGCTGAGGCGGCTTCTCACTGTTAGACGGCCAATTCTATTGGCCGTTTTTAGCAAATGTCAACACGCCCTAGCGGCCATCACGCGGGCCTCTTCAAAGCCAGCATAATCTTCGGTGATAAACTCGAGCAGCCGCTCGGCGAGCGCCAGGGGTGCTTCGATCATGGGGCTGTGGCCAACATTGCGCAGGACATCGAGATTGTTGGCACCAGGAATCGCCAGCAGGCTGCGTGTCATGGCGTCGCGATGAACAAGTGCATCCTGATCCCCCCAGATGATCAGCGTCGGTAGCGTCAATTGGGCGGCATCATCAAGGCGATTCCACTGATTCAGACTTTCGGCAACGGCGGTAAAGGCGGCGGGTGCCATGGTTTGGGCATCGAGCACCAACTGGTCAAAGAAGGCCCCATGCTCGGCCATCTGTTGATCATAGGTAGGCAGCAGAAGTGTCAACGCTTGGCGCAGCAAAGCTTCATTCTTCTGCATCTCGGCCAGCGCCAGGATGCCATCCAACGGCGTAAAGATCCCTTCAATCGGCGCGGGATCAACTAACGTTAGGGTATTGAGCAGCCCCGGATGGGTCAGCGCCATCTCGATGGCAATGGCACCACCGCTGGCATGGCCGACCAGGTCAAAGTTGCGCCAGCCCAATTCGTCAACTAGCGCCCACAGATCGGCGGCCTGCTCGGCAATGGTGTAGCCCGTCTCGGGTTTGTCGCTCTCGCCACAGCCACGCAGATCGGGGGCCACGGCATAGATGGCCTCCGGCAACAGCGCAAAGAGCGGTTCCCACCAACGGCTGGAGCCAAAGCTGCCGTGAACCAACAACATCGGCAGTCCCTCCTCGTCGCCGTGGAGGCGGCAGTGCATGGTCAGGCGCTCTGTCTGTACTGCTATCTCTCGTATCTCATTCTTTTGTAGATCAGCGACCGGTGCCATGGTTCCTCAACGGTTTTGCATGCGTTTGTTTGCTTCGGCGTCGTCGGGCAGAAAAAGCAGGAGGAGGGCCGCGCCCGCGGCTGCGCTTTGCTCCCCCTCGACGCGACCAACTTCCTCTTCCCCCAGGATGAGACCCCCTTGGATCACAACCCCATCGGGTTCAACCCAGCCCAAAGTGCCCCCTTCAAAGAGGCCGTGGCTATGGATTTCGCCATTGGCCGTTACGCTACCCAATTCGCGCTCGTCGTATTGCGTTTTGCGAAAGATGTGGCCTGTCGAATCGACGCGGCCAACGGGCTCTCCTGCTGTGCCCCGCCCCTGATAGATGAGCCCATCGTCGCCAAGATAGCCAAGCTGTACTTCGCCGTAGCTGGTCTGTTTGTAGATCGTCGTCTGCTGCATAGGTCTCTAATTCTCTCTGAATTCAGCTCTGGTACAGATGAAAAATAGTGCAGCAGGATCGCAGGCGGGGAATCGCTTTGGCTTCGACCCTTCGGCATTGCGCAGGGCATCGCGCAGGGCATCGCAAGCTCAGCCGCCGCTCGTGGCACGTCAAC
This sequence comes from Caldilineaceae bacterium, assembly GCA_034432375.1. Lineage (GTDB taxonomy): Bacteria > Chloroflexota > Anaerolineae > Caldilineales > Caldilineaceae > JAHBVH01. The sequence continues at coordinate 1,667 of DAOUCA010000121.1, forward strand.
CCCTGCGATCCTGTTGCACCGAACGTTTCTGGTCAGCCTTTGCGGGCTTTGCGCCTTTGCGAGAAAAATCTATTTCGCTCCCAAAAGTAACGAGGCACTTGGCGTTTGTCGCGCATCGATTTAGCATATTGACCAAATGGCAAAAAATGTGGTAAAAAATAGTGGCAAGAAACTTTATTTTCACACCTATAACAGTTTCGAGCATTCCCCTGCTTGAAATGCTCTTGCAGCACTATCAAATCAACTGTCGCAGCCCTTGGCGAATCCAAATTGCACTGCAATTGCGCATGTTTGGAAATGTACTCATAATCTTTAGTTAACACGCCTATCATATCATTGTTGTACTGAACATCCAATTAGGGGGTGTATATGTTGTTCTGGCTTGGGCTTGTCGCGGGCGCGATTATTGGCTGGGTGGTAGAATGGATTATCGATTGGCGCTTTTGGCGCAGCGATCTTACCGTTACCTCTGATGAAGAGACTCGTCTTCGTAAAGAGCTGGATGTTGCGCGGTTAGAGATTAGCAACCTGCAGAATCGTGTGCAACAACAGAACAGTACCACCCACAAAATGGATCGGCTACAGGATGTCAACGGCATTGGCCAGGTCTATGCCCGCAAACTGAATGACGCTGGTCTTTATACATTTGCCGATTTGGCCGATGTCTCCGTCGAACGATTGACCGAAATCATCAATCCACAAGAGTGGCAGTCATTGGACTTTGATGCGTGGATTCGTCAGGCCCGCACCTTTGCTCAGTCGACTACCCAAGCGAACAGGGGTAACTAACAATTATGCCAAGAGCGCGTATGCCTAAAGCTGTGCAACGCTATGATACCTCGAAATTTGTCACCTTAGCTGCCCTGATTGTTCTATTTATTATTCTCTTTGTTGCCCGCAGTTATCAGACAATGACCGTTGGCTTGACAACGGTTAGCACTGCGGTTCCCACCTATACAATTGATATTGCGGTTGTGCGCCCGATTATTGTGGCACCGGCCAATGGGGAACGCCTGACCGCGGCGCAGGCGGCCTTTCGCGGCACCGGCGCGGCCAATTCGACCGTGCAACTCCTGCTCAATGATCAGCTTGCCGATCAAGTGAAAGTGGATGCGGATGGCAATTGGGCAGCGGCGGCGACCTTTGCCGAAAGTGGCGAATATACGGTGCTGGCACAAACGCTTGCTGCCGATGGGGCACCGCTAGCCACATCAAGTTCGCTGCGTCTGGCCGTTCTTCTGCCAACGGCTACGCCAACCCCCGTCGCCATTGCGGTCGCAGCGACCATGACTGCCACGCAACCCATTGCAGAGCCCACCATTGCCATCGCCGATTTCTTGGCAGTGGATGGGTTACTCTTGCAAAACAGTGACCAAGGTAGCCAGGTGATGATGAACGGCAGCGGCGCACCGGGGGTGCAAGCGCAACTGCTTGCCAATGCGACGGTGGTAAACTCAACGACGGTCGCCAGCGATGGCCTTTGGTCCCTCGTCACCCAATTGGATAATCCTGATCAATATGAGCTTGGTCTACAAGCGATCCTGACCGATGGGCGTGCGCTGTCGGTTGAGATTCCAATGGGCGCGTTGATGGTGGCCGTGCCGACCGCAACTGCAACTTCCGAACCAGCGGTTGCACCGACGAGCGTTGTGCCACCGGCGGTTCGTTCCTTTATCTTTGACCGTGGCGTGACCACCAACACCGTGATCCTTGATGGCACCGGTGCCCCTGGTTCGCTTTTACAAATTACCATTGACGCATTGCCTATCATCACAACGACCATCGACATCAGCGGCACTTGGCAGGTATCTTCTACGCTTGGTGGTCCAGGTACCTATACGGTTGATGTAGAGAGCCTTGATGAGGCGCAACAGGTCGTTGCGGCGGCGGCTCCCTTCACCCTCGTGGTTGCTGCCCAACCGACACCCACGTCGACAGAGACTGCTGCACCGACGGAAACCGCGCTGCCCACGGCCACGGCGACCGCCACGCCGATCCCGCCGAGCTTTACAACCTCTGCGACTTCGCTGCTGGTTGGTGAACCCTTGACCCTGCGCGGCAAGGGACGCGCGGGCGATTTCATTGATATCATCGTCGGTGGTAATGTCCTCACCACGACCGAAGTGACTGCCGATGGCACCTACAGTTATACGCTAAGCTTTGCGTCAGCGGGTGTCCAATACTTGGGCGTACGCGCCCGGGGTGCAGATGGCTCCGAAAGTATGGGACGCAACGTTGCCTACCTGATTATTAACTCACAACCAACCGTAACGCCGACCCATACCGCAGAACCAACCGTAACCGAAACTAATACAGCGCAGCCAACACTAACTGAGACCGCAACCGAAACCAATACGCCTGAACCGACCCTGACGGAAACAAGCACTACAGAGCCAACGTCAACGCCGACAACAATGCCAACCGCCACGGTGGCGCTAACGGTAACATCTGCGGTAACAGCGACCGCTGAGTTGACGGCAACGGGGACGCTAACCGCTGCAAATGAGCTGACACCAACCTCTGGGGTAACGGCAACCGAGACAGCAACACTAATCCCCACGGCGCCAGCAACCGCAACAGACACCCCAGAGCCAACGGCGACTGAGACAGCAACGCTAATCCCCACAGCGCCAGCAACCGAGACAGACACACCAGAGCCAACGGCGACCGAGACAGCAACGCTAATCCCCACAGCGCCAGCAACCGCAACAGACACACCAGAGCCAACGGTGACTGAGACGGCGACGCTAATCCCCACAGCGCCAGCAACCGCAACACCCACCAATACGGCGTTACCTACCGCCACCAGTACCGCAACGGTTGTACCACCCCGCTTTGCCATTTCAAGTGTGGCGCCAGTTGTGGGTGAGCAATTGCAGATTGCTGGCCAGGGTACCCCCGGCGACACGATTGATATTATTGTCGGTGGGGCAAGCGTAGGCACGACTGAAGTGCAACCGGATGGCACCTTCCATTACAATCTAAGCTTCGTGGCCCCAGGTGTTCAATATGTAGGCGTTCGGGCACAGCAAGAGAATGGTGCCAGCATCATTGGCAGTTCGTTGGCCTATGTAGTGGTCAACCCTGCGCCTACCGAAACGGCTACGGCTACCGCTCCTGCAACAGCCACGGCAACGGCAACGGCAACTGCGCTACCCACCGCAACCAATACCACACTGCCCACGGCCACGCTAACCAGTACGCCGCTGCCGACAGAGACTCCACTATTGCCCTCCTGTGTGGCAACAAAGCCACAACTTGTGGTCGGTGAACCAGTCAATATCGTGGGGACGGGCGAACCGGGTAGCCATGTCCAGATTGTGATCGGCGGCCAAGCGGCTGGGGAAACCACCATCGATCCAGATGGCAAGCTCTTTTATACACTCTCTTTTGCCACCGCCGGTGTGCAGTACATTGGTTGTCGTACGCTGTTGGATGACGGCTCCTTTTTGTTGGCACCGCTGGTCTCCTATGTAATCGTGCGCCCACAGCCCACCGCAACCGCCCCCGCTACCAGCACACCGACCAGCACGGCAACAGCTACCGCAACCTTTGTCCCAACAGCACCGGTGGTCAATACCGCGACGCAGACTGCGACGGCGGTCAACACGGCGACCGCAACGGCCACATTCACCCCCATGCCAACGCCGACGCCGAGTGCCACGGCGACTAATACATTGATCCCGCCGAGTTGCACTGTTGCGCAGACACAACTAACCGTCGGTCAACAGACGACAATTGTGGGGACGGCCCAGCCGAATGCTAGCGTTCTGCTCTTTGCTGGCGATAAGCAGATTGGTACCACAAAGAGTGATGCGGAGGGGAATTTTGCGCTGACCGTCTCTTTTGTCTCTGCTGGCCTTCAGACTATCGGCTGTCAGCTTGCCGCCGATCCGACCGCGCAGCTTCGCATCGGCGCGGTCGTCGTTATCTTCGACCCAACCATGACGGCCACGGCGACATCAACACCAATTCCCACCGCAACGCCAACGGCAACGCCAAGCCCAACGGAAACACCAACGGCTACTCTGACTAGTAGTCCAACCTTGACGCCAACCGTGACTGCTACGGCCACCGAAACTGCAACCCAAACGCCTACTGTGACTGCCACAGCCACCGAAACTGCAACCAATACCCCAACGAACACATCAACACCAACCTTCACGGCAACAGCGACGAGCAGACCAACCGACACGGTGACACCAACCAGCAGACCGACGAACACGACGATTCCACCGCAATGTATCCTTTCTTCGGCGCAGTTGGTTGTGGGCGATGAATTGCAGATCAGTGGCGTTGGTGAGCCGGAAGGCGAGGTCCAAATTCTGTTGGGTGGTACCTTGGCCGCAACGGTGCCCGTCGATAGCAGTGGCGCATTTACCTATACAACTGCCTTTGCCGGCTCCGGCTTGCAGTATATTGGCTGCCAGGGACTTGATGCCAATGGGCAGACTGTCCCCGGCGCGATTGCCGGCTATGTGATCGTCCTCGATCCGACGGCTACACCCACCGCAACACCAACCTTTACCCCATTGCCAACGGCAACGTCTACCGCGACAGCTACGAGTACAGCCACGGCGACACCAACAGCCACACCAACGAGTACGGCGACACCGACAAGTACGGCGACACCGACAAGTACGCCAATTCCGCTGACCTGCACCATCACACCTACACAACTGATGGTTGGCGAACCGCTGACGATCAGTGGCAGTGGTGCGCCACAGAGCGCCGTTCAGATCACTCTGGGGGGCGCGGTGGTCAAGACAATTAAGCTGGACGACCAAGGGCACTTCACCTTGAATGTCCAATTTACCGGCGCTGGTTTGCAGTATGTCGGTTGCCAACGAGTGGATAGCAACGGGGCCGTGGTCGAAGCGCTTGTTCCCGGCTATGTGATTGTGCTCGCACCAACCGCCACCCCCACCAGCACAATGACAGCTACCCCTACTGCAACGGCTACTGCCACAGCCACTGCAACGGCCACCGCGACTCCGCTGCCGACGGCGACAGCAACGGCCACCGCGACCAACACGATGATTCCACCGCAGTGTACCGTTTCGACCAATCAACTGGTAGTCGGCAACGATCTCATCATTACGGGCAAGGGCGAGCCAAATAGCACCGTGCAGCTGTTGGCGGGTGGTACCTCCGTCGGCACCACAGCGGTTGCTACCGACGGCACTTTTACCTACACGGTAGCCTTTGCCGGTGCTGGCGTTCAATATATTGCTTGCCAAAGTCTCAACGCTGCATTGACACCCGTTGCGGCGCAAGTGGCCGGCTATGTCCTAGTTCTGGAACCGACCGCAACACCAACGGCCACGCCAACTGAAACGGCGACATCAACCGCCACCAGCACAGCGACGGCGACCCTAACACCAACCGAAACCAGCACGGCTACTCCTACGCCAACACCTACACTTACACCTACACTTACACCTACGGAGACAGCCACGTCAACCGCAACCGCCACGTCAACCGCAACTGCCACAATGACGGCGACCCCGACCAATACACCAATCCCGCTCCAATGTACCATCGAGCCAAATCAGCTAGTGGTGGGTGAGTTGCTAACGGTACAAGGTCGCGGCGTGCCAGGGACGATGGTCCAGATTACGGTTGGTGGCGTGGTGATTGAGACGCTGACGGTTGATGACGCCGGCACCTTTACGACGACCGTCAAGTTCACTGGTGCGGGCGTGCAATATGTTGGCTGCCAACGGCTCGATACTACCGGCAAAATGGCCGAAGCGCAGATTCCTGGCTATGTTATCGTGCTTGCGCCAACACCGACCGCAACCAGCACCGCTACGGTTACGCCAACGCCGACTGAAACATCGACCGCTACACCAACAGAGACGGCGATATCCACAAACACGGCGACATCCACAAACACGGCGACACCAACGGCGACCTTGACGCCGACCAATACACCAATCCCGCTGCAATGCACCATCGAGCCAACTCAACTTGTGGTCGGTGAATTGCTTACGGTGCGTGGCAGTGGCATATCAGGGACCGTTGTCCAGATTACAGTCGGTGGTGCAGTGATTGAGACGGTGACGGTCGATGAAGCCGGCACCTTTATGACGACCGTGAAATTCACCGGCGCGGGCATTCAGTATGTTGGCTGCCAACGGCTCGATGCTGCCGGGAACATGGCCGAGGCTCAAATCCCCGGCTACGTCGTCGTCCTTGCGCCAACGCCGACCGCAACGAGCACACCGCTGCCGACCGCAACCTCAACACCAACCCCTGTGCCCACCGCGACCGCCACAGAAACTCCCGTCCCAACGGCGACGCCTACAGAGACGGTAACCCCAACGAGTACGACCGTACCGTTGGTCTGCACGGTCAAGCCAACGCAGCTCATGGTCGGGGATGATTTGACGGTAAGTGGCAGTGGCGAAGCTGGTTCGGTAGTCCAAATCTTGGTTGGTGGTCAAGTTGTTGAGACTGTGACTGTTGACGAGCACGGTGCCTTCAGCGCAACGTTGCAATTTACTGGCTCTGGCCTACAGTACATCGGCTGCCAACTTGTTGATGAGGCTGGCCAGGTGAGTGCTGCCCAAATCCCAGGGTATGTAGTCGTGCTTGCACCCACCGCGACTGCGACCGACACACCGGAACCAACAGCAACCTCGACTGACACACCGGAACCGACCGCCACGGCGACCGCAACTGACACCCCAGAACCGACCGCCACGGCGACCGATACGCCAGCACCAACGGCGACCGCGACTGACACCGCGGAACCGACCGCCATGGCGACCGATACGCCAGCACCGACAGCAACATCGACCGACACCGCGGAACCGACGGCTACGCCAACAATGGCGGCGATTCTTGTCGCCACCGACACACCGGCTGTGATCGCAACAACTGCTCCTACGGCTGGGCCGACAGAGGCATTACCCGGCCAACTCCCGGCCACGGGCGGTCCACTCGATGCGCTGCCGTGGCCAACTTCGTTGGCGATTCTTGCTGTGTTGCTCTTGCTTGGTGGTGCAGCGCTATTGGATCGCCGCCGTTTATCGATGGAGAAGTAACGCAGGGGCATACGCCCGTTGTGCCTTCTTCAAGAGGATGGCTGGCACCTGGCGCAACTGATCGACCCTTGGAATTTACGACAAATAAAAAGGCGAGGGGCATCGCTATCTCAGATAGCGATGCCCCTCGCCTTTTTTGCGAGCCTGGTAGAGCAGACTAACCCTATGTAGCCAGCTCGCCGCTATGGCAACGTACGCAACTTGGGGGTCGTGAAGTGTAAAATCACCACCAAGATAAAGGCAATCACGGCGCTGCCCGCTATTGTATTGCTCAGCCCAGAGCGCTCAGCAATTGCGCCCATGGCCAGGTTACCAAAGGGCGCAAAACCAAAGAAGGTGAGGGTATAGAGACTCATCACGCGTCCGCGCATTGCATCAGAAATGTTGTTCTGTAGCAATGTGTTGATCAGTGTGAACTGACCCATAAAGCCGACACCGAGAATACCACCAAGAATGAGCGCAAGCGGATAGGAGTGATTGAGCGCAAAGATGCAGAGGACCACGGGAAAAGCAATCGAAACATAGGCAAGCCACTTACCGCGGTTGCCGTTTTCGCCAAAGCGCGCAATTAGAAAGGCGGTAATGAGCGCCCCAATGCCGGCGACAGTGTTCAACGCACCAAAGGCAGTCGGTCCTTGATGGAGCACTTCATCGACAAAGGCCGGTAATACCGTACTGTAGGTAATGCCAAAGAGGCTGAGGATCAGCGCCATAAAGAGGAGACCGCGCACGGGGATCGAGTTGCTCGCATAGGCAATTCCACTGGTCAACTGTTGTAGGGGAGAGAGGCCACTTTTGCGTCGCTCCCAGCGGGGCAGCCGCATCGCCAATAACCCAATGATTACCGCCAAAAATGTCAACCCATTCCAGAAGAAACACCAACCGGAGCCGACCGACGCCAGCAGAATCCCGCCAACCGCCGGCCCAATAATTCTCGACCCGTTAAAGGCCATTGAGTTTAGCGCAATCGCATTTGACAGATCTTCTCGCCCCACCATGTCCACAACAAAGGCCTGGCGCGCCGGTCCGTCAAAGGCGTTGAGAACCCCAAGCGCAACGGCCAAGGAGACCACATGCCAGACTTGAACAACACCCGTTAGGGTCAAGACGGAGAGGATAAAGGCCAAGAGCATCGAGCCCGTCTGGGTGAGCACCATTAATTTGCGTAGCGGTACGTTGTCGACAACAACACCGCCCCACGGCGTAATCACTAGGGCCGGCAGCGCCGAGGCAAAGCCAACAATCCCCAGGGCCAATTCAGATTTGCTCAAATCGTAGACAAGCCAGCCCTGCGCAATAATCTGCATCCATGTGCCGATGCCGGAGATTAACTGCCCCGAGACATAGAGTTGGAAGTTGCGATGGCGCAGCGCGGCAAAGGTTTTGGGGAGGCGAAATTGTCTGGCACGGAGTGGGAATGATTCGATTGGCAGTACCGGTAAACGCGGCGGATTTATCTCGTCTTCATCCATACGAGAAGAGGTTTGATTTTCCAAGATCGACAATCCATTTCTAGCAGAGGCGCATAACAGCTGCACAGATGCGTACACGCATCTGTGCAGCTGACACAGATTTAAGAATGACTCAACGCCTTGTCTTTAACAGGCCAACCAACTTTGTCGGTTGGTGCCGTTGCAAAACAATTGAAGAGCAGTATACGCCCGCTTGGAATGGCTGTCAATCACTATTAATCTCTTGAAAGCTCCCGGTGACACGATAGATCACCCGTTCGGCGATGTTGGTTGCCAGATCGCCGTAGCGCTCCAATTCGCGCGCCACGCGCAACATCTCATAGCTGGATTTGACATCTTCCGCCTCACTATCTTTGGCCATCTGTTGCATCAAATTCCCAAAGACCCGTGAGAAGAGGTCGTCGACATCATCATCCTGGGCGGCGACAAAGCGTGCCAGCCCGACACTATCGTTTTGATAGGCCAACATGCTCTGGCGCAACATGTTGATCACCATTTCGCCCATTTGTGCTAGCTCTGGGGGAAGGGGCCGATCGTTGCGCTCCTTGAGCCGCGGGATCACCTTGGCAATCCCTTTGGCCTGATCGCCCATCCGCTCCAAGTCGACGATCATATTCATCACCGTGACCACCGACCGTAGATCGCGTGCGGCAGGCTGTTGGGTCACAATGACCGTAAAGCACTTTTCTTCGGTGCCAAAGCGCATCCGGTTGACCTCTTCATCGGCCACGTAGACTTGAGCAGCTAAATCGGCATCCAGCGTTTCCAGCGCCCTTAGTGCCAATAGCAATTCGTCTTCCACCAACTTCCCCATGTGCAGAATGTCGGATCGCAATTCATCGAGCTGCTGATCGAAGCGTTCACGCATTACCATAAAAATTCTCCTGATCGATTACTTTGGCATCAACAATTGTGTGCGGCATGTCCGTCGCCTGCCACCAGTCATGGACTAGGGTCTGTTGACATTTCAATTTATTGGTCGTTTTGGCAATGTCAACAGACCCTAGTACACAAACGTGTAAATAGAACAATGATACTTAGTAGCTCATGTTACGCATCTTTCCATAAAGGTGCCACGCTACTCGAGTACGCCGCATCCCCAGATGCGGCGTACTCGAGATCAGCATGTTTACTGCGTAACATGAGTTAGTAGGACAGTGAGCTGGTGGGACGGTGGGACGGTGTGGCAGTCACCGATTTACCTTCTTACCGATTTACCGTCTTACCGTCCCACTGTCCTAGCCACGCCGTCCCGTAATATAGGCTTCGGTAAGCTCCTCTTTGGGCGTCGTAAATAATTTCTGAGTGGCGTTAAATTCAACCAGCTTGCCCAGCCAAAAGAAGCCAGTATAATCCGATGCACGGGCGGCCTGTTGCATGTTGTGGGTCACCAGCACGATTGTATACGCTTTGGCGAGTTCGCGCATGAGATCTTCCACCTTGAGTGTGGCAATTGGATCGAGTGACGAACAGGGTTCATCCATTAGAATCACCTCAGGCTTGACGGCAATCGTTCGGGCAATGCAGAGTCGCTGTTGTTGCCCTGGGTTGAGATCGAGCGCGGTGTCGTGGAGACGTTGTTTTACCTCATCCCATAGGCCTGCTCCCTGCAAGCTCTCCTGTACGATGGCGTCAAGCGCGCGGCCCTTGGCCATCCCCAAGATCCGTGGCCCAAAGGCGACATTCTCGTAGATGCTCTGTGGAAACGGATTGGGGCGCTGAAAGACCATGCCAATCCGTTGGCGCAACTCCACTACATCGACATCGCTGGCATAAATATTTTTGCCGTCAAGCCGCGCTTCCCCTTCGACGCGTGTTTTGGCGATCGTGTCATTCATCCGATTGAGCGAGCGTAAAAAGGTCGACTTGCCACAGCCCGATGGCCCAATCAGCGCCGTGATTTTGTGGGCATAGATTGGCATATTCAGGTCGATCAATGCCTGGAAGTTGCCATAAAAAAAGCTAAAGTGCTGCACATCGATCTTGGTCTGCATGAGCTATCCTTATGCTCGTTCGGAACAGGGGATTCAGAAGAGAGGGGATTCTCATTTCCACGAATAAAATATCTCTTCCCTTTTGAATCCCCTGTTCTTTCTGCTAACTTAATGGCAGTAAGGCAGGGGTGGAATAATCCGGTGAGAATGACCCTACCCAAACCGCCCGGTGATGTAATCCTCGGTGCGTTGCTCTTTTGGCTGCATGAAAAGCTTATCGGCCACGTCAACCTCAACCAATTCGCCATCAAGCAAGAATGCGGCGCGGTCGGCAACCCGTGCTGCCTGTTGCACGCTGTGGGGCACCATGATGATCGTGTAACGCTCTTTTAACTCGTAGAGCGATTCTTCCACGGTTGCCGTCGAAAGCGGGTCGAGGCCGGAAGTGGGATTGTCTAAAAGGATCACCTCCGGCTCTAGCGCCAGGCTGCGCGCCATGCAGAGGCGCTGCTTTTGCCCGCCAGAGAGCGCAAAGGCAGAACTGTGCAGTCGATCCTGCACTTCATCCCACAAGGCGGCCTGTTGCAGCGAACGCACGACGCGGCGTTCCAATTCATCTTTATCGCGCATACCCGCCATCTTCAGCCCATAGACCAGGTTGTCATAAATTGAGCCGGGTAGCGGTGTCGGAATGGCAAAGACCATGCTAATCGAGCGCCGCAACGCCGAAACATTGGTACCGCGCTGAAAGATCTCATGTCCATTGAATGAGATCGTGCCTTGATGCTGCGCGCCTTCATCGAGATCCGAAAGGCGATTCAGGAGTCGCAATAGCGTCGACTTGCCGCTGCGTGCCGGGCCAAAGAGCACGAAGATCTCATGGCGCTTGATCTCTAGCGAAATGTTGCTCAACGCTTCCGTGCCATCGCCATAGGTGTAATAAACATCTTCAATCGATAAAATAGGTGCCATAAGTCTTCTATGCGTTGATGTGCTGCATCTTGCGGTGGCTGAGCTTCGTCCTGAGCCGGTCGAAAGGCTTGTCGAAGCCCAAGCACGATGCAGCACAGATCTGAATGTTACCTTACCACTGCCGCCGCCGCCGAATGGTCGTGCGCACCAATGTTGCCACCAATGTTAGCGACAGCACGATCAAGAGCAGAACCAGGGCCGTACCATATTGCACCTGCAAAGGCATCCCTGGCACCTGCGTTGAAATGACGTAGAGATGATAGGGCAGTGCCATGCTCTGATCAAAGACTGATCGTGGCAACTCTGGCAAGTAAAAGGCCGCCACCGTAAAGAGAATCGGTGCTGTCTCACCAGCGGCCCGCCCCAGCCCCAAAATGATCCCGGTAATAATCCCCGGCATGGCGTGGGGCAGCACCTGATAGCGGATCGTCTGCCAGCGGGTTGCGCCCAGGCTCAGGCTCACCGTACGAAATTGCTGCGGCACGGCATTGATCGCTTCCTCTGCCGTGCTGATCACAACCGGCAAGGTCAAAATGCCCAAAGTGAGCGAGCCAGCCAGGATCGATGTGCCAAAGCCCAAGAAGAGCACAAAGGCACCCAGTCCAAAGAGCCCATAGACAATCGACGGAATGCCCGCCAAATTGACAATCGCCATGCGCACCCAACGCGCCAGCCGATTCTCGCCGGCATATTCTGCCAGATAAATCGCCGCTGCAATCGCCAGCGGGAAGGCGGCAATCGCCGTGCCAAAGGTTAGCAGGACGGTCCCCACCAATGCCGGCATAATGCCCCCCTCACGCATCCCATTGCTGGGCGGTGCTGTGAGGAATTCCCAACTGATTGCGCCGATTCCGTTATAGATCACATAGCCAATGACAAAGATAATGGGTAACACCACAATCGCCGCTATCAGTGTAATGATCGCAATGGCAAGCTGATTCACCTGTTGCCGTTTCATAACCGTCCCTCTATTGTCGCTGATTTACATTATCGATCTGTTAACACCAGATGATCAATCGTGCTCACTTTGGTGGGAAGATCGACTCATAGTTGGCCGCCACGCCGTTTCGGTGCCCGCACGCCGACGAGGCGGGTTGCCAGTGTATTGATGCCAAAGGTGATGAGAAAGAGTAGAATGCCAATGCCAAAGAGCACATGGTAGTGGAGACTGCCACTGGCAACTTCGCCCATTTCGGCGGCGATCGTCGCCGTCATCGTGCGCACAGGCTGAAAGAAGATCTGGGCATTCAGCGCCGGAATGTTAGCGGCATTGCCCGTCACCATCATCACCGCCATCGTTTCGCCAATCGCGCGGCCAATGCCAAGCATTAGCGCGATGACTAGCCCCGAACGTGCCGCCGGCAGAACAACACGCCAGATCGTCTGCCACTTGGTCGCGCCAATCGCCAGCGCACCATCGCGATACTCTTTCGGCACCGCATAGAGCGCATCTTCGCCAATGCTGATAATCGTTGGCAGCGACATGTAGGCCAGAATCAACGAGCCAGTAAAGGCTGTCAACCCAGTCGGCGCGCCCATGCGTTGCACGAGCGGTGCCAGGGCTACCCAGCCGAGAAAGCCGAGCACAATCGAGGGAATGCCCGCCAGCATCTCAATCAGCGGTTTGAGGATCTCCCGTTGCCAGGGGGGCGCGATCTCGCCAAGATAGACCGCCGTGGTCAGCCCCAGTGGCACGGCGATCAATACCGCGCCAATCGTCACCAAAAACGAGCCGACCAGCAGCGAGGCGAGGCCAAAGATCTCTTCAATTGGATACCAGCGCACGCCAAAGAGCTGGCGCAGTGGAATGTCGAGAAAGGCTGGTAGCCCTTCGCGCAATAAAAAGAAGAAGATTAGCGCAATGATCACAATGGTTGAAAGGCCCGCGAGACGGATGCCCCCTTCGATGATCCATTCGCCCAGCCGTATCTGGCTTCTTTTATCGGTTGCCACTTTGCTACTGGTTGCCTGATCCGCTGTTGTCACAAGTCTGTTATCCTTTATTCGTTACTATTCAGGCACCCCCCTCCAAACCTCCCCCGCGCCCAGTGGGCACCCGAGGCGAGGAGCTATTGCTCCCCTCTTTGATGTCGGGGAGGGGCCAAGAGGGCACCCCGGGGTGGGGTGAATAGTATCCTTTATTCTACTTGGGTAGGGGCACAAAGCCGAGTTCTGCGACGAGCGCCTGCCCGTCATCGCCCATAATCCAAGCCAGATAGTCGGCGATGGGTCCGGTGGGCTCGCCGGCTGTGTACATATAGAGGCCACGGGAAATGGGGTAGGATCCATCGGCACCAGCCGCAATCGACGGAAGGACATAGAGCGAGTTTGTGTCGACCGCAACCGCAATCATCTTTTCATGGGCGGGATCGACATAGCCAAAGCCGTCGTAGCCAATCGCGTTGGGGTTGCGCCGCAATTCGCTGGTGATTCCCACCGATGAGGGCATGAGCAATGTTTGGGGCGCAAAGATGTCGCTGTTGTCGCCATCGCCTTTGCGCACAACCTCTTCCAGAAAATAGACGTGGGTGCCTGAATTGGTTTCGCGCGAGAGCAGGATGATCGGCGCATCGTTGCCGCCAACCGCTTGCCAGTTTGTAACGCGACCGGTATAGATGTCGGCAAGTTGGTCGATTGTCAATTGGCTGACTGGGTTATCGGGATGAACTACGACCGCGAGCGCATCAATGGCGACGGTAAACTCAATCGGGTCAAAACCATTGGCCTGCGCTTCGGCAATTTCGCTCGCTTTCATCTGGCGCGAGGCATTGGCAATATCCACTGTGCCGTTGATCAACGACGCGATCCCCGTGCCAGAGCCGCCGCCGGTCACCGCAACCGCAATGTCGGGATGGATTTGGCGATAACGCTCGGCCCAGGCGAGCGCGAGGTTGACAAGCGTATCCGATCCCTTGTTTTGAATGGCCCGACCACTGCCTGCTGTGCTCTCCTCTCCTTGCGCGGCTTGGGCACGGCAACCGCTGAAAAATGGCAACAGCGTCAGCAGACAAATGAGCATAAGTGCCCGCAGTGGGGCGCGCCGCGGCATGGGCGAGCAGTGGTTTACATTGTCCCGCACTTTGCTCTTCGTATCGTCGTGGCTGCCATTTAGTGCCATCGCAGCTTTCATAATCTTCTCGTCTCTCTATTGCCACTCTCTATTGCCACTCTCTATTGCCACTCTCTATTGTCTGCCAGCGCTACGGCAATGCCCCAATTCCTGGCGGCAACCATTGCTAAGCACGATTTCGCAGCCGCTAGTGTAGCGCAACTGTGCCATTTTTCACAAGATAAGACGATGCATTAATCTTGATCGATTGGCCACGGTGCCGCTGCGTATTGTGCTGTGGGGCAGCGTTTGGGAACGACTGACTCTTCGGGTATACTCCGGTGTATCGTCATTCATCATCATTTGGTAGCTTTTGTGATCAGCCCATCCTACTCGCAGTCCCATCTCTGGCGTGCCCTTCTCCGTACCGAAGTCATTGCGATCTGTTTGGTCGTCTTCTGTGCCGATGTTGTCACCGGCATGATTGTCGCCACCTTTTCGCGTTTCGCCACCAACTTGGGTGCCTCTGTGGCCTTGGTGGGGGGCTTGACCGGTTTTATGGCGCTTGTGTCGATTGGCGCGGCACTGCCGATTGGCCTCCTCTCGGATCGGGTGGGGCGACGGCGGGTGATTGCCGGTGGCATGGTTTGTTTTGCCCTTTCCAGTCTGCTCTACACCGTGGCACCCAACCCCTATTGGCTCTTTCCCGTGCGCATCTTGGCCGCGCTGGCAATGATCGCCGTCTTTATGATGGGCATGGCTTATCTTGGCGATATTGTCACGGAGAGCGAACGGGGCCTGGCGGTGGGGCTCTATGCCACCAGTATGGGGATGGGCTTTACCGTGGGGCCTGCCCTTGGCGGCTTTCTGGCCGAGCGCTACGATTACGCGGTGGCCTATCGCGTTGCGGCACTCTTGGCATTGGTCGGTTTTCTGATGGCGGTTCGCGGTCTTGCCAAGCCAGCCCACCGTACCGCGGCAACACAACCACCCCCCTTGGCCACCCAATTGCGGCTTTTGCTACGCAACCCCAATCTGTTGGCGGCGAGTAGCGGGGCCTTGGTCAATAGTCTGGCCTTTGGTGTGCTCTTCGCCTTTTTCCCCCTCTACGCCGCGGCCAATGGCTATACCGATGCCGCGATTGGCACATTGCTGGCTGGCCGCGCCTTGGCCTCTACGCTCATACGCATCCCGATTGGCTTACTCGCTACCCGCCTGCCCAATTGGTTGCTTCTCTGTTTTGCCCTACTGCTCATGGCGCTCGTTCACCTGACGATTGCCTGGGCATTGGTGATCCCCTTCTGGCCGCTCTGGCTCATGGTTGAAGGGATCGCCTACGGCATGTTCTTGGTCTCTGGTCAATCCTTTGTGACGAAACATACGACCGCGGCGGATCGGGGCGCGGCGATTGGCATCTATGGCATGGCTGGCAGCATTGGTGGGGCGCTTGGACCATTTACCCTTGGCCTGGTGGCGGCGCAATGGGGTCTTGCCCCCGTCTTTTCCCTGACGGGGGTTGTTGTGCTTAGTGGCATGATCGCGGTCTGGCTGCTGCGTGCGCCTGCGGCAAAAATTCCTGCTTGACAAGGGTAATCGTTCATGCTATGGTATTGCCATTCATCCCTGCTATTTTTGTAACGAAAGGAGGTGCAGTCGTGTTAATGAACCCCATAACTTGCCGAGAACGCTGGGCTGCACCTCATATGAATTTCCGCGCCTAATCGCGCGTCTTCACGCCCCACGACTCCGGTAAGTCTTCCCACCCTCATCTAAGCGAATCGTCGGCCAATGAACGCGAACTTGTTTTGCGTGCCTTGGTGCTGCCATTCGTCTATCCATCATAAATTTCTATTGCATTGGCGATGTCCATTGGTTGACGCGCTGACACTACTGGCTTACCTTAAGACAGACAGCGTTGAAATTCTGCGCTAACAGCGAGAAGCGCCCTCAGGCGCTAAGCGAGTTTGTCTAGCCGCTGAGGCGGCTTCTCGCTGTTAGCAAGGGATTTCAAATCCCATTGCGAAAGATAGACCTTACCGGAGACTCTATGCTTCTACTAAACCAATATACGCGCCTGCTGGCGACCTACTTCCGCCCACAGCGCGGGCGGGTGCTGCTCTTGGCGCTCTTACTCTTTGGTGGGATTGGGCTGCAACTGCTCAACCCGCAACTGATCCGTTATGTGCTCGACACGGCCGAAGCGGGCGGCGCGCTCAACGCGCTGCTCCTTGCTGCCGGCCTCTTTATCCTCTTTGGGCTGCTCCAAGCGGCTGCCACCTTTGCCGCCACCTACGTCGGTGAAGATGTCAGTTGGACGGCGACCAACGCGCTGCGCGCCGACCTGGCGCGCCATTGCCTACAGCTTGACATGCACTTTCACAACGCCCGCACCCCCGGCGAGCTGATCGAGCGCATTGACGGCGATGTCAGCCAACTGGCTGATTTCTTCTCGCAAATGGTGCTCAATGTGCTGGCTAATGGTCTGCTTGTCATCGGCGTGATCGCATTCCTTGCGCTAGAGGATTGGCGGTTGGGGCTGGCCGCGCTCGCCTACGCGCTATTGATCCTGGTGACCCTCCAAGCGGTACAAAAACGCACGGTTCGACTCTGGACCGTTGCCCGTGGCACGGGGGCGGCCCTCTACGGCTTTATCGAAGAACGAATGGCCGGGCGGGAGGATGTGCGTGCCAATGGCGCTGTCGCCTATGTGATCCGGCGGCTGCTGCAACTGCAACGTGCTGTCTATGAAGCGCACTATCACGCCCGCGTCTTTGGCATCTTTACCTATGCGCTGACCCATCTGCTGGCGGTGCTGGCGCGCATCTTGGCGTTGGGCATCGGCGTCTGGCTCTACTTTAACGGCCAAGCAACCGTAGGCGCGGTCTTTCTGATCATCTACTATGTGGGGTTGCTGCAAGAGCCGCTGGAAAAGTTGCGCACCGAGATCGAGGCGCTGCAACAGGCAACGGCCAGTATTGACCGCATCACCGCCTTGCTTGCCGAGCAACCAGAAGGGATTCCTGACCGGTTGATCCAATCCAACGGGCACAGCCACTTGGCCGCGGCTGACGTCGCCGTACGCTTTACCAATGTCACGTTTCACTATACTGTTAGTGCCACATCTGCGAAATTGCCGCTGGAGATCAGCAATGGGTTCGGCAACGGCACAACAGATCCGCGCCTAGCGGCTGTACTACAGGATGTCAACTTTGATCTACCCACCGGGCAAACTCTAGGTCTACTGGGGCGTACGGGCAGTGGCAAGACAACCCTGACCCGTCTGCTCTTCCGCCTCTATCAACCACAGCAGGGTGAAATCCTGTTGAATGGTCTACCCCTTTCCACCCTGGATCTTGCCACCGTGCGCCGGACCATTGGCATGGTGACGCAAGAGGTGCAACTCTTCCAGGCGACCCTGCGCGACAACCTCACCTTCTTTGATCCAACCATCGCCGATGCGCAGATCCTTGATGTGATCGAAGAGTTGGGCTTGGGCCGTTGGTTTGCCGCGCAGCCGCAGGGGCTAAACACCCTGCTGACCGGCGGCGGCAGTGGCCTGTCGGCGGGCGAAGCGCAACTGCTCGCCTTTGTGCGCGTCTTTCTCAAAGATCCACAACTTGTGATCCTTGATGAGGCCTCTTCGCGCCTCGACCCGGCAACCGAACAACTGTTGGAGCGCGCCATTGACCGTCTGCTCACCAACCGCACCGGCATCATCATTGCCCATCGGCTGGCGACGGTGCAGCGTGCCGATCAGATTCTGCTGCTCGATCAGGGGAATGTTGTTGAGTTTGGCGACCGGATTGCGTTGGCCGCCAATCCCGATTCACACTTTGCGCAGTTGCTCCGTCATGGGGCGGCGGCGCACGATCTACAGGAGGTGCTCGCATGACAACACACCCATCAATCTCAACGCCGCGCTTTGTCTGGGCGTTGGTCAAACGCTATCCCTGGCCCTATCTTGGCTATACCGTGGCCTGGGGAGCCTTCTCGCTGCTTGAACTGCTGCCGGGTCTGCTCCAACAGCGTATCTTTGATCGGCTGACTGGTGATGCAGCGGTGAGCTGGGGCATCTGGACCTTACTGGCCTTGATCAGTGCCGTCGAAGTGACGCGCGTCGTCGCCCGCTACTTTACCCTGCGCAGCGATATGGCCTTTCAAGAGCCGCTGCGTGCGCTGCTCCAGCGCAATCTACTCGAGAGCATCTATCAGCAGCCGGCGGCCCAACCCTTGCCCATTGCACCCGGCGAGGCGGTCAGCCGCTTTGGCGACGATGTCGGTGAGGTCAAGGATTTCCCCGTCTGGTTGCCCGATATGCTCGGTAAGTTTCTCTTCGCGCTCTTTGCGGTAATCATCATGGCGCGGATCAACCTGATGGTTACCGTGGTAGCGGTGCTGCCGGGGCTCGTTGGCCTCTGGCTAGCCAAATTTGCTTGGTCGCGCATGTTGCGGGCCTTTGAGACGAGCGCCTTGGCGCGCGATGCCGTCAAAGGCTTTCTCGGTGAGATCTTTGGCGCGGTGCAGGCAGTCAAAATCGCCGACGCCGAAAGCAATGTGATCGCACACTTTCACGGCATCAACGCCAACCGGCGCAAAGAGGAGTTACGGGTCAAGCTTTTCAGCAACCTCGCCGAATCGACGAGCGCGCAGGTGACCCAAGTGGGCATTGGCCTTGTGCTGCTATTGGCTGGATTAGGTATCCGCGATGGCTCCTTTACCGTCGGCGACTTTGCGCTCTTTATGTCGTATATCTGGTCGATCACCTGGTTCATCCGCGATTGTGGCACCTTTATCGGTGACTATCAGACGCAGGCCATTTCGCTGGCGCGGCTGGAAGAGTTGGCGCAAGGACCGGTTGCTGAGACGCTGTTGCCCAAGCGGCCGATCTATCTCAACAGCGACCCGCCACCGCTGCCGCCAATCCAACGCAGTGTCGACGATGCGCTGCGTACGCTCACTGTGCGTGGACTGACCTATTACCATCCCGGCAGTGGCCAAGGCATTGAGGAAATTGATCTCGACCTTCACCCCGGCTCGATGACTGTCATCACCGGACGGATCGGCGCGGGCAAAAGTACCTTGCTGCGCGTGCTGCTTGGTCTGTTGCCCAGGAAAGCGGGGGAACTCTGTTGGAATGGAGAGTCTGTGGGGGACCCGGCGATCTTCTTCGTCCCGCCGCGCGTCGCCTATACCCCCCAAGTGCCCCGTCTTTTTAGCGAGACGTTGCGCGATAACATTCTCATGGGCATGGAAGCGAGCGGCGCGGAGATCGAACAGGCGATCCATGCCGCTGTGTTGGAAGCGGATCTCGTCCAGTTGGAGGCTGGCTTGGCCACGGTTGTCGGGCCGCGTGGGGTCAAGCTTTCCGGTGGGCAAGTCCAACGGGCAGCCGCGGCACGTATGTTTGTACGCGAGGCCGATCTACTCGTCTTTGATGATTTGTCGAGCGCGCTCGATGTGCGGACGGAGCAGACGCTGTGGAGCCGGTTGTTGGATGACCAAAGGCGGCTGCCGACCGATGGCAGCAATGGGGCAGCCCGTCAATCGCCGGCCTTGTTGGTGGTTTCTCACCGGCGGGTAGCGTTGCAGCGGGCCGATCAGATTGTGCTGTTGAAGGAGGGACGGGTTGATGCGATCGGTACGCTAGATGCGTTGCTTGCCAATAACATGGAGATGCAGCAACTCTGGCAGCACGAATTGAAGGAACAGCGCACATGAAAAATCCTGATGCGTACCGCGTCTATCTATACTGCGGTTGAAATGGGAACCGGAGTTTCTACCACGGTAAAACTCCGGTTCCCATTCAGAGCTGAGTATACCATTGAGTATCACCTCAACCTTCTTCAATGCCACGATGTTTACCGTGCTCACCGTCTACTATGTCACGATTGGGGGGCTTAACCCATTTCAATTGGTGCTCGTCGGCACCATCATGGAGGTGGCGACCTTTCTCTTCGAGATCCCAACCGGCATTGTGGCTGATCTTTACAGCCACCGTCTTTCGGTGATCATTGGGACCTTTATTACCGTTGCAGCACTTATCTTTATCGGATTTGTTGCGTCATTTGCGCCAATCGCGTTTGGTCTAGCCATCTGGGGGATCGGTGCAACCTTTCTCAGCGGTGCGCGTGAGGCTTGGTTGTGGATGAAGTTGGAGAAGCACAGATTGCCTATGTCTTCATGCGTACCACCCAATGGCGGCGCATTGCTAGCTTTGTCGGCACGTTTGTCAGCGTGGCATTGGCGAGCGTTCACCTGGGCCTGCCATTGGTTGTCGGTGGTGGCTGCACAGTATTATTGGGTATCTATCTTCTTATCGCCATGCCGGAGACTGGCTTTCAGCCGACGGCAAAAGGGTCATATAACCCGTTGCAACAGATCAACAGCCTCTTCAAGGAGAGCCTCCAGGTTGTCAGTCGAGGGACGATCTTGCGGTGGTTTCTGGTGCTAGACCCAAATCAGAATGAAACCCCTAGTTTCGGCCCGCGTGCGTCGCACTGACGGAAGCATCTAGCGGACTGGAAGCAGTTGGCGGTCAGTGCGACGCACGCGGGCCCGTTGGTCCGCAAAACTCCGGTTCTCATTCTGAACGCAGTATAGGTATTTTTTATGGCGCGTATGGTGAAGCTTGGGATCGTCTGGGGGATGCACACTTTCTCTTTGATTTTACCTTTCCAGCCTTTGGTGGGTTTCAGCCGGTGGTCTAGTTTGGCATCTTCACGGCCGGTGGTCAACTACTGGGCTTTGTGGCTGCCGGCTTCACAGCACGCTGGCGGTATCTGGAGCAGTGGCAAGCTATGCTTCGTCTGTTACTGCTGTTGCAACTGTTGTGGATCGCGGCTACGTTGGTCTTTGATTTGGCAAGTAGTTTTTACTTAGCACTAGCTATGTATTGGGCGGTCGATGTGATACGCACGTTGCATGGCCCCATTTATGGCACGTGGTTAAATCGACAGATTGATTCGCGGGTGCGCGCAACCGTCTTGTCCGTTGTCAACCAGAGCGATTCATTTGGTCAGTTTACAGGCGGTCCAATGCTAGGTGGGGTTGGTACACTCTCTTCATTGCGAGTGGCGATGGTTGGGGCGGCGATGGTATTGATACCGGCGCTGGGCTTCTTTGCAAACGTAGCACAGTTAAGCGTAGAGGAATAATAGGCTTTGCGCTCAATAAAAGTTGTGATTAACAAAAGAAGGCAATGCTATTCCGCATTGCCTTCTTTTGTTAGTGAATTGCCGTTTAAATGCCAATGTTTGTTGTTGAATTGTCAGAAATAAGGCATTGTAGATGATGTTTGCAGCGGTGGTCAATTGTAGCCTCGGATTTTTTTGGTGGCTAGAATATGCTTCGACACTCAAAGCTCATAGCGATAGCGTAGCGGGGTGCGGTGACGGTGAGCGATGACCGGCTGCGAGCGAACTTGTCCTGCCCGTCCCGCAGCAATACAAGCTGCAACGACGACGATGGATGCGAGTAAGGACATACTGAGGACGATGAAGAGTGTTTCCGTAAACATGATGATTTACCTCCACTTTATCGACTGTCGCAGATACTGGACTTATACCCGATGGGGGGAATTCCGAAAGCATTGCAAAAATCATCGATACTTAGCTGTCCAGACCGCTGATGGCGAAACGCTGCCTCTCAATGTCTTCAAACTATTATGGCTTATTGCCTATGGCTTACTTCCTGAAACAATTTCGACAAGTTGGGTATAGACCACCAACCGTTGCGAATAGGTTTGGCGGTTGCGATCCCAATTGCCTCGACAGGTAATCAAGTTGAGCCGGCTAACAAGGTCAAAGCCAAAGATCTCATCGAGAGGTGCCTTATTATAGGGGTAACTTTGCTGGTCGGTCACTGTATAATGGTATGCCCTTTGGGTACTATCGTAGACGATAACCTCATCGCCTGCCTTTAGTTTAGCCAAATCCCAGAAGGCAGCTGGCGAACCGTCGGCTCGATCCAAATGGCCGGCCATCACTACATTCCCATTCTCACCGGGAATCGCACCATAGCTGTACCAGGCGACATTGCTTGGGTTGGTGGGGGTGGCCATGCTGCCGTCCGCCCGTTCGCCAAGCTGCTCGACGAAGGTGTCAATTTTCAGCGCAGGAATCTGAATACGTACAGGATAGGCATCGGCACGCGTCACGGCTGGGCGGCTATTCCAAGCTTGATAGGCATCATCCGTCGGCGCGGTCGTGCGCTCCGTTGTTGGCTCAGCCACGGTGACATCACTGCTGATGGTTGCCGTAGGCGTAGTAGTTACCGTTACAGCCGACCCCAATGGGGCAGCGCTGACCACCTTCTCTGGTACCACTGTGTCTGCGATCGGCAGTGGGGCGGCGTGACTCACAGGGAATGGCTGGATCGTACGATTGAGAAACGGATTTGGCGATTGACCAGGATCTAGAGTCGTGGTCGGTCTGCCCTCATCGCTTGCCGTAGTAGGCGTGGTGGCCGCTACCGGCAATGAGGGCAAAAGCATCATCATTGCAATGAGTAGCGAAACAATCCATCGTTGCTTTGTGTGGGAAAACTGAGGTTGACTCATCAAATACCTTTGCATACTGCACCAATTTTATTCATCTCTGTGAAAAATAGTTATGCTTGAGGAGCCAACATTCTGCCGGCTGCTACTTCGAGCTCTTTCTAAACTTCTACCGATAAGGGTACGCAGTTGGCGATCAACATTGCGATCCAACCAATTCGGGCAACGGTGCCAACTGCATCCCTCAGCGACCATATCATACTACCAGGAAAAGCGTGGGCCAGTGCTGTGGGCAAAGCCACCCAGCCCCGTGCTAGGCATCTGTGTTGGCATGCTGCCTTGGGCAAGGATTGGTCCGACAACAGCAAGGACTTGCTCCATTGTCTTGGGTTCACCAAAGGCTGGCGATGGTGAAATCCCGATCAAGTCTGCCAGTGCGGCGGCGTGTTGTGCTTCTACATTGTGAATGCTCACCGCTGCGGTCAACAGATCGCCAGCACCGACTAACTTGGGGGCTTGGCCAAGGTAGGCTGCGGCACCCAACTCTTCGACCGTTTGGAAGTAGGTTATAACCTCTTCCTGGCTTTTGAAATCGGGCCAGTTGTAATTCTGCTGTGCCATTACCGGCGTGCCACCGAGGCTGCGGATCGTCTGTGTCAGTGCATCGACGTGGGCCGCTTCGTGGGCACCAAAACTCTGGAAGTAGTCACGAGCTTTGCCGCTGACGAGTCCGGCCGCTAGCACTTCGCTGTAGGCACGGGATTCGAGATGTTCGAGCGTCAATGCGTAATTCAAAATGTCCAAGGTTGCGTTGCTTGTCTGGGCCGCGGCGCTGCGGGCGTAAGCGTGCCCCGTGCCAAGGTTGGTGGCAGCCAACGTGCCGACAACGAGGGTCGCGGCGCTAGCACGTAGGAAATTGCGGCGATTCATGCGGTATTGTTCGTTCGTATTCATAATAGTATCTCTCCCTTTTCAGGTAGTTTGTTGTTGATTAGAGGTAACTACTTAGCTGTCGCCTGAGCCTGTCGAAGGTAGAGGCGAGCTTTGCACCTAGTGGCTACGATTTGTGATGATATCGTTCTGAATGGTACTTTGAGGATGGAATTACTGACCCAAAATCGGATTGACGGTCTGCAGGACTTGGTCAACGCTCAGGCTAGAGGTCACAGCGGCTGGAGCCGGCTCTGCGCCCACGAGAATGCGAATAATCGCGGCGTGGCGGGCTTCAATTTGGAGGATGCTACCAGCAGCGGCGAGATAATCAGCATTCGAGATGGCTGGTGCTGCGCCTTGGTATGCCCCAACGCCTAATTCTTCGGCGGTGCGGGCAAAGTTCAAGATATCGCCACGGTTGTTAAAGGCTGGGAAGTTGTAGCTATCCAGCGCTTTGACTGGATCGGCACCGGCTGCACTCAGGGCCGAAGTCAAGGCGTCGACATGGGCCGCTTCGTGTCCGCCAAAGCTTTGGAAATATTGCAGCTCTTTGCCGGTCAGGATATTGGTTGCCAGCATATCTTTGTACATGCGCGCTTCCAGATGTTCAAGCGTCAGCGCAAATTGCAAAATATCGGCGTCACTCATCCCTTGGGCAAACGCACGACCGAGTCCCATCGGAGAGGCTAAGGCTGCTGTCGTATTGGCCGTTGAGCCTGCAACATAGTTACGACGGGAGAGTGCAAAGTCGAAGAGCTCGTTGATTTTCATGTTCATATTCATTGTGTTACTTCCTTTCAACATCTTTGTTTGATAAATCTATGATAAGGATTGTTTGTTTGCGTTAGCTGGTAGCACTTCTGGTTTTTATCCTCGCTACACTCTATCTGACGCAAATGATTTGGCAGTGGATCACATGAATTGCAACGACTTTGCTAAAGTTTTGTAAAATTGCGAATCTGTTCATACTGCTTGTCGTACTTTACAACATCAAAATCTATCTTGTGCTAGGTATTGACATATTCGAAAGGTATAACGTGTGCTATGGTGTTGACAATGTTAGTGTCATTGTAGCGCAGCAGAAATGAGGAGAGGAGATCCTTTTGCTACCCTATCAAGCTTATTTTGGTGATATCCACAACCACTGTGCCGTCGGCTATGGCCATGGTACCCTAGAAGATGCCTTCCAAAATGCGCGGATGCAACTTGACTTTGCCGCCGTCACTTGTCACGCCTGGTGGCCCGATCTGCCAGAACAAGAGGCAAGACTGGCGACTGTGGCGGCCTATCACCGCAACGGCTTTGCGGTCACGGAACGGGCTTGGCCCTATGTCCAGGAAGTTGTCAACGCCAACAACCAGCCGAATACCTTTGTCACCTTTCTGGGCCATGAGTGGCACAACTGCGAAGTGGGTGATCATAATGTGTACTATCGCGATGGTGTGGGGGAGATCTTGCGGGGTGCGACACTAGAAGAGATGCGCCGGATGATGCGCACCTTAAAGGCACAGGGGATTGCCACGATGTTATTGCCGCACCATATTGGCTACCACCAGGGCTATCGTGGCATCAACTGGGCGGCCTATACCCCGGAATTTAGCCCGGTGGTCGAGATCATGTCGATGCATGGCTGTGCCGAGAGCGCCGATGCCCCAAGACCCTATCTGCACACGATGGGGCCGCGCGATTGGGAGAGTACCTATCAATATGGTCTGGCGCAGGGACACATTGTTGGCGTAAAAGGCTCGACTGATCACCACAGTGGCCACCCCGGCAGTTATGGCCACGGCCGCCTTGGCGTCTGGGCAGAAGGGTTGACGCGCGAAGCGATCTGGGAAGCAATCCATGCCCGACGCACCTATGCGCTGACGGGGGATAATATTGAACTACACTTCGCACTCAATGGCGCGCCAATGGGGTCCCTGCTGTCGGCAACCGCAGAGCGTAATCTGGAGGTCACGATCCATGGCGGTGCGGCAATCGACTATGTGGAAGTGCTGCACAACAATCGCATCATTGAGCGACTGAATCGCCATCAGCTAGTGGATGCAAGCGTCGATCCATTTGTTGGACCAATCCAGCTGCATTTTGAGGTGGGGTGGGCAGAGCGCAACGAGGATGTTGACTGGGCTGTGCAATTGCGGGTGGAGAAGGGGCAGTTGCTTGGCGTTGAACCACGCTTTCGGGGCCATGAAGTGGTAGCCCCAGCAGCCGCAGAGGAGGCTTCGTATGCCTTTAGCCGCTGGGCACGGACAAATGATGCCCAATCCGTTGACTTTGTCACGCGTACATGGGGTAACCCCAGCACAACGACGCCAAGTACACAAGGCGTTTGCCTCACCGTGCAAGGTGACCGCAACACAATGTTGCACGCTACCATCAATGGGCAGCAGGTTGCGGTGCCCCTGCCGCGTCTACTCAATGGCCCCCTCAGCGGCTATCTTGGTGGCTTTTTAACGCCATGTTATCTGTTTCATCGAGCCGTGTCAGCGGTTGAAGCGACGGCACAATTGCGTTTCACCCACCGCACTGCCAGCAACCAACGCGATTGGTACTACGTGCGTGTACGCCAGACCAATGATCAATGGGCCTGGAGCAGCCCGATTTGGGTGGAAGGGTAGATGACAGGATGACAGGATGAAGTACCTCTCCAAAAACTTGGTCAAGGAATTCATTAGCACTTGTCAATTTTCAATTGATTATTGACAATTCTCCTGTCTCCTGTCTCCTGTCTTCCTACGCCCAGCGACTAAGCGCAATTTCATTTGGATTGATCAGCCCTTTGTGGACGGGACGGGCACGCACGCCGAGGCTCAGGACCCCGCTATCTTTGGGGGTGAGAGCACCTTCGTAGATGACGGCCCCATTCTCATGGCCCACCGTTTGCATGGGGACGATCAGGGGATCAAACGGTGGTGTGCCCTTTGTCAGTCGGCTAGCAATCAACTCGACTGCAACCTGTGCTTCCTCGACCCCATTGAGCCAAAGCTTCGCCCGCACCTGCAACACTTCACCAACCGTTAGTTGACCATTGCCACCCATTTCGGCTTGCAGTTGTAATGCTTGCCAACGCTGTCCAAGTTGTCCCTTCCATCCCGCCAACTCGCGTGCCAGTGAATAGTTCTCCGCGCTGAATTGCTGGCCATAGGCCGCAGCCGGCAGGTAGTACGTTTCGGTATACTCCTTGACCATACGACGCATACTGAATTGGGGCGCACAACTACGGATCGCATTTTTCATCTTGGCGACCCAACTGCTGGGAACCCCATTCACATCGCGTTGGTAGTAAAGGGGGATGATCTGCTCCTCTAACGTCGTGTAGAGATCTTGCACATCGGCGTCATCTTGGGTGGCCTCGTCTTTGTATTCGCGCTCTTCACCGATCGACCAGCCATTGTTGCCGTCAAAGCCTTCGACCCACCAGCCATCAAGCACGCTAAAGTTCGGGCTACCACAGAGCGCCGCTTTTTCGCCACTGGTACCGCTCGCTTCATGGGGGCGGCGCGGCGTGTTGAGCCAGACATCGACCCCAGCAACCAGATGACGCGCAATGTTCATGTCGTAATTTTCGACAAAGACAATCTTGCCGCTGAATTCTGGACGTTGGCTGAGGTGATAAATGTGTTGAATCAGCGCTTTGCCGGGCTCGTCGGCGGGGTGGGCCTTGCCACTGAAGACGATCTGCACTGGGCGCGCCGGATCGTTGAGCAGCCTCAAGAGCCGCTGCTCATCCTTAAAGATCAAGGTTGCGCGTTTGTAGGTCGCAAAGCGGCGTGCAAAGCCTAAGGTCAGCGCATGGGGATCAAGCAAGCCTTCCGCCTCTTTAATGCGTCGCGGGCCTTCGCCATAGCGCAGATACTGACGCTTGACGCGCCCACGCACATGGTCGACCATCAACCGTTTGCGCTCTTCGTGTACAGCCCACAATTCAGCATCGGGCACCTGGTCGATTGCCGCCCACGTGGTGGGATTGTCGACTTCTTCTAGCCAGTCCGTGCCGAGGTATTGGTTGTAGAGGGCCCGTAGCTCGCGTGCCAGCCATGTTTTGGTGTGGACACCATTGGTAATGTGGCCAATCGGTACCTGTGCCACCGGGGTGTCTGGCCAAAGGAAGTTCCACATATCGCGGCTTACTTCACCGTGGAGCTTGCTGACGCCATTGGCAAAGGCACTGAGACGTAGCGCCAATACTGTCATACTGTATTGCGCGCCCCAAGGTAGCTGTTGGGCGGCAAAGCCAATAAAGCGGTCGCGGTCAATGCCCAACTGCCCCCAATATTGCCAAAAGAACTTTTCTACCAGTTCAAAGGCAAATGAGTCATTGCCGGCAGGGACAGGTGTGTGGGTCGTAAAGAGGGAATTGGCCCGTACCGCCTCGACGGCCTGATCAAAGCTCAACCCTTGCCCTTGCACCAACTCACGGATGCGCTCTAAGCCCAAAAAGGCGCTGTGCCCTTCGTTCATGTGCCAGGTCGCTGGCCGATACCCCAAGGCACGTACCGCCCGCACACCGCCGATCCCGAGCACCACCTCTTGGCTGATACGCATCTCGCGATCCCCCCCATAGAGCCGTGCACTGAGCTCGCGATCCTGGGGTGCATTGCGCGGGACATCGGTATCCATCAAGAAGATCGGGATGCGCCCGACCTGGATTCGCCAAACTTTGGCATAGACGGTGCGCCCGGGCAGGTCGACATTGATCAGCACTTCGTTGCCCTGGGGATCTTTGGCGGCACGCACCGGCATTTCGGCAAAGTCGATCTTCTCGTACTCAGCCTGCTGGCGCCCATCGGCATCAATGCGTTGGGTAAAATAACCCTGTGGGTAGAGAAACCCAACACCGATAAAGGGTAAATTGAGATCGCTCGCTTCTTTGCAATGGTCGCCACTTAAGACACCAAGGCCACCGCTATAGATAGGCAATGCTTCATGCAGACCGAACTCGGCACTGAAGTAGGCGATGATCTGCTCGCGCTGCTCACTGTGTGCTTTGCCAAACCAACTGGGGCTGGTGGGGGCCATATACGCATCAAAGTCTGCCATCACATTTGTATACGCACGAACAAAGGTAGCGTCGACGGCGACTGTGTCCAGCCGTTGTTGTGGCACATTGCGCAAGAATTTTACAGGATTATGGTTGGTCGTGTCCCATAATTGTGGTTCGATCGTGGCGAATAGAGCTTGAGCATTGGGTTCCCAACTCCACCAGAGATTGTAAGCAAGCTCTTGCAACCGCGCAATCGCGGTTGGCAATTTAGGGAAGATAGATACACGTCCAATGGTTTTCATGGCACCGGTTTTCATAACCTGGGTCGACTCCTTGTGGTCGGAAAAATAGGGTGTGGAAGAATTATAGATCGTCAGAAAAAGATCCGTGATGGAATCCATTTTTCGTAGGGCCACAGTATACCGTGGCCCTACGAAAAATTATCTGAACGTCTATAGTACTGTTACGCAATCGGTTGCATAATTTTTGTGGTGTCATTGTACTGGAAGTGCTACAAAGGGCCAAATGTTTGCAGGATCGACTGGTCTGAAAGAGGCAAATCAAAAGGGTCTAAGCCCCTTACTCTTAAAATTCTGCAAGATTGTTTACGTATCCGTAACCAAGCCTGCTGCTGTGGCGTCATAAAATTCAAAGTGGTTGCGCAAGGATCTTGGAGCAGGAGAGGTTGGAAAGGATGACAAAACGTAAGGGCCACAGGAAGCATGGGCCAATTCATTATATATTGGTATGGCTGGGGCTGTTGGGCACGCTCATGGGGCAGCCTTCTGTCGGGCTAGGAAAGGAGCTAACGCCAGCACCGATTGACTTCCCACTCTACGTGCCGTTAATTTATAACAAAGATGGTACTTTACCGGATACGATGCACTTTGAGATCGCTTATGTGACAGCGGGAGGCGCGTGGCTGAGCACCTTTGATGGTCGTTACAAAGCTTTGTTGACAACAGATGTCAAGCTAGAAGCCGAAGAAGATCGACCCATTTTGCAAGTTGCACCCACTGGAGAACGCCTGGCAATTCAGCAGGCCGATGGCTGGGCAATCTACACTCGTGACGCTGCCTTTGTGTCTGGCTCAATTGGGCAAGGCTACGCACTCACTTGGGATCAATCGGCCGCTGCGAACGCCGCGGAGAGTCTGCTCCTGTCACAGAAAGGGCATGGGATTGATCGCTGGATGATTGAAGATCGGCAGAGCAGCCCATTGATTGTAACAAGCGATGAGACCAATGATCACAGTCCCATTTGGCGTGCTGACGGCTCAAAACTTGCCTTTGCACACCATGAGTTTGGTACCTCGCTCTATCTGACGCTGATTGACCCCTTTACACAATCACAGCTGCCCTATCAGGGGGAAAATCGCGCCGCCGGCAAGACCAATGAAACCTTTTCGGTGATCGAATCTGTCGATTCCTGGCACGATCAGCCGATCAGTTTTCACTGGTCCGATGACGAAAAAGCGCTAATCTTTGCGGCAAAGCAGACAATCTATGTGGTTGATCTGGCAACCAAAGCCGCCGTCACGATTACCCCGCCAGGGTTTGGCGATCGTGCTTCTGGTCGAGCGGTTGATGTCATTCACGATCAGATTCTCTATTTCGCCGCCGATGGCATCTATGTGGTAGGGCTCGATGGCAAAGATGCCCACCGTGTCGTCGATGGGATTGACTTGCACTTCCCGCAGTGGACGTCAAACGGACAGCAGATTGTCTACCGGGGCACGGATGACCGCCTCTTTCGGGTTAACGCCGATGGTAGCGACAATCAAGCGATCCCATACACCGAAGGAGCAAAGCAATTTGATCTGTTGCCCTGAATGCAATCAAGGTGAGCCGTTCAGCCTTTGACAGTGCGCCAATAGCGGCCATCCGCTTTCATGAGCTGTTCTGCTTCTTTGGGGCCCCATGTTCCCGCCGCATACTGCGGAATCTGATAGGTGGTCCCCTTCTTTTTGCTCTGCTCTGCTTCGGCGTCGATCTCTTTCCATCCATCTAAAATCGAGGTGACTCGATCCCAAGCGACCTCGATTTCATCACGGCGGATAAAGAGTGTGCTATCGCCCACCATAGCATCGAGCAGCAGACGTTCGTAGGCATCCGCCGACTCTTGGCCAAAGCTGGAGCTGTACGAAAAGTTCATCTGCACTGAATCGATATCGACTGTGGGGCCCGGCTTTTTTGCATCAAAGTTGAGAGAAATACTTTCGTCCGGTTGGATGCGCAGCGTCAAGATATTGCTGGGCAGGTGAACCTGATCGTAGAGCTTTTCAAAGAGTAAAAGTGGGGGTTTGCGAAAGACGATATTGATTTCACTCACTTTGGTGGGTAACGCTTTACCGGTGCGAATATAGAAGGGGACTCCCTGCCAGCGCCAATTATCGATCTCTAGCTTCCAAGCCACATAAGAAGGGGTGGTTGAATTGGCGGCAACGCCTTCGGTTTCCAGATAGCCGGCGATCTCTTTGCCATTGGCGGTGCCGTGGGTATATTGTGCCCGCACCACCTGATTGCGCACTGACGCCAGATCGAGCCGGCGAATCGAGTGCATAACATTGACCTTTTGATCACGCACCGCTTTCGCATCCAAGGCAACCGGCGGCTCCATGGCGGTGAGCGCAACGAGCTGCATTAGATGATTTTGCACCATATCGCGCAGCGCGCCAGATTGGTCATAATAGCCGCCCCGGCTGCCAATCGCCAAGCTCTCTGCCACAGTA
Organism: Caldilineaceae bacterium; assembly: GCA_034432375.1. Lineage (GTDB taxonomy): Bacteria > Chloroflexota > Anaerolineae > Caldilineales > Caldilineaceae > JAHBVH01. Next base: position 33,291 of record DAOUCA010000121.1, read on the forward strand.
ACCTGGACATGGTCAATATAGTTGCGATTCCAGATTGGCTCGAAGATGCCGTTGCCAAAGCGAAAGACCATGATATTTTGCACCGTTTCTTTACCCAGGTAATGGTCGATGCGGTAGATTTGATCTTCGTGAAAGCGTTGTAAAAGATGGCTATTGAGTGAAACTGCGCTGGCGAGATCGTGGCCAAAGGGCTTTTCAATAATGATGCGCGTCCACCCTTGATCATTGGCGCTCGCTTCGTCGGTGCCCTCCGTTGTGTGCGCTAGCCCCACCTGCGAGAGTAGATCTGTGATCGGTTCAAAGACGTCGGGCGGTGTGGCCAGATAGAAAAGAAGATTTTGCCCGCCCCCCCGTTCTTCTTGTAGCGTTTCAATGCGCTTGGCAAGGGCCTTAAAGGAAGCAAGTTTGTCGTATTGTCCGCTTTGATAGAAGAGATTTTGTGCAAAACTTTCCCACAGGCCATCATCGACACTGCCGCCGTTGTGCTCCGAACTCATATGCTCACGCAGCCCTTCGAGAATCTGCTCACGAAAGGTTTGATCGTCATAGTCGGTGCGTGCGTAGCCCAGTAAAGTAAAATCCATGGAAAGCAAATTTTGCTTTGCCAAATGATAGAGGGCTGGGATCAGCTTGCGCTTTGCCAAATCACCGGAAGCGCCAAAGACAACAATGAATACCTGCTCTGTCATCCGTTTCATCATGTTTCCCGATCTATGCCTATTTAAGACTTACGCAGTTCGCCGGTTGAGTAGCAGGATTTTTGCGTATCGAAACGGGAAAACTGTGTAAGTCCTACTATTGATAGTTCATGATTTTTACTGGGAGTAAAAATCATGAACCACTGAATTCTGTTCCTGTTGCCGATGTGCGTCTGCGCACGAATGAGCTGATTGTAAAAGGAGTCTTTGGGGCTGTCTGTAGCGTATCTAACCGAAGATCAGCGCGCTTTGCGGATGCCATAGGCCTGCAAGGTCAAGGGCCAAAAGAGCCAAACTAGCCCTAGCAGCGGTTGAAAGAGGGGGAAATAGCCATAATCCGCACCAAAGTGACGCCAGACTGTACTGCCAATCAGGGCGGGATCAAGATAGCTCCACGTGCCGACGATCAGCGTTAAAATGGTCTCGAAGAGGAGAACGGCCACGGAAAGCCACCATGCCCAACGCCGGCGATAGGCGAAGCCAATGGTGGCGGTGAGATAGCAGAGCGCGGCAATGCCACTCATGGCTGGAGGTAAATAATCGGTGACACCGGCTTTAAAAAAGAGCTGAAAGAGTGCCCGTACACCGGTCGACAAGGCTAACACTGGGTAGGAGACGGCCAAGATATAGCCGGTTGGGCTAGCCACATTATCCCACCAACTGGTTGATTCTTTACGTACGGGGGAGGCTATGCTATCGCCATTAGCCTCAGATAAATTCGATTTCATGCTGTTACTCACTTGCCATCCCTTCACTCTCTGTCCTATCGCTACTGTTGCCAATCAATCCAAATTCAACGAGCAGTTGCTGTACCCAAACACGAATGCGGAGTTCCGTTAATTTTGGTTGATTCTCTTCATCCAATACCAAGCCGATAAATAGCTCCGCGTTCTCTGCCCAGGACTGTGTGTACTCATAGCCAATTGTGGGCCACGCCCCGACCAACTGTGCGCCCCGTTCTTTTACCTTTTCGGCGACAAAAAAGAGGGCGTCGACAAAGGTATTTGCGTAGCCGATTTGGTCACCTAATCCAAAGAGCGCCACGGTTTTGCCGGTGAGATCGAGGGTATCAAATTCTTCAAAGACCGCTTCCCAATCCCGTTGAAGCTGCCCCGTATTCCAGGTAGGAATTCCCAGAATCAACTGGTCAAACGGAAGCATTTCATCGAGATAAAATTCGGCAACATCAAATAAGGCAACTGTTGCCAAAGCAGTTGCTGCAAATTCCTGTTGAATGCGGTCGGCAATCAGAGCGGTGTGGCCATCGGTGCTGCCGTAGAACAAGCCTATTTCATCCATATCTCATACTGTGCACCCTTACAGTTCTGCTGTCTGTAAGAACTCTTCGATCAATCTTTGCAACTGCGCGTAGTCAAGAGCGACCGGATATTGGGGGAACTCGTCAATTACCTTCTGTGGCGGGCAATAGAGCGCGCCTTGATCGGCTTCTGCTAACATGGCGGTGTCATTGTAGGAATCACCAAAGGCCATGGTCCGGAAGCCCAAATCGCCAAAGGCACGGACGGCGCGTCGTTTGCCCGCTTCGGTGCGCAACTGATAGCCAACCATCATGTTGTTTTCGTCGATTTGTAACGAGTGGGCAAAGATCGTCGGATAGCCTAGCTTTGCCAGCACGGGAGCGACAAATTCATAGTAGCTATCAGTTAGCACAATAAGCCGGGTGCGCTTTTGAATCCAACGGATCATGGCTGGCGCACCTGGCAGCGGATCCATGGTGCCGATTACGCCGTGGATGTCACGCATCGTCAGCTTGTGCTCCGCAAGGACGCGAATGCGCATCCGCATCAATTCATCATAATCAGCGACATCGCGCGTAGTCAGTGAAAGCTGTTGGATGCCCGTCTTTTCGGCAACGGCGATCCAAATTTCCGGCAGAAAAACCCCTTCCAGATCGGATGCGATCAGCGTAGGGCGTGGAGCTTGCATGGTGGTCTATTCTTTCGTTTTGGGTCGGTAGGCAGGCAAAAGGGTAGATCGGTAGATCGGTAGATCGGTAGATCGGTACATCGGTAGATCGGGAATAAGTATCTCATGTTACGCAGGAAAGGATTTCCCCACCCTAACCCGCCCCTAGGGGCGGGGAATTGGTCAACTTTGTGTGAGTTTGGCGGCTTCGTCGCCAAACTCACACAAAGAAAGAAATTTTTCTCCCCTTCTCCCCCGCGACGGGGGAGAAAGGGTCGCGGGAAGAGGAGGTGTCGAATTCGTGCGTAACATGAGTAAGTATATTGGAAAAAGATATGTACTGTTTTACCGATTTACCGATGTACCGATTTACCGATTTACCGATTTACCCACGTATCCAAAGTTATAGCCTAAAAATAGCTACTTGCCAAATTGATAGGCAAATTTGAACAAAACCTACTTGACAAGTGTGACTGCGCGCCGTATACTTGCAACCTGTTGCAGGAAATGCTGTAAAAATAGCTGGATTTTTGCTATCTGCATAAACTTGTATAAGGTTACAATTACATCTTGTAGTTTATCTGTGCGATGCGCACAGGCAAATATAACAGAGGCTTCCATGAAACTCAAGAGTTCTAGACAGATAGGGCGGGGGCAGTCAGCCGCCGATTATGCTGTCAGTCAACAGCGTACAGCGCGTAGTGCATATTCGTTTGTCCATTTTACATCTTTTAATTCCTCCTTCTTCTGCGCCCATACCTCCTGTTGTTGCCTCTGTTGCTCCTGTATTTAGTGCACAGTGCGGTGCACCTTCTTTCCCAATCCTTGTCTTTTATCAACTAAATAATCGCGCTACTGAAACTCCCGACGCTCTGTACATGATTTGTATGACGTCAATCGGCTAGCGTGTTAAAGCGGAATTCTGCCCATCTGCGACCAATCTATTTCATGGGATCCAACCGTGGGGCTGTTCAGAGCCTTTTGGATTAAAAGCAGTGGTTACAAAACCAGTAGCTGCTTCTGCAATTGATCGTTGCTTGTTGAGTATCTTTGTTGATGAAGTGCAGTCTTCTAATCGCAAACAACACTTTTTACATGAACCAGCGTTTCCCTTTTTGATTTGGCTGCCGTTGTTTGCTAGTTGTCTAAAGCAAGTGCTTCTAAATAGTTCAATGATAGTCCAATAAGTATAGTAAATGTGCCTATCCCAGTCCGATTTTTGCTCTCTGAAAGGAACCAATATGTCTGTTGAAGCTCTAAAAGAACAAAGTAACGGTTTACGCGGTGCCGTGTCGATTGAATTGGCAGAACCAACACCCAGCTTTAGCGAAGATGTCTGGCAGATCCTGAAATTTCACGGGATCTATCAGCAACATGATCGCGACATCCGTGGCCGCAATAACCGGGTCTATAACTTCATGGTGCGCAGCAAACTCCCCGGCGGCCGCTTAACGGCGCAACAATATCTGATCCACGACGCCTTGGCTGATCAGTTCGGGCAGGGTGACCTACGCTTTACCACCCGCCAAGGCATTCAACTCCACGGCGTCATCAAGGGCGATCTCCGGAGCACATTGCAGTCGCTCAATAACGCATTGGTCTCTACATTGGCTGCCTGTGGCGATGTCGAACGGAACGTCATGTTCTGCCCCGCCCCCTTTGGTGATCCGCTGCGCGAACAGATGCAGGCAACGGCTGAGGCAATTGCCGCCCATCTTTGCCCGCGTACGCCTGCCTATCACCAAATCTGGCTGGAAAATGATGAGGGCAAGAAGGAGTTGCAAACATTTGCAAATAACGGTGATGCACCCGCCGAGGTGATTGAGCCGATCTATGGCAAGACCTATCTGCCCCGCAAATTTAAGACGGCGATTGCGGTCCCTGGCGACAACTGCACCGATATTTATACAAATGACTTGGGTCTTGTCGGCCTCTCTGAGGAAGGCAGCGATACGATTCACGGCTACAATGTCTTTGTTGGCGGTGGTCTGGGGATGACCCATAACAATCCAGATACCTTCCCCCTCTTGGCCAAGCCATTGGGCTATATTACCGCCGATAAGGTGATCGATGTCACCGAGAAGATTGTCCTCGTCCAGCGTGACCACGGCGATCGTACGGATCGCAAACATGCCCGCATGAAATACTTGATCAACGACTGGGGCATCGACGCATTCCGCGCCAAAGTCGAAGAGTACTTAGGCTATCAACTTGAAGAGATTCGCCCAATGGCAGAGATGCAGGTCGAAGATCACCTCGGTTGGCATCAGCAAGTTGATGGCAAATGGTTCTACGGCATTTACATCGAAAATGGGCGGGCTAGCGATCATGGCGATGCGCGCGTCCGCAGCGGGTTACGCGCACTGGTCCAACGCTTTGGCTCGGCTGTCGTCATTACCCCCCAGCAGAATATTCTGCTGAGTGGCTTTGCAACCGAAGAGAAGGCCGAAGTCGAGGAGATTTTGACCAACTTTGGCATTCTAAAGGTCGAAGATCTGAGCAATGTACGGCGCAATGCCATGGCTTGCCCTGCCCTACCTACCTGTGGTTTGGCATTGGCTGAAGCAGAACGCTATTTGCCCAGCCTGGTCGATGAAATTGAGCGCACGGCACTTGACCTTGGCCTCTCCGATGAAAACTTTACGGTACGCATGACCGGTTGTCCCAACGGCTGTGCTCGACCGTATGTTGCCGACATCGGCTTAGTTGGGCGTACCCTTGGCAAGTATAGCCTTTTCCTTGGCGGCAACCCAGAAGGAACCCGGCTGAACACACTCTATGAAGACATTGTTCCCGAAGCCGATCTGCCGACCATGATCAAATCGATTCTCTTGGCCTATCGCAATACCCGCCAAAGCAATGAACGGGTTGGCGATTGGGCCAACCGGGTTGGTGTGGAATTGATCCATGAATTGACCGAGCAATTGATTCCTGCATAACGAGATTCTTCGGTATTACCAGATGGGGTAAGATAAATAGTGGGGCCATCCCCCTATCCCATCTGGTGATGCAGAAGCAAAGAATAGGAATAGACTAATGAGCACAACATTGATGCCTTCGCCAACAATGGCGTCGCCGATTCTTGCCGAAGCGATATCAACACCTGTCAGTGAAAAAGGGAATACCGCTTCCGTCGCTGCCGCCTTTACACAGAATAGTTCCACCCAAAGCAGTACGCTGTCGCCGGCCGCGGCCTCACCCAACGGCACGCCCTTACATGGTGCAACCAGTGCTGCCGATGAGTTTTTGGATTGGACACGCATCGTCTTTGGCCGTCTTAGCAATCGCTTTGACCATGCCGCCACCACTGATCTGATGACGTGGGCCGTGCAAACCTTTAGCAACGGGCTGAGCGTGGGTACCTCTTTTGGTGCCAGCGGTATTGTTTTGATGGATTTGACCTTGCAGATCAACCCAGATGTCGATGTCTTTTACATCGATACGGGCTATTTCTTCCCGGAGACATTGCAATTGATGAAGCGGCTGGAAGATCGCTATCAGCGCAATTTCCGCCGGGTGAGTACGCAAATGAGCATTCCTGAACAGGAAAAGCGCTTTGGCCCCAAACTGTATGAAAGCGACCCGGACCTCTGTTGCCATGTACGTAAAGTCAAGCCAATGACTTCGGCCCTGGTAGACAGCACTGCGTGGGTAACGGCTGTGCGCCGTGATCAGGCGCCGAGCCGCCGCAATACGCCCTTGGTGCAGTGGAGTGAGCGCCACAATGTGGTAAAGATTGCCCCATTGGCGGCCTGGCAGGAGAGTGATATTTGGGCTTATATCGAGGAACACAACCTGCCCTATAACGAACTGCATGACCAGAATTATCCAAGTATTGGCTGCTGGCCTTGCACGCGGGCGGTGCAGCCGGGCGAGGATCTACGCGCCGGACGCTGGGCCGGTGTCAACAAGATCGAATGTGGCATTCACTGGGACACCATGAAGCAGAAGGTGTAAAGGCACACTCCCGTTGACTACTGAGCAAATCGCCTGTATTCTTGTTGGCCACGGCAGTATCCATAGTGACAGTGGCAAATCGATGATCCGCATCGCGGCCCGCCTGCGCGAGCAGGGGGTGGCACCGCTGGTGGAAGCGGGCTTTCTCAACTACAACCAGCCCACGCTCGCCGATGCCGTGCAAAAAGTCAAGGAACAGGGCGCTACACGCGCGATTATTCAGCCCTATTTTTTGATTGATGGGCAATATGCCAGCCAAGATCTGCCCAATGTCGTGCAGACCCTGGCTACCAATACACCGGAACTTTGCTTCACAATTGCAGCGACGTTAGGCTATCATCTTGGTTTGGTGCAATTGGCACAGCAGCGGATTTTGGCCGCCGATCCGCAGCCCGACAGCGCAACGGCGTTGCTCTTTGTCGCACACGGTACCCCGCTAGAAGCTGCTAACGCGCCAATTGTTCGCATAGCCAGGCAGAGTGGTGATGAGCTGGGTTATGGTACAACGGAGGTAGCCTATCTTGATTGCAATCAGCCAACGATTCCAGTGGCCATCGATCAATTGGCTGATAGTGGCTACCGGCGCTTGGTGATCCAACCCTATTTTTTACATTTGGGGCGACACGTTCGTACCGATCTACCGGCCCTCTTTGCCGACGCACGCAGTCGCCATCCCGCCATAGAAATTATTGCTACTCATCATTTAGATTATGATCCGCTCCTGGTAACGGTAGCAGCTGAACGGATTTGCGCAGCTTTGCTTAGCTAGTTCTTGTTGCGAAACGCTCGTCAAGGGCTTCTCTAGATTTTCTTTGTGGGCTGTGCGCCTTTGCGTAAGATTTTTGGATTGCGCAACAGAAACTAGCTAACCTGTTGCTACCAACTTATACGAAAGTTATTATCAATGAATCATCTAACCCACTCAACTACTTCTGATCGGCACACTGGCAAAGGCTATCTGGTCGGTGCCGGGCCAGGGGCCGCCGAGTTGATTACGGTACGCGGTCTGCGCCTGATCCAACGCGCCGATGTGATTATCTATGATCGCCTGGCCGCGCCCGAATTGCTCGACGAGGCGCGCCCCGATGCCGAGTTGATCTACGTGGGTAAGGAGCCAGGGCATCATGCCGTCAAGCAGGGGCAGATCAACGCTTTGTTGGTCGAGCACGTTGCAGCCGGCAAGCAGGTTGTACGGCTAAAAGGGGGCGATCCCTTTATCTTTGGCCGCGGTGGCGAAGAGGCATTGGCGCTGCGCGCTGCCGGATTGACGTTTGAGATCGTCCCCGGCATCTCTTCGGCGATTGCGGCTCCGGCCTACGCCGGCATTCCCGTTACCCAGCGCGGCGTGGCGACCAGCTTTACGGTGGTCACCGGCCACAGTTGTGATGAGAGCAGTGGCACCGATTGGGCAACACTGGCGCGTATGCCCACACTTGTAGTCCTGATGGGGGTGGCCAATATTGAACAGATTGCGACCCACTTGCTTGCCGCTGGCCGTTCCGCAGAGACGCCCGTCGCTGCCGTGCAATGGGGGACAACGACCGACCAACAGGTCGTGCGTGCCACCTTGGCCACCGTCGCCTTTGCACTCCGTGTCGCCAAACTCAGCTCGCCCGCGGTGATTGTGATCGGAGAAGTCGCGGCCTTACATGATGAGTTAGCCTGGTTCCAGCCAACCGCCGATCTTGGTATACAGCAAGAAGAGCCGTGTGACAGAGCGGAGCCCCTACCTTGGCCCTTGCTCAAGAATTCCTTGTTTGCCCAGCCAACTTTTCATACCGTACGGCCGCCGTTACCCGTAGAGGAGGTGGTTGTTGATGCCATGCGATCTTATGGCTGATGGAGAGGGGCCTATAACTGATGAACAAGGGGCCACGGGTATCCCCGTCTACCCAATCTATCTAACGGGGCTCGATCAGGTACTTACCGTAGTGGTTGGGGGAGGCGCGGTAGGGGAACGCAAAATTCGGGCCCTGTTCGCAGGCACTGCCCACGTTCGCCTCATCTCCCCGCAAGCCACGCCGCAACTCCAGGCGTGGGTTGCCGCCGGTCAACTTGAGTGGCAACAGCGCCCTTACCAGCGTGGCGATTTGGCTGGTGCCTTTCTCGCCTTTGCAACAACCGATCAACGCTCGATTAATACGCAGGTCGCGGCAGAAGCCCGTGACCTGCGTATTCTTTGTAATGTGGCGGATCGCGCCGAAGAAGGAAACTTTCACACGCCCGCTCTTCATCGACAAGAGGATGTTGTAATCGCTGTCGGCACTACCGGCAAGAATCCCCGACGTGTCAAACAATTGCGCGATTGGATTGCAAAACTTTGTGAAGATTTTGACATAATTCCTAAGAAAGGCTAGTATGTCGATAGATTAACTGAGATTTACATAGATTTTTATGCGTAGTTAATGTGCGTCTAATTATCCACAGTAATGATTGGGGCAATAATGTAACGCTTGGCTGTGACCAATAGATTGGTCTAATTATCAAGAGCGTTGACCCAAAGAGCGTTCCAATGGTTGAAACGTAGAGAAAACGCTCGACAAACGCCAGTTAATCAATACTAGAAATAGATACTCAAGCGATACTAGGTTCTGTTGACATTTCAATTTATTGGTCGTTTTGGCAAATGTCAACAGACCCTAATACACAAACCATATAAAAGTCGCACATTCGTACACAGAGAAATATCCATCTATCTATCCATCTGTGCGACTTTTATGGGTTTTATCTATAAATATAGAGCATAGGCGTTACGCAGAGCGTCGGTTGAGTAAGCGGCATTTTGCCGTATCGAAACCAGAGAGCTGCATAACTTCTAGAAAATTAAGCATAGAGAGTTACGTTGCAATGAAACTAGAGCGTCTTGTCTGCATCGGCATAAGTCACCAAACGGCACCGGTTGCCCTGCGTGAACGGCTGAGTCAATGGCCCACAGTTGATCTACGTGCTACGGCAGTCGAAGAATTGGTCATTCTCAGTACTTGCAATCGCCTTGAATTGTATGCCTATTTAGCCGAACCACCTGCGGCCGCAACACCCATATATCAGCCCCTCCTGGCTTTGATTGCAGAAACACAGAAGATTTCGATAGCAGAAGTCGAAACGCATCTCTATCACCACGATGGCGAAGCAGTTTGCGCACATCTCTGTCGAGTCGCCGCAGGCTTAGAGTCCCTCGTAATGGGCGAAGGCCAAATCCTGGGCCAAGTGAGCAGCGCGCTGCAACGGGCCTATGGCATGAAGAGCGTGGGCCCGATGTTGGCGTTGCTCTTCCGGACTGCGATCAAAGCTGGCAAGCGCGCCCGAACAGAGAGCAAGATTAGTGCAAATCCCGTCAGCGTTAGTTCGGCTGCGCTTGCGTTGGCAGCCCAACTAACCGGTGACTTGCGCTATCAACAGGTCGCCGTAGTGGGGCTGGGGGAGATTGGCCAGTTAGCGCTCAAAGGCTTACAGAGTCGCGGGGTGACTGATCTCACCTTGGTCAACCGTACCCGTAGCCGAGCGGAAGAGCTGGCGTTGATTTATGGCGGAGAGCCCTACGCACTGGCAGACCTCGCCACAATCTTATCGACTGCCGATATTGTCATCACTGCTACCAGTGCGATTGAACCGATCCTGCGGCGTGAACAGGTCGCAATGGCGCTTGCCCAACGAGATGGTTGCCCGCTTACCCTCATCGATCTAGCTGTGCCACGCAATATTGACCCCACAGTGGCGTTGCTTCCCACGGTGACGCTCTATGATGTCGATGATATGCGCGCGGTTGTTGATGAAGCGCTGGTCGCTCGCCAGGCTGAGTTACCCAAAGTCGAAGCAATTATCGCAGAACAGTTGGTCGAGTGGCGAGGGCATCTGCGCGAATTGCAGCTGCGACCTGTCATCGTTGGGCTGCGTCAACAGGCCGAACAGGTGCGTCGTCGAGCGGTGGCGCGTGCGCTTCATCATCTGGCACGCATACAAGGGACAATCAGTGCCGAGACGGCTGCCCAAATGGATCATCTCTCCCGTGCTTTGGTCAACCAACTCCTGCATACCCCTACTACTAAATTGAAGCAAAAGTCCGGCGAACCGGAGGGGATGCTCTATGCCGCGCTACTCTGCGATCTCTTTGATCTGGATGTTCCTTTACCTGACGAGGAGCAGTCCAGCTCGGGCGTATCTGTTGAATTGGCAGACGAAGAGGAGATCTCCTACGGCTTGATTTGGATGAGCGATCGCCCTGCGGATGCACCACTTGGTGACTATTACCCTTGTCCCTCCGGTGGCGAAGGGATCTGTACAGCCCATGCCGCCGGCTTCTATTGTTTACCACACGGGGCTGAAACATCTGCCCCTTATGAATTAGTGGGACAACCATGAGCACGCCGCTCCCCAAAGTCACCCCCAAAGTAATTCTGGGCAGCCGTACCTCTGATCTGGCGCTCTGGCAAACGAACTATATTATACAACGGCTCCAAGCGGCGTGGCCTGGGCTTGTCTGTGAGCTTGTGCCCTTTGTAACCCAAGGTGACCGTACACAAGCCCAAGGCAAACCGTTGCCTAGTATTGGCGGTAAAGGGCTCTTTACCGCCGAGCTAGAGCAGTCACTGCGCAGTGGGGCAATCGATCTCGCCGTCCATTCGCTGAAGGATCTCCCCGTGGAGGATAGCCCTGGCTTGATGGTCGGCGCGATCCCCGACCGCGCCGACGTGCGTGACGCGCTGGTCGCACGTGATGGCCTCACCTTGGCGACACTGCCCCACGGTGCCGTGGTCGGCACCAGCAGTACACGCCGCGCCGCCCAACTGCTCGCCTACCGCCCCGATTTAACGATCCGTTCGATCCGTGGCAATGTTGCAACGCGCGCCCGCAAGGTGCTCGACGGGGAGTATGATGCCACGCTCTTGGCTGTGGCTGGGTTGGAGCGGCTTGGCTTGATGGAGTGGGTCACGGAGATTTTGCCATTAGATTTGATGTTACCAGCCCCAGGCCAAGGTGCCTTGGGTGTGCAATGCCGTGCCGATGATCGGGCGACATTGGCGCTGTTGGCCGCAATCGATGATGCCGCCGTACGCGCTGCGGTTACAGCAGAACGGGCATTTTTACACGGCCTGGGCGGTGGTTGTTCCGCGCCGGTGGCTGCCCATGCGCTGCTCGATGACAATGATCGGTTGCACCTCACTGCTGTCGTCGGCTCGACGGATGGGCAAAAACTGATCCGGGTAGCCAAGCAGCGCGCGCAAGCAACGCTTTGTCCACAAAGTATTGGTGAAGAGGCCGCACACGAGGCGCTGCAGCAAGGAGCCGAAGCACTCTTGCGTCTGGCTCGCAGTGCCAACGGCGCAGAGACGCGGCCATTGGCGGGGAAGCGCGTTGTGGTCACGCGCGCCGAAGCACAAGCCGATAGTCTTGCCAATGCGCTGGCCGACCAAGGGGCAATTCCGCTCCTGATTCCTACAATTCGCATTGAAGCGTTGCCTGATCTCACTGCTTTGGATCGCGCTTTGCAGCAGTTGGGTCACTATCGCTGGCTGCTCTTTACCAGTGTCAACGGGGTCGCCATTGTTGCCGAGCGTCTCGCGGCATTGGCCGTGCCAACCGCCGCGTGGGCAACCGTGCAAGTTGCGGCAGTCGGTAGCGCCACTGCCGATGCGTTGCGCAAACACGGGATCGCCCCCACCTTTGTGCCGGAACAGTACGTTGCCGAGGCGATTATCGATGGCTTGGGGGATCTGACTGACCAACATATTTTGTTGCCCCAAGCGGCAATTGCGCGTGAGACGCTCGCCGAGCAGCTTACTGTCCGTGGTGCCAGGGTCGATGCCATTGCCATTTACAATACCTTGGCCGCCGATCTTGATGGCGCGGCGTTAGCCGCTTTGGGGCAAGGCGTGGATATTTTGACCTTCACCAGCAGTTCAACCGTGCGCAATTTTATAGCGGCACTGACGGCGGCGACCGGTGCTTCTCCCACCTTCGCCAAAGAGGTGGTCGCCTGCATCGGCCCTGTCACTGCCGATGCAGCACGGGAGCTGGGGCTACATGTCGACATTGTCGCGACTGACCATACCATACCGGGGTTGATTGACGCGATTGTTGGGTATTTCAACCATAGGTAAGACTAAAGTCTATACCAGCGCGTTACCCCAAAGATGGCTGAGTACTTTTCCGTCCCATCGGGACGGGCGAATTTAGGACCAAAGAGCACAAATTTCCCGCCTAAACTCAGGCGTCCCGATGGGACGAAACCGCGAATTATTCTAGAAAGACCGACCTATGCTCTCACTTAAAAGCAGCCTCACCAATCTAACGATTGCCGGGAAAGCCGCGCTGGGTAACGGGACGGGGGATGACCACGCAGCCGTGCGCGCCGTACGTCCCCGTCGCCTGCGCCACACCCCCGCCATTCGTAGCATGGTCCGTGAGACTCAACTCGCCGCCACCGATTTTATCTACCCGCTCTTTGTGACCCACGGCCAAAGGGTACGTCAGCCGATTACATCGATGCCTGGGGTCTTTCAACTGTCGATTGATCAGCTTGCGCAGGAGGCTGACGAACTGAGCACCTTGGGCGTGCCGGCGGTTGTCCTCTTTGGCCTACCGGCAGAGAAGGATCCGATCGGGCTGGAAAATTTTGCCGACGACGGCATTGTGCAACAGGCGATCCGTGCGCTCAAGCAGGCCAACCCTGACTTGGTTGTGGTCACCGATGTTTGCCTCTGCGAATACACCGACCACGGCCACTGTGGCATCCTCAATGATCCAGCCCATCAGCACGCCCATTTGGCCGAGGGCTATGTCTTAAATGATGAAACACTGACAATCCTGGGCGAGGTGGCCGTCTCTCATGCCATGGCCGGCGCGGATATTGTCGCGCCCAGTGGCATGATGGATGGCATGGTCGGCGCGATCCGGGGCGCACTCGATAATAAAGGATTTGAACATCTTCCGATTATGTCCTACGCGGTTAAATATGCATCGGGTTTTTATGGCCCCTTTCGTGACGCGGCTGACGGTGCACCAAAATTTGGCGACCGCAAGACGCACCAGATGGATCCAGCCAATGCGCGCGAAGCGTTGCGCGAAGCAGCGATCGATGTGCAAGAGGGGGCCGATTTTCTCATGGTCAAGCCGGCCCTCGCCTATTTGGATGTGATCTACCGCCTACACACGCACTTCCCCGAATTGCCGCTAGTCGCCTACAACGTCAGCGGCGAGTATGCGATGATCAAAGCCGCGGCGGCCAATGGTTGGCTCGATGAGGAGACAGTCGTGTTGGAGAAGTTGATCGGCATTAAACGGGCCGGGGCTGATCTGATCATTACCTACCACGCCAAGGATGCGGCTCGCTGGTTGGCGCGATAATAACAGGGGATGCAAAAGGGAAGGGCTTATCATAGGCAAAATCCCTTCCCTTTTGCATCCCCTTTCCCAATACAGTAAACAAAGGAAAAGAAGATGGCAAGACCAACTGGACTGAACATTGCGGATCGACCGGCGGCACACGCCGGGCCCGATCCGCTGGAAGAGGTCGACATCAGTGAAAAAGGGCGCAAGGATGGCGAAGTGATTTCGCTCGACAAGCGACTCTATATGCAATTTATGGCCTTTGGTAGCTGCACCAATCTCAACCGCCTGATTGATGCACTAGATGCCGCCAAAGTGCAGGGGGCGCTCTATGTCGATATCAACGATCCGCAAGGCGTTGGCATTGTTACCTTTAGCGAAAATCCGGATTACTTTCTCGATGAGCTACGCACCTTCTACAATCAGCCTCCCTTTAATGAATTAACGCCCAAGCCAGAACATACGATGTTGGGACGCACCTATGCGATTGGCTATGAAGCTGATCTCTATGAAACGCTTATCGGTCGCCCTCGCAGCCGCGTGGTTGACCCCAAGTTGCCCTGGGTGATCTGGTATCCGCTGCGGCGTGCCGGCTCTTTTGAGCAACTTTCCCAGCAGGAACAGAATGTAATTCTCGGCGAGCACGGCGGGATTGGTCGCGCCTTTGGCCGCGTTGGGCTGGGCTATGATATTCGGCTTGCCTGTCACGGGCTCGACAAGCAGGATAATGACTTCGTGATTGCGCTGCTGGGGCCGGAACTGCACCCGCTCTCTAGTATTGTCCAGCGCATGCGCAAGACCAAACAGACCTCGCTGCACCTGGAGCGGCTGGGGCCATTTTTTATTGGCAAAGTCGTTTGGCAGGTGCAGTTGGCCGAGGTGACCAATGGAGCGTAGCCGACCAATGACCACTGCTGTACCGTCGGTGGCCGCACCTTTGGCTTCGACAGGCTCAGCCGACGGCGCGACCACCGAGCCGACCGCACCCTTTTTACGTGCCTGCCGGGGTTTGCCAACTGACTACACCCCGATCTGGATGATGCGCCAAGCTGGGCGCTACATGGCGGAATATCGCGCGATCCGGGCCAAGCATACGATGTTGGAGGTGATCGGCACACCAGAATTGGCCGCTGAGGTGACGTTGCAGCCGATCGATGCCTTTGGCTTTGATGCCGCGATCATCTTCTCCGACATCTTGCCGGTGCTGATCAGCATGGGGCTGAATCTGGAGTTCGTCAAGGGTGAAGGGCCATGCATCCACAACCCGATCCAGCGCGCCTATGATATCGATCTGTTGGCGACACCGCCGGCTGAAGAGAGCATGGGGCCAACCTTGGAAGCGATCAAGCTAGTGGTCAATGAGCTTGGCCCGCGCAATGTGCCCCTGATTGGCTTTGCCGGTGCACCCTTTACACTGGCCAGTTATGCGATTGAAGGGGGCGGTAGCAAGACCTTTGCCAAGACCAAAGCGCTCATGTACAGCGAACCGGCGGCATGGAAACGGCTGATGACCAAGCTCGTCACCGTGCAGGCGGATTATCTGCTCAAGCAGGCCAAAGCCGGTGCTTCCGCGTTGCAACTCTTTGATTCTTGGGCCGGCCAAGCGCTTGGCAAGCAAGATTATATCCGTTACGTCCAGCCCTACAACACGATGCTCTATGCAGCGGTGGCGCGGGCCGAGGTGCCCGTCATTAACTTTGGCACTGGCACCAGCAGCTATCTCGCGGAAGTGGTCGCTTGTGGCGGTGATGTGATTGGCGTCGATTGGCACATGCCGCTCGATTGGTGTTGGGAACAGATTGGCTACGATAAGCCAATCCAAGGCAATCTCGACCCGATCTCGCTGCTCGCGCCCTGGCGTGAACTTCAATACCGCGCCGACGATGTGCTCACTCGTGCTGCCGGTCGCCCTGGCCACATCTTCAACCTTGGCCATGGAATTTTGCCCAATACACCAATTGAGAATGTGCAGCGGCTGGTTGAGTATGTGCATGCGAAGACTAAAAAATGAGACGCGGATGATGCGGATTGGGCGGATAAACGCTGATTTTTAAAATCCGTTTAGATCCGTTAAATCCGCATCATCCGCGTCTGCATAGAAAGACAAATCATGAGAGAGATCACCTATCCCATCGGCGTACTGATTATGGCCTACGGTGGGCCGAACTCATTAGAAGAAATCCCTGGCTACCTGGCAGATATCCGAGCGGGGCGGCCAACGACCCCGGCGGTGTTGGAAGAGATCACCAATAACTATCGGCAGATCGGCGGCAAATCGCCGCTGATGGAATTTTCGCAACAGCAGGTGGCCGCCGTGGAAGCACAGTTGGATCCCGCCCGCTTTAAGTGCTATTTGGGGATGCGCCACTGGGCACCGTGGATCGAAGAGGTCGTTGGGCAGATGGTCGATGATGGCATCACCCATGCGGTTAGCCTTGTGTTGGCACCCCACTATAGCAAGATGAGCATCGCCAAATATCAGGATAAAATTGCTGAGGGGCTGGCGATGGTCCACGGCGCGATTGAATTTGCGCACATCGACAGCTACCATACCGCGCGACCCTACATCGAGGCCTTAACCAACCGCGTGCAAGATGGGTTGGATCGTTGGCCCGCCACCGAACGTGATGACGTACATGTGGTTTTTAGCGCACACAGCCTGCCGGTGCGCATTATCAAAATGGGCGATCCCTATGATACACAGTTGCGGGAAACAGCCACCCTGGTGGCTACCCAAGCGGGGCTGCGCGATGAGCAATGGTCATGGAGCTATCAGTCTGCTGGGCGTAGTCCGGAGCCATGGTTGGGGCCGCAGTTGGAGGAATATATCCCTAAATTGGCCGAAAAGGGGATTAAAAACATTGTCAGCATCCCGATTGGCTTTGTTGCCGACCATGTCGAAATTCTCTTTGACATTGATATTGAGGCGCAGCGAGCGGCGCGTGAATATAACATTCGCTTGGAACGACCACCGGCGCTCAACACGGACCCGCTCTTTATTGAGACGTTGGTCAATGAGATCAAGACAAAAGCGGGGCCGTGGCTATAGAGCGGAGGCTGCGCTTGTCGAAGCCGCAGCGCCCCGGCTTCGACAAGCGCAGCCTCCGCTTTCAACCAGGGAACTGACGATGCTATCAACGAAAGTAGCACTCTATGAACCATGTAATCATCATCGGCGGCGGGATCAGTGGTTTGGCCGCCGCGTACCGACTGCATAAAAGCGACCCGACGCTTTCCTTTACATTGCTTGAACAGTCTGCTCGGCTGGGTGGCAAAGTAATCACCGATCAGATCGATGGACTGGTGGTGGAAGGTGCACCGGATAGCTTTTTGGCGCGCAAGCCGCGTGGGGTGGGCCTTTGTGAAGAGCTGGGCATTGCCGAGCAACTCTCTGGCCGTCGCCCAGAACATGCCGATCAGACGCAGGTACGGTTTGGCGACGAATTTTACCCACTGCCTTCCGGGTTGAGCGGCATGATCCCCACCGATCTCGATGCGTTGGCCAACAATCCGTTGATTTCACCCGCAGGGCAGGCGCGCCTGGCCGAAGAAGCTACGATTCCCCCCGCACTAACAGATGGCGACGAAAGTGTCGCCGGCTTTGTCTCGCGCCGCTTGGGGCGCGAGGTCTACGAAAAGTTGGTGGAGCCGCTGATGAGTGGCATCTACGCCGGCGATGGCGAACAACTTAGCTTGGCGGCCACCTTTCCGCAATTGCGCCAGTTGGAAGTCAAGCATGGCAGCTTGCTTAAGGGCCTTACGGCCAGTTCATCTGCATCAAAGGCAACCACTGCGCCGGGGGCCACCTATCCGCCTTTTGTCTCGCTGGAAGGGGGTATGGGGCGGCTGGTCGATGCCATTGTTGCGACCTTGCCGGCGACGAGTTTACGCACCGGTAGCACGGTAACACTGCTGGAAAGTCAGGTTGGCGGCGGCTACACGGTGCTGCTGGAGAATGGTGAAACGCTGTCGGCAGATGGTGTGATCTTGGCAACCCCGGCTTTTGTGACGGCGTCGTTACTTCATACAATTGACCCTGTTCTAGCCGATGCCCACGCCGCAATCCCTTACGCTTCCTCCGCCCTTGTGACGCTTGCCTATCGTAAATCGGATCTGAGCAGGGTGCCCGAGGGATATGGCTATGTAGTGCCCAGTATTGCTGGCAGCGATGTGTTGGCTGCGACTTGGAGCTCTAACAAGTGGGCTGGCCGCGCCGCAGAAGATTTGCTGCTTTGCCGCGTTTACATTGGCCACTACGGCGGGCGCGATGTGACCAAGTTGACCGATGATGCACTTGTCACAATGGCCCATGCCGAATTGTGCGGCTCTTTTGAGGCCGATGGCGCGCCGTTGTTGGAGCGGGTCTATCGTTGGCCGTTGAGTATGCCGCAATATAATTTGGGGCATACCGAAAGACTCTCCACCATCGGCGAGCGCTTGCCGCATAATCCTGGTCTCTTTTTGGCGGGAGCAGCGTACCGTGGCGTGGGGATACCGGACTGTATTCGCGAGGGGGAAGCGGCAGCGGTGGGAGTATTGGCGTATTTAAATAATCAATAACGGTAACGGAGGCTGAGCTTGTCGAAGCCGGAGCGCTTCGGCTTCGACAAGCTCAGCCTCCGCTATCAATGAGGAATCGTAGGGAACCGAAAGAATCATGCTTAACATCGAGAAGTCAAAGCAATTATTTGCTGAAGCGCAGCAACTGTTGCCGGGTGGTGTCAATTCACCGGTGCGTGCCTTTAAGGCCGTGGGGGGGCAGCCGCTCTTTATTGCTAAGGGCGACGGTGCCTACATGACCGACGTCGACGGCAATCGCTATGTCGATTATGTCATGTCGTGGGGGCCGCTGATCCTGGGGCACGCCAACCCGCGCGTCGTGAAGGCATTGCAAGAAGCAGTGCTCAATGGCACGAGTTATGGCGCGCCTTGTCCACAGGAGGTTGAGCTAGCCAAACTGGTGACGCAGATGATGCCAAACATCGAGATGGTGCGCTTTGTTAACTCCGGCACCGAGGCGACGATGAGTGTGCTGCGGCTGGCGCGGGCCTATACAGAGCGCAACAAGATCATCAAATTCGAGGGTAACTACCATGGTCACGCCGATTTCTTGCTGGTGCAAGCTGGCTCGGGTGTGGCGACACTGGGGCTACCTGATTCGCCTGGTGTGCCGCAGGCAACGACTGCCGACACGTTGGTGGCACCTTTTAATGACCTGGCTGCGGTTGAACGGCTGTTTGAACAATTCCCCGGGCAAATTGCCGCGGTGATTGTCGAGCCGGTGGCGGGTAATATGGGGTTGGTACCACCGGTGCCGGGTTTTCTGGAAGGGTTGCGCAAGGTAACCGAAAGCGATGGCGCGCTGCTGATCTTTGACGAGGTCATGACCGGCTTTCGCGTCCATCCTGGCGGTGCGCAGGCACTCTATGGCATCAAGCCGGATCTAACCGCACTGGGCAAAGTGATCGGTGGCGGACTGCCGGTGGGGGCCTATGGCGGTCGCCGCGAGATTATGGGGATGGTGGCACCGGTAGGGCCGATGTATCAGGCGGGTACGCTATCGGGCAATCCATTGGCGATGACGGCCGGGATTGAGACATTACAGGCGATTCAGGAACCAGGTGTTTGGGATGGCTTGGAGGTAACCGGGGCAAAGTTGATGAGTGGTCTATCCGAGGCTGCCAAGAGTGCTGGAATTAAAGTTTCGCATAGCAGAGTTGGTACGATGTTTGGGCTCTTCTTTGTCGATGGGCCGGTGACCAATTGGGCGTCAGCCAGCAAGGCAGATACCAAACCTTTTGGAAAGTATTTCCAGGGCATGCTAGAGAATGGGGTTTATCTAGCGCCGTCGCAATTTGAGGCGGGCTTTGTGTCGACCGCGCATGGGCAAGAAGAGATTGCGAAGACGGTGGCCGCGGCGGAGCGGGTCTTTGCGACATTATGACACCGCTATAATTGCGTACAAGCAAGGGAAAATCATGAATTTTCATCTTGCTTGTATTACAGAGTGGGCTTGATTCTACATGACTGCAGGGACTCTCGATTAGTCGAGTTGTGCCAATGCTTTGGCGCACGCCGTGGCCACCTTGGTATCTGACTGTTCCTCCCCTGGCATGGTCGACCAGCCCTGCTCTTTCACATACGTACCCTGCTGGTAGCTGCTGGCGGCTTTCAAGGCGACAAGCTTCTCGACTTTGGCTGGATCGAGCTCGAACTGCGCAACACAAATCGACGACAATCGCTCCACCACAGCCGTACTAGCTAGGGTTGTTGCATCTTTTTGTGCGGTCCCACCCGTCACCCAACCACCCCAGGTAAAGCCAACAATCATCGTCAGGGCAGCCACCGCCAAACAAGTCCAAAAGATCGCTGTTTTTGAAAGTTGGAGGGCGTTCCAGCGGTTCCCCAAAGTGTCACGCTTGGGTTGGGCTGGTTCTACTCTTGTGGAATTTTGGCTTGGCTTTGACTTGCGGTTGTCATTTTCGGACCGCTTTTCGTTGCCGAAGCCTGTTTGATTCTGTGTCATCGTTTGTCTCCTTGGAAAGTCAATCGTTTGAAAGTACGGTTGCTTTGAAAACGGCGTCATCCTTATCTATCAGTGAGATGGAACGACCATTTTCAAAGTGCACTCACTTTAATCGCAATGAGGGTCAAGTTGAGATCGCGGATTTTGATGAGTAGCCCGTGGAGCTCGGCCTGGTCACGCACCGGCACGGTCAAGGTTGTTGCACCAGAGGGTGCGTGATCAACGCGCAATGGGCCAAACCATCCCACTAAATCATCATCTAAATCTTCATCAACGCGAATTTCATAGATCTGAGGGGAAAGCGATGCTTTGGACGGTTGCATCATAAGAGTGTACTTGCTGAGCATAAGTGCGTCATCTTCCAAACATGAGATTGATAGTATTTTGTCGCTCCTCTCACTGGGATAGCTGATCCCTTCGGAGAGGGACAAAATTGTTCGGCTCATCTGTTCAACGTGGGAAAACAGAATAATTTTCCCACGTTCACAGATGAACGAATTACTCTGTCACTGCAATGGGACAGAGTGTCAATTCGCGTTCGGTTAAGTAAAATTTCTTGTAGATCCGCGGCCGTATCTCAAAACTGACGAGAAATTGGGTCAAGTGATTTCCTAGCACGAGGGCTTTGATGATTTTTCCATCACAGGCCGGCACTCCCCCGTAGGGGAAGCTTGCTCGAACTTTGTCGCCAATACGCATACTCATCGTTCTCCTTTCATC
Source organism: Caldilineaceae bacterium (assembly GCA_034432375.1). GTDB lineage: Bacteria > Chloroflexota > Anaerolineae > Caldilineales > Caldilineaceae > JAHBVH01. The sequence continues at coordinate 54,444 of DAOUCA010000121.1, forward strand.
TGCCAGACAGCACACCGCTTGAGTGCCAAAGAGTTGAAGCGCGCACAACCTTGGCACACATTGGGTCTAGCCGACGCTGCCTTCCATCTGTAACTGTATCAAGCGATTCATCTCGACCGCATATTCCATCGGCAACTCTTTCACGAGCGGTTCAATAAAGCCACCCACGATCATGGCCGATGCTTCGTCAACACCAATGCCGCGGCTTTGCAGATAGAAGAGCTGCTCTTCCCCGATCTTGCTTACTGAGGCTTCGTGGCCGACGCTGACATTCTCCTCATCGACTTCTATGTACGGATAGGTGTCGGACCGGCTGGCATCATCCAAAAGCAGGGCATCGCAGACGACCATGCTTTTGCTGTGGTGGGCACCCTTGGCCACCTTGAGCAGGCCGCGATAGCTGGCCCGGCCACCATTTTTGCTGATCGATTTGGAGACAATTTTAGAACTGGTGTAAGGTGCGCCATGCACGACCTTGGCACCGGCATCCTGGTGCTGCCCTTTGCCCGCAAAGGCAATCGACAGAATTTCACCGTGGGCACGCGGCCCCATCATGTAGACGGCGGGGTATTTCATCGTCACTTTGCTGCCCAAGTTGCCATCGATCCATTCCATAGTGGCATTTTCCTGGGCAATCGCCCGTTTGGTCACTAGATTATAGACATCGGTGCTCCAATTTTGGATCGTTGTGTAGCGGCAGCGCGAATCTTTCTTAACGATGATTTCGACGACAGCACTGTGCAGGCTGTTGCTGCTGTAGACCGGGGCGGTGCAGCCTTCTACATAATGCATAGAGGCACCCTCTTCGACGATAATCAACGTGCGCTCAAATTGGCCCATGTTCTCGGTGTTGATGCGGAAATAGGCCTGCAGCGGGATGTCAACATGGATCCCTTTGGGTACATAGACAAAGCTGCCGCCACTCCAGACTGCGCTGTTGAGCGCCGCAAATTTGTTGTCCGCCGCGGGAATAATCGTGGCAAAATATTCGCGCACCAATTCTTCATGCTCACGCAGCCCGGTATCCATATCGACAAAGATCACACCGATCTTTTCCCACTCTTCGCGCAGACTGTGATAGACCACTTCGGAGTCATATTGAGCCCCGACCCCGGCCAGAAATTTGCGCTCGGCTTCGGGGATCCCCAGCCGTTCAAAGGTCGTCTTGATCGCATCGGGAACATCATCCCAGCTCTTCTCAGCCCCAGTTGAAGGACGGGAGTAATAAAAGATCTCTTCAAAGTTGATGCCACTCAAATCGGCACCCCAGTTGGGCATGGGCTTGGTAAAAAAGATATCCAACGCTTCATGACGAAACGCCCGCATCCAATCCGGCTCATTCTTCTGGTCTGAAATTTGGTCGATGATGCTATGATCCACACCGCGTTTCGTTTTGAAGAGCGCTTTGTCCTCATCATGAAACCCGTAGGCATAGCCTTCTTTGACGCCGGCCAGACTTTCGCGATCGGTTTGTGAAGCCATTCAATATTCCTCTTCTGATTTCTAAAGGGCGATTCTCTGAACCGGCTGTGTTGTGCCCACTACACATAGAAGTGGCGACCGTTTTCAACCAAAATGCCCTTTACTAGGACCGTTTCCCTTGAACTTTGGGTAGCGGTCAATTGCGAGAAGTTCTGCCTGTGGTTCTTCCAGCGCATAATCTTCTCTTCGGCACGTAGGTCAACGCGCCGTCTGCGACGGGTAAAGTAGTGACTACCCTCCCATAGCACGCGTCGAGAAGACGAGGAGGAATCAGTGCTACGTGTTAACTCTCCTTGATGCCGGGCGGGCATGACTTCCCTTGTTAGCGAGGTTGGTCGGAATGGGTGTCAGGACTTAATACGTTCATGGTTACCAGCATACTACCGGAGGGGAAGCACGTCGTCTCCCTAAAGAGGGATTCTGTAGGTATAGAGAAAGAATGGCGGGAGAGCCATTCTCCAAAAGGAGTATATCGTTCTGTTGGGGCGCACTATAGGCGCACTATATACGTAGCAAGGCCATAGATAAAGATAAAACCGCACCATCTACACCTGTGCGCTAGTTTCATTGCCCCAACGTGCCACTGATGAGATCGGTCATATTGATCAAGGGCGTTGTGCCACTGCCCTGAAAGAGTGGCAGCCGGCCGTCCCAGCGTTGCAACTGCTGATAGCGGATGAGTTCCGCCGTCAAGCTTTTGGCGAGCAATAGATTGGCCCCGGCTTGGGCTTCGGCACGAATCCGGATTGCCTCTGCCTCACCGCCGGCTTGCGCCTTGAGGGCATTCGCTTGCCCTTCGGCTTGTACCCGATCCTGTTCGGCCTTGACTTTGGCCTGATCAAGTTGATATTTCTGCTGTTCGGCCTGCTGCTGCGCCTGAATTTTTATTGTTAAGGCATCTTGCAGGGCCTCGGGCAAATGAACCTCGCGAATACCAAAGGAGACCATCACCAGATGCCTGCGCGCAAACTCGGTGCTCAACAATTCGGTGATCTTGTCGACCAGTTCACCGCGCTTGCTGGCCGTAATCTCCTCCCAGCCATAGAGCGCCGCAAGCACCGGTACCTGCGAGCGGGTATATTGCCGCACGACGCGGTCTTCTACGATCTCAATATCCGCGCCACCCCAATCTTCGTAGAGCGCACCGGCCTCTTGTTTGTTGACCTGATATTGGATCACCACATCCAGGTTGAGCTGTTGCCCCTCGCTGCTCTGTACCTTAATGCTGTCATCACCACCAACCTGCCCTTCGATGCCTTTTTGTACCATCGAGTAGGTTTGAATCGTCACCGGGTATTCACGGATCGATTGCGAAAAGGGGTTGATAAAAGCCCACCCTGGCTCGATCACACGGGCGGTTACCTTGTGGGTGATCTTGTCAAAGACGATCCCCACATAGCCGGGGCTAATACTGCGCCAGGCCGAAGTCAACAACCACAACAACGCCACGGCGATAATGCCAATCACGATGAGTGTGCCCATGCGTCCACTCTGCCGGCTGAAGGTCTCACGGTTGATCATGCGTATGCTCCTCTGGTAACAATTTTTGTTTTGTCTTTTGCTTTGTCTCTTGCTCTGCACTGCGCACATCTAATTGCTCAATGGCGCGCTGCCCTGCGCGTAAAATGGTCGGCGCCAAACGAATCCCGATCTGCCAGGCGACAATCAGGATGACGATGATGACAACTCCCTCCAATAGCGTCGGACTCATGCTTCAGTGACCTCCTCTTGTTTCCCAGAACCATTGACGCTCGGCACCGTCTCTGCCGTAGCCAATGCCCGTTGGACCGCGCTGCCATCGACCGTTTCTTGCTCTAGCAATTGGGCGGTTAACCTTTCCAGCGCTGCCCGATGCTCCTGTAAGCATGTATAGGCTAGCCCATACTGTTCCGTAACAATGCGCTGCACTTCACTATCAATGGTCTGCCGCGTGGCGGAGCTGAGCTGGCTGTCGTCTTGGGTGGCACCACCCAGATATTGCAATTGTTGGCCGGCATAGCGCACCGAACCGAGCTTCTCGCTCATGCCATATTCAGTCACCATGCGGCGGGCCAATTCGCTTGCGCGCATGATGTCGTCGCTGGCACCCGTGCTCAGGGTGTTAAAGATGACTTTTTCCGCAGCACGCCCCCCCAGCATTATGGTGATCTTGTCAAGCAGCTCATCCATCGTCAGCAGATAGCGATCCTCGGTCGGCATTTGCATGGTATAGCCGAGCGAGCCGCGGCTGCGTGGGATAATGCTGATCTTGCTGACCGGGTCGCCACGGGGCATCAACGCCGCCACCAAAGCGTGGCCCGACTCGTGATAGGCAACCGTTTTGCGCTCTAACGCATTCATGACCCGCGTCTTTTTCTCCGACCCGGCGACGACCCGTTCAATGGCCGTCTCGAAGTCACCCAGCGTCACCGCCATTGCACCGTTGCGTGCCGCCAACAGCGCCGCTTCATTCACCACATTCGCCAAATCGGCACCACTAAAGCCCGGCGTCATGCGTGCAGCACGCTCCAAATCAAAGTCAGGTGCCAACGTGATCGCACGGCTGTGGATTTTTAGAATTTGGAGCCGCCCAGTCAGATCCGGATTGCCCACTGCCACCTGGCGGTCAAAGCGTCCGGCGCGCAGCAAGGCTGGATCGAGCACCTCCGGCCGGTTGGTGGCCGCCATGATGATGACAGGCATCCCGGCGTCGGTCTTAAAACCATCGATTTCGGCCAGCAACTGGTTGAGCGTCTGCTCGCGTTCGTCATTGCCGCCCATGCTGACGACCCCGCTGCGGCTGCGGCCAATCGCGTCAATTTCGTCAATAAAGACAATCGACGGGGCGACCTGGTGCGCTTTAACAAAGAGATCGCGCACACGCGCCGCGCCAACGCCGACAAACATTTCAATAAAGGCCGAGCCGCTGGTCTCGAAAAAGGGTACGCTCGCTTCACCCGCCGTCGCCTTGGCCAGCAGTGTCTTGCCGGTGCCGGGGGGACCCACCAGCAGCACACCCTTGGGAATGTGCCCACCCAACGCGGTGAACTGTTCTGGCGTCTTTAGAAATTGGATGATCTCCTGCAACTCGGCGATCGCCTCATCGGCCCCACCGACATCGGCATAGGTGACGCCAATCGTCTCCGGCTTCACCTCGGTAGCCTTGCTTTTGCCGACATTGAAGATACCGCCCAAGCTGCCGCCCGCCCCGCCCTTTAACATCTGGCGCGACATCATAAACCAGAAGCCGCCGATCAATAACAGGGGTAAGCCATAGGCCAACAGCAGCCCCCAAATTGGGTTCGCCGTGGGCTGGAAGCTGAATTGCACACCAGCACTTTGCAGATCCTCGACCAGTTTTGGGTCTTCGCCCGCCGTAAAGAGGGTGTTGAAGGGTACGGTAGCGGTCACGGGGCTAGTCTCAGCCACCGTCTCAGCCACCGTCTCAGCCACCGTCTCAGTCCCTGTGTCTGCCACTCTGTTCGTCGTTGTTATAACCTGCTGATCTAGCATAGTACCGGTGAGGCTGCTGTCGCCAATCACCACGGTGACAATTTGGCCGGCGGCCAGAGTTTGTTTGAAGGCGCTGTAGGTGATCACCGTCGGTTGGGCGCTTGGTGTCAGAAAGAAGCGCTGAAAGAGCCAGAAGACGATTAGCATCGTGACGGCATAGGCGATATAGGTGCGCAGTTGGCTTTGTCGCCGCGCACTTTGTTTTTTATCATCCTTCGAGTTGGGTTGGGGCGGGGTAGGCATGTCGTCCATGATCTTTCCTATCTGGTCTGGCTGCAAGGTTTACTGCGACATCATTGGCATGATACGAGAGCTATTGCCCAATGCGCAAACCCCGTATTGGTTCAACCCAGGTGATGCGTTGGCCTCAAACCCAGGTGACATCGACGATCAGGTTTATGATAGTTGCAAAGCATAGGCCTGTCGTCAACGCTGTGATGATTTTTCTATCAACAAACCCTATCGAGAATCGGTCGCTGCCGTGCCGCATTGAAATTTCGCCGCTCTTTTCGCTCAATCCTACCGGCTGCCTTTTGCGCTTTCTTGCTGCAGACGAGCAAAATAGATCCGCTTCGCCACCTCCGACACCGTGACATAGAGCGTGGTGATCAGCAACAGCAGCAGCAGGGCGTAGAGCGGCAGGGGAGTGAAGCCCAATAAAGGCCCAAAGGGCAGATAGGGAATTGCCAGCGCGACAACGGTAACGGCCAGGGTGGAGAGCCAGAGATAAAAGCCCGGTTTACTTTTGAAGATCGAGCGGCGTGTGCGCAAGACGAGCGTAATCAACAACTCGGTCATCAACGATTCGACAAACCAGCCGGTGCGAAATTCTGCTGGTGCGGCCTTGATGATGAAGATCAGTGCGCCAAAGGTGAGAAAGTCAAAGACAGAACTGATTAGGCCAAAGATCACCATGATGTCGCGGATAAACTTGACATCCCAGCGCCGGGGCTTTTCGACCAACTCTGGGTCAACATTGTCGGTAGCAATGGTCAGCGACGGAAAATCGGAGAGAAAGTTGTTGAGCAATATCTGTTTGGCCAACAGCGGGAGGAAGGGCAGAAAGAGCGACGCCCCCGCCATGCTAAACATATTGCCAAAGTTGGCGCTGGTCGTTGTAAAGACATATTTCATGGTATTGGCAAAGGTGCGCCGACCCTCTTCAATGCCCTGGCGCAGCACATCTAAATCTTGCTTGAGCAGGACGAAGTCAGCCGCCTCTTTGGCGACATCCACCGCCGTGTCGACCGAAATTCCCACATCGGCGGCGTGTAGGGCCGGCGCATCGTTGATGCCGTCGCCCATATAACCGACGACGTGGCCCATTTTGCGCAGGGCGAGGATAATACGCTCTTTCTCATTCGGATCGATCTCGGCAAAGATCGTGGTCGTTTTGGCCCGTTGCCAGAGCGCTTCGTCGCTCATCGCCCCAATCGCGTCGCCGGTCAAGAGTCCGTCGACCTTCATGCCGACCACTTCGGCCACGTGTGCGGCAACCAAACGATTATCGCCGCTGATGATTTTGACCTGAATCCCCAGCTTTGCCAGATCGAGTAGCGTTTGCTGCACGCTCGGTTTAGGCGGATCAAAAAAGAGTAGGAAGCCACTAAAGATTAGATTGCGCTCGTCACCGTGCGTTAAACTCGTGGTGGCTGTAATCGCTTTCGTTGCCACGCCCAGGACGCGGAACCCTTTGCCACTCCAGTCGGCGTAGCGCTGACGGAGTTGCGCTGTGTTGTCCGCATCGAGCGGCACGGTTGTATTGTGCTCTTGCATCTCTGTGCAGACGGCCAGCACATTGTCGAACGCACCTTTGGTGATCAGCTGGCGTTGGCCCGTGTCCTCCTGGACAACAATGCTCAGCCGCTTGCGTACAAAGTCATAGGGGATCTCGTCAATTTTGCTGGCGGTTGCCACCATAAGGCCATCGGCTTGGGCCAGGATCGCCTCGTCCAGCGCGTTCGCCAGCCCAGTTTGGAAAAGGGCATTGAGGTAGGCGGCGCGCAGAACGCTGGGTGACGGCTCGCCTTGGCTATCGAGCGCCCCATCTAGACGAACCACCCCTTGGGTCAACGTGCCGGTTTTGTCGGTGCAGAGCACATCCATGCTGCCCAGGTTCTCTATCGCGCTGAGCCGCCGCACGATCACGCCGCTCTTGGCCATGATCTGCGCGCCTTTGGCCAGGTTGATGCTGATGATGGCGGGCAGCAGTTCGGGGGCCATGCCCACTGCCAGCGCAATCGCAAAGAGCAAGGATTCAATTGGCGGGCGATGCAAAAAGACATTGATGGCAAAGGCCGCGACCACCAGCGCCACCATCACCTCGGTAAGCAGATAGCCAAAGCGGCGGATGCCATGCTCAAATTCGGTCTCCGGCGGGCGCAATTTCAGCCGCTCAGCGATCTGCCCAAAGGCGGTATCTGCCCCGGTTTGGGTGATTAGGGCGTGGGCGGTGCCGCTGCGCACACTGGTGCCCATAAAGACACAATTGGTACGTGCGGCCAACCCAGCCTTGGCCGCGATTTCACCCGCTTTGGGGGCCACCTTTTTTTCGACAGGAAAGGTCTCGCCGGTGAGCACCGCCTGGCTGACAAAGAAATCCTTGGCTTCGAGTAAGACGCCGTCCGCTGGGATTAGGCTACCAGCAGAGAGCAGCACCACATCGCCGGGGACGATTGCTTCGGCAGGGAGTGTTTCGGGTCTGCCGGCGCGCAGGATCGTCGTCTTGAGTCTCACCAGTGCGCGCAATTTCGCCACTGCCGTGGTGGCGCGATATTCTTGCCAAAAGCCGAGAAGCGTGCTGCCCAGAATGATCAGCAGGATAATCACCGCGTCGGTCCATTCCTGGGCAAAGGCCGAGACGATCACGGCAAAGATCAAAATTAGAACAAGCGGGCTTTTGAATTGGTTAAGTAAAAGCCTCAGCGCCGTCACCTGATTGCCCGCTTTGAGGATATTTAATCCGTACTGTTGCAAACGCTCCGTCGCCTCGGCGGTGCCCAATCCATCTGCTGTGCTGTCCAGCGTCACTAGGATTTGGTCAAGTGGCTGGCTCCAGAAGGGGGCGGCGTTGTTTTGGTGATTGCGCATGATCTTTCTCTGAACCGATCTTTACCGAGGGCACGCATAGGCCTGTTCAGGAATAACCTAGACAAGTTTCTGCCACCGACTATAGGTTGAAACCTGGGACTTGGACTCAGTCGCCATCAGCGACTGTTGGGGATTTCAGCCGCATCCGGCGCTTCCTCTTCATGGGCGAGCCGTTCAGTCACGTTCCACGTGAGTCGATTATGCCGTGATGTTAGTTCACGGCGCGCGTGCGCGGAGCGAATAGATGGTGTGTTGCACATCGGCCGCAACGGCCTGCAATCGATCTTGCTGCATCTGTGGCAGTTGCTCCCGTCCTTCCTGGATTTGCTAGAGGCGCGCCAATAAGTCGCCGCCGGACATTTGTAGATTACGGCTGTCGCCGGCCGTTGCGAGCCGCACGGTGCGATAGACATCATTTTTAATGATATACGCTTCTATACTCAGCTCTGAATGGGAACCGGAGTTTTGCCGGGGTAGAAACTCCGGTTCCCATTTCAACCGCAGTATAGTTCCTGCGCCATGCCTCGATTTCGACAAGGTTCTCTGTCAGCTTTTTGACATTTGCATTGGTCATTTCAGTCGTTGGGCACCTCCTTTGTGATCATGTTGCGATCATGCTATATCCTACAGTACAAATTTTGTAACTGCACTGGGTATTCGAACGGTTTGTCAACTGGTCGATCGGTCAGGTTTGCCGAGTCGCCGCTACCGCCAACGCTGGGCAATAGGTCTCCAAGCGTGATTGGCGTCGTCCTACAGTAGGTCAGATGGAGATGGACAAAGCGCGCCCGACCGAAAACGGCTGTAATCCTCTATTCTTTATCTCAATAAAAAATGACTGCTCAGTGGCAGTCATTTCAATAGTTATTCAATGATGATTGGGTGGATTCATGGTGCTACCACCCAATGATGTCATCGTCGCCACTGTTAACGCTTCGCGGCGTCTTTGATATAGCCTGCCGCTGCTGTTATGTCGGTGGCGGCGGCGTTCAGATCAGCTTTGGCGTTGCCCACGCGATCGAGTTGGTGTTGCATAAAGTTACGCCATTCTGTTTGTGCTTGCTCTTTGGTATACCCATAGCGCTCCTGTAACAATCCCTGCAGTCGGTCGGTATTGCCGTCAATTTGCAGCAGATCATCATCGGTGAGCTTGCCAAACGCGGTTTTTAGATTGCCGCGCAGCTGTTTCCATTTGCCCTGAAACGTATCGTTGTTCATCTGATTATTCTCCGATTGTTTGAAAATAGGGTAGGCTCACGGTGATTTGGGCGTTAAGGTCTCTGTGATCGTCTCGGCTGGTGCCTGGTTGGGCAGTGGTTCGATATTGGGCATGAGATAGCCCATGCGCGTCTTGGCAATAACACCGAGCTCAGGATTTGCATCGCCGGCCAGCGCAATCGTTTGGCTAAAATAAACCGATGCCTGGGCCGTGTCCCCATTGGCTTCGGCCACACTGCCCAGCAGAAAGGTAACCTGGGCATCTTGCGGGGCCAAGGCCAAGGCCTGTTGCCCGGCCTCGGCCGCGCCCACTAAATTGCCCACCTGCTGACGGTCGGTGCCGACGAGTGTCCAGAAGGTCGCGGGTTGGCCAATAAATTTCTGTTGCGCTTGCGTCAACGCCGTCTGTGCCTGTGCCGTGTTGCCCAACTGCTCATGCAAGACCGCTTCCCACGTCAGTAGTGCGGCATCATCTGGTGCCGTCTGGCGCGCTTTTGTGACGGCGGCCAGCGCTTCCGGCCACTGTTGTGCCGTCACCAGTTGCTCGATCGTCGTGGAGGCGTCGGCGGGTGAACCGGCGGTAGGGAAGAAGGTCGTATAGCCCCACCAGAGCAGGGCCACCACCGCGACCGCACCAATCGCCAGCCCCACTCGTTTGAGCGTTTGCGTGCGGCCCTGTGCGATGGCAACATCCAAATGCCACCAGAAGCCAAGCGCTGGTGCATGTTGGGAACGCAATTTAGTCAGTCCACCGGCATTGGCCGCGCTGCTAACCACCAACCCAGGGTTGGCCGCAATGCGCTTTTGGAGACTATCCCATCGCGCTGCTTCGGCACGCACCGCGTTTGTGTCCTGGCTATATTCCGCAATCATCGTTTCGATCCGGTCGAGCCCGACTAGAAAAGCAACGATATTGTTCCGGTCAAGCCGCACGAATTGACGTTCGGCTTGTTCTAGCGCAGCGCGTAGGCCATGGAGTGAGTGATTCGTAGTTGGCACTTCAGTAATTTGGGTCATTGATCTGAGCTTCTCCTTTGTTGTCGAGCTTACGCAGCTCTCTGGTTTCGATACAGGGAACTGCACCTTACTCAACCTGTGATCTGCGCAAGTCCTATGTTGTGTAAGACGAGACAAGTTGCTTTACGTTGCTCTCTTCTAGTTTCTTTTTCATCTACTTCTCCTTTATTTTCCGCTTACCGTTCAACATAAAATTGCCTCCTGCAATGCTTCTGGTCCGTTGCCCTTCAGCAGGAAATGGTCAGCACCGGCGGCAAACGCCTCACCACGCCGGGCCGCCTGCACAGTCAAGACGATTACCTTGATCGCCGGCCACTGCTGCTTGATCAGACGAGTCGCCTCGATACCATCCATTACCGGCATCCGCAGATCCATAATCACAACATCGGGCTGCTGCTCGGCTGCTAACTGCACGGCTTCCACGCCATTGCGCGCTTCGCCCACGACCAGGATCGCTGGGTAAAAGGACAGGAGGGCTTTCAGCCCCCTCAGCGCCGATAGTTGATCGTCCACGATTAGCAGCCGTCTTGGTTGATCCATGAGCAATCGGGCCTTGTCCATCTACGATGATACCGAAAGTGGCATGAAGATCAGTTCTGTTTTACGGCGTGTACGGTGCCAGAAAAATTGAGCACAGCCAAGAGGATGAGGGCCCCCAGCAAAGAGACCGCTAGTGCTTGGATGTTGAAACTGCCCGGGTGGACGATGACGATGCCAAAGAGCGGTGTCACTGCCCAACCGGCGATCAATGCACCAACGCCGCCGACAACAATGTTGGTTACCGTTCCCTGTTGCGCGTCTGTACGCATAATCTTGCCGGCACTCCAGCCTAACAATCCGCCGCCGATCACCCAGGCAATGAAATTGATCATGGGGTGTTACTCCTTGTGAGTTTGACTATCCTATAGAGTTTTATGTAATTTAGTGTACCTCGCGACTATTTACTTGTCGTTAACCGTTTGTTGATCTTTCTCTCAACAAATAGGGCCGCCTTATGACAGCCATATCAACAAAGTGATCGGCGGTCTCAACCGATCTTGCAATTAATTAAAGAAAATCGCCGTAAGCCTCTTCGAATGTGCCCTTCTCGAGCGCGCTGAGTCCGGTGCGCAGGGCATACAGCGTCGCCTGGACGCGGTTGGCCAGGTGCAACTTGTCGAGGATATGGCTGATGTGGGTGCGCACGGTGACCTCGGTCACTGTCAGATGGGTGGCAATGGCCCCATTGTCGAGCCCTTTGGCCACCAGCGATAAGACCTCAAGTTCACTGTTGTACATGGGTGGGAAGTACTGCCAGGGTAATTGCTTGGGTGATCGCTGGGGTGGCAAAGCCCTCTGTCGAACGCAAGCGCAATACGCGCAACACCAATGCGTAGACCACTAATGCCGTGACCGCGACAAAGATCACACTGTGGTAGATGGCGAGCCGTGTGACCTGCTGTGGAGCGAGGGCAAAGAAGTCGAAGAGGTGGTCGGAAACGAAGAGCCACAAAGTGACGAGCAGCGCATAGAGTAGTGTAATGCGCCAAGCGGTTTGGGCGTTGGTATTTTTCATGAATCTATCAATCTACCTAACCGGTGATCTCCTTACCCGCTACTTGGCTTGGCGCTTTGTTGTCGTCTTGGTACTCGTACGTTTTCTACTCCCCTCAAGTTCTGCTTTTTTCTCGTTCTGTGCCCAATGGTCGTAGTAGTCGGGGTACTCATTGAGATGGGCGCGCACAATTTTGCCGATCAGAATCGGATCATCGCTTGCAAAACTTGTAACGGGGTTATAGGTTCCATCGGCGAGTTCGGCATTCAGCCCCAAGCGAAATTGTTTGACGTCGAATGCCGTCCAATTAATGCCTAACTTATCCCCGATAATCTTCGCCTCGGCCAATGTAAATGGCGTATGTTCATGCTTTGCGTCCATGCTGCTTTCTTTCATAGCGGCTCTACAGCCCAAGGGATGGAAACCTACCTGTCTTTAGGAACCAATCTTACCTGGGCCATCTTGTTGCGCTTTCTTATCGCGTTTCGCCTGCTTTTTTTCTTTCATCGTCTTCGCCGGCTTCTTCTTGTCGCCCTTTTTAGTTTCCTGATTTTTACTCATGATTAGTTCTCCATTGAAGAGTAAGTAACTGCTGCAAGTATAACAGTCAAAGTATAGAGGGTACTTCGGTTGCCGTCGTCCCCCGAAAGAGGGATTCGCGCCGGCAGAAGGGGCACTGTGCGCCGTTGCGCTCTCTCCAAAGAGGTAACAGCAGTTTTATAGGAGCGCAAGCGCGCGTGCTTGCGCAACCGCTTGGGTGCGACTTTGCACGCCAAGTTTGCCGTAGATGTGCTTGAGGTGAGTCTTGACGGTGCCGACGGAAACAACGAGCTGATCCGCAATGGCTGCATTGGAAAGCCCAGCGGTGACCAAATGCAGCACTTCAAGTTCGCGCTCTGTCAGGGGCTCAACTAACGCTAAAGGCGAGGGTGAGGAAAGGGTGACGGGTGTGGTAACCGTAGGCGAGATTTGTTGGGGTAACGGACGAAGTGCCGCTGCTGCGTTGCCAAAGGCCGCAACAAGGGTCGTGCTGTACGCTTGTAAGTCAGCTTGATCCGCTATTTGCTGTTGCTCATGTCCAGCGTGGTGACGGCGCGTACTAAAATCGGTAAGCGCCCTTTGCATGGCTTCGCCTTCATCGACAAACAAGCGCACATAGCCTTCCTGTTTGGCCAGGGCAATGGCGCGCGCTAGGATGAGCGTTGCTTGCTCCAGTTGCCCAACTAACCGTAGCGCCAAAACTTGCAGGATGGTTAGCTCCAGCAAGCTGTTGAGCCGTTGGGTCGGTTCAACAACTGGCAACCAAGCGCTCAAGAACGCCAACGCTTCCTCGCTGCGCTGCTGGGCAAGTAAGACCCGTACCAAGACGAGGGTCTCAAATTCGTATAAATATGCAAAGCGCTCGTCGGCGCTGCGTGTTTGTACATAGGCGGCGGCCCATCGCTCGGCAGTGGCCAATTCACCAAAGCGGAGTTTGATCAACGCGTCGAGAGCCGCTACGCGCTCGACATCCAACCCAATCCCCGTCTGTTGTGCTGTCTCTTTGGCCAGCGCCACCGCGGCCAACGCGCCATCCCTGTCACCCATTGCCTGCCGAATGCGGGCTAGGATGCTGAAACGGTGGAGCGGACCATCGGTGTAGGTAAGATCGTGGCGCGTGCTAAGGGCTAGTCCAGCCTCTACTTGGTGGCTGGCGGCAGCGAGTTGATTCCATTGATACAGAATTTCGCCATAGCCAATGTGCGATAAGCCAACGACAGACAACTGCTTTTTGGCATGCGCAGCAACGGTTAAGATCTGCTGATAGCTCGTTGCGGCCTGTTGTAAATGACCCTGGGCCATCAAGATGCGCGCTTCATGATAGTGCGCAGCATTGGTCAGAAAACTATCATTGACCGCTGTGCTCACTTTGGCCGCTACTTCATAGGCTTGGATGGCGGCATCCAACAGCCCCTGTTGTTGCTTGGCCAAGCCCAACGCATAATAGGCATCACCGCGCGACCGTGTGGTACTGGGGATCAGCGCCAGTGCTTGCTCGGCCAACGACACGGCAGTCGCCAGTTCGCCACGGCGTGCGGCCAACATAGCCCGCAAGGCCGCGGCGCGCCCCAGAAGGGCTTCATGGGCTGCTGTCGCCGTTGCGGGGGCAATCTGTTGCAGCGCTACTGTCACCTGTTGCAAACAGGCTTCCGCCGCTTCAATTTGACCTGTCAGCGCGAGGCCCCAGGCATAGAAAATGTAGAGGCTGGGGCGGCCCCACAAAGGTCTGTCGGACAAATCGGTGGGGGGCAGCGCCTGCATCCAGTTGAAGAGGGTGGCAATGGCCCCTTGATCCCAAAGCGTTGGCCAGGCCTCTTCGATCAAGGCGGCCGCGTAAGGAAAATCAACGGCCAGCAAGGCATGTTGGATGGCTTCGGCGAGATAGCCTTCTTGGGCGTACCACAGGCTTGCACGGTGGTGTAGGGTCGGCAGGAGGAGCGGCTCGCTTTGCTGGAGGCGATGTTGTAAAACCTCGGCAAAGAGTTGATGGTAGCGATACCACTCCTCCCGATCGTCCAGCGGAACCAGGAAAAGGTTGGCCTGTTCTAATTGCGCGAGCATGGCCTGACTGTTGCGCGGCAGGGGCGATGAGAAGGCCACGGTCGCGTCGCTATCTTGCGTTCTCATCACGGCATCAGTCCCCATCACAGCATCGCAGAGCGTGCCACAAAGGCGGGCAAGAATGGAGGTATGTAGCAAAAACTCCTGGATTGCTTTGGGCTGTTGATTAAGCACTTCTTCAATTAAATAGTTGAGGATATAGCGATGGCCGCCGGAAAAGGAGCGGAGAAAATCAGCTTTGTCGTCGTGCCCATGCATGGAGAGCGCGGCTAGTTGAAGCCCAACGATCCACCCTTCGGTGCGCGCGGTCAAGAGTTCGACCTCGGTTGAGGAGAGTTGCAACCCCATGCGTTCATTCAAGAAGAGTGCCGTCTCGGGGTCGGTAAAGCGTAGAGCGTCGGCACGAATTTCTGATAGCTGTCCATGAGCGCGTAAACGGGCCAGCGGCAACGGTGGATCCGCACGGGTGGTCATGATCAGGTGCAGGGCAGGCGGTAGGTGCTCCAACAAAAAGCTCAGGCTCTGATGAATCGCTGGCGCTGTAATGAGATGATAGTCATCTAAGACGAGTACAATTGCTGGTTCAATCTCGCTCGGCCAGGCACTCAACTTGTTGAGCAACAGCGTGAGGATTGTTTCCAGCGGTGGTGGTTCGGGGGATTGCAGCAACGCGGGCAGATCCGCGGCAAGGTCCGGGTTCTTGGAATGAAGGGCGGCAATGAAATAGAGCCAAAAGCGAATCGGATCATTGTCGCTTGCTTCTAGAGAGAGCCAGCAAAAGGTTGGACGTACGCTGCTCGCTGGCTCTGTAGTTGTTGGCGCTGCTAGTGAAGATGATGGCATCTGGATGCCTTCGGGTTCATCGATCCAATTGCTGAGCAAGGACGATTTCCCAAAACCGGCCGGTGCCGCAATAAGGGTGAGCTTGCCACTTAAGCCGGCGGCCAACTGTGCCAGCAACTGTGGCCGCGCCACAAAGGTCGCGCGTTGCGATAACGGCTGACGAGGAATATAGAATTTAGTAGATAGCAGTGGTGCGAACAAGCCTGATGCCTTTATTCCCTGTGAACATATCCATTCACATGGCTTCAGTAGGTCACAAGTTCGTAGGTAAGACTTTAGGCTCACCTGGATCGTAGGAGGTTGACACCGCCAGTTTCAACTGGCGGCTGATACGATCAACCCGTTTAAACGGGTTTTGCTTAGCAGACATCGGATTCAACCGATGTCAACTTTAGTCTTCCAATGGTGAGTAAAGATTGAAATCTTACCTGCCGACACAAATCGCGAACTACTGAGCTTCTCTAGTTTCACAGTATAACAGAAGAGGAGTTGATCGGTTGATCGGCGATTTCGCACGCGCAGCCAGCCTTGATGAAGAGTATCTACAACACCATCATCCCCCAATCCCATCGACCACATTCGCCCGCAGAAACTCCACATCCATTTCAATCCCCAATCCTGGACCACCAGCCAATTTTAACTTACCATTGCTATTGTCGAGCGGTGTCTGGATAAATTTGTTGTAACTGCTCAAATCATGGTGATTGGTCTCGACGCGATAGAAGTTGGGCACGGTCATCATCACCTGCGCGCCGGCGACGACGTTGATTGGCCCACTGGCATCGTGGGGCGAAATCGGAATGTAATAGGCCTCGGCCATTGTTGCGATTTTCTTGAGTTCGCTGATGCCACCGCTCCAGGTGACATCGGGCATGATGTAGTCGGCGAGCTCCTGCTCAAAGATCGGCACAAACTCCCAGCGTGTGTGTAGCCGCTCCCCGACACAGATGGCAGCGTTGACCTTCTCGCGTACCTGGCGTAGGGCGTGATAACTTTCCACCGGCACAGGCTCCTCAAACCAGTCGATCTGCCCGGCATCTTCGAGCGTGCGACAGAGGCGAATCGCCGTCGGTACGTTGAAACGGCCATGCGCGTCGATCAGAATCTCGATATTGGGGCCGGCCACTTCGCGGATCTGCGCGGTTAGGTCGGCGGCGATCCGTTCCCCCTCTTTGCTCATTTGGCCGTCAAGATAACCCGCATTTTCGCGATCGACCACACCCAGGTGGGGGAAGGGGTCAAACTTGAGCGCGGTGTGGCCAGAATCGACGATGGCGCGGATCTCTTCCTCCACGCCGGCTTTGCTGGTGAACTTGCTTTGATCGGGGTGGCAGTAGAGCGAAATTGTATCGCGCACAGCACCACCAAGCAGATCATAAATCGGTTGCCCTAGCACTTTGCCGCGAATGTCCCACAGCGCAATATCAATGCCGCTGATCACATGGCAGGTCGCGCCGCGCGAACCCATGTAGGTGAAGGCACGGAAGATCTTGTGCCAGATCCGCTCGATTTTCGACGGATCTTCACCAACCAGCAGCTCATTGACCTGCCTGATCATCCCAGCAACCGCCCGATTGGCCAGCTTGGTTGTCGTCGTAATCTCGCCCCAGCCGGTAACGCCCTCATCGGTTGTTACTTCGACAAAAAAATATTCACCCCAAAAGGTACCTTCGGCTTTGACCAGCCACGGGTTGATCGATTTGATTCTCATTTGCTTGATCCTCACAAAATGGTCACAGAATAATAGCTTTCTTTCCAACTTTCTCCACGCGACTATATCCCATCCTCGCTGACTTGGCAATCTGATGTGAAAATAAGCCACGGATACCCACGGATAAACAGAGAGGAAACGCAAAAACCCCTGATTCGGGCCAAAGTGTACCCAATTTTCTGGCTGTTTGCCCCTGCCGCAATTTGGTGGCAAAATAGGCATGATTAATTAATCTTATTCATAAGACTTGCGCACTCTACTGGTTAAGTGAGCGATCTTCTGCGGGGTGCCCTCAGGCGCGCAACCGAAGAGTGCATCAGTCCTAATTCATTTCAATGTGGGAGCAATTATGCGAGCAACACAGGTAATGGCGCCTGGTAAATTTCAGATCGTTGAGATTTCGAAACCAACCCTACGCCCCGGCGAAGCACTCGTACGCACCAAACAAGTTTCACTCTGTGGCAGTGATTACCACTCCATTTATTTTTCTAAACCCAGCGAATATCCACTGCCGCCAGGAATGAGTGGGCACGAAGTCGTTGGTATTGTTGAGGAATTGAATGGATCGAGTGCTGTTGTGAACGTTGGTGATAGTGTATTGGCGCTGGTACGTGGCAACCGCGGCATGGCGGAATATTCTGCCGTCCCCATCGAGGATCTCCTGCCACTCTCCAACAAATTACCCAGTGCCCATCTGTTGCAAGCACAGCAACTTGGCACCATCATTTATGCAAGTAAACATCTGCCGACGAGTGTCGTGGCAAAGACCGTTGCGGTGATTGGGCAAGGCTCGGCTGGTCTGTGGTGGAACTATATGATGCGGCGTCTTGGCGCGCGACAGGTGATTGCCATCGATTTACAAGGCCATCGGCTGGCGATTTCCAAACAATATGGGGCAACGCACACGGTCCATAACGTAGATGTGGATGCCATCAGTGCCGTGCGTGACCTAACCGGTGGTGAGATGGTTGATATTGTCGTCGAGGCGGCTGGTGAACCAGATACGATCCGCATGGCGGTTGGCTTGGTCAAACGTCATGGTGCCATCCTTTACTTCGGTGTGCCGCGCCTGGAAACACTTGATTATCCCTTTGCTGAGCTTTTCCGAAAGACTGCGCTGGTGCGGACGATTGTTGGTGCGCTATCCGATCCCAATCATGAATGTACCCGCATGGCGTTGGATCTTATTGATCGGGGGGAGGCCAACGTGGGACCAATGATTACCCACCACTTCCCCTTTGCGCAAGTGATAGATGCCTATGATCTACAGACAACGCGCGATGAAGGGGCCGTGAAGATTATCGTTGACTTTTAATTGTGGTCCGTATTGCGTGTTGCATGTACTGTAAGCCTGTCAAGCCTTTTACGCTGATAGGGTCGTAGCTATCGATATGTCGATTTTCATAAAACTATGGGCACATTGCTAATTGATCACGCAACAAGTAACACGCAACAGGGTGCGTCCCATTTTGGGGGATTACACAGAAGGACAAAATTGATCGTCCGGCGTAATCCCCCAAATGTGGTACGCACCCCACGCAACACGCAACAATCCATGAAAGTGAGAAAGTGCCATGCCGCATACAGAGAGACAGATCATCGATCTGCGCAGTGATACGGTAACAAAGCCGACGCCGGCCATGCGTCAGGCAATGGTGGAAGCTGAGGTCGGTGATGATGTCTATGGTGAAGATCCAACGGTTAACCGTCTCGAAGCGATGACGGCAGAAATGCTGGGCAAAGAAGCCGCACTCTTTGTTTCCAGTGGCACCATGAGTAATCTGACCGCTGTGTTGGCCCACTGTGGGCGCGGTGACGAGATGATCCTGGGCGACCGCTCGCATATCTTCCGTTCGGAGCAGGGCGGCGCGGCGGCATTGGGGGGTGTTCATCCAATGGCGATCCGCAATCAGGCCGATGGTACCCTCGATTTGGCTGAGATCGAAGCGAATATTCGTGGTGACAATGAGCATTACCCAGTGACCAAATTGGTCTGTGTCGAAAATACGCACAACTTTTGTGGTGGGCGTGTCTTGGCGGTGGATTACATGGATGAGATCGGTGAGCTTGCTCATGCGCATGGGCTGAAGCTGCACGTCGACGGGGCGCGGCTCTGGAACGCGGCGGTAGCGTTGGGTCTCTCCCCCGCGCGCGTCATTCGCAATGCCGACAGCGTCAGTGTCTGCCTGAGCAAAGGGTTGGCGGCACCGGTCGGCTCATTGGTGGCAGGGGACAAAGCGTTTATTGCACGGGCGCGGCGCATGCGCAAGGTGGTTGGCGGCGGGATGCGCCAAGCTGGGATTCTTGCCGCGGCGGGCATTGTGGCGATCACCGAAATGGTGGAACGGTTGAGCGATGATCATGCCAATGCCAAAGCGCTGGCGCAAGGGCTCGCCGCGCTCGATGGTATTGCGATCAACCCAACGGATGTGGAAACAAACCTGGTCTTCTTTGAACTGACGCGTGATGACATGACCCCCGCACAGCTTGTCAATGGCTTAGCTGCCCAGGGGATTAAGTTGAGTGCGTCTGGTGGGCGGCGGCTGCGTGCTGTGCTCAACTATCACGTCACTGCCGAAGATGTCCAGCAGATTCTGGCTGCCTTCCGAACAACCCTGGCCGCCGATGCGGTTACCGACGGCGCAAAAGTTGTGGCCTATGGATAGGGTTACGCCAGCTGCGCGCGTGGCCCTTGCAAGGTCAAGCGACCATCGGTGTTGGTGCTGATCGTCACTTGTAGATCAGCAATGTGCGCAATGACAGCGGTGGCGCGCTGCAATTCGTCAATGGGATAGCTGGTTGGGACCGCAATGACCTGTGCGCCGGCGGCTAAACCAGCCTCAATGCCGGCGACGGCATCTTCAATGACGACGCAGCGCTTGGCATCAACCCCCAATTGCTGCGCCGCCAGTAGGTAGGGTTCTGGGTGTGGTTTGCCGTTGCGAACATCGTCACCAGTGACAAAGATCGTGGGCGTTGGGAGACCCGCTGCCTGCAGGCGCGCCGTTGCTACGGCGCGTGGACCGGAGGTTGCAATCGCCCAGGCATCTTTGGGTAGTGACGCCAACAGGGCAATGACGCCCCGATGGACGGTAACGCCTTCGACATCGGCTGCCTCGGCATCGCGCATCCAGCTGCTTTCCGCCGCGATATCCAAGTGTGGTGCGACTTCGCCGATGATCTCAAAGGCGCGCCGGCCATGCCAGATCCGTTGGATCGCTGCCATTTCGATCCCGCGTATTGTCGCCCACCGTTGCCACTGCCGAGCAATTACGGGGGCGGAGTCGACCAGAACGCCGTCGAGATCAAAGAGAATCGCATCGCACGTAAGTTGAAACATATCAGTTATCCATTCATTTTAGTGTGAGGCTCATATAGATCTGCGGCTGAAATTGCACTTTTTCTCTCTGAGGAATGGTGCAATTTCCGCTTGCTACCCATATAAGCGTATTGTGACTTGTCAATCGTGTGCAAGTTGACAGCGCCAGAGTCCTGAGTATCTATAAGATATTGTTGGCGAATTCGACAAAGGAGCGGACCCTAAGCTTGTCGAAGGGGAAGCGGCTCTGGCTTCGACGGGTTTAGCCTATGCCTTCGGAAATCGGCAATAGTATCCTATAAAAGGTGAGAAAAATTGCGTGCCGCGTCTGTAGTATACCATTTATCGCAATGTCAGCAGACCCTATTTCATTTCGGTCAGGAAGTCTTGATACGACAATGAGTAGTAAGCATCCCCTAATGCGAAGGGACGGTATAGCCCGATCTCGATTACCCCGCAGCAGGCGCAGTACTCGAGATCGGGCTACGGCTGCTGCTGACATCAATGTCAGTAGTTGGTAAGCTCTGAATCTGGAATGCAGGAACAAACCCTGATATAATAACGTTCTGTTGTCACGCCGACTGCGTCACTCGTGCTCGATTGCCTGCCGTTTCTTCACCCACCTGTTCTATACCCAATGTGCTGTGATAGGGTGTAATTTGGGAGCTGTGATTGGGTTGGTGCCAGTAGGAGTGACGAAAAATGTACTCTGATCTCTTCTATTGAAATGTCCCTTCTATGATTGAAAAAACGATAAAACCCCCTCAACCGCTGCTGAGCCGGATTGGATCTGTACTTCATCAACGTGATTTTTGGCTGGCGCTGATTATCTTTAGCGCGGTTGGTTTACTCTTCTGGACGCTCAACAAGCCACTCGTCCATCTCTTGCATCAGGGCGATATTGCGCGTACGTGGATCAAAAGCTTCGGCTTTTGGGCTCCGTTGGCCTATATTGGACTGTTTGCCTTGCAGATTCTGATTGCGCCACTGCCAGGGCAATTTCTTGGTATCATGAGTGGTTATGTTTTTGGGATCTTGCTTGGCTCACTCTATAGCATTATTGCGCTGACGATTGGTGCCGGCTTGGCCATGTATATTGCGCGCCGCTTTGGCCGCCCACTTTTGGAGCGCTTTGTCGATGCAGAACAGTTGCGGCTTTGGGAACGAAAACTCTATATGCGTTCGCCGGTCAATTGGGGCCTACTCTTTGTTTTTCCCGTGCCTGACTTCGTCTTTTACCTGGCCGGCCTTAGCAGCATTCCACTGATTCGCCTCATCCCTGCAATCATTGCCGGCCGTGGCATCGGGCTGATCCTGGCAGGAACTGCTGGAGGCTTGAGCGCCATCCTACCGCCGGAGTGGGTGTTGGTAAAGTGGGCATTCTTCTTGGCTGCCGGCTTGCTGCTCTATCGCCATGAGCGCAGACTGCGTCTCTATCTTTTGCTGGGGGTACGGCGCCTCGAGCGAATCGTAAAACGGTTACAAAGCAAGTTGGCCTCGACCCGGCTCCGCCAACAGGAGCCTTCGCTATAAAGGCGTTTGTCTATGTATCACTAGCTCAACGGGTTGACCTGTTTGGCTGTTATTCGCTTTGTTACGCAACCACCGCGAATCTATTTCAGATAATCTTTCGTAGGGCCACGCTATAGCGTGGCCCTACGAAAGGGGCCTTAGTGTGATGCGTGAACCACAAACAAAGGCTCTGTCCATTTAATAGACAGAGCCCTTTTCTTGTGATTCGTTTTTTAGGCGTTAGGTTTGAGCAAGGTTAGCGCAGACGGATTGTTTGCCCCAATTGCAACATGGCATCGTCACCGAGTTCGTTGATACGAAGTAACTCTTGCCAATCCATGCCGTAGTGGAGGGCAATGCTGATGATTGTATCACCAGGTGCAACAACATGTTCGTTGGGACCGGCACTTGCCGCACTGACGGTTTCCTCTTTTGCTTCGTCTGCTACCGCATTGGGCTGTTGAATCGTCCCAGGGATCCGGAGCTCCTGCCCCACGCTGATGACTGAAAACTCCCCTAAGCTATTTTCGCGGGCGATCTCCTGCCAGGATAGCTGATAAATCGAAGCCACACCGGCCAATGTGTCCCCTGGTTGTACTGTGTATCGCCGGACAAAAGTGCCATCACTGCTTTGGGGCGCATCTTCTGCGGCTGCGGCTTGTACAGATGCTCGCGCTTCATCGATATATCCCCCGACATTTTCAACACCGGGAATACGGATTACTTGCCCAATTTGTAGTACAGAGAATTCGTTCAGCCCATTGGCACCTGCAACCATCGGCCATTCGACGCCATAGCGCAGGCCAATTGAGAGAAGGGTATCACCAGGTTGGATCTGATATTGAAGGCCACCTTCGGGAATTGGCAGTGGCTCTGGCGGTGGCGGCATGACAACAACCGAATCGCCACTTTCACCCGCAGTAAAGACGGCGACAAAGATATGTTGTCCACCTTGGTAGCCGACCCCAATCCCTAACTCGTGCCAATTCGTATTGAGAATATTATTGCGGTGGACGTAACTGTTCATCCACCACTGAATCGCCATACTCGGGTCGCTCACCGACACCCAATTTTCACTTACCCATGTACTGGCAGCATAGCCTGTCCGTTGTACCCGCTGTCGAACATTACTGCCATCCGACCCGGTGTGGCTATAGTTATAGTTGGCGATCATGTCGTTGACATGGTTTTGGGCGGCTAAATTAAGCAGTGGATTGACAGCGAGTGGTGGTAAACCGGCCTGTGCACGCATCTGATTAATCGACATGGCAACGGTTTGGGCCTCGGCGTTTAGCTGACCAAAGGCATCACTACCATCCTGTGCAAAGGCCACACATGGTACTAATATAAATAAAACAAGAAGTGGGAAGAGCAGCAGACGCCGCAAGAGAGTGTTTTGTTCCATCGGGCGCAAGCATAGCAGAGAATGAATTAACGCGCAAAACGTTTCGACGAATAGAATGCAGAATGTGCACATAATATTGGTAATTTTCAATGAAAAAGTAGTGGTCCTAGGGCTCTTGCAACCACTGCTAGCCGTTGTTTGTCGTACGATTGCTGTACGAATGTTGTGTGATCGTGCCGGCAAACGCTGGCTGACTGACTGAAATTTTTTCTTTGCAGAACAGCATGGTACAGTATGGATTGAATATTAACCCTTTGTATTTACTGTAATTGGTCTGGTTGATCGACAAATCTCATTTGCTACCACAGAGAGCACAGAGCGCACAGAGCGCACAGAGCGCACAGAGCGCACAGAGCAAGCAACAACCAATAACTTTGTGAACTCTGTGGCTAAGATTAAATTTGTCAGTCAATCAGGTAACTGGTATTTACGCTTAGCCACATCACTCAAGGTTGATAGTATGATACCAGTTGATGACAAGAAGTGTTACAATTCCGTTGCAAATGATCCCCACGATACATCAAATCATTTAAGTTCTATTCTAAAAGTTACTGTTCTCCTAGATACGACTAGATACGACTAGATACGACTAGGTACAACGGAATTTTGGGGATAGGCACTAATCAACTCAATGGTCGATAAGGAGTAAGAGATGGGTATTACAGCTAGAGGGGCAATTGCGCGCACGCCAGGCGCACCAGTCAGCATTGAAGAATTTACAATTGAGGATCCGGGCCAAAATGAGGTACTTGTCCGTATCTTGGCATCGGGTGTTTGCCATACGGATCTCGGCGTGAAGATGGGTGCTTATGGGAGCGATGGCTATCCCTTCCTTCTAGGGCACGAAGGGGCCGGTGTGATCGAAGCCGTTGGCCCGGGGGTGACTGAACACAACGTGGGTGATCATGTGATTCTGGCTTGGCGCGCACCTTGTGGTAAGTGTCGCTTCTGCAAACGGGGCAAGCCGAACTTCTGTGCAGCCAGCCTCAATGCTGAAAAGCGGATGCATACGCAAGATGGTCTGCTACTCAACCAGGTGCTGGGCATCGGTACTTTTTGCACACATACATTGGTCCATGCCGATCAGGCCGTGCCCTACGATCCGGCGCTGCCACCAGCCCAAATGTCGCTCATCGGCTGTGGCGTGATGACCGGCGTTGGTGCTGCGCTCTATGCGGCGGATGTCCAACCCGGCACGAGCGCTGCGATCTTTGGCTGTGGCGGTGTGGGTGACAGTGTGATTCAGGGTGCCCGGCTAGCCGGCGCAACGACGATCATTGCGGTGGATATTGACCCACAGAAATTGGAATGGGCCAAAGCCTTTGGTGCCACCCATACCGTTAATCCCAAAGAAGTTGATACGATTGAGGCAATCAAAGCGATCACCGGTGGTAATGGTGCCAATTACACCTTTGAGGCGGTCGGTAAGGCAGTGACCTTGGAACAGGCGCTCTATTCACGCGATCTGGCCGGCACCTGTGTCTTTATTGGCGTACCAGGTCCTGGGCCAACCTTGACGCTGGAATTGCAACGGTTCTTCGACATTGGCGGCAAAGTTGCTGTCTCCTGGTATGGCGATTGCCTGCCGACGCGGGACTTCCCCATGCTCTCGGATTGGTACAAGCAGGGTAAATTAGATCTCGATGGGATCGTCAGCCGTACGATTAGCCTTGAGGAGGTTGATGAAGCCTTTGCTGCCATGGAGCGTGGCGAGACGTTGCGGTCGGTGATTGTCTTTTAGGCTAGGGGAAAGTAGCTGTCCACGAAGACACACGAAGACACACGAAGACACACGAAGGTAGTTTTTTGTGAAATTTGTGGATGGTGCTAATAGAGAAAACAAATAGAGATCGCATCAATCGTAGGGGCGGCCCCTTGCGGGCGCTCGCAACGGGCCGCCCCTACAGATATGTGCCACTTCTATATCTGCAACCCACCATGAAAGTAGGCTGTTGTGTTTGAGCTCATTAAAGAATTGACCGAACTTGTCGGTCCCGTTGGCCAAGAGGGGCCGGTGCTCGACTATATTGAACCGCTCTGGCAATCACTCGGTGCGCAGACGGAGCGAACGAAAATTGGCAATGTCATCGCTCGCTGTGGGGGGGAGGGGCCAAAGCTCTTGTTGGCCGCCCATGCGGATGAACTCTGTTATCTCGTGCGGGCGGTGGACGCAGCCGGTTTTCTCTGGTTGGCCAATGGCCAGGGGTGGCAGCGTCAGGCGGGGAATCGCAATGCGTTCTATCTGGGGCAGCGGGTCAAGATCCTGGCCCGCAGTGGGATTATTCCAGGGGTGATCGCCACAACGACGGGGCATCTGGCCTCTTTTGCCCTACCAGAGTTACATGAACTAACCTGGGATGATTTCTGGGTCGACACTGGGCTAAGCGGCGCTGAATTAATGGCGCGTGGGGTGACCGCCGGTACGCGCGTCATTTGGGATGCCGACACTGTGCAGATGGGCCACCACATTACCGGCAAAGCGCTTGATGATCGGGTGCCGTTGGCTGTGATCACCGAAGTGCTGCGACGTGTACCCAAGGAAGAGATGAAGTGTGCTTTGACACTGGCCTGTACTGTCCAGGAAGAGATCGGGCTCGTTGGTGCCTCTGCCGTTGCGGCGAACGAACGCTTCGATGCTGCGATTGCCGTTGAGATCGGGTTGGCCGGAGATATCCCAGGCGTTGCCAACCGCTCTATGCCAACGGCCTTGGGGCGCGGGCCACTGTTGGTCCACAAGGATGCATTGGTTCATTACGACTATAAGCTAACCGCTCGGTTAGAAGAGGTGGCCCGCGAGAGTCATATTCCCATCCAACATGCCATCTTCGGCTCCTTTGGCAGTGATGGTGCCGCCTTCATGAAGGCCGATATTCCCTCCGCATTGGTCGCTTTCCCCGCTCGTTACACCCATACTCCCTTTGAAACTGGCCACATGGACGATATTGAAGCGCTCGTAGAATGGTTGGCCGCCTTGGTACGCGCTGGTTTATGAGGCTTGTAGTTCATATCCGCTTCTGTTGCTACGTCCCGTAGGGGGAGTTGAACTTATGCATCACTGGTGTCAAGGTAAGGCTTGTCAGGAACACAATAGCGGATTTGGGAAGCAGCGGATTTACAATTCCGGTGCGGCGCTTGCTATTACCGTACAAACGTTTCGGTTTAACGCGGGGTTTTTGCTGAAGTTTCGGATGGGGCAAGGCAAATCCGCTCTTTCCTTCATCCGCTGTAGTGTTCCTGAAATGTTTAGCTTGCTACCAGTGGGACACGGTGCACCGTGTCCCTACAATTTCCATTTTGATTTAACCATACAATCGGATGGGTCAATCCATAGGGATGATCGAGAACTTGAAATTTCGAGATAGCCTTACAAAAATTGGGGTAGCGAAACATGAGGATTTTGGTCGTTGGGGCTGGTGATGTTGGCTTCCAACTCGGTAGACGATTGACGCGTGCTGGTCACGATATTACGATGATCGAAGCCGATGTGCAAAAGAGCAAGCGCGCAGCCGAACAGTTAGATGTCTTAGTCGTGGAAGGCAACGGTGCCAGTTGGCAAACCTTGCGCGATGCGCATGTCGATCGGATGGACGTGGTGGCAGCGGTGACCGATCAAGACGAGGTGAATGTAGCCGCCTGCCGCATGGCGAAAAAATTAGGCGTCAAAACAACGATTGCCCGCGTGCGCAATCCAGAATATACGCAGACAGATTTTATTCTGAGTGGGGAAGAGTTAGGCGTTGACCACTTTATTCACCCAGAAAAAGAAGCCGCCGACGCCATTGTGCGGCTTGCTCGCCAATCGAGCGCCAACTATGCCGTTGAATTTGATGGCGGCAAGATTCAGTTATTGGGTCTCCATGTCGAGGTTGGCTCGCCGTTGCTCTACCGATCGCTGCTAGACATTGGGACAGAGCAGCAGCAGTTGCCTTTTCGCATTGTGGCCATCAATCGCAATCATGAAACGATTATCCCCAAAGGCACCGATCTACTCATGCCCGGTGATCAAGTCTTTGTTGTCTGTGACCCGGCCTATGCCTGCCAATTCACCACGTTGGCAGGGAAAACGGAGAAGACGCTGAGCGATATTATGATCTTGGGGGGTGGTATGGTGGGGGCGTTTGTGGCCGAGACGCTGCAAAATGAAGCCAATGTCAAACTCCTGGAATCCAAGTTTGCGCGTTGCGAACGGTTGGCCGAACGCTTGCCTCATACCCTGGTGATTCATGGTGACGGCACCGATTTGGATCTCTTGGAGAGCGAAGATCTGGCTGGGATGGGTGCCTTTATTGCCGTGACTGGTGATGATGAGCGCAATATCATCGCGACTTTATTGGCCCGCCATGCCACAGTGCCTCGCAATATCACGCTGGTCAACCGCGTCAACTATCTGCCGATTATGCCCAAAATTGGCCTGGATACGGTGGTGAGCAAGCAACTCCTGACGGTGAACGCAATGCAACATTACATTCAACATCAAGAGGTTGCGGCGGTCGCGAGCCTGCCAGGGATTGAGGCACAGCTGATCGAGTACATTGCCAACGATGGCTGTCGGATTACACGCAAACGATTGCGCGATATTCGCTTCCCGCGCAATGCCATTGTTGGGGCCATTCTGCACGACGACCACATGATTGTGCCGACGGGTGACACGCAAATTGAACAGGGTGATCGCACGGTAGTCTTTGCGTTGCCACAAGCCATTGACGAGCTTGATTATCTCTTTGGCCAATGAACGCTTGCCTCGGCACCACACGCTTGCTAATCCAGCCTTCTGTACCTACTCTCCTAACCCAATGTTCGGCGGTTGATCCATGCAATATCGTGCTGTGATTCATCTACAGGGGCTACTGCTCTGTAGCCTCGCGGTTGCCATGTTGTTGCCATTGCCTTTCTCCTTCTACTATGGGAGCGGCGATCACCACGCGCTTCTCTTAAGTGCGGGAATCACGGCTGCGGTTGGCTTCGTCGCCTATAAATTTACTCACCTGGAACGTACCCTGCGGGCGCGTGACGGCTTTGCCATAGTGACCTTTGGCTGGCTCTCTTTTTCTGCCTTTGGTACATTGCCATATCTACTCTCCGGTGCCATTCCCTCCTTTACCAATGCCTTCTTTGAAACCATCTCTGGCTTTACGACAACGGGTGCAACCATTCTGACGGAAATTGAAGGGTTGCCTCACGGGATCCTCTTTTGGCGCAGCCTTACCCATTGGTTGGGTGGTATGGGCATCGTCGTGCTGTCGCTGGCAATTTTACCTTTTCTGGGCGTGGGGGGCATGCAACTCTTTAAGGCTGAAGTCCCTGGACCGGTGGCAGACAAATTGACCCCACGCGTGACGGAGACGGCGAAGATCTTGTGGGGGGTCTATCTGCTGCTCTCTGGCGTTGAAACGTTGTTACTCTTATTGGGTGGGATGACCCTCTTTGATGCGCTCTGCCATACGTTTGGTACGATGGCAACAGGAGGATATTCGACGCGTAATACGAGTGTCGGTGCCTACAACAGTGCCTACATCGACTATGTAATCACCTTTTTTATGTTTTTAGCGGGTGCAAACTTTTCCTTGCACTATCGGCTGTTGCGCGGTAATTGGCGTATTTATTGGCGTGATCGCGAATTTCTAGTCTATTTGGGGATCGTAATTGTCGCCACGCTGGTCATTGGGTTTGATCTCTGGCTCAACACCTATGGTAATGTGGCCGATGCCTTGCGCTATGCGCTCTTTCAGGTGGTTTCGATCCAAACGACTACCGGCTATGGCACCGCCGATTACGAACAGTGGTCGTTTAGCTCACAATATGTGTTGTGGATCTTAATGTTCGTGGGCGGCTGTGCGGGCTCCACTGGCGGTGGCATGAAGGTGATGCGGCTGCATCTGCTCTTTAAATTTTCGATCACCGAATTTACGCGGCTCTTACATCCCAATGCTGTCGTACCGGTCCGTATGCGCAAAGTCGCCATCCCGCGCGATGTTATTACCAATATTCTTGGCTTCTTTGTGCTCTATATCTTTCTCTTTGCGCTCGGGGTCTTTATCATGACGCTGCTGGGGTTAGATATCCTCACTGCCCTCGGCGCAGTTGCCGCAACCCTTGGCAATATTGGTCCTGGATTGGCCAATGTGGGGCCGATGGACAATTACGCGTTTGTTCCTGCCATCGGGAAATGGGTCCTCTCCTTGCTCATGCTGTTGGGGCGGCTCGAAATTTTTACAGTACTGGTGCTTTTCTCGCCAGCTTTCTGGAAAAAGTAGCGTGAGAATCCTTGCCGCGCCACGTTGTTGTAATTTCACAAAGAGCACTGTGCATTTTGTCCTCTAAAGATTGTTGATTTTGGTCAATCCCGTAATATTGACAGCCATCTATGGGTATGCTAAACTGCGCTATAGCTTCTCTGCTGTGCAATTTGCCATTGCAAGGCAGGTATGACCGAAGGTGTCATTTCACCTCTCAACAATGGATCCACTAACCATAACTAGAGTCGTACCTGGATCTCCCTCGAACATTGCGGTTGGTATTCCTTTACGAAATTGTTTTTACAAAATCGTATTTCGGCTGAAATTTTCAGCCTTTTCCAAACCATCAATATCTCTTGCCTAGATCATTTCATGACAGTATAACGGTTGGTAACAACATGTAGTTTTGGGATGAGGATAAGCTTGGATGACTTTTGTAGCTTGTTGGCTGAGTCCTCGATTTTTGGCGGCTGCCTAGAGCGCAAAGGCCAGCTTTGCCTAACTCCTCGCCAAAAGCGCGGATCTTTATTGATCGTCTAGCCCTTACCGCTGTACAAAACAAAGGAGAATCTCATGATTGAAGAGCATAGACGCGCAGGCGATCCGGCCTTGCGTGTTATTTCGCGCCGCAAATTCTTGCAGCTCACGGCGGCAGGTAGCGCAGCCGTTGCATTGGTGGCGTGCGCGCCGGCTGCTGTGCCAAGCAGCAGTAGCAGTGGTGAAACAACTGCCGCCGGCAGCGATAGCGCTTCATCTGCCCCGACCCAAGGCGGCACGCTACGCCTCATGGGCCATCAAGAAGTGGCGGGGTTGAGCCCGAACGATGTCGGTGCTAGTGTCCAGACAACGGTGATCTTTGCGATCCACAACCAACTGATGCTTGGTGATAACGAATTGGTTTCCCAACCTGTTCTGGCGGAATCCTTCGAGGTCGCTGAAGATGGCCTGACCTATACCTTTAACCTGCATCAGGGTGTGATGTTCCACGATGGTGTTGAGTTTACCGCCAAAGATGTGCAGTATACCTATGATTTTTACCGCGACCCGGAAAGCGCTTCGACGATTGTTGATAACTTCAAGGGAATCGACACGATTGAAGCCCCCGACGATTATACGGTAGTCGTGAAGATGGCTGAGGTGAATGCCTCCTCCATCACCAATTGGGCCGAGGTGGCGATTGTGCAGTCCGCTTATCATGCCGAGGTTGGCGAGGATACCTATCGCAACCAACCCATCGGGACGGGGGCCTTTAAGCTGGTTGAGTACAGCCCTGCCGACTATGTGCTGCTGGAAGCGTTTACGGATCATTTCCGTGGTCGACCCAACATCGATAATATTCGCCAGGAAGTGGTGCCGGAGCCGTCGGTGCGTACCATTGCGCTGGAGACTGGCGAATCTGATTCTGCCCTGTGGCCGCTCTTGGTTGAAGATAGCCAACGCTTGGCCGAAGATAGCAACTTCACCGTGATCAAGACCTCGACCGGTGGCGTGAAACATTTCCCACTGAACAACAAAATTCCCCAGCTCTCTGACAAGCGCGTGCGGCAGGCGATGCTCCATGCATTGGATCGGCAACGCATCATTGATGAATTATGGAATGGCGCGGCCGCGATTGCCAATAGCAATCTGGCTCCAAAATTCGCCTTCTATTCACTTGATCAAGATCCGGCATTGAAGCGCTATGACTTTGATGTTGACGCCGCCAACGCACTGTTGGACGAGGCCGGCTGGACAATGGGCAGTGACGGTATCCGCGAAAAAGAAGGGACCAAACTTTCCTTTACCTGTACAACGATTACCGGCGATACGGCGCGTCGTCCGATTGCCGAGTTGGCGCAGCAGATGCTCAGCGCAGTTGGCGTTGATATGCAACTTTCCGAATCGCCGATTTCGGCGATTCTTGAAGGGCTGCGCAATGGGACGACAGAAGCCTCACTCTTTAATTGGACCTATGGCTCGGTCGATCCCGATCCGTCAAGCACACTGCATTCGACCGGTGGACAGAATTGGTGTTCCTTTGAGAATGCGCGTGTCGACGAATTGATCGACCAGGGCTTGCAGGTGGTCGACCCCGATGCACGCAAGGTGCTCTACGACGAACTTCAGCAGATCGTGGTTGAAGAAGTGCCCATGCTCTATCTACAATGGGATGATATTTATAGCGTCTTTACGAGTCGCGTCAAAGGGTTGCCGGAAAGCTCCAATGATAGTTTTAGCCTCTACTTTAACGGAATCCACAAGTGGTGGCTCGATCCGGTTGAGGCCTAAGCAAGTCAACCTGCTTACTCGATATTTTCCATCGTCATAAAGCTTGCGCAGCTCATTGGGTAATTTGCCACATTTGGCCTATTGCAACCAGATCTGCGTAAGTCCAAATTCAACCATGCAAGCGAGGACAACACCTATGGCAGAAGAAACCAAGACTTATTTAAGCCGCCGTCGCTTTTTGCAACTGACGGGTGGACTATCCGCGGTGGCGGTTATGGCCGCTTGTGCACCAACCGCGGCACCCACCGGTGGTGACAGCGCAAGCTCTGCCCCCGCCGAGAGCGATACCGCCGCCGATGGCTACACCGGCGGCACCATGGTCTGGGTTGGTCACCAGGAAGTCTCTGGCCTGAGCCCCAACGATGCCGGCCCCACGGTGCAGTGGGCGATGATCAGCAATATTCACAATGCGATGATGCAGGTCGACATCGACGGTGAACTCAAGCCGGTTTTGGCTGAATCCTATGAGGTCGCGGAGGATGGCCTCACCTATACCTTCAATTTGAAGCAGGGGGTCAAGTTTCACGACGGCAAAGAATTTACGTCAGCCGATGTCAAGTACACCTTTGAGTACTACGGTACAGCCGAAAATGGCTCGACGTTGGCGAACAACTTCCTCAACATGGGTGAGATCGAGACGCCGGATGATTATACCGTGATCATCCACATGAATGATATCAACGCTGCCTTCCTGGTAAATGGCAGCAGCAGTTGGATTGTGCAGGGTGAATATCATGGCGAAGTGGGCGAAGATGTCTATCGTACCAAGCCGATTGGTACCGGTGCCTTCAAGCTCAGCGAGTGGGTGCCAGCTGAATATACGCTGCTCGAAGCCTTCGAAGATCATTTTCTAGGCCGTCCCAAGGTTGATTTCTTGCGTCAGAACACGGTGCCGGAACCATCGGTGCGCTCGATTGCGCTGGAAACCGGCGAAGCTGATTCCGCCACCTGGCCCTTGCTCGTCGAAGACAGTATACGGCTGCGCGATGAAGAGGGCTATCCGGTCTTCGCGTCATTGGCCGGTTCTGTGAAGCACTTCCCGCTCAACAATAAGCACCCAATCCTCTCTGAAAAGCTGGTTCGTCAGGCTTTATTGACAGCCATTGATCGCCAACGGATTATTGATGATCTGTGGAACGGTGCCGCTGAAGTGGCGCACGCCAATCTATCGCCGGCGAACTCCTTCTATTTCAATCCAGATGTTAAAAAGTATGAGTACGATCCTGAAGCTGCCAAGGCGCTATTGGAAGAGGCCGGTTGGACAATGGGCGACGATGGGATTCGTGAGAAGGATGGGAATAAATTGACCTTTACCTGCACGACGATCACCGGCGATCAGGCGCGGCGGCCGATTGCCGAGTTGGTGCAGCAGTTCTTTAAAGAGGTCGGCGTCGATATGCAATTGGGTGAGGCGCCGGTTGCCGCCATCAACGAGGCGCTGAAGGCTGGCGATATGGATGCATCGCTCTACAATTGGACCTTTGGTGGTAAGTTCGAGCCCGACGCCTCGGTCACGTTGAAGACCGGTGGTGGCAACAACTTTACCAACTTCTCCAATGCGCGGGTTGACGAACTGCTCGATATGGGGTTGAAAACGGTTGACCTCGAAGAGCGACGCAAAATCTACTACGAAATCCAAGAAATTGTTGCCGAAGAAGTTCCCTTTCTCTACCTTCAATGGGATCAATGGTTCAATGTCTGGACCCCACGGGTAACAGATTTGCCGGATCCGGCAACCACGCTACTGGGTGATACGCTCTATCCGTATGCCTATTATATTGGTGTCAATCAGAACGGCTAGTACACTGCGGCCTAAATAGACCAAGAGTTAACTTGGAGATTCTTCCGGGCAAAAAGCCGCCCTTCAGAATGACAGGACTCTAGGCTTATTTACGCCGTTGCGTACTAGTACATAACGGCCTGAGTAAACCAGTAACTCGGTAACTCGTAAATCGGTGGCGGCGGCAAGTACTTACCGTCCCACGGAAACCATTGGTTTATTTAAGCTGGTCTGTACGAGTAGTGTAGTGCCGAAATTTTGAACAGTTGAAATTGCCTCTTTGTTCCTGTGGGATAGTTACGTTAACGTCAACTATCCCATAGGAACAAAGAGGCTTCGAAAACGATGATTTTGTAACGATGAGCCTATAACGCAAACTTATGGTCAATTACATTGTTTCCCGCCTACTCCAGGGCATCCTCGTGATTTTTCTGATTAGCATTCTTACCTTTGTCATTATGCGCTTAATGCCGGCGGACCCAGTCATGCTGCTGCTCGGCGAAGGCGAGATCCAGATGACGCAGGAGCAGATGGATATTATTAAACAGAAGTGGGGCCTCGATCGTCCCTACTACGAGCAGTACCTCGTTTGGGCGGGCAATCTCTTAAAGGGCGACTTTGGCGATTCATTGATCCGCCGCGGGGTACCCGTGCGCGATATGATCTTTGATGCGTTGCCCGTCTCCGGCTGGCTCAATCTGTATGCGCTGGTTGTATCGCTCGCGTTGGCGATACCCGCCGGCATCATCGCTGGGGTGCGTCGCAACTCGGCCTTTGACTATGCGGTCACCCTGGGATCGACGGCTGGCGCGGCGTTGCCTAATTTTTGGTTTGCGCTCATGGGAATTATTCTCTTTGCGCTGGTGCTACGTTGGCTGCCACCCTTTGGCCTCAAGAGCTGGCAAGGCTATATTATGCCGGTCGTCGTGCTCTCGGCTGAACAGATGGCGGTATTGGCGCGCGTGATGCGTGGCGCAACGATCGAGGTGATGACGCAGGATTATGTACGAACGGCTACCGCAAAAGGTCTTTCGCGCTATACGGTGATCACCCAACATGCGGTGCGCAATGCACTCTTGCCGGTAGTCACCGTGATTGGCTTTCGCATCGCCTTCCTCTTCAGTGGCACGATTGTGATCGAAACGATCTTTGCGTTGCCGGGCATTGGCCGTCTCTTTGTCGATTCGGTCTTCCGTGTTGATTATCAAGTGGTGCAGTCGATCGTCGTCTTGTTGGCGGTCCTCGTTGTCCTGGCCAATCTGCTCACCGATCTCGCCTATGCCCTTATCGATCCGCGGATACGCGTGCGCGGGTAGAGCTTTTTATAAGTTATCCAGGAAGAGACACGAAGAGACACGAAGAGACACGAAGAGACACGAAGAGACATGAAGAGACACGAAGGAAAGACCCTTTCTTTGTGAGAGACTTCAGATGATGATTCAATGTAACCATTCACCCCACCCCCGACCCCTCCCCGACATCAGAGAGGGGAGAAATGCCCTTCCCATTGTTACCTGCAAGGATGGGGGGGGATGCGTAATGATGCTGCCAAAACAATCGTCCATTTCATGCGTCAAGATCCGGTAAGAGTTCACGTAAAACGCAACACGCACCAGACACAACGTGAACCCATCTCCTAACTCTTTCTGAAATGGCTTAGCAAATTTCCGGAGTTTCCTTTATGGCCGTAGCCCCAATGCAACAGACCCAGCGCGCCGTGGTTGCCGCGAAGCCTACCAAGCGTCGATCCGAATGGATGCAGTCGTGGCGGCGCTTTCGATCCAATCAGGCTGCTGTGGTGGGTATGAGCTTTATTGTGCTGATCTGTTTTGTCGCCATCTTTGCTAACTGGCTGATCCCCTATGACCCCACCTTCAGTTATCAGGGCATGCGCGGGGTAGGGCCATCGTTGGCACATCCCTTGGGCTTTGACCATATTGGCCGTGATCTCTTGAGCCGCGTGATCTATGGTGCCCGCATTGCGCTCTTGGTCGGTCTCGTGGCAACGGCCGTCTCCTTGACGATTGGTGTGTTGGTCGGTGCGCTCTCCGGCTTCTTTGGCGGCGCGATCGATGCGATCCTCTCGCGCATTGTCGATACGCTCATGGCCTTCCCGTTGCTAGCGCTGCTTGTCGTTCTCTCCGCCGTCTTGGGGCCAAGCCTCTGGACGACTATCATTGTGATTGGCGCAACCACCTGGGCACGCTTTGCGCGTGTTGTGCGCGCCGATGTAATGAGCTTGAAAGAGACCGATTTCATCACCGCTGCCCGCTCGACGGGGGTTCGTAGCTTTGGCATCATCTGGCGACACATTATTCCCAACGTGCTTGGGCCGGTGATTGTCCTCGCTTCCCTGGGCGTTGGTGGCATCATCATCCTCGAATCGGCGCTCTCTTTTCTTGGCTTGGGCATCCAGCCCCCCACCCCCTCTTGGGGCGGCACCCTTGCCGACGGTCGCGCCCTGATCCGCCAATTTCCCCACATCACCACCTTCCCGGGCATTATGATCTTTGTGACCGTGCTCGCCTTTAACCTCTTGGGAGATGGTGTGCGCGACGCGTTGGATCCCAAGCAGCGCGCGGATTGAGAACTATGTTGGATATGAGCTATCAAATTGAACCTTATCAAAAAGTGATTGTGCAATTACAAGAAAAATATGGCATGACGTACGATCAATTTGAAGCACGCTTGGCCGCACGTTCAGCAGAGTTGGTCAAAACTCCTTCACCAGCCCTCAATCAGGTCGTGATAGCAGAAGAAGAAGATGCCTTTGACTGGAAAGTGGCGTGTGACGTACTTACCCAATTACTTGAGAAACGAAATTGATGAATATCTATGACATCGCTAACTGAGAATATCCAATCCGCCATCGACGCCAGCGGAGCCGAAATGGGCGTCTCCCTCATCCACATCGAATCCGGCGAAGAGATCCACATCAACGCCGACGACTCTTTCCCCATGGCCAGCGTCCTCAAGATTCCCGTGCTCTGTGAAGCCTTTCACCAGATGGCGACTGGGGTCTTTACCCTCGACCACCGTTGGGAACTAACCTATCCGCAGAAGAATATCGGCAGCGGCATCCTCACCTATCTGCAAGATGGCCTCAACCCCACCGTGCGCGACCTGCTCACCCTCATGATCATCATCAGCGACAACACGGCGACCGACATGGTCATGCGCCGGCTGGGCGTGGACAAGATCGACGGCTACATGAAAGAACTCGGTGTCGGCGATATCCACATGGCCTTTGACATCCGCGGCATCTTTGACGACATGTATGGCAATGAGATGGCCGATCCCAAAACGTTTACCGGCGATATCTCCCAACGGCGCACAGCCCCAGCCATGAACCGTGACGGCGTCGCGCTCAAGGGTGGCCCAACCAACAACACCGCCACCGCCCGTGCCATGACCCAACTCTGTGCCATGATCTACCGGGGGGAAATCATCAGCCGGGAAGCATGCGATGGGATGCTCTATATTCTATTGCAGCAGACCCTCAATCAACGGCTGCCGCGCTTCCTGCCCTATGGCGTGCCCTTCGCGCATAAGACGGGAACGTTGTCGGCCATTCGTAACGATGCAGGGATTCTGTATGCGAGTGAGACCGATCACGTGGCGCTCACGGTTTTTTCACGGTGGGACGCCGAAGCGGTCAGTGGGGATAAGCGCGCAGAGTGGGCGCGTATGGAGGCGATTGATGGGGGGATTGGGGAAATTGGGTTGGCGGTGTGGTCGTGGTATAGTGGATGATATTATTATTTGTCAGCTTGCGCAAGGCATGATAAAGTAGTGTTGATTCTTGGCAAATACAATGAATGTGCTCCTCTCCTTATATTGCACACAGTAACCAGATACATATTAAATTCCTGACGTAGTGAGTTGTAGCGCTCAGTGCATGTGAATTCCCCCTAACGTATTACAGCTGATTGTGCTTCTACTGGATTTTAAGGGGTTATCCTTCCTGGAAGAGGCAGAACTTTGTCTGTCTGAGCAGAATCATTACGTCTCTTTCAGGAAGGATCCAGGTCATCCCCCGAATTCCTGAAGATCCCCCATTGTTTCTTGTACAGGTCTACCGACATAATGAGCAACAGTAATCCATCTGGAGATATCGTTGGTCGAGATAAGCATGTCTATGGGGATGAAGTGCAAGGTGACAAAGTGGCCGGGGACAAGATCCTCGGTGACAAAATTGTTATCTATCAGGAACGGTCGACGCAACCATCAGTTGTAATTGAAACGACCGTTCCACCACCACCCGAGCCAACGCGGCCACCTGATGTCAACAACTTTGTTGGTCGTACAGAAGAACTTGCTTATTTTGCACAACGATTAGAAGAACCCAAACTCGCGGTTATCGCTGGGATGGCAGGTGTCGGCAAGACGGCGTTGGCGGCAACTTTGACGCGTTGGGCTGCCGAACCAGATCAGGTCTTCTGGCATACATTTCAGGAAGGTGAAGGCATCGAGACGGTGATCCGTCGCCTGGCCGGTTTTCTCGCCTGGCACGGATTCGGTGACCTGTGGCAATTATTAGAAATCACCCGCATCACTGGTGGCAAGCCCCCCTCGACAACTGAGCAATTTGACTACCTGCTGCAGTTGATGCGGCGTGGTCACTATTTGCTCTGCTTCGATGACTTCCACGAGGTGGAGCATGATCCCCAATTTACGCAACTGATTGATAAGCTGCGCAATGCGCTTGCCTTGAGTGACTTCTCAATCATCGTTACCTCACGCCGCGTGCCCGAATTCGTCCACGCTAGAAGTGTTAAAGCGCTTGATGGTTTGACCAAGGGGGACGCTGAAGGTCTGATCCGTACCGTTAATGTGCCGCTTTTAGCTGCGCAAGTGGATATTCTTTATGAAAACACAGCCGGCAATGCTCAATTCTTGACGTTAGCCATTGAAGCACTGAATCAAGGCAAAGATCCGAGTGACCTGATTGATCGGCTGGCGGCGACCGATGATGTGGAACGCTATCTCTTGCAGGAAGTCGATGATGTGCTGAGTGGCGAGGAGCGGACGGTCATGGGCGCCGTTGCTGTGCTCTTGGGCTATGGGGGTGCCCGCTTGGGGTGGGGTTGAAATCCAACTTGGCTATTGAAATCTGTTACGCGCCAATCTGCTACTGTGTCCATAGTAATATCGATGCCGTCCACCAACGGCATTGGGAAGTGCGCATCGCCGGTTAACCCTTTCTGATCCTCGGCCGGCAACAATGGCAACTGAATCGGGGTTGGCACCCACTCCAACTCGGCCGGTCGCCGTTCCTCCGGTAACGGGCGGAAGAGTGGCGTCTCGTCTACACTAGAGATAATCCGCAACTTCAGTTGCACCGGTGCCAACGCCGAAGGGACACCACCGTCGGAAACCGTGCGGAAGAAGAGACGCCACGCTTCGGGACGCCATTGGGGTGCTTCGTTCGCGGGCACAATGGCGAGTTTCTGTAGATCAGCCAGATCGAGCGGGGCGCTGCGGTCATGTTTGGTCCCTTCTACACCAGCGTCGATGAGTTGCTGCACGATGCCGATCTGACCACGCGCAATGGTGACAACAATATCCGTCGGGCGAACACGCGCGTTGGTGGTCGGCAAGAGTTGCGTCTTCTCGCGTTG
Organism: Caldilineaceae bacterium; assembly: GCA_034432375.1. Taxonomy (GTDB): domain Bacteria; phylum Chloroflexota; class Anaerolineae; order Caldilineales; family Caldilineaceae; genus JAHBVH01. The sequence continues at coordinate 93,573 of DAOUCA010000121.1, forward strand.
TGTCGCACTGTCGAGACCGTAGCTACCGATGGGCAGAGTCTCTTCGCGACGGAAAACGAGCTGATAATCACGGATTGGTGCGCCGCGGTTGACAACGCTGCTTTTGGGATCAGACCATTGGATCTGTAGCGCTGTCGGCATTACAATTGGCGGGATGGGTGTCAAGTCAGTTGAATCCACCGTCGTCTCCGGCTTGGGTTCCGGTTCGGCCTCGGTGCGCGCCAATTGATAGGTAACGGTTAACTCGCCGTTGGTTGGCACCTGAGGTGGTTGATCGGGGTAGCGCGTGGCAACGACGGTTAGTGAGCGTCCCGCGTTTTTGGCGAAATCGATGGGTGTGATTGTGTAAAGATAGGTCAAGCCTTGCGCCGGAAGCCGCGTAACCTCGTCTGCATTCAGATCATCGAAATTGTCAACCAGTTGGAAGCGCGGGCGCAATCGTTGAATAATGCCCGGCTTGGCAATGCCATCCTTATCAACTTCTGGACCCTGTATGATTTCTCCGCTCTTCACTGAAAAGATGGCGTCGCGCGTTTGGCTATCTAATGCGCGGCGCCGTACCTCATAACGCAGCAGATGGTGTTCTGGCTCAGCCTGGCAAGGTGTACAACCAGTGCCAGGTAGATCATCCCAGGTGAGATCCCACGCAATGCCAACTGTTGTTGAATTGGCATAGTGGCGCACCTGATCAAACCGTGGCGGATTGGTGCGAAAGCTTGTTAACGATGTGTTGAAGGGGTAGACGATCCGCGGCTCACCTTGCGGTGCATTCGGATCAGCGCCAAGGCGTTGTGTAATCTTTGGCAGTACAATAGTGCTGTCGCCAAACATGTCCAACCACGGCGGGGTTGGCCCCGTCACCTGAAAGACCAATCCCAATTGGAATGCCAACGACTCTTGTGCAAACTTTGTCAATGCCGCCGCGCGCGCTTCGTCATCCTGACCGCCTGTTTGTAGCAATTCGATGTACTCCTGCAAATCGGCAACGAGGTCGTGAGTGATCAGGCCACGAACCTGATCCGCATTTTCGTTTTGCGCGGCGCTTAATTTTGCCTCGGTTTCTGTATCTACCGTCGAATAGATTGAGGTCTTTTTGCTAAAGGCGCTTTCCAATGCCTGATCGTAGCTGTTGTTGGGGTCACGCTTGAAAAATGGTGCGCCGCGGAATTGCTCGAATGCACCGCGCACTGCTGATTCAAAGGCCCCATCGGTCGGATTGTAGACCCGTTCATCGCGCATGGCCTTGCCTTCATCGATCACCTGTGGATCCGCAAGCACGCCGCCGGGACATTCCACAAAAGCGCCACGGAGATACTCGGCCAATGTAATCGCCGCTGCAGCATCGCGATCATCAAGCTTTTCGCCTTCTTCGCTTGGTGGTTGATCGCTGAAGTCCTGCCCATCTTTCACGATGCTCGCTTGCCAGTTGACCCGCCACGAATGGCTCTCGCCAACGGGCTGCCACTGTTGGGTGGTTGGGTTGAAGTGATTAAGGATGCTCTTGTCATCTGCTTGTACATCCCGCATGTCAAGTGTGAAATCATCGTTCATTGAAGTGTCTACAATGATATAGATGCCAAGCACCGACCTATTGTTAAAGGTTTCGGCGATAATACGAAACTTCTGAACTGCTTGCCCATCTTCTGCCGGCTCGCGCACAATCCATTCAATCGCCCCTTGTTCTTTGTTCCACGCACTGACACGAACAGTTGATCCGCTCTTCACGATACTCACCGGCTCGCCGCCTGTATTGTCATTTTTTTGCTCGGTAACTAAGTCCGTTGCAAGCCGGTGGTCTACTGTAGCAGCGGCAGCATCCAATGTAGTGGCGATGGCGCTTGGTAAAATAGATGAGGTCTTTCTTTCTAGTGGTGCGGGTAGGAAGCCGCTTTCCGGTTCATAACCCGTTGTGCCCTGTCGTTCACCGGCCGGAATCAAGACAAAATAGCTTTCGTCTTTCAGGCGCACGATAAAGAGTGTGTAGTTGGGGGCACTGAGGACTTTTTGTACCGCTGATGTCGCCGCACGAATGGTAACTGGCTCGGCGGCCAGCGCCCGTCGTGCAAAGGCTGTGCCGGCCGCAGCAAGCCCCTCTGGATCGGGATCGCTCGGGCTGAGACCGGGCAGCGCCTCCACTTCGGTCGATTCGAGCCCGATGTTGAGAAAACGGTTTGTGCGCTCAATGGCTTTGTCGACAGCGCTTGTATTGATGCCGACCTTGACGCCAAAGCGGATGCTACGGCCCATCGCCTTGAGTGAAATCGTGCCCTGGCCGCGGATCCCCGGCTCCAGATTACCGAGGATACCAACCTCAAGTGCCGCAGTAAAGCCAACGCCGATGCTGAATTTAAAGCTCTTTTTGAAAAAGAGCAGCTTGATCCAGAAGCGAATGGTGATGCGGACATAGAGTTCGAGGCCAATCGCCCCATAGAAGGCGGAGTTGGCGGCGATATCTTGGAAGGCGAGTACTCCAATATAGCGCGCGCCATAGGCGACGCGGGCATAAAGAGCCACTGAGACGCCAAAGAAGCCAAAGCTAATCCCGGCTTCTACATCAAGCGTGCCGCGTGCCATAAAGCTGGTGCCGGTGACCAACTCAGTTTTCGAGATACGGAAGATGAAGCCACCCTGGAATTCAACCTCTATCGGTCCTAGCTTGCCCTTCCAGCGCAACATATTGGGCCAGCCCATCTCGTAGTGGAGCAGCCCCGGCTCAATAAGAAGTGTTGCCGAAAATTCGGCAGCTTCGATCGCGCTTTTGACAAAATCTGGTAGCTCGGGATGGCGACCAAGCTTGCCTTCCGGATTCGATGAAACATTGGCCAAGAAGCGCTTTTGCCGCGGTGCCAAGAGGACAAAACCAGAAAGCAGCGGTTTGTTGCGGATGCCTTTATCGTCGACCAGATAATCATTGTAGTTGGTATTGAACCAGCCGCGCACGGCCATAAAGAAGGTAAAGTCGCTGCGGAAGGCTATCACGGCATCAAAGAGATAAATGCAGGAGAGATCTTGCTCGCTCGCTTCGGAATAGGTGAGTGGTGACGATGCTGCTGTCTGCGAAATCATCGCCCGCAGCACAATCGTCCATCGTGGATCTTGGCCCGGCCCTTCGAGATCAACGGCCCAGCGGTCGCGCTTGGAGAGATCGCCCTGTGTGCGTGAGAGGGCGCGCAGCTCTTTGAGCAGCTTGCGGATATCCCCTTCCTGGTCGGCGGCTTTGATGCTGGTGAGGGTAAAGCGATAGCCAAAACCCAACCCCACTTCACGTAGATAGATCTGGACAACGGGGATGACAAAGCTGACCTTGCGTACTTCTAAATAGATAAACCAGGCACGGAGCCAGGGCGAGCTCTCGTCGCGACGCACCCGCAGGAAGCCAAAGGCACCGGCAAACGATGGCAATCCTTGGATATCGACCATGCCTTCCCCGAGGAAACCTTTTTCATTTGTCTCATTGCGGAAGTCGACCACGGCATTGAGTTTGAAGGCACCACTGATCGCCAAACTGACTGCCAACTGCTTGAAGTAGACGCGCGGCAAGAATTCACCTGGGGCCGGTAAGCCAATGTGTAAATTGTGGAAATCGATGCGCGCGTCAACAATGTCGCCGCCACCCTGGGCAAATTTAAGTTGCCCACTCAACACCATGGCCCCATCACCACCAAAAACTTCAGCCTGTGGTTCAAAGCCAACGCCCCGCAGCTCAAATTCAAAGCAGCCAAGGAAGTTAAAGGAGACCGGTTTGGGCAGTTCCACCAGGAAGTTGATATGTTTACCGATGACACTAATATCACCGGTGAGCGGGGCATCGATGAGGTCGAGCTTGATCTTGGGCAACAGCGCCAGCGCGCCTTCAGCATCGTCACCATCGGTCAGCACAAATTGGGCGCTGCCGGTAATGGTGAAATAGAGATGGAATTTGCCATCGTTGACAAATTTGATCCCCAGCGCATCGACGGAGAATTTGAAGCGCGTCCCCGGGCAACTGAGCAGATTTGTGCCTTCCAGTTTGGCTTCGCCAGAAACAAGTGTGAGCTTCCCGCCATCTTTAAGACGGTCAAATTGCAGTACAATATTCACGCGCGAGTCGCCAACGAGATCGGGCGGCAGCGCGCCCGCACCGGCAATCGCAAAGGATTTGATCCGGCTATTTTCAATCACGATGCCGCTGCCGTCAAAGCGGAATTTAGTATCTAGTCCATTGAGGCGTACTGGGGCGTCGACAACAGTGGTACGTAGGCTGAGTCCCTTATCGGTAATCGCAAAGTTGGTGACACGGAAGATGAGCGGGTCGCTGCTAATGCCGGTGTAGGATAGTTCGATGACGGCGCCAGGGGCTTGCTGGATCCCGTAGTTGTAGTTTTGGGTGCTGAGGGTGAAGTAGTGATAGCGCCCTCCGCCTATGTCTTTCCCGTGAAACGTCCATTGTAAGCCTAATAGCTCTGCCGGCGGTAAAACTGCATTTGAGGATATTAATTTCAGACCTTCGCCATGATCAAATTCCAAAGCAAAAGATTCCCAATTAAAGCCCAAAGCGAGTTCACCATTAAGCTCAATACTGCCAAGCTTTAGCGTAATACCTACGGTGAAAGTCAGGCTCTGTTTTGCAAAATCAAGGGTTGGGGCAAGTCCCTGCGGTGTATCAATCCGCACAAATTGTTCCAACCCATTCTCTCCATTGGGTGACTTGGACTGCTTAAGAAAGGGGAGCTCAAATTGGTCCAGTGCAAAGTTAAAGTGAGTATCCCACTCATTTTCACTACGCAGGGATATGGTATTTAAACCAATAGGTGTACAGAACTGTTGCGCTTCCTCATCTGTGCGGTCTGGAGTGGGCAGTGCTAGATCGGGAATTGGTGTCTCTAGTTGTTTGAGGAAGGTAGGAAGTTCAAATTTCTGCAGATTAACCGATAAGAGAACAAGACTGGCTGGATCGGCCAGTTTGTTGGTCAGATCGAATTTGAACAAAGGTTCTTTAGCATCGTTTTGCGTTTGTTGTTCGTTCTGCAATTCGCGCTCGCCGTTACGGCTCCAGGCAAAGGTGCTTTGGGCTGTCACCATGCCTTGGCTTGGCAAAGTTAGAATGAAGGCAAGACGATTGATACCTGATGGTGAAATCGTGGGATCATTGCCCAGTACAATCCCGTAACGAGTTTGGCCGGGAATGGTGGCACTGACACCGGGCAGGACAAAGGTTCGTTTTGACGTTTCTTGCCACTCTAAAAAGATCTCATTGATGGGATCGCCTAGAATGATACGCGCAGTGATTTGGACAGCGTTGCCATTTTCAGTAGTCAATGCTGAAGAAAGAGCATTTAAACGACTGCCTAGTGCTTGCTCCTGCCATTGAAGAACAATGCATCTTTCCTCGCCGGAAAGGTCGAGCAGCAATGTCGCTGACTCTATAAAAATGTCTGTTCCTGTAATGATACATGGCGGCAATGAGAACTTAGCCGTTTCACCCACAGGAGTGTCGAAATCGAATGTCCACCGTTCATCACGCTGCACCTTGATGCCAAACACAAGTGGAATAGAGATATTCTCCCCACTTAACGGACGAATCACCCGATCACCGTTGCCTTCATCGATTTTTACCGGTGTGAGGATACTGTTGGGAATCGTCAAGCTGGCCGTTGTGGTGCGAAATTCGAAATTGAGCCGTGGAGCTTGCTCTTGGCGGGCATCGATAGAAAAATCTATTTCAATCAGACCTGTATCTTGCCCATCGCCTTGACCAAGAACGAGCGCCATACCATCGACAAAGGGGAGCGCTAAGCGGATATCACTTACTACCTTTAGACCCAGCGAAATGGTTGAAACCTTATCCAGAGTCGGTACTTCTTCGTCGGGTTCTAGGCTATCTGACGGCTCATCCTCTTCAAAATCAGCGCGCAAAAAATCGCTGATAGACCCCGTTTCTTCAAAATACAATAGAGCCAACTCATCTAGAAAATCGCCACTTTCTGGAATAATGAGCGAGAGCGGCAGATCGGCAAACTCTATCAATTCAGATAGCGGAACAAAGACTTCAGTTTTGATTGTCATGAGCGTGTTCTCCCCAGGCGCAGCGCGGGTGAGGTTGCAGGATTGGCGTTAAAGAAGTCAATAACTGAGTTGTAAATGATGGGATAACCTTCTGCATATGGGGCACGCATGACCATCCCGTAGCGATTTATCACGGTGTCTGTACTAAGTGTTCTGCGGATTCCGGCCTTATCGTTGTAGCCACTTGCCATGGTCGGTGGATCAAAATCTGTGACAATCGAGTTGAACCCATTGCTGTAATGCAGTTTCATATGTGCTGCCCCGGCAATGAAGCCATGTAGGGCGCGCTGCCGTTTTGTGAGTAAAGTATGCGGAGCGCCAGGGGAATCATTGCCAGTGCTATCAACTGAAATTGCAAACCAACTGGAGAGTAACGCACTGACAGATGCCGCTGGTGTGCGCGCTGTCAGAAGGATCGTAACCATCTGGTTAAGATCCGCTGGATTAGGAATCTGAACATCGGCTCGAATTGTGCGAATATAGTTGGGCCCATAGATCGCTTGGATGCGAGAAAGATTGGTATGGGCGTCACGGACGAGTGTTTGCACAATACCAGGTGAGGTTCGTACATTATTGGGGAACTGTTGATTCAGGGCCGCCAGTTGCGTCCACGTTAACGAACTGGCGGTGTGTACGTGCTGGTCGCCAGCCCAAGGTATAGGTATAGTGATGGCGCGTCCGTTGACGCCTGCTGCCAGTTGATATGCTTGAATCTGTGCATTTTGTTGTGGGAGATCAGTCGTAACTTTTAGCGGTTCTAGGCGGATAACACTCTCCTCGGTTTCTCCAGTCAGCCGGAAGCCAGTCTCCTTAATCGCAAATGCCAATAAACATTCACATGGCACCTCAAAAGCGAGTGCAACCGCGTTGATAATTGTGGCATAGCGCGTCCAGCATATTTCAATCCGATTTCGTTGATTTTGCGCCGGCTGGATATCTGGTTCATTCTTTTTGCTCGACTTGTCGTACAGAATCAGTTTGCCGGATAGGGCGCGATCAGTATCTTCCTGTTTATCGCCGTAGATTCGCCATTGATGAGTTGCCCTGGTGATAAACGGATTGGACGCATTTCGCGATTCATGAAATATGCCCAGCCCGCCAAAGCGCAAAAGTCGGTTGCCACCAGAGAGTTGGCGTGTTACATGGAGCGGCCGTGGACTGACGTCGCTGCGCCAATCAAATTGCGCATTCTTCGCATCCCGGCTTTGTTTGTCTGTAGAACGTCCAAGCAGATGGGTAAGCGGATGTGCGTGCCCGGTGTCAAGATCGACTAGGGGATCCAAGCTTGTTAAGATATTGACAGTCTGCGTGGGCGCCGAAAGTAAATGATAAAGAAAATAGGAAGGGTTAATTGGCCGCCCCTGTGGCTGAAATGGCCGAGCGGGTGAACTAGTCGGGCTAATTGCTCCACAGACATCTAGAAACTGTATCGAAACTGCACGAGAGATTGCGAAGTTGCCGATCGAATCTCCCGCACGCACGAGTAGTTCAATGTCGCCGTTCATGAAAAGATCGAGCACAGTTGACTTCTGTGTACCGAAGTTCGATCCACTTAAATAGGTGCCCAGGAGCTGCGGTTTTGACTGACCCGGAGCTTTGACCATTTGGTGTACCATCATCGGGTGATCAGTGACCTCAAGTAGTTTAGAAATTCGGTTGCGTACATTGACCGTATCCGACGGTGACAGCTGATACACGAGATTCCTCAATTGTACCCCGCGCGGTGGAACTTGCTTGAACTGTTCACCCGAACTCAGGTCAGGATGACGTCTAACCTGTTCTCGGCGCAGTCGCAGGACAAGGCTATTGGTTTGCCAGGAGAGTGACCCGTAGGTCATGGCGTAGAGGTTAAAGCGCGGATCGTTATCTGGGTCCGGCAACTGAGGATCTGACAGAAATGCACTATTCTGGATAAGACTAAGTCCCTCAGTTTCGGCCTCATTAAAATAGTGATCGACATTCAACAAACACTGTCCTACAACGTCATAATAATCATCATAGGTCACGGTTCCTGCCTGTCCAGTACGATGGGCAATGGGCAAGGCAACTTGTAAGGGCATGGTGAGTCCTCCGACAATTGTGAGTGGAAGAAGTGGTGCAATCTGATAAAAACATAAGATTTACGCGAATCGCTTGCTGAATAGCTGGTTTGCCATGAGTCGAAGCCACAAGTCGCGTAAGTCCTACTGGCTTGTCGTATTACCGCGTGTAGTTGTTTCAGCGACTATATCAGGTATAGATGGTTCATTGATTTCCCACCGCAAAACTGGTGAACCGTCTAATAGAGAAATCAGATAGACTCCGCATAATGGTAGGGTCGGCTCCTTGCGGGCGCCCGCAAGGAGCCGACCCTACAACGTGCAACTTTTATCTGGCTTCTCTATTAGCCCTACGTGTTGTTATCAGTATTGTAACGACGATGGCGCGGAATTGGGCAATGGCACATTGATTTTACGAATCTCACCATTATTGGTAGGCAGGTGAAATGTTTCACTGATGGCTAGCACAGTCCCATCTGCTTTATCGTATGTCACCCATCGGAATGGCCCCTTGCCGAACTCGCTCTGGAGCACACGCCACGAAATATAGGTTGGATGATTTAGATAGCCACGCCAACCTTCAACATCATGCCATGCACCCTGCCCATCGACCCATTGGACTACGGTCCAAAGTTTGGGCAAAACCGGTGTGGGCCACAACTGAATCCAAGCAGACTGCCCATCATTAGGCTCATCGTCTTGAATTGGCTTTGGCCGCGGTGGCAGTTCATCATGTGCTGCACTTGTTGGGACGTTGGTTGACCACAGCACTCCCGCGGCAAGGACGCCAAGCGACATCAAAAACCTTCTACGTGTATATGGATTGGAACTGCAATGGTTCATATTCGCCTCCTGTTAACGTCTTGGTGGTAAACCGACATTGGATACCGGGACAATGGCTTCTACTGATCGTTCACTCACAGTGCCGGCGGTGCAGATGATGGTCAATGGTTCCCCAAAATTGTTCGCGGGATGACAATTGTCATAGGGACCGGAATTAATCTCGTGACTCTCTAAAACACCGCCATACTTAGTATGGGCATGAGCGGAATCTACCTGTACATAGATCTGCGTATTTGCACTGCTCCAACCGCCAGCAATGTTACTCTCGGCTGGCACAAAGTACTGACTCCCTACCGTCAGTGTCAGGGTGTCGCCAGGATCGATGGGCTCAGACAGATCCACTAGGCCCCAGGCAATACCACGGTTGGTAAAGTTCTGCCAAATATCATTCACGCGTTCCGGTAGATGGTTGGGATCTGGGTTAATATAGGCATCGACCCAAAAGCCAGCGCCGGCCGGCACTTCGGCGGTCCCCACATTTTTAACTACCACACGGACATCATTGTCCAGCACGGTAACGCTGTCCACGCTCAGATCGGGGGCGGGTGCCCGGAAGCACGCCGTTGGCAAACTTTCCGCCTGTGGCACGCCAAGGTCATGAAAACAAGCCTGGCTGTTACCCCATGGATGATTGTTTTCCAACTTACGGCCGTCGACATAAAACGTGACATCGTGACCAAAGACGCCACAACCTTCGCCGGTATCAGCGCGCACTTGAATTTTATAGTAGAGCTTGGGCGCAGCATTCGAGCCGCCCACCACGGGTAAATAGACTTTGTAGGGTAACTCTACATAGTATTCTGGATCGGGACCGCGCTCTAGGATCACGCTCCGACCGCAGATACTTTCGTCGATCATGGCAACGATTTCACTGCCCGGCTGTGGGTTAAAGCCGATTTCAGGTACAGGAGTGACCCAACCATAGAAGGTGGCTGGCGGCAATTCCGTGATTCCGCTGGCGCGGATCTGTTGGGTATTGTCGGCCACGGGCACGCCGATATAAGGGACCGTATCCGTGACGACGTAAACCCAATACGATTCAAGCGGTTGCATCGTTTGCAAACCGTTGACTAGCGTTGCAAACTCGGGGTGCTCGTGTGCAACACGTGGATCATAAAGTCGCCATTGTGCTGGAACTGGATTGCCGTCCTCGCCTTTGGTCACTTGCTGGGCAACGGCCATGTAGTTGTTGGCGATGGATGCAATGGCGGTGTTGACAACACGGCGGTTTGTATCCGGATAGGAAAACTGGTTCCAACCTGAATATAAGTTTGGCGTCTCGATAGTTGCCATGAGAGCATATAGCCCATCGAGAACATTAAGCTCTTTATCTTTGCGCATTTCTGCTGATGCTAGATTGCGAACTGGGTCAATGAAAGTATTCTCCAGACGTTCCCAAGTTTTTCCATCGTCAGGAGAATAGTAAATGCGTAAATGCTTCTCCAACACGTCAGGTAGCTCTCGCTCAAGATATTGGAACAAAAGAACTAACTTGCCTTTGGACGATTCAGAAGTTGAGTAACGGTATACTTGACCTACTGGTATCAACCATGATGGAATAGGAGGTGGGACAGTTAATCGTTGTAACGTTGCAGCCACATTGCCAGCAAGTATATCTTGTGTATTAAAAATTGCAATCTGACCATCACTTGAAGAGACCGGTGCACTCCAAGAACTCAGGTTAGCACCAAAAAAGCCAAACTTATCGCCACCAAAAAAGCCAAACTTGTCGCCACCAAAAAAGCCAAACTTGTCGCCATTCCAACTTACAGATACGAAGAACGGGACGATGGCTTCGCGTATTGATTCAGGTTCCCAAATGCGAACATATCCATTAACAATTGGGCTTTTAAATGATAAGGTTGTTGAGAATACAGTTGCACCTGTTACATCTAGCTTGCTCAAGGGAACCATTGCACCAGTAAGTGCCTCTAAAGGTCCTGTTAATACAGCACTTGGATAAACTTGTACATAGAGTTGATTACTTGGCACTGATTGTGTAACACTTATAGTTAGTGTTGTAGAGCTAACAGTACGTACAACAATCTGAGGTAGCCAGTCTGGCACTTGCGTCAATGAAAGTGTTGTTGTGTAGCTACTCAAATCCTCGATACACCCTATCCGGGCATCTTGCTGTGCATTAGCAAAAACACAGAAACGATCATGTTCTGTAGCACCACGCGCTTGTATTAATGGTCCATTCGGCGTTCCAACTGGAATGATGACATCATCAAGTAACGTTCCTAGATCATTTTTCTTAATTAGATAGGCATGTGCTTCACCGCTTCGAAAGGATAGACTGGCATTATTGTTATCTGCATCTGCCAAGTTTACGAACATCGAAGCCAATGTACTTGTTGGTACAACAGGAGGGACTGGTATAACTTTGGTTACATCGAGAGGTAGTTTGCTTGGTCCTTCACTTACCACATTAATATTGCTATCTAAATCTAGAGAATGATAAAAGGTACGGATTGTCTCCCAATCGGATCTTCCAGTAGTGTAAGCTGCCAAAGTTTCGTTACAAGCATCTTGCCACTTGTAAGCCGCGTTCTCAGCTAGTTCAGGAAAATCGAGATAATCGCTGTAATCCTCTCGATAAGAGTTGGTCATTACACTACCCTGACATTCGGTTTCTTTTAAAAGGGCGTCTTGTGTCACGCCAAGGTAGTTATCTAGTAAGAAGAAAGCATAATGACCAATCTCATGCGCCAAAGCGCGCGGCCAGTCTTCACCAACTGTTCCATCAGGGTTGCCAAAGCGATTCCAGCTAGCACCCATCCGAATTTGACCTGGTACAATTGCATTGGAAACCACTCTGGTTATTGGTAAGCCAGGAGTAATAAGAACTGTTTCACTAATTGCGCCTTTGACGATGCCACCTAAATTAGCGTTAGGTCGCACATCGTTACGCGCATAGACCTGAATGTCCGCATCAATCCAGTGTTCTTTAGCTTGATATAACGTCACTGTCCCTAATGCAGCTTGACCGTTTGTTAAATCAAAAAGTATTTCTGATGTACGTTTGATATCTTGCTCAAGTTGGTTGAGATAGGTACTATCAGCGCGTGCGTCCCACTCCAAAGACACACTCAAATCGAATACGAGTAGTTTATTTTTCTCTGTAGTAGTCAGTAACTGTACACCTTTACTCAGTACAGTTTTTGTCATCACAAGGCCTGTTGCCATAGGCTGTGCGCTTGTGAAATATAGACTGATTTGATCCGTAAATGTAAGATGTGCGCTTGTGGAGATGGGTTGTAAAGCAACAATCTCATCATTCTCTTCAATTGTCCCCCGTCCACGCAGGTAGCCATTTGCATCGGTTGTCAGTTTCACATCACGTGGCAACCGCTGTGCTACTAGCTCATTAACCTTTCGGTGATAAACAACTGCATCGGGAACGCCTTTCCCTGTTTGATCAACTACTTGAATTTGAACACCACGTACACGGAAAGGATAGGTTGTACTCGCAACGGAAGGCCAGATAAAAGGTCCAGGAATTTTATTAAAATATTTGTAAGTTCCTACTTCCGCGGGCGGTGGCTGAAATCGCGCTTCAATACGCAGTACCATGCTATCAGTGAATCCAAAGATTTTGGATTTGTTGATATCCCATCGAAGAGTGCCTTCTTCACCAACTGCACTGGCTTTTACCTGCACTAGCCCTGTAGTAGGCAACCCTGAAAGTGCTTCTTTAGAGACCTCCAGCCAGTGACCGCCACCATCCAAAGAATAGTAAAGTACCAACTCACCAATTGGCTGATTATCTGGATGAATTAAAGAATAGTTAACCGTGACCGTGTCACTTAAAATTATTCCTGTTGAAAAAAAGTTAGCGGAGGGCATACCGTTTGGCTGCTTGACTACAATTTGATGCCGTGTTTCTCCCCCAACTGATGCTAAATATACTTGATTTGCACCCCCACCATCGCCTTGGCCCCTATTGGCTACAAATAAATCTAGATCTCCATCGCGATCAAGGTCTCCTAACGCAATGCCTTGTGAATTCTCATTGCTACTGGATTTAAATTCTTCTAAACCAACAATCTGAAACACACCACGAACACCACCCTGTGCATAGCCTTGATTGAGCCACACACGATCTGCTGCAATGATATCCAGATCTTTGTCTCCGTCCAAATCGCCCAATGCAGCCGCGGGTACTTGGCTATAGTTATTTAGGCTTTGTCCTAACTGAAAGCTACCTAATCCCCCCTGCTTTTGCCCCCCTTGATTATACCAAATGCGATTCGGCTGCCCTGAGAGATTCACCACAAAAATATCTAAATCGCCATCGCTATCTAGGTCACCTAGTAAAACATCATAGCTATCGGCTACATCAGAGGAGGACTCAAATTTTAAATCTTTAACAAAAGTTCCGTCGCTATTGTTTAGCCACAATTCATTCTTGCCACTATTAGCGAAAATAGCATCAAGATCCCCATCCTTATCTATGTCACCAAGTGCTACTCCTCTACTTTCAATTCTGGCACCAAAGTCGCTGTCGCTACATTCCACCAGGCCACAAATTTTAAATCTGACGGATGACTCATCTTGTTCTTGTTGATTGAACCATACTAAATTGGGTCCATTTTTGGTGGCGACCAAGGCATCTAAGTCTCCATCGCCATCCAAATCACCTAGCGCAACGTCAGAACTAATATAGCTTTGATTGTTCTCTACAATTGCCTCTACAAAAGGAGGCAATTGACTGACACCTCGATTGAGCAAAAGCTTATCAGCGCCATCATTGGCAAGAAACACATCTAGGACTCGATCACCATTGAAATCACCAACTGCAACAGCATTGCTAGATTCAGTTCCTAACGTCATCTTATAGGCCTCATCAAATCCTGCACTGTGGGATGTGATGAGGGATTCTTGATTAAACCAAATCTCGTTAGGATCACTGCCACCATTAGCGACAAAAACATCTAAATCGCCATCATTGTCAAGATCGCCGAGCGCGACAGCACGGCTGTCAGAATCACCGAGACCCTGTCCGCCGCCCAGTTTAAAGATCGCTGAGGGATCATTTGTTGTATTATCAAGCTGATTTAGCCAAATACTATTTCCATTGATACTGGCGACCACAGCATCCCGTGTACATTTGCGTCCAGTTACACTGTCAGGCTCACATATAGTATCAATAGCGCCATTACTACCGATTCCACCACCATAGGAGGTAGCGAGCTTCTCATCTAGAAAACCAGTTGCAACTGCTCTGCTGGGGAATGTCTGTAAACTCTGTCCACTGTCAGAGAAACCCCGAAATATTCCTTCGGCAGTACCTTGTTTCCGATTATTGGACCAAACTAAGTTGGATCCATTCCACCCTGCAACGAAAAGATCAGGTTCATTATCATCATTTAAATCTTGTAAAGCGACGCTATAGCTAAGTACACCCTCCCCCAGAGTTTCATCTCGAATGTCAAATGGAAGTAGATTCCCATCTTTGCTCATCCCTTGATTTAGCCAAATACGGTAGGCCTGCCCATAATTAGCAACCAAAATGTCTAAATCTCTGTCGTCATCAAGATCTGCAATTGCAACATTTACACTGTCTTGAGGGTTATTACTTTCTTCTTCAGGAAGTTCGAATTTTACAAAATCCCCTCGGTGATTTAGCCATATACTGTTGGGAACATCAAACTCATTCGCAATGAACACATCTAAGCCACAGGTTGTCTCTAAATTCGCTTCTAAATCACCTAGAGCGACTGCTCTGCTCTTACTGTTATTATCAAGCTGTTTGAACTTCCATACTATGGCACCACTATCATCAGTCTCATTGAACCAAATCTCATGTGGTTGTTCATAATTAGTGATAAAAATATCGATGTCATTGTCGCAGTCTAGATCGCCCAAAGCAACGTCCGTACTATTACGCGCAATACCCAAAGACTGCTCTTGGAACGTTACACGCTTGTTTCCATCAGAATTAGTGTCCACTTCAATATTGAACAGAATAACATTGGCTCCCTCTCTTGCAATTACTGCATCTAGGCCAGATTTTCCGTCAATCTGTGCCAAAGCTACACCTCTGCTCAACGCTGGCGTATTCGTTGCTCCATGGACTTGCTGAAATTCACCGTTCTTGCGATTCAACCAAATGGAATTAGGAGCATTGTAATTGGCAAAAAATATATCAAGATACTGATCACCATCTAGATCAGCCACCGCAACATCAGAGGTTTCATCTGAACCTAGCAATCTCACACTTGGCTGAAATACGCCACCACTGTTGTTGATCCAAATCTTACTAGGCTGTCCAAAATTTGCAACAAATGCATCTAGATCTGCATCCCCGTCAAGATCACCTAACGCCACTCCACGTGCATTTGAAGAACCTAACGGCTGTCCTGCCTGAACAAAGATTCCCTGGCTTTGATTAAGCCAAGGCAAATTGCCACTTTGTTGGCTATTGAGGACATCATTGGCGACAAAAGAATCTATTGAACTATCGCCATTCAGATCCCCCAAGGCTATATCTTGACTGGAAGCATTTCCAATGCCCCGGGAACCACGCACAAAACTTGTAGAACTGTTCCCAGCACCTCCGTTTAGCCACACCTGACTTTGCGAAGTTGGAAAGGATGTCAATGGGGGCAAGGGTGGTAAGGGTGAGGGGGGATTGCGGAACAAGTATGAGCGAAATAAACGGTTTTTATTTGCGACAAACGCATCTAGGTCACCGTCACCATCTAGATCTGCTAAAGAGACTGCCGAACCTACTTCGCAATCATCATATCCAAAATAGAATTTTATGAAAATAAAATTCAATAGTTGGGAGAAACTCGTACAGCTACCTAGCTTCCAAGTGTTGCTAGAATCCGCATCATCAAATCTTCCTGTTCCATCATTTAACCAGACTTTATGGCCAGGATTTTCAATACTATTAATTTCATAAACCTCATAGGCATCAATAAATCTATCATCATTTATATATCCTAAGGCGACACCTGTGCTTTTAAGGTCGGCTTCTTCAGGTCGTATCGCATTCTCGACAGGTAAAAATGTACCATTGCCTTGATTCTGCCACACCTCGTCTATTCTCTCGTTAGCTATATATACATCGAAATAACCATCGTCTGTTAGATCACCCAATGCAATCTCAATCACCATTCCAGCGCCCAATATTTGTCCTGGCGTAAAAGAAAGAGTGGATGTAGTACCTTCGATTATCGCTTTTGTGACGCCGTTATTGATCCAAACATGACCGCCCGATCCATACACACCCACTACCACATCAAGATCGCCATCTCCATCTAAATCGCCAAGTGCGACAGAACGGCTGTCTCCCAAGGTATTACCCAAGGCATCTGACAATTCGACATAGGTTCCTGGTACTCCATCTTGAGATCCACCTTGATTTAGCCATACTTGATTTTTTTCATTATCGTTAACAATCACAGCATCTAAATCGCCATCATTATCAAGGTCACCCAAAGCGACATCGTTACTTTGGGCAATCGGGAACTCCTGACTGCTTTCTGTAAATACAGGATCGACCGCATAAACTACTTTAGGCATGTGATATAAAGACACCAATGCGGCAACAAAAATAGCTAACAATCTTAATGTATATTGTAAGCTACGATTGTTAAGCAGGTAACGATCTACCTGATTGAGTTTATGGAAACCAAACTTGCTGCAGTGCAATTTGTTCACAATCATTTTGATGTTCCCTTTATACTTGAGTTTCGACCATTTTGAAATACAAAAACGAGATTTGAGCGTTTAGCAACGAAATAATTAGAGGACTGCATTTTGTAGTGACAAATGTGACACAGATCTCAAGTATAAATGCTTTTTGTGAATTGCAGATGAAACTGCTATGACATTCATTCAATAAACGTCGAATGGAAAGCGTATCATGCAGTATTTTGTGTAGTTATTCAATCTATCATGCAATACATGTTGGTTAAGCAATTGATTGTTGCTAAATAGCAATTATTCTTGTAAAAAAATTCTCTTTTGTATAAAAATATAGTCGAAACTCAAGTTTATAAGCATGGAAGAATATAATGGCTTTAAGACTTAAACGGGGTAATTAGCAAACAGTAACTTACCTTTGTTGTAGCAGTACCTATTATAGTGGAATGCTTGCAGCAATCAATAACGAATCCTTTACCTTCAGAGAAATTTCTTTTTCAACTATATCATCTGTTTCCACAACCAGTTGAAGAGCTTGATCGATCAGAGCTAAACCTTCTTGAAATCGGTATTCGGCGAGAGCTACTTGTGCTTGTTTGCGAATCACAGTGGGGCGCAAAAAATCCATGGCCAGTTTGTTAGTCAGTTGCAGGGAATGTACTAATGCAGCAGTGGCTTCAGTTAATTGTTGCTTGTAGATATACAAGTCTGATAAATTTGAATAAAGCATGGCCTCAACGTCCCAAAACCCATGTTGCTCACACAGATGTATAGTACGATCGAAGTGTTCTTGTGCTTTCACAACTTCACCAAGGTAAAGATAATCTGCACCAAGATTTAGGCTAGCACCGCATTCGTAATATGCGTCTCCGATAAAACGATAGATTTTTAGGCTGTACTCTTGATGGGCCACGGCTACTTGGTAAGCACCGCTTTCCCACTCACTCCTACCAATATTGGACCACAGCGCCGCTAAGCGGCGCACATCACCTAACTGCTCTGCAAGCGGAATGCCTTGATTGAATGTCTCAATACTTTTTTCGTACTGACCAAGTTGTTGGTAGGCCATTCCCTTATTTATCATGCCAGCTACGTATGATGAGGTTAAATATTCAGGTAACATGGCTAATCCTGCTTCTGCGGCATTGAGGGCATCTTTACTCTTTCCTATCCTAGCAAGCATAGAAGAAAGCTGAATATATAGATGGCCTGCTTGGTATGTAATATGTTGATCATCAAAAGCAGTCGATTCCTGAATTCCTTGATTGAGTAATTCGATCGCATCATTGCGGTTCGTTTGCAACAAAGATTGTGCCTCAAAATCAATCATGCACAATTTTAGAAATAATACTTGTGGGGAAAAAGGCGCTTTTTCTAATAAGATCAAACTATCTTTTAAGTATTTTCTAGCAACATCATAGCGAGCTTCGCGTACTGCAAAGCCGCCAGCGGCAATCTGTATCCTTGCCCGATCTATGTCGTTGAGATTAGCGACCTGCTCAAGAACCCAATCAAGCATTTTTCTAGCTTCGCCCCAGTGACCACGTGTATCCAGATACCCTATTTGTCCTAAATAGATCTGGGTCAAACCTGAAACACCCTGAACCAATAGGGACCACTCATGATGCTCATAGGCCCAATGTAACGAACTGACGATATTCTGCCAATCGAGATCGAGTGTAGGATATGCTGATGGCTCTTTGTGGCGATCAGCGAAGTCAGCATAGTAAGTAGCAAGCCGGAGTCGTATTAATTCATCCTGAGCAAACAGATCATTTGCAAATATCTTTAGTAATGGGTGAAGACGGTATCGTACTTTATCTTCAACTTTCAACACAATCAGTGAATCCCGTTCACCTAAACCGACGTTGAGCAAAGACAGGGCACATAGTTGACTTAAGTTCCGAAAGAGTTTTGAATGAGGAATTTTGAGGACCACAGCTACTGCATCACTACTAAAATCGGGTCCATCAAAAATGGAGAGCGACACGAATAACTGCTGAAGTTCGCCGGACAGTGACTCATAGCTAATAGCAAATATCTTGTAGATGTCTCGTTTATCGCTATCCCAGTCAGCAAGATAATCTTGACGTGACTCTGTTTCCTGCAGGAATTGGTCATATTTGGCGAGTGTAATCTCTTTTGAGATATTCAGATAACCAGCTATTACACTCAGTGCCAGTGGCAAACAACCTACTCGTTGCATTACCCGCTGAGTTGCCTCTGGTTCGTTATCAATACGGTGAACACCCACTGATTCTTTTAAATAGGAAATTGCATCTTCACGACTCCAAGGAGTAACATTTACTACATCTGCATCAAAGCTGTTAAAGATGTTGCGATTCCTGGTAGTGATTAATGTCCGATTACTAATACCGAACGGCGCTAACAATTGTATATCGTCACTCTTTTTCGCGTCGTTTATTACTACCAATATGCGCTTTCCGGCAAGAATGTTGAGCACAAACTTCGCCTTACTCGGTAGATCGAGTTCTTTCGCTATGACTTCTGACCACCCAAATGCTCTGGCAAAACTTTCCAACTCTTTCTCTGGGGTGGAAGTTTCTAAATCCGCCCAAAGGATACCATCAGGAAAGACATCCTTAAGTCTGTATGCTATATGAAGTGCCAACGTTGTTTTACCAACGCCCGCCATACCACACAATCCAATAATTTGATGCGTATTGGAATTAGTGAGCAATGACTCAATTTCGGTCATTAATTCCTGGCGACCAGTAAAATTATTTACAATTGGTATATGAGCGGGAAAGGGGACTGGTAGGGGCTTGTCGGGAAGAAAATATTGTTTGACAATGTCACGGCCAGCAAAATCACCGCCATCAGTCACTATGTTACCACCAATATATGCACCACCATTAGTCTTTACACTTATACCAGTATTACTAAGTGGCTGTGGTGTCTCTATTTTCTCCATCTGAAATAACCGGCCATCTTGCGTGCGCATAAAAAGCACGGGTGTGGCCCACTCTGCAATACTTCCCGTAAGATAAATTGCTTTTCGAGCCTCTGTTATCGCTCTATCCACTGGGTAATTATCAGCAAGTGCTTGATAAAACTCCTGTGCTAAACCAATGGCTGCCTTGTCCGTAACGGGGAACTGCATGGCAAGAACAGCTGGCAAATTTTGTCGGACCAGATACTGCGCCGTCCCACCAAATGCCAAACTAGACAATGAGCGAGCACCCTCACATGCATTTAGAAAAGCAAACCGCAACGTGGGGTGCCCTTGGAGCAATACTCCCAATTGCTTAGCTGTTAGCGGCCATTCGTTGCCATTTTCATCTTCAAACAGTAATCCCATTATCTCTTTCTGCTCATCAAACCAACCATGTCCAATAAAATGAAATATATGATAATTGTTGCGACGTAGTTGCCGCTGTAACTCATGATGGGTGGCTCTATTGAGTCTGTCAATCACCACTTTCCCCTGCTCAACCAAAGGTCGCATCGCTTGTTGTAGATGATTCCACTCCTGTTCAATATCTAATTGTTCTGCACTAGACGGGCTTGATATTACGACAAGGATGCGTAGTGGCAATTCTACCAGCAGCGGATCTACGGGCTTTGGAAGTTCCAGATAACGCATTAGGGACACTTGATTCAGCAACACGAAGAACTGATCAAAAGTAGAATCGTATAAATATTCCCATGGCAACGATGCTAATTCAGGTACCTCATTGAGGCGCAGGCGAACGCGCAGATGTTTCTCTTGCCGGTGTGCCTTATCAAGGCTGAGCCGTAGACAGGTATGAACCTCATTTGCAAAGACCGCATCGAAGAGCCGTGTACCAAATTCTTGTGGATCGAGTGGCTTTCCCCCCGTTTCAGATGGTGTGACCACCCGAATGTGTCGATAATTGACATCTGGCTGCCAGGCAAACCTATCCAGTTCGCCTTGCGTAAATGGTAACGTGAAATAACTGGTAGCTTGTCCAACCGGTGATTCTACACGAATATAGTAAGCATCTGGATATGGCAAAATGAGCAAATCAAAATTCATAGTGACTCACAAAGAGATGTTGGTTGTTTTCGCGGACAGTCTGCCGCGGCGGCGGCCTGTTTGAATAGCGGCAGCATGATTCGTTTCAGCGCGGGAACAGCTCGCCGAATGATGGTGAGATTTCAGTTTGTGGAAAAAAGATCGGGGGATTACGCTGTGCCAGAGCGCGTGGCCGACAGAGTAGGGTTGGTTGTTTTACGTTCATAGGATTTGTTCCTTTGCTGGCGGCTGAGAATTGACAAAGGTTTAGAAGCTATAAATTCCTGCACACCTGTGTAGATTGTGTGAGTGCAAGGTATCGTGAACAAGGATTGCTTGGGGACGGCCAGAACTGTTATAGTGATAACACTATGGACAAAAATTGTCGATACGAAACTTACATACGCTGAAGCAAAAACATCAATCTATATGGATCCTGTTGACGCTCTTATCTACTAAACGCCAACCGGAAAGAAAATCTTTTATGGAAACATAAAATTTGTAGGGGAAAGAGTGGCTGGTTGCAATCTGTCTCTGATGGGCGTGCAATAAACGACCAGCGAACGCAACTTCGCGTTGTCGCCCGGAGTTGACGAGTTACTGGTTACAGATAAAGACATCCAACAAGAGGATCGGCAATAAGAGTAGAGGCAAGCAACCATCAGGTAGGCTCCAATGTTGATATAGTGCGGTTGCAATCTTTAGAATGCTGCTTGGTGGATTAATTCCCAAAGGAGAGTAGCGTAGTGAGAACTAACTATTGGAACTATAGCATAATTACTGGAAAAGATCAATAGCTATTTTGGGGCAATTTTATACGCAGAAGAGGATGGTAAGGCGAGGAAAGTAATCATCCCTTGTGTTATAATCGAATTCTAGCTTTATAAAGCTGTTACCAATTGACTATTACCACATCATTATGATCACAGGAAACTGCGCCCATGAAACTCTTCACCACCCTCCTCGGCACCGAAACCAACACCTTTTCCCCCTTTCTCACCGGCATGCAAAACTTTGAGCAGACCTATCTCGTGCGCAATGGCGCGCATGGCGACAACCCCGCCTCGACCGGCTTGCCGCTGGTCCGCTGGCGCGACCTGGCGCGGGCTAAAGGCTGGGAGGTATCCGAGGGGCTGGCTTGCTTTGCTGTCCCTGCCGGCACGACGATCCGCGCCGTCTACGAAAGCTTGCGCGAGGAGGTTCTGGCCGATCTGCGTGCGGCGATGCCGGTTGATGCCGTGTTGCTTTACATGCATGGCGCGATGGTCGCCCAAGGCTATGATGACTGCGAAGGCGATTTGACCCAACGCGTACGTGAGATTGTCGGGCCGGCGGTGCCGATCGGGGTTGAACTCGACTTGCACTGCCACTTGACGCAGCAGCTGATCGACAACGCCGACGCTGTCGTGACCTATAAAGAATATCCGCACATCGACCCGCCCGACCGGGCCATCGAACTCTTCCACATTATCGCCGACGCCGTGGAGGGCAAGAGCAAGCCGGTCACTTCGATGTACGATCTGCAGATGATCGGGGTCTATCACACCACGCAGGAGCCGGTCAAGAGCTTTGTCGCCAAGATGAAGAGCCTCGAAGGCAAGGATGGGGTGCTCTCGGTCTCGTTGGGGCATGGCTTCCCGTGGGGCGATGTGCCTGATTTGGGGACACGGATGTTGGTGGTGACCGATAACCAGCCCGAGAAGGGCACGGCCCTCGCCAAGCAACTGGGCGATGAATTCTATGCCATGCGTGACCGTGTCCAGCCCAATTACTATACCATAGACAGCTCGCTTGATGCTGCGCTCGCGCTCGATGGTGGACCAGTGGTGTTGGCCGATGTCTCTGACAACTCCGGCGGCGGCGCGCCGAATGATTCGACCTTCTTTCTGCGTCGTCTATTAGAGCGGGGTATTGAAAACGCCGCGATTGGCTGCATCTGGGATCCGGTGCTTGTGGACGTGGCGATGGAACTGGGCGAAGGGGTGGAGGCGGATTTGCGGATTGGCGGCAAGATGGGGCCAATGTCCGGCGACCCGGTTGACTTACGGGTGCGTATTGGTAAGATTGTACGGGATGCCTACCAGATCTTTGGGCAGGGACGGGCCAAGCTTGGCGATAGTGTGGCCCTTCACGGTCCCAATGGGTTGGATATTGTGCTGATCAGCCACCGCACGCAGACCTTTAGCCCCCATGTCTTTAGCAATGTCGGCATCGACCCGACGCAGAAGAAGATTCTGATCGTCAAGTCGATGCAACACTTCTATGCCGCGTTTGAGCCGATTGCCAAGCGGATTATTCATGTGAGCACGCCGGGGACACTCGTGCCAGATATGGCGCAAATTCCCTTTCAACGAGCCAGCAAGAGCTTATGGCCCTTATCGAAAACCATGTTTTGAAATGGCCTTACAGGGTTGCTGGCTTGAGCTGTGCCATCTGACGCCGCTGCCAGAGACTCTCGCCGGTGTAGAGGGTTAAGGCCAGCCAGATAAGAACAAAGCCGACCAATTTGGTTGCGGAAAAGGGCTCGCGATAGAGAAAGACGCCCAGCAGGAACTGAATGGTCGGCGATGTATATTGCAGAATGCCCACCAAGGAGAGCGGAATTCGCCGTGCCCCGGCGGCGAAGAGCAACAGCGGAATCGCCGTCACGACGCCGGTTGTAATGAGCAAGCTGCTAAAGGTTGGCGAGAGATGGCCAAAGGTGCCGCGCCCTACGCTTTCCAGATAGAGCAGATAGAACGAGGCTGGCACGATCATAAAGAGCGTCTCCAGCGTCAACCCTTCCAGCGAATTCAGCGCGGCCATCTTGCGGATCAGGGCATAGAGACCAAAGGAGAAGGCGAGTGTGAGCGCAATCCACGGCAAGCTGCCGAGCGCGATGGTTAAGTAGAGCACACCGACCGTGGCCACCCCAATCGCCAGCCACTGTCCCCAGCGCATTCGTTCATGGAGCACAACCACCCCCAGCAGCACATTGACAAGTGGGTTGATAAAATAGCCCAGACTCGTCTCAATCACATGTCCTGCGTTGACAGCCCAAATATAGGTGAGCCAATTAATGCTCAAGACCAGCGATGTGAGCGCAAAGGTGAACAAGATCCGCCGGTCTGAGATCACCGCGCGCGTCCAGCGCCATTTGCGCAAAATCGCCAACAGAATCAGCAAAAAGAGCAGTGACCAGACCACGCGGTGAGCCAAAATCTCTAGCGGCGAGGCCTGCTGCACTGCTTTCCAAAAGACCGGCAAAAAGCCCCAGCACAAATACGCGCCCAGGGCATAGAGAACGCCTCGGTTCATCATTTCTTATTTCTATTCTTCGCCATGCAATAACTTCAAATAACTTTGGTACCGTTCGGCATTGATCTTGCCCGCCTCGACTGCTGCGCGCACCGCACATGCTGGTTCATGATCATGGGTGCAGCCGGAGTAATAGCAATCATGGAGATAATCTTGCATCTCGACAAAGTAGAATTGCAGGTCGATCGGGTCGATATCATAGAGGCCCAATTCGCGAATCCCTGGTGTGTCGGCAATATACGTATTGTCGCCAAAGGGCATGCGAAAGAGCTGAGAGGTGCGCGTGGTATGTTTGCCCTTCTGTTGAAAATCGCGCAGATCGCCCACCTGTAATGTAAGTCGCTGGTCGATTTGGTTGATCAATCGGCTTTTGCCCACACCGCTGGGGCCGGTAACTACGGTAATGCGGTCGGTCAGCAAAGTGCGCAGCGCGTCAATGCCTTCGCCTCGTTCGGCGCTGGTATAGATTACCTCGTAGCCAATCGTTTCGTATAGACCAAAGATGGCGCGCGCGGCATCGATGCCGGTTAGATCAACCTTGTTTACACAGATCACCGTTGGCAATTCATTAAACTCGGCAACGACCAGGAAGCGATCCAACATGCGCGTGTGGGGTTCTGGATCGGCTACCGCAAAGACCACCATCGCTTGATCCGGATTGGCGAGGATCACATCTTCTGCCAAGGCATTGACGCCGGGCCGTTGGCGGCTGAGCACACGGGTACGCTCATCCACCCGTTCGATCAACCCTTTTTCCGCGCCGTTTGGGCGCACCCAGACATGATCACCGACCGCGACCAAGGTATCTTTGCTGCGGTCGGCGATCTGTTCGGCCAGGAGACGGCCCCGTACTTCGCAGACGCGCACCCGGTTATCACCCGTTGGGTCAGTTTGCACATCATAGTGATGGCCACGCGCGCGCATGATAATCCCCGAAACCAGATCGATTGATTCCCGTTTGGGACGCGGCCGATTTTTGTGCCGATCCTCAAACTGCATCAGATCTTGTTCTTGCTCTGCCAGACGATTGACTTTCCGACGACTTGCCAAAGGCGTTACTCCTTGCTTAAATTATGATGCCCAAAACTTACCAAGTATTGCATAAACACAACGCCTGAAACGCTAAACGTGTTGGTTCAACAGGATCTCAGGGGGTTGACCCACTTTGGCTTCGACAAGCTCAGCCCCCGCTAACCATTTGTCAACCCCCTGAGATTCCCCCTGAGATCCCAAAGAACCAACGTGTTTAAACAAGTTTTTACATACCAGGCGCTAAATGAATTCAGCGTTGACAGCACCGAAATGCCGTTTGCTGCTCGCAGACCGGGGTGATAGGTGCCGGTAGTTGGACCCCAAAGGTGGCCAACAATTCGCGCAGATCATGCAGCGGTAGCCCAATGACACCGGAGATACAGCCGTTGATCGCACAGGCCGGTGCAAAAGCAGGATGCTGAATCGCATAGGCCCCCGCCTTGTCCAGCGGATCGCCGGTTGCCACGTAGGCGGCCATTTCCGTAGTATTGTAGTCGCGCATCTGCACTTCGGTTGAATTGACCCGTGTCAGATGTTCCCCACTGAGACTATGCCACACGCAGATGCTACTGTGGACATGATGTCCACGATTGTGCAAACGCTGCAACATCTGCATGGCCTCGGCCTCGTCTGTCGGCTTGCCCAGTAATTGATCACCCAGCGCCACCACCGTGTCCGCAGCGATAATCAACGCCGCCGACCCTTCCACCAAACGTGCAGCCACCGCGGCCGCTTTGGCCTTCGCCAAACGATGGGCGAGGGCGATCGGCGCTTCTTCTGGGTGGGGGCTCTCATCAATATCGGCCACGACGACCCGATAGGATACGCCGAGATCGCGCAAAAACTGTTGGCGGCGTGGGCTTCCGGAAGCCAGAATCAATTGCTGTTGTTGCATATCCATCACTTATTCTGAACTAGGCTCGCTTGAACTATATTTTCTTGAATTATACCAGGATATTGTATCAGATATTGTATCAGTTCATTGTATGAGCAAAGCAGGGGGCAACCAAATTTACAACTAGACAAAAGTAAGGGGCTGTGGCACCATGCACGGTTGATACGATGATCGGAATAGGCAAAACTTACGCAGCCCGCCGGTTGAGTAGACTGCCCTTTGTCGTATCAGATCATAACGATTGCGTAGGTCAAAATTCATCAAAGAGCAATTGTAAGTACGCAACTGTGTTGTCTATCGGCATCTCATGTGATAAGCAACGCCAACTTGCCGAACTTAAAGACGCTTGCCGTCCGACAACTTAGCGAGCGCTGCGTAATTACGAACAATCAACAGAGGAGTAACCAAATGAGTAGTTCATCAACTCGCGTCCGCCTGGCCATGATTGGCACGGGCGGTATGGCCCGTCATCACGCCACCCGCATTGCGCAGCAGACCGACACTACCGAAATTGCCTGGGTTTGTGAGCCTTCGGGCCAATCGTACGAACTTTTTTGCGAGCGGCTAGAAGAGCACAATGTGGCACCGCCCCCCAACGAACCCGATCTGCACACCTTGCTAACCAAGCACGCCGATGAACTCGATGCCGTCTTTATTGTTACGCCCCACATCTTCCATCATGAGCATGCCAAAGCCTGTCTCGAAGCAGGGCTTGATGTCTTGCTCGAAAAGCCGATGGTGATGAATGCCATCGAAGCGGAGAGCCTGATCGAAACGCGCGATCGCACCGGCAAGCTATTGGTCGTCTCTTTCAACGGCAGCCTTTCCCCCAATGTGCGTACTGCTGTCGACCTATTGCGCAGTGGCGAGCTTGGGGAAATTCTCAATATTCATGCTGTGGCGTACCAGCGCTGGAAAGAGGGGACTAAGGGCAGTTGGCGTCAGGACCCCATTGTTGCCGGCGGTGGCTTTCTCTTTGACACAGGTGCCCACATGCTCAACACTGTCTCGGATCTAGCCGGCGAAGATTTTGTCGAAGTTGCGGCTTGGCTAGACAACCGCGGTACACCGGTCGATATTCTCGGTACAATTATGGCACGCTTGCGCTCGGGCGCAATGGTGACATTGGCGGGCTGTGGCGAAACGGTGGCGATTGGCTCGGACGTGCGTGTCTTTTGCACCAAAGGCGGTTTGCGCACAGGAATCTGGGGTGAACGGCTCGAAGTGCAGCGGGCCGAGGAGACGGAGCTTTCTGTAGTTGAGACACCCCCTTCCTTAGGGCAATGGGAATCCTTCTTGAAGGTGCGTGCCGGCGAAATGGCCAATCCCTGCCCACCGGAAGTAGGGTTGCGCATGGCACGCCTTTGGGATATGGTGCAGACATCGGCTGCACAAGGAGGTAAACCGGTAACGCTCTGAGCAATGCTGACAGAATAATTGAGGGGTGTGCACAAGTGATGCAGTCGAGTAGGGCCGGTTCGCCTGCGTCGCAAGGGTCAGAAAGTGGTCGACTTCCGCAACTTCGTGTGACCAGAACGACGCACCCGGGGTTGTTTGTCGCGTGTAGAGAATGATGCACACCCCTCAAATAATTACGTCAAAAAGCGGTTATGTTATTGCGATGGTTGTGATACACTAGCTTACGATTTTATTGAATTGTTGAATCAATGGTCGATAGTATACCAGATCAATAGTGTACCAGATCAATAGTGTACCAAATCAATAGTGTACCAGATCAATAGTGTACCAGATCAATAGTGTACCAGATCAATCTGTGTCGGAATGCTGTCCCGCTACACACTGCTGCAGATAGCGAGCCTCCATCAGAAAAGGATTCGTACGCATTATCACACCGGTAGATACTCTCTAGTACACTGCCGGAAGTGGGCGTCGAAGCGATACGGATCCTCTTCTAAACAACTGTGTTGTCAACCTGTTTAGGTGGTGGTTACCTATTTGTGCTCCATCGAACCACCATCATGAACGAGCCCGACACTAATAATCGCATAAAGGCTACCCGATGGATACGTACAGCATTCAAGAAGCAGTTTTGGCTACCGAAGAACGCTCGCTCTACCATGCATTGACACTTGTCGTCGCGCAGCGTGCCCTGTTACTGACTAAGGTCAAACTGAGCGCGTTGCTTTCACCCAATGCCGGCCAAAGTCAACAGATCGCCCATACCCATTTAGATTGCTATACCGTTGATTTCGTGCTCTGTGACCGCAGTACAACCCGTCCTCTGCTGGTTCTACTTTGTGATAAGGTGCATGTCAATAGCTGCGCGTTGAGCAATACCAACGATGTGATCGAGCGGCTTGCCACTAACGCAGGTCTGCCCTTGCTTCGGCTTGAACAAGCGCCTTCCTACCGCATGGATAAACTGCTACGTCTGATCGAGCCTTATTTGGCGATTGATAACCGCGGTACTGATTATACCAATGGCGACCGCCTTGTGGCTCCTTCCAATCGCGGCCCTTCTGCGATTTCGCGCCCGCTCATGCAGTTCAGTTCCAACTGATCCTCCTTATTATCCATTTTATCTCGGGTAAGAGCGCTACATCCTGTGGCGCTCTTTTGTATTGGTGCGCCTAGCGTGAGAGTTCAATGACGCTCCATCTATTGGCATTGGCCGGCGCTTTTTATAGGCGGCTGGCTGGGAATGTTTTGGTTTCGCCACAAGACCAAGCATGGCATCTTTACGGTGTTTCTCTTGGGCAGCACCTTGCTTCATCTTTATCTGATCAAGGGGAGGTATGTGACCTTTTAAGGGCCTGTCCAGAAATAACTTGGAGAATTTTTCCGTACGGACACGGTACACCGTGTCCGTACAATTGACTACTTTATTTCTGGACAGACCCTAAGCAGTAACCATCATGAAGGCCCGGCTGGAAATTGCGCACTACCATCAACGGTGCCGTTCTCGCTGTGCGTAATATTGTTATCAACCAACACGTTGCCATAAAGGTCTGTGACGCGAAATTGATAGGGACCCGCTCCCATCCCTGGCTCGGTCTGCACAAAGTAGTTGTAGTCGGTGCGTACAACAGCCACCCACTGCTCTCCATTGTAATATTCTACGCTGGCAATTGGATTGCGATGGTTGCGGATCTGCACCGCCGTCCACCACTGATTGCTACCCTCTTTGAAATGATAGGCAATTGGACCGACCAGCAGCGGGCTAACTATTTGCCAACGAATGGCAACCTGTCCTTCAACAGGATCCGCAATCAGCGCAAACGCCTCTTGGCTTAAATCCAAATGACCAGCTTTGCATTCGGGGCAGAGATCGACAATCCGGACGGTTACATCGCCGTTGGGGCCTGTTACGTGAACATAAGCGCCACAGAGCGCCGCGCGCTCATACTCCTCTGCGTTGATTGCTGTGACCAGCAGATCCGCCGGCGATGGCGCAAAAGAACAGGCGCCTGCCCCAGTGGCACCATAGAAGGTCGCGATCCCTTCATGGATGGGGTTGGTGGCTGCGGTGGCAGTGACAACGAGGGGTAGCCAGACAAAATGCTCATCTGGACTTTGGGCACACAGCGGTAGGGCTGGTAACAAGGCGAGACAGGCCAGGCAAAGCGCAAGGATTGTCTGATATTTGCTGAATGTAATTTTTTGTAACCTTACATTTGTCATTTAAAAAGTATAAGCTTAAAATCTAAGTCAGAATAGCTGAACAATAGTTTAGGTATTACACTATCTACCCATCGTACCACTTCACCGCTCCCATCTTATTGCATTTCCCTCATCGCACCAACTCCATAAGATGCTCGTTACTGTTTTCGTATCTATTCTGAAGTTCTTTTTGGCGACCCCGCCCCCTGAAGACGCCAATAAAGCCGTACTGAAGTTCGAGATCATCGCTTAGCTTACGTTCTGTTTTTGTTGGCACTATCGGAAGCCCCCTTCTGTAAGCGCACTATCCTCTTATCGCACTCCACACTACACTCGCAGTACCCTATCCGTTTTGCTGTGTTACGATTGGAGATTGAAAACCCATGCACAAGCACCACAAAGTACCTCGCCCCCGAAGCGTCTATCACTATCTGTTGTTTTTCACCCTTGTATCCTCGCTTTATCTTTCGCTTTATCTTTCAACGACGCCCTCATCCGCACAATCATCAAATCCCCCACCGGCACCAACTCCACAAGCGAGTACGGCTCAACTGTCGGAGGGGCGTACCTTTAGCCTCTTTCTTCCACAAATCATTCAAAATTCCGCGCAAACCGTGCGTTCTGCCTCTGGCAGCGCCTCGCTCGGCGATCTCGTCTGGGTGGACAGCAACGGCAATGGCGTCAAGGATACCGGCGAACCGGGGCTGAGCGGGGTGCAGATCAAGCTCTTCACCGACTGTAACGGCAACACGCTCATCGGCACCACCACCTCGAATGTCAACGGCAACTACTACTTTAATAATCTAGAGGCCGGCGAATATTACCTGCGCGTCTACCCGCCGACCGGCTATGATTTCACCCTCATGGATGCCATCGCCGATGACGACTACGATTCCGATATCGACGAGGGTGGCTTCAGTTGGTGTCTCAACGTCAACCCTGGTGCGGTGACCACCAATGTCGATATTGGGCTGGTTACCACTGGTGTGCCTACCGCGACCGCTACCCCTACACCCGCTGTCACCGCCTCGCTTGGTGATCTGGCTTGGATCGACACCAATGGGAATGGTGTCAAGGATATCGGTGAGCCGGGGCTAGCAGGCGTTCAGATCAAACTCTTTACGGACTGTAGCGGCAACACACTCGTCGGCACGACAACCACCAATGTCAACGGCAACTATGGCTTTACTGGCCTCACCGCCGGCGAATATTATTTGCGTGTATACCCACCCACCGGCTATGACTTCACGCTCATGGATGCCATCGCCGATGACGATTACGATTCAGATATCGACGAAGGCGGCTTCAGTTGGTGCCTCAATGTCGACCCTGGTGCAGCGATCACCAACGTCGATATCGGTCTTATCACCACTGGTGCGCCAACCGCCACTGCCACGCCGACGGCCACCCCCTTGCCCGCTTCGCTTGGCGATCTTGTGTGGGTGGATAGCAATAGTAACGGTGTCAAGGATATCGGCGAGCCGGGGCTAAGCGGGGTGCAGATCAAGCTCTTCACCGACTGTAATGGCAACACCTTGGTTGGCACCACCGCCTCGAATGTCAACGGCAATTACTACTTCAACAACCTGGCCGCCGGCGAGTACTACCTGCGCGTCTATCCACCGACCGGCTATGACTTCACGCTCATGGATGCCATCGCCGATGACGACTACGATTCCGACATTGATGTCAATGGCTTTAGTTGGTGTCTCAACGTCGCCGCCGGCAGCCAGATCATCAACGTCGATATTGGTCTGATTCAACTTGGCGGTGCCACCGCCACCGCAACACCGACTAATACACCTGTGCCCACCAACACACCGATACCCACTGCAACGCCAACATATACATCTGTACCAACCCCCACGGCCTCAAATACACCTGTGCCTACGGCGACGCCCTCGCCTGTGGGTAACGCCTCGCTTGGCGATCTCGTCTGGGTGGACAGCAATGGTAACGGTGTCAAGGATACTGGCGAACCGGGATTGAGCGGGGTACAGATTAAGCTCTTCACCGACTGCAACGGCAACACGTTGGTTGGCACCACCACCTCGAATGTCAATGGCAATTACTACTTCACCAATCTTGTGGCTGGCGAGTACTACTTGCGTGTCTATCCACCGACTGGCTATGATTTTACGCTCATGGATGCCATCGCCGACGATGACTATGACTCCGATATTGATGCCAATGGCTTTAGTTGGTGCCTGGAAATTGCGGCGGGAAGTCAGATCATCAATGTTGATATCGGGTTGGTCCAGCTTGGCGCTGCCACCGCCACGGCGACCGTCAGCAATACATCTACCCCGACGAATACCCCTGTGCCAACCGCCACGCCGACAGATACCCCTGTGCCTACGCCGACCGCCACTGCAACGGATACAGCCGTCCCCACGGCGACGTCAACCAATACCCCTGCACCGACCTTCACGCCAACAGAGACGCCTGTGCCCACAGCTACGTCAACGCCGGCTGGCACCGCCTCGTTGGGCGATCTTGTCTGGGTGGACAGCAACGGCAACGGTGTCAAGGATACCGGCGAGCCGGGGCTGAGTGGTGTGCAGATCAAGCTCTTCACCGATTGTGTCGGCAACACGTTGGTTGGCACCACCACCTCGAATGTCAACGGCAATTACTACTTCACCAACCTCTCCGCCGGTGAGTACTACCTGCGTGTCTACCCGCCGACCGGCTATGATTTCACGCTCATGGATGCCATCGCCGATGACGACTACGATTCAGACATTGATGTTAATGGCTTTAGCTGGTGCCTTGAAATCACGGCGGGAAGCCAGATCATCAATGTTGATATTGGGTTGGTCCAGCTTGGCGCTGCCACCGTCACGGCGACCAATACATCCCTCCCTACAAATACACCGGCGAACACACCAGAACCAACCGCCACTGCCACCAATACATCCCCTGCCCCGGCGACTGCCACGCCGACAGATACGGCCACGCCCTATCCGTCTCCAACGGCCACAGCCGAGTCGACCACGACACCAAGCGCGCTCACAGTGCCGTTGGTCTTTGTCTCGCGCCAGATTCCCGACCACGGCAGCGTCTATTGGTTGGAGACAAAAGGCATGCCTGGCGTTGGCCCCTATAGCCGTTTTCAGGTTGCCTCGCCGGGTAAATTGCTCATCCGCGAACCCAATGGCACCATCCGCCCCTTGATCGATGGCAGCAACCCCACCGCGGCGAGCCTCAACTTGATCGATGTCAATGCCCCGGCGGTCTCCTATGACGGCACCCAGATCCTCTTTGCGGGTATCCCCCAAGGGAGCTACAGCCGAGCCGCAATGACCAACCCCGGCGCATGGCGGATCTATGCGATCAACGTCGATGGGTCCGGCCTGCGCCAGATCACCACGTCGGACCGCGATACGCTCGATCTCAGCCAATTCGGTCAGATCGTCGGTCTCTTTACCAAATACGATGATACCGACCCCGCCTGGCTGCCCGATGGGCGAATCGTCTTCTCCTCCACCCGCTGGCCGGCGATGGCCATGTATGGCGGTGCCCACACCTCCAATTTGTTCGTTGTCAATGCCGATGGCAGCGATCTACACCGGATCACCACCGAAGCCAATGGCGCAGATCGGCCTGCCATCGATCCCACCACGGGGCGGATCGTCTATGCCCGCTGGTGGCGCAATATGCGCATGGCAGCC
Organism: Caldilineaceae bacterium; assembly: GCA_034432375.1. GTDB lineage: Bacteria > Chloroflexota > Anaerolineae > Caldilineales > Caldilineaceae > JAHBVH01. The sequence goes on from DAOUCA010000121.1 coordinate 126,678, forward strand.
AATAACATGGGCACGGTGGCCGCACCCGGCGGTGGCTATCTATTAAAAGATGGGTTGGTTTCGGCGGATGCCTCGGGCGAGCTTGGCGATGTGCCCGGTGAATCCGCCAATCTGCAACGCAACGCCTGGCACCTGGCCACGGTCAAGCCCGATGGCAGCGATCTCAAGCAGTGGGGCTTCACCTCAAGCACCTTCTTGCTGGGGGAGGATGCCAACTTTGCCTACGGCGGCAGCTTTGCGGCGGATGGCTCCTTCTACGGCAACTTCTTCCCGATTAAGAATGGCACGGAGGCTGCCGGCTTTGGGGGGATCCGCCACTTCTATGGTGGCATGTTTGGCAGTCAAAGCCCAGTGATCGGTATCACCTCAGAAGTTGGCTATCAATATGTCAAGACATCAGACCCGGTGTCGATTGGCATCTACCAAGGCGTTTACGCCGCCGAACCGGAGGTGATCAGCGCCAATCAACTGGTTATCTCCTATGTCGAAAATGTCAATCAGGATTATGGTCTCTATCTGATCAACAGCGACGGCAGCGGACTGCAACTGCTCTACGACTTGCCCGGCACCACCGAATTGCGGGCGCGTCTTGTCGCCCCTCGCCCGCTGCCGCCCATCATCGCCGACCAGATCACCCAACGTGCAAATCCGCTGCCCCCCACCGCCGCCGGCCCCTATGACCGCGATGGCAGCTTTACCTTCGATGCGCTCAATGTCTACTTCAATGCGCCGGTGGATAGCAATATCATCAGCGCCATTCCCGTTGGCTCCGCCGGTACGATCCGTTTCTTCACCGGCTTTCAACGGAACGAACAGTACGGCTCACTGGAACAGTTGGAGTGGCCGCTGCTGCTACAAGAAGTGCCGGTCAATCCCAATGGTTCGGTAAGTGTGCAGTCGCCGGCCAATGTGCCCCTCTTTGAGCAGATCCGCACGGGCGATGGCAATTACACCGTACCATTGACCGGGCGCGCCCACACCGAATTGGGCGGCGCGGCCCATGTTGCTGGCCTGAACTTTGGCCATCCCGGCGAAACGCAGCGCTGTGTTGGCTGTCACGCCGGCCACAGCATGATTCCTGTGCCGGCCAACCCTGCCGATGCCCTCTTCAGCAATGTGGCCCCTTCCGCCGCAATCTCCTACTCCTCAATCTTTGCCCTGATCAACCCCAGCGGCGAAGGCTTGGTTGATCGCAAAGTGCAGAAGGGGAAAATTACGAACTATTGGCGCAGCGCTGCCAATCAGAATCCCAACGGGCAGTGGGTCCAACTCGCCTTCCCCGTGCCGGTGACGGTGCGCACGGTGCGCCTCTACAACCCCCGCTTTGGCGATGTCGCCCAATCGACGCTCCAGGTCGAAGCAGCCACCGTCATTCTCTACAGCGATACCGCCGCCACCCAAGAAGTCGCCCGCCAGAGCGTCGGCCAACTCGCCGTTAGCGGAACCGATGTCTCCTTTGGCGATGTGCGGGCCAAGGCGGTGCGGGTTGTTGTGGACAATGTGAGTGGGAGCTTCGAAGGCTTATCGGTTGCTAGCTTGGCCGAGGTGGAGGTGATCGCACGGGTAGAGGCAGCGGAGTAAGCAGCAAGCGATGAACGTCTTGCCGTGGATAGCTGGTGGGTTGCGGCTATCCACGGCAAAGCCACTAGAGAAATCAAAGAAAAGCGACACAATCGTGTATCAGACCTTTGTCACCGTAGCCTTGGGCAAAAAGTTGTTTGTCGCAGTCACAGCTGGCAGCAACAAAAGGGCGAGCGTTCCGGCAAATACCGTGAGCAAAGCCGCCAGAGAGAGCAACGGCACAATGCCCACGATACCGCTCATAACCCCCGCAAAACTGACACTGAGCAATTCCAACGCAGAACCAATCATCCCTACCAGGCCAAAGACCCGGCCACGATATGCGTCAATCACATTTTCGTGAAATAGAGTTTGCAGACCAATCCGCGCACCGACCGTGGGCAGGCCAGCCAGGAAACAGAGCAGCAGGACAAATGGAATTGTGACTGTCTGATACATCACCAGCAAGATGAAGCCGACCACGATCGAACTCAAACTGAAAAGATAGGCTGGGCGGATGCGCTTTATATAGCCAATCAGCAGCCCACCGGCAATCCCCCCGGCACCCTGCAGCGTCAACATCCAGCCAAATAGTGAGGCATCAACGTGGAGGACACTATAGGCCCACGGCGCAACGAGCGGATCAAACATGGTTCCCCCTAACGTCGTAACGCTTGTGACAAGTAACAGACGCGCGAGCACCCGCTCACGGCGCACAATTTGCCAGCCGGCTTGCCAATCTGTGCGAAACACCTGCCAGGCAAAGCGTGCCGGGATTTCGTCTGCTGCCGCTATACGCCGGGATTTCGCTGGCGGCTGGACCCAAACGATCAGGAGGAAGGCAAGGAGATAGGAGACGCTGTCAAAGAAGATCACATGCTCAATGCCCCAAATCGATAACAGTAGGCCGCCCAATGCTGGGCCAATCAGCCGCGCAATTGTATCGTTGAGGGAGTTGAGCGAATTTGCCGCCAGTAGCTGCTCGTGCCCCACCAGCGTCGGCAGTAAAGCATTCTCGGCCAGACCAAAGAAAATCGCAATGGTGGCTTCAAGAAAGGCGACGCCGTAGACAAGCCAGATCCACCCCGTGGGCTTCACCGCAAACAAGGGTAACAACACAATGGCCAACAGCAGATTGGTGATCACCATGACCCGCTTGCGATCCCAGCGATCCACAAAGACACCGGCAAGCGAACCAAAGAGCATTGAGGGCAGGCTTGTTGCAAGGACCATGGTGGCTGTCACCAATGTTGAGCCAGTCTGTTGATAGACATAGAAGGGTAGCGCAATTGATAAGAGACGGTTGCCCGTAAGTGAGACAAGACCACCCCACCAGAGCAAGGCGAAGTTCCGTTGCCGTAACAGTGTAAACATCAGGTTTCCTTTAGTTAATTCTAACTGGGCCTCAGCAGGCCAAATCAGAAGTGCGCTTCAGCGTACTTTCTGGATCAGCCTGCGGGCTTCAGCCGCAGGACAATTTGTCATTTGTAAGGCGTAGGGAGTTTCAGAGCGGGGCGTCGCAGGCCCCGCTAGTACAGAGCGGCCTTAATCGACCAATAGGTAACTTGGAGATTCTTCCGGGCAAAAAGCTGGGGGTGCCAGTCGGGCCCAGAATGACAATACGCTAGGCTTATTTACGCCGTTGTGCACTAGGTGGTTGGCGAACGGTTGGACTGGCCTGTGGGCGCGGGATAGATGCCAAGCAATGCAAAGGTATCGCGCACAAAAATGACATCTTTGCCTGGGGTATCTGCACCACTGCGAATCGGGACAAGCAGTGCAGCGCTGTTGTCAAACGTAATTTCCTGCGTTGGCAGGATGTGGGTGTGAGGTGCCGTCAGCCAAAGGGCTTGGACTTCGGGCAGGGAGAGAGCAAGACTGCCGAGGGAGCTGTTGGTTCCCCATTGGCAGCTCGGACACCAAATCAGCACTTCATAGTCATAGGGGTTGTTTGCTTTATCGCGGGGGCGCGGTCCCAACGCCGTCACGGTTTCCGCGCCACAGACGAGACAAGCTGCCTGTTGCGTCTGGATGGCTTGCCGACAGTAGTCACCCATGACAACAAGGAGTTGCTTGTAGGCGGGTTTGTAGGTTTTGAATTTGCCTAACAAATTAGCATAGAAAGGAATGGCAAGGTCTGCCTGTGCAGAAACATCGTTGCTGTCACAGGACGGACAACGGAGCGCAAAGAGTGGGGCTGGCGCATCCTTTTGAAAGCACCCTTCCAACCGCTGTGTGCCGCAGGCCAAGCACCAGAGCCGCGTTGGTTCCCAGCCCTCTTGCTGCGAACGCAGCAGGCCATATTCGACTGCCGCGTCCTGTAACTCTGTCGCCAGGATGCGCCGGAAGGCCAACTTGCCGCGGTGAATGCGGGCGGCAACGGCATTTTCGTTTACGCCAAGATGTGCAGCAATTTCCGCTGTGGGTAACTCATCCACATATTTTTGGACAAGGGCCGCGCGTGTTTCCGGCGGCAACAAGCCCAACGCGCGGTCCAGGAGTATGATGAGTTCGGTGCGTTCTAGCGCAACCTCAAGATCAAAGTCGGGGTCGAGCAGCTCCAGTGTGTCGTTTTCAAGTGGCGTCTCTCCCTGCACAGGCGGGTACAGATGGGCCCGTTCCCGATAATGGCGGCGTGACCAATGGAGGCAGACGTTGCGTGCGATCCCGGAAAGCCACGGTGCCGCCTGGGTCCCATCTGGGAGCCGATCGGCATGTTTCCAGGCTTGGAAGAAGGTCTCTTGGACCAAATCCTCCGCGGCAGCGGGCTGGCCAGAGAGCCGTCCACAAAGCCGGAGTAGGCGTGGCCGTTCGGCCAGAAATAGCGCTTCCATGATCGACGGTTGCATCGTGCGTTTCCTCTCTCAACAATCCATAGCGAACACAAACATGAAGTATCGGTTCACTATCTATATTGCAGAAACGCGCACAATCTTACGCACTTTTTATCGATCCTCAAAAACCGTGCGCTATGCCAGGAGAAACGACAGCCGCTTTTGCCATACAGCCTCGGCGGTATCGCCAATCCAGATCAAGTGCGTGTCCGACGGCACTGCATAGAGTTCACAAGTGGCAACATCGCGGGCAACCCGTTCTGCATTTTTGGGGGATACCGTGCCATCATTCGGTGAATAGAGGGCCAATACGGGGCGGGTAATCGTTGCCAGCTGATCCACCGTGTGCTCAATGTCGTGTATGAACCCTCTGCTCGCCCGCGAACTCTGCAACATGCGTTTGACAAAGGCGAGGTCGTCTGGGCTCATGCGGTTGAGCACCGTATTGACATCGAGTACGGTTAAATCGCGCATGAGGACGCGGATGATCAGCATGGGGAACAGGGCCAACAGGCCATGCATAATGGCCCAAGTGACCTTTGTTGCGCGGCCAAAGCCTAAGCGTGATCGTCGTTTGACCCGCTCATCCCAGGCGGTTGTCATGGCGGATTCCAACACAACCTTGCGCACCCGCTTGGGATGTTGCTGTGCAAAGGCCAACGCGGTTGGTCCGGCAGCAGAAATCCCAATCAGATCAACCGTTGGGATTTGCAGCTTGTCCAGTAGAGCGGCCAGGGCATCGGCGGCGGCTTGTGCACTTTTACCCACAGCAGCGGGCGTACTATCGTAGCCAGGGCGCGAGGGTGTCAACAGGGAGAAGCCATGCGTGGCCAATTTCTCATGGGAGAGACGCGTATCGCGGCTACAATGGCCACCATTTAACACAACGACAGTTGGACCACTGCCTTCGAGCCGGTATTCAATGGGCCCCTTGGTCGTCTGAGCGATCTTCTGTGCCATTTGGGATTGCTTTCGATTTGTGATGTACGCACAGTTAGATGAACTTTCGGGTTTGGACATGCTCGGCATCTGCTAGATGCCGGGCATGTAAACTCAATCTTCTCGTAGGAAGTTCCTTTGCTGCCCCATCTGCTTCCAGTCCGAACCAATAGCCGGAGCCGTTATCCGGATCGCAACAGGGCAGCGGGCCGTTGCCGTAAAACTTGTTCCGCCTCCCGCACGATCCGCTGCACAATCTCGCCGGCCGGTTCCAGCGTGTGGATCAACCCGACTGCCACGCCGGCGCTAAGTTCGACCACGTCCGGGTCCTGCGCCTGCGCACCGCGTTCCAACTCCTTTTGTAACGCAGCCCGCTCTTCCGCAATCGCGGTCGTGGCTCCATCCCAGGCGCTGTTAAAGCGGTTGTGCAGCACACGGTCGGCAATGCCTTCTGGAAAGTGGGCCCCACGCACCCGATCATAGACCGCGGTGCGGAGCGTGTCATCGGCGGTGGCCGCCAAGAGCGCTTGCTGTTCCCACGCCCCACCGCCCCATTCGTGGCTAGCCACAAAGCGCGTCCCCAACGAAGCCCCAACCGCGCCCAGCATCAGCACGGCGGCCAATCCCCGACCGTCGGCAACCCCGCCCGTGGCGACGACAGGAATCTCACCGGCTACATCGACGACGGCTGGCAACAAGGCCAGTGTACCTGCGACACCCGTGTGTCCCCCAGCTTCCGTACCCTGGGCCAAATAGTAAGCAAGTCACATAAGCGCGTGTGAATCCTAATAATCCTGTCTGTTTTTTGAACTACGCCATTTTGAAGCCCTCAACAATCAAAGACCGACCAGCGGATCGCCTTTGGAAGTTGGTCGCGCTGCCACTGACACCCGCATTATCCTGCGCGCTCGGCCTCTCCCTTCGGCGCGACAGCACGCACAGCCTCGGTTGTATCGGCGGCGCACTGTCAGCCATTCAAGTGGCTGTGCATTTCACTCCTCCTGTGGCGCGGCGTGACCGCGAAGAGCTGCATCAAGTGTATAAAGGAGCCCATCAATACGACTTTTGCCGGCTGTGCGTGCATGCATCTCTTGCAAAACTTTGTGTACCGCTGGGGGTGCCTGTGCAATCGCCCAGGCCACTTCGCGAGCAGCAATGGTTGGATCATCGGGGTGGTGAAGTTCCAGCGCCAGCGCGGCATAGGCGGCAGGCCCGACAATGTGTTTCGTCTGCTGGACATCGCGTAACGGGTGCGTGTAGGCGCTGGCCGCGGCATGGCCGGCAGCACGCGCGGCGGCCGCTGCTGCGGGATTGTCAATTTCACGGGCGGCAGCATGGGCCGCCATTGCCAGTGAACGCAAGCGTGCCGCGCGCTTGCCACCAACAGCAAATTCGCGAATGGCTGCCAGCGCGGCTTGAGGTCGGTCATCGGTACCGGGGCACAGTTCGTAAATCGCCAGCGATCGCTCGGCACAATCCGCCGCCCAGCCACCAATCGCCCGGAGCGATTCCAGGCTCAGTGTAAAGTATTTGGCGTCAAGAGCCATTTTGCAAGCCATCCCATGACCAATGCGGGATGCGTAAGTCGTCGGGCACAGCAGTGGCGGCCTCGGGGTAAGCGGCCATTGTGCCTGTCGTGGTCCAGGTGAAATAATCGTGGAGCGTGCGCCGAAGTTGCGGGTCGGTGACATGGATATCATCCAGCGCGCGGTCAAAACAGGCGATGGCACGGCGGTCCATCTCCTCGTGCAGACCGTTGCCACTGTGGATCCGCACCACCGACGTCTCGCAGCCATAAGCGGTACTGTAGGTCGGCGGTCCACCCCACGCCTCACCCCAATAGGCCGCAAGGCGCTCAGAGTGTTGTGGATGAAAACCGTGGCTAAACGCGTGGGCAACGATCTCATCCGCCATCACCTGTTCGTGCCAGGCATGGGCAAGCCGCAGCACAGCTTCGGTACCGCCAAGCGCTTCAAATAGCGTCGTTATTGGCATGTCTCCTCCTTGCTATTTTCATTTATTTGGGCGTCAAATCCTTGTCTTCCATTTCCCACGCATGGTCGAGGGTGTGAAAGGCGGTGTGGCGAATCAGGTAGTGGAGTGGCCACTTGCCGGCCTTTTTCTCCTCGACGTGGAAGGATCGAATTGCGCTGCAGTAGGCGTCGCGATATTCAGGTAACCCCTCACCGGACAGCAGGGGCTCCAGCGGAACGACCACACCGAGGCCCTTCGCCCAGTCCAGTTCTACGCCCTGGGTATGCTGAACAATCCGGTCGCGATCGCGGCCCCCGCCCCGTGGCCCCCGCTGCAATTCCGCCGACACGCGCGCCCGCACTTCATCGAAAAATGTCCAGCACGCGCGCATGAGTGTCAGTTCACGTTCTAGCGCTTCGTCAGACATCGGTTGATGGTCGATGGTCGAAAATGCAAAGGAGATCCCCCAAAAGTCCGTTGACCCCGTGCCGGGATAGCGCTCGACCACATCCATGTCAGCGGCAGAACTGCCAATAGCAGAATCATCCGTGGCAGACACAAACGCTGCTTCCATGCCGGCCAGCTTCGCCACTGGAAGATACCGGGGCAGGTAGGCGCGTAACCGTTCAACAGCCAACTCTTCGGTCTTTGCCCCGCGCTCCAGGCCCGGCCATTCCGGTGCCACTGCCACAACCTTCTTGCCCTTCGGTCCGCTTTCCACCATCACGCGTAGATTGTTTGTCATGACTGCTCCTGTCAGAGCCTTCTTGTTATCGTACAAAAAGGCAAAATCCTGATATTTTCTTCTCTATCACGATGACGAGAATCAAAGCCTGAACAGAACTTATCGTAGCACATATGTTCAAGGAGGACAAGGCATAAATTTATGTGATGGCCAAAAACTTCTTGAACTTCACGAAGCACACATCACCTTTCTCTACATCTGGCGTAACAATCTTGCGATAATCGCGGCAGCGGTTGATTACAGGATCACGTGCGTGTACCAAATTCCTGTTGAGCCACTACCCAGCCTGCTAACCGCTCATGTAACGTTAACCCAAGCCCCGGTCGATCGGGCACGAGCATATGGCCATCCCGAATTTCCAGCCGTTCGTTGAAGAGCGGTTCGAGCCATTCAAAATGTTCGACCCAGGTGGCATGGGGATAGGCCGCAGCCAGTTGCAGGTGGATCTCCATCACGAAATGGGGTGCCAGTATCAACTGCGCTTCTTCGGCCATAGCCGCCACCTTCAGAAAGGGGGTGATGCCGCCCACCCGCGGCGCGTCATGCATCACCACATCAATGGCCCCGCGCTGAATATAAGGGGCTACCTCACGCGTACTCGTCAACATTTCGCCGGTGCCCACGGGCATCACCAGGCGCTCCGCCAGGGCAGCATGCCCTTCAACATCATACCCATCCAGCGGTTCTTCCAGCCAGGTCAGGTTGAACTCTTCCAGTGCCAGCCCCATGCGCAGGGCCGTGGTGCGGTCCCATTGCTGGTTGACATCGACCATGAGCGGCACCTGATCGCCAAACTGCTTGCGGATCGCGGCGACGCGCGCCAGGTCCACACTGCGATCCGGATGGCCAACTTTGATCTTGATGCCGCCCATACCCCGTTCCAGCGACTGGGTGGCTTTGTCGATGATCTCTGCGACCGAGGCCTGGAGATAGCCACCGGAGGTATTGTAGCAACGCACCCGATCGCGATGGGCACCGAGCAGCTTTGCCAGTGACAGACCGGCACGCTTGGCTTTCATGTCCCACAGCGCGGTATCGATGGCGGCAATCGCCTGGGTAGTCACACCACTGCGTCCCACGGACGCGCTGGCCCACGCCAGCTTGTTCCAGAGACGGCCAATGTCGTTCGGATCCTCCCCGAGCAACCCCGGCGCTAGCTCGACCGCATGAGCAAATTGCGCGGGGCCACCGGTGCGCAACGTGTAGGTAAAGCCCATGCCGGCATGGCCGTTGCTGGTTTCGATCTCGGCAAAGAGCAAGTCCACCGCGTTGAGCGGCGACTGACGACCGGTTAGCACTTTGGCATCACTGACCGACGTTTTGAGCGGCAGCTTTACTGAGGTTAACTTGATCCAGCAGATCCGATCTTGCGCAGGGCTGGCGTCGTTCGACATTGTGCAATACTCCATAAAGTTTAGCCGCATCTCTTGGGTTCTTTCGTACCCAGAATGTGCGTGGTAGATCTCGGCGTAAATAAACCAATAGTCAGTGAGGCAGTAGGACAGTAGGACAGTGAGGCAGACGTTTTGCTAAAAACGGCCAATAGAATTGGCCGTCTAACAGGGAGAAGCCGCCTCAGCGGCTAAATTCTTAGCCGCTGAGGCGGCTTCTCGCTGTTAGCGCAGGGTTTTAACCCTGCTGCTCGGCATAAATGGTTGTAAGGTTCACGGCAGCGCTGTCGTACCATCGCTGGCCCACAGAACGGCACCACTGTCGCCGGAGACAAGCTGTAGTACGCCTTCCGCGGTCAGGGTGAGATAGGCGCTAGAGTCAGGATTTTCACGCAAGGCTGACCAGATAAATTCATCATCGGCACCGCGGACGACGAAATTGCCGTCAGCCTCCATCTGCACGCTCTGCGCCTGCTGATACTCGTCCGTGATACTTTGCAACCCCCACACATACTGATCGTCTGCCGTGTAGACCACCACGTTGCCGTCGGTCTGGAAGATCAGATAGTGGTTGCCAGACTCGGAGGGAATCTGCTGCTCGCGCACGATCATCTGGCCAGGAAGCACGGGGAAGCGATCTGCCGCTGCTGTGGGCGACTCCGCAGCAGCGGTGGATTCCGGCAATGGGTCGGTCTCTTCAACCTGAGGCTCCGGCGCAACGGATTCGTCCGCCATCGATGCCGTCGCCGCTGCCAATGCCGCTGCCGACTGGAGCGTGGCGCGGAAGCCGTAGAAGCTTCCGTCAGCATAAGCCATCGTGCCTTCGAGCGTGCTGCCTTCATCCGTAGCGCTGACATTCAGGGCAACGAGGCTCACATTTTCACGGCTACCCAACACCCATGTCCCGTTTGGGTTCCAGGGTGCATCCCTATCCCCCCATTGGACTTCAACTCGATAGGTGTTCTGTGCACTTTTGGTGGCTCTAAAGGCGATCGGCCCTTCCCCCGCATACGTGACTGTGCCGGTCAGGGTTTCACCGCCGTCAGACGAAGCAATGTCGAGGGCAACGACCTGTTGACCCTGGCGACCACCGATGACCCACATGCCCTCATCTAGCCAAGGCGACTCGTCACCACCCACGTTGGATTCGACCGCGTACGTGTTGTTCTGCGCGTTGGCGGAAGCTGTGTCGCTCTCGATGTTGATGAAGTAGTCAACCGTAACCGGGTCCACATTGGCCCCAGTTGACGTGGTTCCAGTTGACGTGAAGGTCAGTATGCCTTGATGCAACCCTATGTCCAAACCGGTCGGATCAACGGTAACCACAACCGTGGCCGGCGCGTCGCCGCTGTTGCTGCTCAGGGTGATGGTAGCCGAGTCGCTGCTTGCCACCCAGCCCAACTCACCGTCACCCAGGTTGCTGACTGTCAGGGTATTTGTCAACAGTTCCGTGGAGCCCGAGATGGTGGAGAAGAGCAGATCGGGGGCGACTGCCAGCTCAGCCGGCAGGGTTAGCGGATCATAGAGAATGTCGAAGCGGACGGTGTCATTCGTTGCAAGGGCGCTTTCTTCGCTAGTGACGCCCGCGGTGGGATCGCCGAAGCTGCTTTGGCCGCTACTATCTTTGGCCTCCAGCCGGATCAGATGGGTCCCTTCGGCCAAATCGTCGGCGTTGAGGAGCAAGTTCGGGCCAGTGCCCAACAGGCCGTCACGATCTGAATACCAGGTCAGGTCGCTCAACATCCCATCTTCCGCATCGTACCCCGTACCCTCCAGCAGAATGCTCTGACCGCCGACATAGTAGTGGTTGAGCTCTGTGGTGAGAATGATGGCGACTGGTGCATGATCGGTCACAGTGAAAGGTTCTGACGCGGCAAAGGTGGTCAGGAAACCATCGTTGGCGCTGACACGGATGCGGGCTTGCGTCGAACCAGGAAGATCAGCGCTAGCGACCGCCAACGCGCTTTCCGACCAATCCCATGCCAGCTTTTGCCAGGTGGCACCATCATCGGTGCTGTAGTCGACATTGAAGGTCAATGCATCGCCGTCGGCATCGCTGGCACGCCAGGTGATGGTGAGTGATTGATTGTCGATGAGTTCACCGCCCGCCGGTGTCGTGAGCGTAATCGTGGGCGCATTGGCCGAGGCGATGCGTTCGTCTAGCGGCTGCGCGTCATACAGGAGGACGACGCGCGCCAGAGTTTCTGGGCGTGGTACTGCCAGCGTATAGGTGGTGAACTCCTTCTGGTTTTGTCCTTCAGCCGATTGCGGTATCGCCGGATACGTGGCGATCATCTGGCCATTGGCATCTTCCAGGCGCACATTGTAGTCTGAGCTGTTTTCAGGGGGAATGGCAACAAACCCATTGTCGTCAACCACACCGTTAATCCCGCCCGTTGTTGTGTCGGTAATACGCCCACTGATCAGCAGAATGGGGCTCGGACGGCTTCCTGATGTCCCTGTCGGCGTCGTTTGGTCTGATTTGTAGTGGATTTTTAGCCGCTCCATCATTGCTTTGTAGGTATAAGGCGAAATCCAGCTGGGATCACAATAGGACATGTAGTCTTTATAGGTTGGCGGATAGATCTCTTGGGTAACGATGTTGAAGCCATAGTAGGCTTCGTCGCCGGTGACTACCTGGCTGATGCGCTGCTCGGGATAGGGATACGCGGCATCAGGATTGGCGGGATTGCCACAGCCCACATGGTTACGGCCAAGGTTGTGCCCAATCTCATGCATATTGAGCGTAGCCATGGGTTGGAAGGTGTAATATTCGCCAAATCCATAAAAACCAGGAACGCCGGCCACGCCACCTGGTCCCCCTTGAATGCTGGCTTTGGGGTCCGGCTTGCTTTCATAGCGGGCGAACAGTCCATAGAAGTGGCGCAGAGGCTTACCGGCCTTTTCATACTCGGCCTTTATGATGTCAAGAACCTTTGGTTGATCTGCACTGCTGCGCGCCCCTGGGAAGGTTAAGGTCGTTGCAGAAATCTGTTGATCAACCCGAGGAATGGGCAACCCAGCGAACAACTGGCTTGATGTGGCACTGGCATGGCTTGCATTGGCGCTGAAATTTGCCGTCGTACTCCGCCGTCCATCGAAGTAATTAATCTTCCCCTGCTCTGTATACAAGAAATAGGTGATGGGCAAAACCGGGATCGTCTCATAGGTAAGGGTGACCGTACAGTCTTCGGCAACTGCATCTACAGCACTCTTTTCCGCCGGATCGACACAGGCAATCGGCTGGCTCTGACCAACCAAGCGCAGGGTGACCGTTCCCGTGCGCCAGCTTTCCGGCAGCTCGAAGAGAAAACTCTCGTTCGACTTTTCTCGATTGGGGTCGGCTACAATCTTGATCGAACCGCCAGGGTTGCTGGGGTTCAGCGTGCCCAAAGTAGCGCCATCACGTGTACCGATTAGCTGCGCGGTGACCTTCTCGATTGGATCACCCGTGAGCGAGCGCACGTGCCCCCGTACAAAAACCGGTCGCTCGGCCACAAAAGGTACATCGTTGAGCAGATTCTGCACACCTTGCGTCACCTCCAGCCCAAAGAGTTGAATGGTCGGTGAACCTGGCGCAACCTGGGAGAGTTCGACGGCGATTTCATGGGTGGTTTTCCCATCGCGCACGGTGAGGGTACCGGTATATTTGCCTACCGCGCTGATGGCTGCGGCGTCGATGCCGACCGACAATGAAGTGGGCGCGGTGGCGGCGACGCTGCCTTTGGCAGGGGTGAGTGTCAACCAGGATGGACCTGTGGCTGTCCAATCTGTGCTGTTCAGGCCGGTAAACGTTACCTCTACACGTTGATCAGCAATTGGCTCGCCCAAGAAGCCACCGAAATTTAACTTCTTACGGTTGACTTGGAGCGTGCCGTTGGCGGAGACCACGGTCACGTTTACGGGTAGAGTCGCAGTCATACCATTCGACTCAAGAAGAAGCTGCGTTTCGTGAACGCCCACATCCAACTTTGCATTCGCAGGGCTAACCGAAATGTTCATCTCCAATCCACCCGCCACCCAACTCGTACCTGACGTGTTGAGAAACTGCCCGGGATGCCAACCAGTTTGGCCTTTGGCATTGTGCGCCAGCACCTGTTGGCTAACTGGATTGCGCGCTCCTTGAGTCCAGACAAAACTCAGCGTGGGCGGTTCAAACCGGAGTGCCGTTGGGTCGACCGTCGGCGTGGCGGTCGGCATCGGTGTTGCGGTCTCCGGTGTAGCAGTCGCCGGTGTATCGGTGCGGCTGCTCGCCACCTTACGGATGTGATAACTGCCATCCCCGATGTAAAGATTGCCCGCTTTATCAATCGTCACGCCATTGGGATAAGGCAAACCGGCGTCAACCGCCGGCCCCCCATCACCACTGTATTCTGTGGAGCCGTTTCCGACCACGGTGGTGATGATCCCGCTCCCGTCTACTTTCCGAATCCGACCGTTGCCGGAGTCACTGATGTAGAGATTGCCGGCGCTATCGAGCGCAATGCGCTTCGAAGCAACCAACGGGGCATCGGTGGCTGGACCACCATCGCCGCTAAAGCCTTCCAAGCCGTTGCCCGCCGCGACCGTGATAGTGCCATTCCCATCTACTTTGTAAACGCGATCATCACTTTCGTCTGCCAGGTAGAGGTTGCCTGCGCCATCAACCTCCACATCGGTTAACCAGGAGAATTCAACCGTCGTGGCAGGTTGGCCACCGCCACTGACCTTATCGGTGCCACCGCCGGCGACCGTTGTGATAATGCCGCTTGAATCTACTTTACGGACGAGACCATTGTCAAAGTCCGCAATATAGAGATTGCCGCCACTATCGACCGCCACCCCCTTGGGTCCCCACAAACTGGCGCTGGTGGCTGGCCCGCCATCCCCGCTGAATTCACCTACGCCGTTACCCGCTACGGTGGAGATGATCCCACTGGGGTCTACCTTGCGAATGCGATTGTTTGCTAGGTCCGCAATGTAGAGATTGCCGGCCGCATCGACCGCTACATCGTGGGGATAGGTTAAGCTGGCGCTGGTCGCGGGCCCGCCATCCCCGCTAAAGCCTTCCACACCGTTCCCCGCCACCGTGGTCATCACCCCATTGGGGTCCACCTTGCGTATGCGGTGATTGTATAGGTCGGCAATATAGACATTGCCGGCGCTATCCACTGCCATGCCGAACGGGTCTATCCCCTCTCCGGTGCCGAACTCGCGCGCCCCATTGCCTGCAATCGTGGAGATGTCACCGGGGGCCGCAATGACAGTGAGCGGCGCAATCGCTAGCGTGGCGGCGAACACGATCCCGGCCAGAATGCGTGGAATGCAAATCAATTTCGATCTGGCTACTTGTTTCAACTGATCCATGAGAATTTCCCTGCAAACCTTTTTATGGCAACACAACAGAACGATTGCGCCACTTGCGCAGCGACCAAGCTCTGTTGGGCCAACGAAATTAAGTGATGTCGTAAGCTAAGTGAAGCAAAAATTACAACACGGATCATGATTATAATATGATACAGACAAATTTGAAAACATCTTCTTCTCTCTCAGCACGCGCTCTGCCGCTTTTCCTCTGTATCCGCCATCCCCTCGCCCAACAAATACTTGGCAAACCAATCCCAATTCTGGCACAGCACCGCGTGATTCTCGCGCGGTTTGGTAATTGGGTGACTCATGCCGGGGTAGAGATACAACTCGACCGGCACCCCCATCGCTTGCAGACCACGGTAAAGTTCCATTGCATTGGAGAGCGGCACGCGATGGTCGTCGGTGCCATGTTGGATCAACATCGGTGTGCAGGCGTTGGCGAGGTTGCTAATCGGCGCGGTGGGGGCGTAGAATTCGCGGTTCTGGAAGGGGGAGCCGGAGAGGTAATCGGTGGTGAAGTAGGGGATGTCGTTGCTGATGTGGTAGGTGTACCAATCCGATATGCCAGCGCCAACCGAGACCGCGGCAAAGCGATCCGAGTGTAGCCCGGCAAAGGCGGAGATATAGCCCCCCTGTGACCAGCCCATGCAGCCGATGCGACTCTCATCAACCCAACCGAGCGCCGCCAGATGGTCGATGGCGCTCTCCAGATCCCATAGATCGCCAATACCCAGGTTGTTGACGTTAAGTTCGGTAAAGGCCTGGCCGCGGCCGGTAGAGCCGCGGTAGTTGGGGTAAAGCACGAGCATCTCGGCGTTAGCAAATTGCACGGCGGGGTAGTACATCATGTCCGGGCGGCTGAGCAGCGTTTCCAGGGAAACCCCGCGCGGGCCGCCATGTACTATAAAGAGCAGCGGATACTGTTTGGCCGGATCAAAGTTGACTGGCTTGCGCAGCACTCCCTCAATTTCGGTGCCATCTTTGCTCGCCCAGCGGATCGTCTCGACGGTGCCCAGTTGCCAGCTGGCGATGCCCTCGCCAGCGTTGCTAATCTGTTGCGGTTGCAGGAGGGCGTCGGTCGTTGGCGCGGCGAGATAGGCTTCGGTAAAACGCGTGGCATTGGCACCGATAAACCCAAGGTCACCCCCTTTCCCAACGTGAAAGTCACTAGCAAGGGTGATACCCTGGCAATCGAGGGGTGTCATCGCACCAGCCGCGTCAAAGCGCACCAGGTGCGCCGCCGTGCCATCGGCATAGCCGGCAAAGATGCCCTGTGCTGTCCACTGCATCCCAAAAAGATCGCGGTCGAGCGGGGCGGAAATATTGCGCATCGCCGCCAGGCAACTGTTGGCATCGGATGCGCTGCGCGCCGCGTCTGCATCGAGCAGCCAAAGATCGGTACGTGTGAAAATTTTGGCATCGCGTTCCTGATGGGTGAGCAGCAAAGTTTGCCCATCGGGCGCAACGGCCACAATGTCAGCACCGGGGGGCAAGGGCAATTGGCGGATTGTCCCCAAGCAACTCCCCTCCTTTGGGTCTGGTAATGTTTCCTGCGCGGCCGTGGTCAACTGGCGTTTTGCCGCTTCGTGTGTTTGATGCGCCGCTACTGCCGCCGCTGGATCGAGGCTGATCTGATAGCTGCTGCTCTCGCGATAGTAGACCAGATCGTCGCGCTGCCGGCAGTTGAGATAGATCACGGTGCCGCTGGGGCAAGAGACAACGCTGCGAATTGCGCGCGGCTCGGGTAGGAGTTGGCTGAGCTCGATTACCGGTCGTACCAACGCTTTGGCCTCGTCGGCAGTTGCGCTGCGCAGGCTCGCTTCATAGGTGCGCAGCGCGCGCAAGTCCACATAGTAGAGCGCGCTCTTGCTCTCCTCCTGTTCAAAGTGGATCACGGTGCCAAAGCGCTCGCTGCGTTCCTTGTCAGCCTTGCTCTCTGCGCGCTTGGCCCGATAGAGCAGCCCGTCGGCAAAGGGGGCAAACCATTCGATCGGCTCTTGGTGGTCGGTTACCTGCCACCCTTCGCCAATCAAATTTTCGTATAGCCATATTTGTGTGGTTGTCGTTTTCCCATACTCCTCTTTCAGGACGGCCAAAGTCTGCTCGTCAAGCCACTCGACCTGTTGCACGCTGCCGCTGCGGTTCAATGGGTAGGTGGTACCATTTTTGACATCATAAATATAGCAGACCAGTTCATAGCGATTCGCTTGCCAGTTGGTGCGCCGTATGCTGACCGCGGCCCGCGTGCCAGAGGGTGAGACACTGATGGCGCTTGGCAGCTCTAGCAAAATCAGATCGCGCGCGGTCGGTTGGTAGCGGGTAGCGGGTTTTGTTCCGTTGTCTGGTGTGGGATCGGTTGTGGTGTTGGTCATGATCTCTTCTCTGTGGGTGGAAGGATATGTGGCCGTGAAAGGCTACTCAAATTTGTAGAGTATATGATATCACAAAAATAGCTGAAAAGCCCACCGTTTGCTACAATTGGCACAGCCCATTCTCGCCAATCTTACCCAATTAGGAGCAACCACCATGAGCAAAACCCATAAGATCACCCTTTCTGAAAATGAAATCCCCGAGCAGTGGTACAACATCGTTGCTGATATGCCCAATAAGCCATTGCCGCCGCTCCATCCGGCCACCCACGAGCCAATCGGCCCCGGTGACCTGGCCCCGCTCTTCCCGATGGAATTGATCAAGCAGGAGGTTTCGCAAGAGCGCTGGATCGAGATTCCCGAAGCGGTGCGTGATGTCTACAAACTGTGGCGACCAACGCCCCTCTATCGCGCCCACAACCTGGAAAAGGCGCTCGATACCCCCGCCAAGATCTATTACAAGTATGAAGGGGTCAGTCCAGCCGGTTCGCACAAACCGAACACCGCCGTGCCACAAGCCTACTACAACAAGATGGAGGGGGTCACCCGCATCACCACCGAGACGGGGGCCGGCCAATGGGGCAGTGCACTCAGCTTCGCCTGCCAACATTTTGGCATCAAATGCGAAGTCTACATGGTCAAGATTAGCTATGAGCAGAAGCCCTATCGCAAGCTAATGATGAACACCTGGGGAGCCGATGTTTACGCCTCACCTTCCGACCGCACGCAGGCAGGGCGGCAGATCCTGGCCGAAGATCCCGATTCGCCGGGAAGTCTGGGTATCGCCATCTCCGAGGCGGTTGAAGTGGCCGCCACTAACGATGATGCTAAATATTCGCTCGGCAGCGTGCTCAACCATGTGCTCATGCACCAGACAATCATTGGCCAAGAGGCGCTATTGCAGATGGAGAAGGCCGGTGACTTGCCCGATGTGGTGATTGCACCCTTTGGCGGCGGCTCAAACTTTGCCGGTCTTTCCTTCCCTTTCCTGCGGCTCAACTTGACCGAGGGCAAGAAAATTCGTTGCCTGGCCAGCGAGCCGACTTCGGCCCCGAAACTGACCCGTGGCGTCTTCCGTTATGACTTTGGCGACACTGTCGGGATGACGCCGCTGCTGCCAATGTACACGCTTGGCCACACCTTTGTCCCGGCCAAGATCCACGCTGGTGGTTTGCGTTATCATGGGGCCGGTGTGGTGGTTAGCCAATTGCTCAAGGATGGGCTAATCGAAGCTGAAGCGGTTGATCAGCTTGAGAGCTTTGAAGCCGGTGTGCTCTTCGCGCGGACGGAAGGAATCATCCCCGCGCCCGAAGCCAATCATGGCATCGCGTCGGCGATCCGTGAGGCGAACAAGGCCAAAGAAGAGGGCGTCAGCCGCACGATTCTCTTTAACCTCTGTGGCCACGGTCACTTTGACATGGCCGCCTATGAAGCATACTTTGGCGGTAAGCTGCAGCGCCATGAGTTAACCCAAGCCGAAATTGATGACGCCGTCGGTAAGATCGATACACCGGCCATTCCGGCATAAGTTGTAGCTCCATTGTATTGTGCGCAGCTTGACAATCTATGCGATAATAAAGCAATCGTTTCACAGCGTGGTACCTAACGCACTGTCAACATATATAATCACTCTTCGTAGGGGCACGGTATACCGTGCCCCTACGCATCGATGTGAACCTAATCTATCTGCAAGAAAGAAGCAAGAAACCCTTTGAGTACAATAGAAACACCCCCCATTGCGATGAATAAAGAGACGAGTGAACAACCTGAAACAACCCCCGATCTCCCTGAAGTTGATATTGCCGCCTTGCCCGACTATATTCAAGCCGCACTAAACCGTGCCGGCTGGAATGGCCTGATGCCGGTACAACTCCAAACCATTCCGTATCTGCTCGATGGCGATGATGTCATGGTGCAGGCACGGACCGGCAGCGGCAAGACGGGTGCCTTCCTGCTGCCCATGCTTGATCTCCTCGATGCCAAGCGCGACGAATGTCAGGCGCTGATCCTTGTGCCGACGCGCGAATTGGCCAATCAGGTCTGGAAAGAAGCGCAGGTGTTGATGGAAGGGACAGGCCTGCGCACCGTGGCTGTCTATGGTGGCGTTGGCTATGGTGCACAAAACGAGGCATTGCAAAAGGGTGCCCATGTTGTCGTTGGCACACCAGGTCGCGTGCTCGACCATCTGTTGCGCCGCACCTTCAATCTGCGCAACCTCAAGATGTTGATCTTTGATGAAGCCGATCGCATGTTGTCCATGGGCTTCTACCAGGACATGAAGGCTGTCCAGCGATATCTGCCTGAACACCATATCCACACCGCCATGTTCTCGGCGACCTTCCCCTCCTATGTCATGCGCACGGCTCATGACTTTATGGAGGAGCCGGCCTTCCTCACTTTGAGCACAGACCATGTTCATGTCACCGAAGTAGACCACATCTGCTATGCAGTGCCGGAGATGGGTCGCGAACGAAGCCTTGTGCGCATCTTGGAGATGGAAAATCCTGCCTCGGCGATTATCTTCTGCAACACCAAGGTGGCTGTCCATTTTGTGAGTGTCGTTCTGCAGCGCTTTGGCTATGATGCCGATGAGCTGAGTGCCGATCTCGACCAACAGAAGCGCGAACAGATCCTGCTGCGTATCCGTGAAGGCAAATTGCGCTTTTTGGTTGCCACCGATGTCGCCGGCCGTGGCATCGATATCCCCGAACTGTCGCACGTCTTTCAATACGAGCCACCCGAAGATCCCGAAAGCTATATCCATCGGGCCGGCCGCACAGGCCGCGCCGGGGCAAGCGGCGTCGCGATCACCTTGGTTACGCGCGTTGAGAAGCCAGCCATGGACCGAATTGGGAAACGCTTTCAGATCGATTTCGAGGAACGAGATCTGCCCACCGAGGACGATTTGGCTGCGGCTGTCGCCGAACGAGTAACGGCCCTGCTCGAAGCACGTCTGCGCGAACGGGACAATATCCAAAACGAGCGCAGTCGTCGGTTTATTCCCCTGGTTCGTAACCTGGCTGAGGATGCGGAGGAGATGGCGCTGATCACGATGTTGTTGGATGAATATTACCAGCGCCTACTTCACACACCAGTTGCGCCGCCAGAAGAAGAAGCACCAAAGCCGAAAGCAAAGCCAGCTGCCCGTGAGTCAACCGGTGGCAACCGCACACGCAGCCGTCGTCCACGTCGCCGCTAGGTCTTCCACGACACCCCACAAGAGACCGGCCTTTTCCACGATACCGGTCTCTAGTGCACCGTCAGGGAAGTTGTGCTAGGCTGTCACCCCTGCGCGCCCAGTGGGCACCCGAGGGGTCTATACAGATGGATTCCTGCCAGAGTTTACCCTCACGGAGGTGGGGGCAGGAATGACACATTACTTATCAAAACTTTGTTGACACTGCACTAGTGGATGAATGAATTCATCCACTGCTACGCAAAAACCCGTTGAAACGGGTTGACATGCTCCCTTGTACGTACCATGAATGATTACAATCTCCAGACAGGATAGCTGCGCCCTTTGATCTTGCCATCATTTAGCCGTATACGGGCCTTCTCCACCATATCGCGGGCAATCGCGACATAACTTTGCCCATCATAGATATCAATCTTGCCAACGGCCTCCCCAGGAATGCCGGCGTCACCAGTCAGCGCACCGAGGATATCGCCGGGGCGCAACTTCTGTTTGCGCCCCGCCTCAATGACCAAAGTGCCATTAGGCGCTTCGAGCGTAAAGCGAGGGTTTGCGCGCAACGTAGCGGGATCGGCAAAGATGCGCTCTCCATTGCGATACTCCTCAACGTCACGCGTTTCGCGCGCCGTGTAAAAGGTGACAGCCAGCCCCGTATTGCCCGCGCGACCAGTTCTGCCGATGCGGTGCGTATAGGTGGCCTTATCCTGGGGCATATCGTAGTTGATCACCAGATCAAGCGCTTCAATATCCAACCCGCGCGCCGCCACATCGGTTGCAACCATGACAGAGCAACTGTGGTTCATAAACTGGACCAGCACATCGGTCCGTTCATACTGCTCCAGATCGCCATGCAGCGCCAGGGCGTGGATCGATTCTGCTTGCAATGCCGCGGCAAGCTCTTGCGCATCCACCTTGGTCGTCGTAAAGACAATCGCATTCTCTGGCTCGTGATGGGCCAGGAGGCTGAGCAACAGATCGAGCTTCTCCCCCTCTGCCGCTCCGTAGAAATATTCGGTAATTGGGTTTGGCTGCTCGATGGCAATGGTCTGAATGTTAACGGCATTGTGCTGAACAGACGCGCTCAGGGCCAAGATTTCTGGGGGGTAGGTGGCCGAAAAGAGCAGGGTCTGCCGATTGGTGGGCGCATACGCAACGACCTGCTCGATCTGGTCAATAAAGCCCATATCCAACATGCGATGCGCTTCGTCCAGAACCAAGGTCGCAACGTTGTCTAAGTGGAGCGCACCGTACTGTAGATGTTGCAAGATGCGTCCTGGTGTGCCAACAACGACGTGGGCCCCATGCTCTAGGGATGCGCGCTGTGGCTTGATCGGGCGACCGCCGCAGAGGGTCAGCACTTTGATGTTCTCCGTAAAGCGGGCTAGCCGGCGCAACTCATGGGCGACCTGATCGGCCAATTCACGGGTGGGGCAGAGGACCAGCGACTGCACGGTCTGGGTTTTGAGATCGAGTTTGTGCAAGGTGCCGATGCCAAAGGCCACGGTCTTGCCGCTGCCCGTTTTGGCCTGGGCAATGACATCGCGCTCTTGCAAAATGGCCGGCAAGCTTTGGGCTTGGACTGGGGTCATCGATACAAAACCAAGCTCATGTAGATTCTGGACCATCGCTGCGGACAGGGGCAGTGTTGAAAAATCGGAAGTATTCAAAGGTACCTTTTCAAAAAATAGGAGGGAAACTAGGACGTCACCGTGAGTATACCATACCAATCAATCACCATGCCACTGGAGTAGGGTCTGTCAATTGAGCCAAAGCATCGCAATCTCCTCGTCCGCCTTCCTTTGTCGATTCTTCGTTAACCTTTCCATAACAATCGTATGATATAGTGGTGGGCCAAAACCATCAAAGCATCGTAAATATGGGGACTATATGAAACTAGAAATCGCAGATTTACCTTCCGGCATTAAACAAATCACCTTAACGGGTCGGCTTGATATCGAGGGCGCCAATAAGATCGACGACAAGTTCGCCTTTGCGGTGACCACAGAAAAAGTGCCAGTTCTGGTAGACTTATCATCGGTTGAGTTTATTGCATCGATTGGCATGAGGCTGTTGGTCATGAATGCAAAATCATTGAAGAATCGCGGCAGCAAATTGGTGCTTTATAAACCGCAACCTTTGGTCAGTGAAGCGCTAACGACGGCCGGCATTGATCTGCTGATTCCGGTTCACGAAGACTTTGCCTCGGCTTGTGACGACTTGCTCCAGGCACCTTCGGCTTTGGGCTGATGCAACAAACGCAATCTACCATGTCCGGTCCTAACCAATTCTTCGGTCAGACAGCAGCGAAAATTGTACTCCCCAATCGACCTGCTGCTATGGCCCAATTGAGTGAATGGCTGCAGGTGGTGGCGGGTGAAAATGAACTGCCCGCGCGCTGTGCATTTCGGTTGGAACTTGTCCTCACCGAGACTGTAACGAACATCATCGATCATGCCTATCCACCAAATACCGACGGCATGATTACTGTGTTGCTCACATGTGAACCCGGGTACATAATCGCCCAAATAGACGACACTGGACGCCCTTTCGACCCCACGGCGGCACCCGTGCATAGCCAGCCTCGTAGTCTGGAAGAAGCCTCAATTGGTGGCCTTGGGCTTCACTTAATTCGATCTTACATACAACATTGGGAATACCGACGGATCAATCAGAGGAATCACCTGTACATGAAGATCGCGTGCGATGGCTGATAGAGACCCAGAAAGCAGCATCGTCGACCTGCCGGCTCTACTTGCTCGACACCCATTTTTTACTGCACTCTCCATCGACGAAATCGAAACTTTGACGGGCGGGCTACAGCGTGTAACCTTTGCCCCGTCCACGGTCTTTGTGCGCGAGCATGAGCCGGGTGAGTGCGTCTACATCCTCGTTGCAGGCAGCGTGGAGATCATTAAGGCCCTCGATACGACAGATGAGCGCTCATTTGGTTTGCGCGGTGCGGTCGATATCATTGGCGAGATGAGCTTAATCGATCCAGATGAGCCGCGCTCAGCCAGCATACGCGCACAAACCATCGTTGAAGTGCTTGTCATCACCAGAGAGGATTTCAACGCGCTGCTGACGCACTATCCGCAGTTGAGCCGCCAACTTCTACACATCCTGAGCCGGCGGCTACGTGCTTCCGAAAGCGCCACGATTCGCGATCTTCAGGAGAAAAACCGGGAACTGCAGCACGCCTACCTGGAACTCAAGGATGCCCAACAGAAGCTGATCGAGCAGGAGGTGTTGGCGCATGAACTGGCGCATGCCCAGCGAATTCAATTGCAGATGCTCCCAACTACGCTGCCGTGCTTTGCAGGCGGTGAAATCGGTGCCTCTATCCTTGCGGCCCGTCTAGTTGGCGGTGATCTCTACGAAGTCATCCGCCTTGGCGATGATCGGCTGGCAATTGCAATCGGCGATGTCACCGGCAAAGGCATCCCTGCTGCGCTCTACATGGCGCTTGTGTCAAGCCTCCTACGTGCCGAGGCAAAACAGGATGTTACACCAGATACAGTCTTGCGCCGCGTCAATCAGCATCTGTGCGAGCGTGACATGGAGAGCATGTTTGTTACATTGCTCTACTGCGAGCTGAACCTACAGACGCGACGCCTCCACATCGTTCGCGCCGGACACGAGCGTCCGTTATTGTGGGCTGGTCAAAGTGCGATACCACTTGTCGAGGTTGGCCGTTCTGTGCCGCTGGGACTGGTCAACGATCCGCTGCTTGACGTGCAGGAGGTTACCCTGCCGGCTGGGGCCACTCTAGTGATGTACACTGACGGCGTCACAGATGCCATGAACCAAAGCGAAACCCACTTTGGTAAGCAGCGATTGGTCAACGTCGTAAAGAAAAATCTACATCTGCCGGCGCAGACTTTGTGCGACGCGATGGTGAATGCTGTTCTTGCACACCAGGGCATCACCCCTCAATTTGACGACGTGACCGTACTGGTCGTCCATCTTGACTGAAGTTCCTCATTTTCTCGCCTTAGGCTAATCCAAAATTCAAACTATCCACGAAGGTTCACGGAGACACACGAAGCTTTGTGTTTTCTTCGTGAATCTTCGTGTACTTCGTGGACAATTATTCCTTTGGAATGGTCTTAGTCACCTGGCACAATTATCTGACATGCGACGCTACCGATAGCTGAAGCAACGATTGCGCTGATGCATCAATGTTCATCCGCGGCTGCCACATCATACCCACGCCAGGCAACAGTACGCGCCATGCCCGACGCCAATGGCCAGAGCACGCTATGTTCTGGGCTACTAACCCAACGCCGGCGGTTTTCTTCGCTGTCAAATTCAAGCTCCATCTGATAGATGAATTCTGTCGGGGCGGCTTCGATTTCGGCGGCCACGTCTGCTGGAAAGAGGCGCAACAGCCGCGAACGTTGGTAGCCCTGCTGGTGCTGTAGTGCCGGCGCATACTGGTTCACATACATCTCCTGAAAGGCATCAGCCTGCTCGGCTGCAATGTCAAAATAGATCTGTAAGAGGATCATAGTCGGTCTCCTTTAAATGCCGTTTTCAGTTAGTTTGACAATGGCACATTTCTATCAAGTAGCCTGTCAACGGATTTGGAGGAACGGATTGAACGGATGGTACCGTCAAAGCGTTGACAATCGTGCATACGGAAACGGATTTCAGTGGAGAATCCGTTCTGCGTTTCCCCATTGTGTCGAGATCCCATTTCCCGTTCCGTGCCATCCCTTCCCTTCAATCCGTTGACAGACCATCTACGACCAATGTGACATTGTCAAAGAGGAATTATCAGTTTCTTCGTGTGCCTTCGTGTCACTTCGTGGACAATGATACCTCCCCGTTCCAGGGTAGTGGCCCACCAACCCGGCAGCGCAGGCGATAAAGCCCGGTGCTGGCGGTGATGTAGAGGCTACGGCCGTCGGTATCCCCCCAAGCGAGATTGGCGGCCACTTCCGGCATAGCAATCCGCCCCAGCACAACGCCACTGGGTGCAATGATCCAGATGCCCCCAGGGCCCGTGCAAAAGATCGTGCCATCGACATTCAGCTTCATGCCATCGGGCACCCCCGGCTCTTCCCCCTTCATCTCGGCCAATACATCGCCGCCTGTCAGCGTCCAATCCGCCTGCACATCAAAGGCGCGGATGTGCCCCTCGACCGTGTCGTCCACATAGAGCCGGCGTTCGTCGGCGCTGAGTGCCAGCCCATTGGGCGTGGTAAAGTCATCGACCAACAGCGTCGGTTCACTGGCACCGGGCGCAATACGATAGACGCCACAGAATGACAGATCCCGTTCCGCGGGCCCACCCAGCCCTTCCACCAAGCCATAAGGCGGATCTGTGAAAAGAATCGAACCGTCGCGGGCGACGATCAGATCGTTGGGCGAATTCAAGCGTTTGCCCTGATAGCGATCGACGACCGTCTCAACGCCATTGGTACCCGTGCGGCTTACACGGCGGCGCTGATGTTCACAGGCGAGCAACCGCCCGGTACCGTCCAGGGTAAGACCGTTAGAAAAGTGGCTGGGCTGCCGGTAAAGTTCGACCCCCTTGGCCGCCGAGTAGCGATATTGCGTGTTCGCCGGAATATCCGAAAAATAGAGAGACGCTTCCGTCACATGCCACACCGGTCCCTCGGTAAATTGAAAGCCATCGCCCAGCTTTTCGAGTTCAGCCGTTGGCTCCACCAGATCCTTGGCGGCTGCATCATAGATCTCAAGCACCATCTTGCTCTCCTTTGTTGATTTGTTGATAATGTAGGGGCGCACCCTTGCGGTCGTCCGGGCGACGCAAGGATCATTGCCATTCAGTTAAGAGAATTTTCGCCTTGCCACACCTGCCCCCGCCTCCGCGAGAATAAACTCCGGCAGGGGTCCACGGTCTGGCAAAATGGATTCCTCGGGTGCCCGCTGGGCGCGCAGGAACGACAGATTATCTCTTAACTGAATGGCAGTGATCGCAAGAAGGCACCCTACGATCGATTTGATGTGGATTTATCGCTCGCGCAAGAGCCAACGCACCGCGTTCTGTTGGATCTGTACATAGGTTGGATTCCAAAGCGCGGGAATGGTGTGGCCCGGTGCCAGATAGCAGACGCGTCCCTGACCATACTCATGTGCCCAACCCGCTTCACAGGTCGTCCCCAACTCTTTAAAGGTCAGCCCATCCTCGTTGACGCTGCGCAACAACAGCCGTTCTGGTGCCCCATCGTAAACCATATAATGTTGCTCGTCGGTTACCACAAAGTCGGTGAGTCCACGCGTAATTGGGTGATCGGGGTCGACAATCTCTACTTTGTAGGGGCGTAGGGCTGGATGGCCTTCGGTCGCGGCACCAAGCACTTCACGAAACTGCGAATTGGCGGCGGCGATATAGGTGACATTGTGATAGAGTAGCGCTGCCCCCCCTTGCGCCACAAAGTGCTTGACCGCTTCCCCTTGCTCCGCCGTCATCCAATTGGTGACTGTCCGTTCAATCGCGGCCATGGGCGGCACGCTGACCAATGGCGTTCCCGGGGTGTTGTCATAGCCGTTTGGCCACTCCATCGCGTCGCGGAAGATGATCAGCATCTGGTAGCCCTGTAAAGTCTCGGCGTTCAGTTGGCGCACGTTGTCGGTGAAGTCAATCGTCAACCCGATCTCGTTCACCAGGGTTTTGCGCAGCGCGGTGCGAATATAGTCCGAATTGTGGTAGCGATCCCCAATCAGGGCGAACGCCGTGCTCTTTTGCTCCATCAATGATCTCCTTTGGCCGAAGCTATGGTTGGAACCGCGGCAGACAGGGCAGCAAGGCTATAGCCACCACCTGTTGCAACTGGCGTCTGGCGTCCGTGCCCTTTCTGCCTTGGTTTACTTGCGATTTAGCTGTTCATTCGGAAGATCTGCATTGTACCTGAACCGGCTGAATAATCAAACGCGCAAAATTTATCTCTGCTACGCTGATCTGAAAATAAGCCACAGATGGACACAGATAAACACAGATGAAGAACAAAAATCCGTGTTGGTTTACGCTCATCAGCCGAAAGTGTGAAAACGCAATAATTTACAGCAGCAAAATTATCGGTTTTCACACTTTGCACAGATGAGCCGTTGGTGTAACGTCCGCTTTGTGAATATCTGTGTCCATCTGTAGTGAGAAATTTTCATTGTTATGGGTGTCGTTGAGGCGTGGTACCTGTTCTGACGAACTCTGCATAGTTGCCGTCGAAGATCGTCAGGGTGCCGTCACGCAGATCCCAGATTTCCGTCGCCAACTGCGCAACGAGATAGCGGTCATGCGAAATCAGCAAAATCGTGCCGTCAAATTGCTCCAACATCGCCTGGAGCACCTCTTGTGCCGGCAGGTCGAGATGGTTGGTCGGCTCGTCGAGCAGCAGGAAGTTGGCTTCTTGCAGACTCAACAAGGCCAGGGCCAGCCGCCCCCGTTCGCCGCCACTCAATACCCCAATCGGTTTGAAGACCTCATCGCCGCGAAAGAGATAGCGGGCCAGATGGTTGCGCGCCGCAGCTTCATCCAACGGCGATTGATTGGGTTGGCGCGGCAGGTCGAGGAGCGCTTCGATCACCCGCTGGGCCGGATTGAGCGTGTTGTGCGCCTGGGCAAAGTAACCGATCCG
The DNA here is from genome assembly GCA_034432375.1 of Caldilineaceae bacterium. GTDB lineage: Bacteria > Chloroflexota > Anaerolineae > Caldilineales > Caldilineaceae > JAHBVH01. Next base: position 154,633 of record DAOUCA010000121.1, read on the forward strand.
CACGCCGTGTCCCAGTTGGATAGTGCCGGCGAGCGGCGGCAGTTCACCCAGCAGCGTGCGCAACAACGTCGTTTTGCCGGCACCATTCGGGCCAATCAGCGCGGCGCAACTGCGCCGTTGCAGATGGATATCGTCGGCGAGAAAGAGTGGCTCGTCATACCCAACCATCAGTTCGCGCGTTTGCAACACCATGCGGCCGCTCAGTTGGCTGCTTGCCAGTTCCGCATTCATCTGCCGCCACTCGCCATCGGGCCGCTCCAAGCCCTTAATCCAGGCTTTGGCCCCACTTACACTGAACATATTACGACCAGAGAAGGCCGGATTAGCCAGCTTGCGCGGCGCATTGAGCTCGGTGCTGATACGGCGCAACTTGCCCATCGCCATGTTATGCGCACGCCCGGCCATGTGTTTGTGGATAAATGCCATCTCCTTGTGCAGCCGCTCTTGTGTTTGGTCAAACTCCTTTTGTCGTCGTTCCCAGCGCTCCGCCCGTTGCCCGACGTAGGCACTGTAATTGCCCCGATAGTGCTCAATCACTGTAGCACTCATCTCCCAGGTCGTGTTGACCACCACATCGAGAAAATAGCGGTCATGACTCACGACCAACAGCGCGCCGCTCCACTGTTGTAGCGTCGTCTCTAGCCAGGCAATTGCCTCGACATCCAGGTGATTGGTTGGCTCGTCGAGCATCAACAGATCGGGCTCTTCGAGTAGCAGACGCGCCAACAACGCCCGCGTCTGTTGCCCCCCACTCAAGTGCTGGATCGGTGTTTGCCAATCCGCTGCCGCAAAGCCAAGTCCCTGCAAGGTCTGCTCGATACGGGTTTCGTAGGTGTAGCCACCCTGGTGTTCATACTGCGCTTGCAGATCGCTGTACTCGACCAAGAGGTTGTCGCTCAGGTCCCCAGTTGCCATGAGCGCTTCAATCCGGGTCATCTCACTCTGCAACGCCTGTAGGGTGGTAAAGACCGTACGCATCTCCGCGTAGATGCTGTGATCGCGATTGGCAAAGGCGTTCACCGCCTCTTGATGGAGATAGCCCAAGCGGAGACGCCCGGCGCGAAAGCTCTTGCCCGCGGTGGGGCGGTCGATGCCGGCCAGGATGCGCAATAGGCTCGTCTTGCCCACACCATTGGGGCCAACCAACCCAATCTTGTTGCCATGCTCGATCTTGGCCGAGAGGCCGCTGAAGATGGTGTGCTGGTTGAAGGTTTGTGTCAGATTATAGGCGGTTACGATTGACATGCTGTCTGCCTTTCTCCGCACGACAAGATTCAAACCCTGCCCTAACACCGAGAAGCCGGCACCGCTTGGGTTCAGGCTCGGAATGTGTTTTCCCAGTCGCTGAGGCGACTTCTCAGTGTTATACTCAAATCAGAATGAGAAGCGGAGTTTCACCCCTCCCTAGCTTGGAGAGGGAACTGATGCCTCCTCAGCGGCGAGACGATTCCTCCCCCAACCTGGGGGAGGTTAGGAGGGGGTTGAAAACTCCGCTTCTCAAATTGATCTCAGTATAGCAGGCGATTTGAATCCCATTGCTGAATACAGCGTGCGGTTATTCTCGTTGCTGATCGATATATCTTCTTCTGATTGGCTCGTCACGCTGCCCGTCTGTGTGTGGGAGAAGTCGCGCGATCCGTCTGGTTGTAGGTTGGCTGGTATATGCAGGTGGCATACGGTTTGTTCCTTTGTGAATAAATGTCTCATGTTACGCAACCGGGGGACTAGGATTGAAATCCCAGTCTGATAGGGAAAGTGCGTTGAAACGCACTAGATGCATAACCCGTTTCGGGACCCACTGGCGCGGTTTGGTCTACTCGCTGCTGGATGGAGAACCCACTGAGTGCAGCCGGCTTCACACTTGCCGTTCCTTCACGTACACATCGTCAAAGGTTGGTCCATCGGGGATTGTCTTGTGATCGACAAAGCCAAGCCGCCTGGCGACCGCCGCGCTGCGCGCATTCGCAATGTTGCAATGGATCTCCAGCTGGTTGATGGTGGCCACAGAGAAGGCGAACTCGACAACCGCGGTGACTGCCTCTGTCATGTACCCTTGTCCGGTGTAGCCGGTGCGCAGCCAATAGGTGAGCAACTGCGTGGCGTGCGACCAGTCGATCCACCCAAAACCGGCACCATGGATACTAACAACCCCGATGAAGATCTGCGCCTCCTGTAGGAAGACGAACCAATCCAACTGGCGGCCCTCCTGAAATCCCCGATGGGACGCTGTTACAAACGCTGCACTTGTTTCTAGCGTCGGTGTGAAGTTCGCCCAGGAAAACCAGGGGCGTAATACCGACAAGGATTCGAAAAAGGCTGTGTGAAATTCAGTTGTATCAGTGGGCCGTGGCCCACGGAGTAGCAAACGACTGGTTTGGAGCGACGTGGGGAGTTCGACTGGACTCATCCGTCGACCTCCTCAGTCGGTAATCGCAACTCGAAGTACAACGCTGCGGGCGTCGGTTTGAAGCCAAGCGCGATATTGAGTTGGTACATTGGGTTGGTTGACTCGTTGCTGGTGGTGATCGTCTTTGCGCCATTGGCCTTGGCATAGCGCAGGCAGTGCAACTTGAGCGCGGTTGCGATCCCCCGGCGGCGGTGGCTGGGGATGACACCGGTGTAATCGGTGGTCAGGCGAGTGGGGTCGTCGTTCCCGTTGGTCAAGTTGCTCAGGCCGACATAGCGCCCCTGATCGAGCGCCACGAAGAAGGCTTCGGGAATGAACACCGCGTTCTCAAAGATCTGCTGGACAAACTGCTCGAACGATTGGCGCGTGCGTTCGCCGCTCGCCGGCATGCCTGTCATGCTTTCGCCTTGCATCTCATAGCATTTGCGGTGGCATAGCGGATCAGCGGCTGCAAGCGCCGGGTAGGCAAGGATGGTGATGCCCTGTTGAGCCATCTGCTCATCGACTGCGGCCAAGTGGTGGGGATCAAAGGTAGTGAGATCGAGTTCGGAATACAACTCGCGCCCATTCTCTTGAAAGCCGCGCTGTGTGAGAAAGCGTACCGTCTCCGGCTGATCTTCGCGACACTTCGTCATGAAGATTGCGCCTTGGGGCATTTCTGTGGCCAACTCACGCATGAGATGGTCGTAGAGCACGCTGCCAATGCCCTGGTGACGAAAATCTGGGTGGACTTCCAGGCTCACATAATAGCGTCCTGGCTCATACCACCAGATCCATTCATTGTAGCTGCCACGCGCCACGGTCTGCCCAGCGCTTTCCACAAAGAACGTGGCGCGACGATAGCTTTCGTCCCACCAACGGTCCCAGAATTTCAGCTTTTCGACCGTAACGGAGGAAGCGGGGTTGAGCGCTTTTTGCAAGGCAGCTTGGCCGGCATACTCGGCAGCGGAGTAGGTAAAGCGGCGGATTTGCCACTGTGACATGATTTGGTTCTCCTGGAATTTAGGGTAACAAGTAGCAGTGCTGGTGCGTGTGCACCAACAGCAGCTTTGGCGTATTGCGTTGCGATTGTGCCCTGATCAGTCAGGTCGCCATCGCGTCAGGCCACTGCTTAGTTGTTACCCGGTTCCATAAAGTCCCGTATGCGTGGATAAGTGCCGATTGGCAAAGAAAAGAGGTTGATGGCCACGATCAAACGTAGCCGCGAATAGTATGCCACAAGCTAAATGCAACGACAAAATTGGTTCAACTGAATTTGGAAGGGGTGAGAGATTGACTTTCCCCGAGAAGCCTCAATGCCCCTGGTGCCACACCAAACGAAAAAGAGGGTGGCACGCTATAGCGGACCCGCTCCCCCTTCGGCAAGCTCAGGGTCCGCTATAGGATGTCACCCTCCCTACTCCCTACTCCCTACTCCCTACTCCCTACTCCCTACTACTTTACTTCTTTCGCTCGTCAATATCATCCTTGTAGGTCAACGCATCGACACCGCGTTCATTGGTGCGGATGCGAATCACATCGTCGACGGGATAGACAAAGATCAGCCCATCGCCCACTTGTCCTGTGTGAGCCGCTTTCTGAATGGTCTCGATTGTCTTTTCGACATTGTGATCGCTTAACACGATGTTGAGTTGAAAGCGGGGCAACATATCGACTTTGTAGGTGCCCGTGCGCCAGGCCATCGTGATGCCCCCCTGCCGTCCGTGGCCGTGAACCTCCACCACATTCATGCCCACGATGCCAATCTCATAAAGCGCATTCTTGACATCTTCGAACTTCTCTTCACGAATAAAGGCTTCAATCTTCTTGGTCATTGATGCTCTCCTCATAATTTATCCAAAAACTCTGTCCCTCTGGGTACAACAAATTTTTGGAAACTTTGTTCTCAATTACATCACATTGCGAATGTTGGGATGAGATCCTTGCCAGTAACCACGCGTGCCCATCTCGGGGATATCCAGACCCATAATTTCCGCATTTGGGTCACTGCGCATAAGTCCCATTCCCATGAGAATTTTGAAGAGAACATAAGAGAGACCAAAGACTGCGATAAAGATCGCGGCTGCTTCGGTGACCTGAGCAAGGAGTTGCCCTACTCCACCGCCATAGAAGAGCCCGGTCACGGCACCATCAATGCCATTCCAGGCTGCGGAATCCGGGTTGCCACAGGCGAAGAGGCCCACGGCAATCACGCCCCAAATCCCGTTGAAGAGATGGACGGGCACCGCACCCACCGGATCGTCGATACCCATGCGTTCAATCCAGAGTGCGGCCAAACAAGCCAACACACCACCAATGCCGCCAATTATTACCGCAGACAGAGGCGTGACAAAGGCGCAAGGGGCCGTGATCGCCACCAGACCAGCCAGAATGCCGTTGACCGATAGCGAAGGATCGGGGCGCTTGGCTGGGCCAAACCACCAGATGTAACACATCGCCGTCATGCCGCCGGCGGCCCCAGCGAGCAAGGTGTTAACTGCTGCCAGCGAGACGAGGTTGATGAAAGAGCCTTGGATCCCCAACGCTGAGCCGGGATTGAAGCCAAACCAACCAAAGAAGAGGATAATCGTCCCTAGCACACCCATGGGAATGTTGTGGCCAGGAATCGCGTTGGCACTGCCATCGGGGTTAAAACGCCCGAGGCGTGGCCCCAGCACAATGGCAATGGCTAACCCAACAGCACCACCAGTCAAGTGAACAACGCCGGAGCCGGCAAAGTCAACCGCCCCATTGCCCAATCCTACTGTGCGCCCCAGGTTGGCCAACCAGCCGCCACCCCAGACCCAGTTACCGGCCAGCGGATAGATAAACATGCTCACCCAGAAGCCCATGATGATAAAACCGGTAAATTTGATCCGTTCGGCGCCAGAGCCGGTTGGAATCGTCGCGGCTGTATCCATAAAGACCATCTGGAAGAGAAAGAAGGCGAAGATGCCGGCCGAGCTCAACTCGAAGCCGCGCATGAAAAAGCCTTCTAGCCCGATAATGCCCCACTGCCCAATCGCCAGGCCGTGGGTGAGGTGATCACCCCATGCCCCCAACGTAACCGGTGAAAAGGCCCACGCTGCATGGCCGTTTAGCTCGCCATAGGTCGCATTGACGGCACCGAATTGAAAGGCAAAGCCGCAGATCCAGTAGCCAATCGCACCAATGCAAAAGACCATCATATTCATCATCATGGTGTGGGAAACATTTTTGGCGCGCGTAAAACCGACTTCGACCAATGCAAAACCGGCTTGCATGAAAAAGACCATGAAGCCGGCGAGTAAGACCCATAGGATGTTGGCATTGACGGTCAGCGCGTCAACAGAGCTTTGTAATTCTTGCATGATTCCTTAACCTCGCTTTAACTGATCCCAATCCTGAGATGCGCAGCCACAGTAGCGGCGTACAGAGGACTTGGATTGAAAAACAACTAAAGCGACCCTTTGTGCACAATGTGCACGTACCACCCGATTCCCCAATTGGCAAACCCTGATGGCGCAGACAGCGGCCCGACTCTCTGCTAACATCTATTCATTTGTGCAGACAAAATTATTGACTCATTTGACCATCGCGCGTGCTCTTTCTACAGATACTGTTCTCATCAATCGTTCTTGAATCCGACCAGTGCTTGAGTAAGTTGTGGTTGGGTGTATGGGTTAGTTGGCGATCGAGTACGAGGAGAAGCGTTGCTCTGCGCCGGCACTAAATATACATTGTGCACTGCATCACAATCATAGATCGGATGGTTTGGCGCGGGCATTAGGGAGAATAGCTAAAGGTTGTAGCGGTTCCATTGTGCATGGTGCACAGATTTTTATGCTTGTTCCAGCCAATCAACCAGAAAATCGCTCAATGCAATGGTATTGGCTTCGCCAACCGCGGCGGAGGCATGGCCACGTGGGTCGATTCCCACCAGCCCATAACAAGGGTGGCCGCGGTAGCCATCACTCATCCAGTTGCTCTTCTCCTCTGGCCCGCCAATCTCATCATCCGGCTTGCCTTGCAGCGCAGCCATGTTGACCAGCGGCGGGTCGAGATAGAGCATGGAGGAAGTTTCGTATTTGGCGGCGTGGTCACCATCAACTCCAGGCACCTGATTCTCGACCAAGGCCAAGACACGCATGGTGCCGCCGGCTTGTTGATAGGCCTGCACCGCGGCATCCAAATATTGAGTGCGGTTGGGGTAGTGGCCGGAGAGTAGGATCGCCTGCGTATAGCCATCGCGGGTGAAGCCATGTAAGAACTCCGTCACGATCTGCGTCATCGGATCCGCGCTGACCATAAAGGAGTGGGGCCACTCGGTGTGGCCGCCGCCGGCACCAAAGTAAATCGGTGGATAGACGATCCCACCGGCGCGCAGGGCCAACCCCACCAACTGCTCGTGCGCTTTAAGCGCGTCCAGCCCAACAGGATTGTGATAGCCGTGCCATTCGAGCGCGCCAAAGGGGAGATAGATCGCCGGGCGGCGCGCCTTGGCCGCCTCGATCTGATCGGGGCGCATTCGTTCGAGGCGGACTTCGGTCGTCAGTTGATCGGTGAAGATACCCATTGATCACTCTCCTGTAAGCCATCCACAATGAAGCATGAAAGTTTGCTTTTCCTTCGTGTGCCTTCGTGTGCCTTTGTGATAATTTAAACTTTGAGTGAACCTACGTCCGATTCACTCCCCACGATAGCCCTGCTCCGCCCAAATCGCCTGCCCAAAGGCGATGCTTTCCGCACTAGGCTCGACCAGGCCGCGGATCGACGGCGGTGGTTGGCCAGGCGCGGCGTCCTGCGGCCAGGGCGACCAATGATCGTCGGCGACCGCTTGGCGGCTGGTTTCGTCGCGGAAATCGGGCACGCCATAGGGCCGCCCCTCATCCAGCGCACTCTTCCAGGCCAGGATGCCGACGCTGCTCATGGTGACGCCGCGATAGACATCCAGGTAGGGTGGTTCGCCAGTGCGGATGGCGTTGGCAAAGTGGAAGTTAGTCCAGAAATCGCCGCCACCGTGGCCGGCCTTACGCGCCAGATCCCCATGCTCCGGCCAATCGGGCACATAACTGCGCTCCGTAGGAGTCTCTTGCGGACAGTTCCACTCCTCATGCCAGACGCGCACTTGGCCGGGGCCATAGTAGCCGGGGCCGCGTGTGATCTCCATCGCGCCCGCGGTGCCATGGACGCGATACCAGTTACTGTGGCCGGGCGCGGTCAGGCCAAAGATGCGAAAGACCGCGCCATTGTCCATACGGCACAAGATGATCGCAGCCGGGTCGTTGTAGCGGGGCAACTGCCCGTTGACCTCGGGCGCGGCAATCGCCAAGGCATTGACCGAGAGCGGCATGGTGTCGGTGATGGTCATGAGCGGGGCCAGGGCGTGGGTACAATAATAGGTGGCGGGCAGCCAGTTGCGCCAATGGTGGAGACCGGGCGAAATGCGCATTTGGGCTTCTGGGGCCATGGGGTGGTTGTACTCCCCTTCGGCATAGAGCACGCGGCCAATTTCGCCGGTGCGATAGAGACGCGCCATCTCTTGGTTGAAGGCGGTGTAGGGGTAATTCTCGGCAAACATATAAGTTTTGCCTGTCGCCTCCACAGCTCGGCAAAGCGCCACCCCCTCGGCCAATGTCTTGTTAGCGGCGGTTTCGCTCATCACATGTTTGCCGGCGTGCAGCGCCTTGAGCGCAAAGGGTGCATGCTCGGTGAAGTAGTTGGCCAGGATCACCGCGTCCATCTCGTGCTCCAGAAAGCGGTCATAGTCGGTGTAGGTGGCCACGTCAAATTGCTTGCCGACCGTGTCTAGCTTTTCCTGCCACCGGTCGCAGAGCGCGACCAACTCCATCCCCACCAGATCGGCGGTGCGGGCAAAACTCTGCCCCCGCCCCACGCCGATCACGCCCACGCGAATTTTGTCTGTGCTCATGCCGTTGGCTCCCTTCCAGCCAAAGAAGTTCGGCTTTTAAGTGCAATGCACTAAGTTTCTAGGGAATGTCACCCCTGCGCAGGCAGGGGTCCACCACTGTAAACCTTGGATTCCTGCGCAGGCAGGAATGACAAAATACCCCATAAATTAATTTACACTCTATTGATATGAATATTAAGAAAATAATCCGCTTCTACATAGTATTAAACCCTAACCGCCATCACCCAAAAGGGCGACTTACCTACTTCGTAATCAATCAGTGGCGCAAGTGCCCCGGTAGCCTGATCAACGCGATATGCCGTCATGCGGTTGGCGGCCTCGCCGGCACCGTAGAGATAGGTGCCTGTCGGGTCAATGTTAAAGGAGCGTGGGCTGGCCGGCACGGCATAATGCCCAAAGGGGGTCAGCGTCCCGTCGGCGGCAATCTGAAACCCGGCAATGCTCTCGTGCCCGCGGTTAGAGGCGTAGAGCCATTGGCCATTGGGGTGCACTTCGATGTGCGCGGTGTAGCCCCCTTCGGTATAGCCCTCCGGCAGGGTGGAGAGATCTTGGAAGCTGGCCAGGGTGCCCCGCTCGGCATCAAAATGATACGCGGTGATGGTGTTACCCTGCTCGTTGACAATGTAGGCCACGTCGCCCTTTGGCCCCAGGCAGATGTGACGTGGACCGGTGTTGGCGTCGGGCGGGATTACTTCGTTGGGGTCGTTGGGGGTGAGTTGACCGGTGACGTTGTCAAAGCGGAATTGGCTGGTCTGGTTGGTGGGGCAGACGTGGGGCACAAAGACAAAGCGCTCATCGGGCGAGAGCAGGACGGCGTGCGCCTTTTCTCCCGTGTTGACATATTGCATCAACTCCCCAATCGCACCATTCGCGTCCAACCGATGGACGGTGATGCCGCCGCCGGTGTAGTAGGCGGTCAGCAGAAAGCGCCCGGCGCAGTCGGTGACGAGATGGGCCGGGGTTTCAAGGCCAGTGTCAATCTTGTTGATCAGCGTCAACGCACCCGAAGCGCTATCAAATTGAAAGGCCGCCAGCGTTGTCGATTCGACATGCGCGTCATAGAGCACCTGGCCATTGGGGTGCAGCCAGAGTGCGCCGGAGGGGCCGTGCGCGTTGCTGGTGGCGCGCAGGTGAAGCGCGCCAGATGTTTGGTCCAGGTCATAGAGTTTGATCTGCTCGTCGCCGGTCAGTGAGACGAAGAGCGCGCTGGGACGGGAAATAGCTTCTGTCATTGGTCATTTATCCTTTGGCACATCGTTGGTTATTCGTCAGTACTGGCTTCCAAATCTCGAATCATCGTTTTCACTGTCTCAATCATTGGTGGGATGTTTTCTTCGCAAATCGCAAATAGCTGTTCTGGATCAACTTGAAAATAACCATGGGCCAACACCTCGCGTAAACCAATAGCACCTCGCCAGGTCACTTGTGGATAGCGGGCAAAGAGCGATCCTTCGGTGTTACGGTCGATCTTTTTGAGCTCTTCACCAGTTGCCAGTAAAACCATGCAAATGCTATCCATGAGATCAATTCCTGACTGACTACTCACAAAGTCATCAGGGGTCTCGATGTTGGCAAAACGGCGCGGGATTCGCTCAAGGGCCTCCAAGATTGTCTGTAGCCGCTCGCGTAAAAGCGTTTGTTCAGACATAGACAACCTCACGTTCAAGCCGCGCTCGAAAGCTTGGACGCAGATAGTTATGCAAGCGGACGACATCTACTGGGCGATCCAACCACGCTTCTAGATCTTGCTTCATTATTGATGTCGCCCACAAATTGGGATGCGTAGTTTCAAAGACGACATCCACATCGCTATCGGGGCGCGCCTCATCACGAGCATATGAGCCAAAATAGCCCAATGCAACCAAATGAAACTCCGCCCCACGTTGCTCTTTGAATTCGCGTAGCCGTCTTTTTAATTCCGTTTGAGTCAAAATGTGGCTTGCTGTCAGCGGCTCTTTCTCACTTTGTTTGGGCATATGTGCTCCGCTCTATTGGGGGTAAACCAGATCTGTTAAGAGCAATAAATTTTCATTTACATTGTACCACAGATGACTCTGGTCAGTGGCACTTATCGCGTTGCCCACACCTGCGGCTCACAGCGCACCGCCGCGCCACTCTCCACCGCCCGGTTGATCATCAGCGACAGATAATGATCCTGTGACCCCTGCGCCAGCGAACAGTACCCCGGACCGCCGTTGATATAGTCCATCATCTGTTGCATACAGTGCGCAATCGCGATTTCGTCATCGGCCAGCCGTGCCGGGGCAAACTCATTGCGCACAATCCACTCGTCGCCGAGCAGTAACCCCTTGAAGTAGTAGCCCTCTAGATTGCCATCCTGCCCGGCATTCATGCGCCGCAACTCCATCTCAACCGGCGTTTTGAAATCTTGGAGGTAGCGCACCGTCGTGTTGTTGATCTCGCCCCGTTCCCCGCGCACGAGAATGCGCGGCGAGCGAATCCACGAGAAGTATTGGTCACCAGTAAAGTCAAAGACCCCCAGCTTATCGCCATAATCGAGATAAGCGATGGTCTGTTTGGATGTAGAGAGTGATTCCTCGGCAGGTGGACCGTTGCGGTTGGGGCTAGCCACAAGTGGCGATTCGAAGGTAAAGGCGCGGATGGTGACCGCTTCATACTCAACCCCCAACATCCCACGGATTAGATTGATGCCATGATAGCCATGTGCTGCCGAGACTTGCGCTTGGGTCACCGTGCCCAACTTGCCCGAACGGGCAAGCGCCAGCCGTGCGGCGTGGGCCGGTTGAAATTGATATTGCTCGGCGACCTGAATTTTCGCGCCCCGTTTGGTTAACTCGTGGAGCGCAATGAGTCCATCCAAATCCGGACCAGGCGGCGTTTCGGCCAGCGCCGGCATCTTGCGGTCGGCCAGTTCGCGCAGCATCACCGGCGAGACCGTCCACGGCACCGAAACAATGACAAAGTCGAGGTCATTGGGCTTGAGCAACGCATCGAGCGTCTGCACAGTTTCGACTTGCCACGTGGCTGTAACAAGCGCGGCCTTCTCCCGATTGCGCACCAAGATGCGCCGTAAGTTGAACTGTTCGGGTAGCGCCTGGGCAATGCGCAAAAAGAATTCGGCGCGCCAGCCCGCGCCGATCATACCAATGTTAATCCTCATACTAATTTTCTCCCGTCCCTGCCGCCACCGCTACCCGCATAGGGTTCGCCGGGATGCCAATCGGGCAAACCAGATACGGGGAGTGGTGGCGTAAATTGAATGAATGGAAAGGTCACTTTGCAGCGGTAGCGGCTCGACAGATAGGCTGCCTCGCAGATCTCCAGCGCCATGAGCGAACTTTCGGGGATCGTATAATCCAATGGCGCGCCATCGATCATCGCGGCCAACCGTTCCAGGTGACGTTGGTGGCGCGAAAGTGTAACTTCTTCTGGGACAATCGTCTGGCCGCTGGGGTATTCAGCATTGACAATCCGATAGCCATTCTCCCAGCCCCAAAACTCAATCACGCCTCCGTCACCCACCAGACGAAATAGGGTGTTTTTCCCCTCTCGATTGATCAGCACATCATCCCCAGTGTTCATCACCACGCGAATCCCACTCTCCGTCTGGCCATAGGTGACGGCGGTTGTCTCGACCTGCATGCCGTCGCGATAGGTGCGCGTGCTCGCATCGGCAATTGCCATGACGTGATCCATCGGCTCGTTATCCGTCAAGCGCACAAAGAAGTTGAGCCAGTGGATGCCGGCGTTGATGATGTCCCAGTGGGTGTTCTGAATCTCGACCAGCTTGAGTGCGCCGATCTCGCCCCGCTGTACACGGGCGATAATCTCCAGCGGTGTCGCGCTGACGAGGAGACCGTGGGGCGTCGCCATCGGTAAGTGACGGGCTTTGATCGCCGATAGAATGCGTTGGCCTGACGCCGCGGTGTGACCAAGCGGCTTTTCGACCAGAATCCCCTTGAGTGGCAACGCTAACGCCGCCATGGTTACCGCTTCGTGCGACGGCGGATAGGTGCTGACGCAAACCACATCGGTGGGCGCGGCGGCAAAGAGCTCCTCGTGGCTGGCGTAAGTTTGGATGGTGGGGAAGCGTTGCTTTGCTTGTTCGCGCACCGTGGGGTTCAGATCGGCCATCGCAACAAGTTGAAAGTGATCTGACGCGTCAAGCGCTGCCATGCTGAGCGTACCGCCGGCACCACCACCGATGACGCTTGCTGTGTAGGTGTTCATTCTGTGTTTGCCTTGTTGGTCTTATTGGTTTATGTACAGGCGACGTTCCATCAATGCTTGCCGCTGTCCCCGCTCTTCTCTGTCTGTGTCCGCCGTAATGCCGGCAATGCCAGCATAATAATCCCGGTCATCAGCGCGGCACCGCTGGCCTGCAACCCAACCGTCAGCGGCGCACCGACCCGCTCGGCCAATAAGCCCGTTTGCAATTCCCCCGGCAAGCCCGCCCCTTGGGTTAGGACAATCGTGCTCATCGCTCGGCCACGCATCTCATCGCTGGCTTCGGTCAAGAGGAGGGCACTGCGCATGGTCTGAAAGCCGGCTTGCCCCACCCCCGTGCAAAAGAGCATCACCCACGAGAGCGCATAAAAGGGCGAGAGGGCAAAGATCGCCAACGTGCAACATTCGAGCAACGCACCCAGGATAAAGATACGGTTGGGGGAGAACCGGACGCGGATCTGATGAACCAGATAGAGCCCGACAAAGGTGCCAATGCTGTAGCCGGCGCTTAAGAGCCCCAATCCAACCGGTCCGCGACCGAGTACATCACGCGCAAAGACCGGCAGCAGACTCATCGACGGAAAGATTAGAATGTTCAGCACCGCCGAGACCAGCGTGACCCCCAGCAAGAGCCGTTGTCCGCCGATATAGCGCACCCCTTGACTGATCGCTTGCCACATCGTGCCGACGGTGACAACTGTCTGTTGCGGAATAACCTGTCGTGCAAAGTCGATCAACAGGGCAAGATGCAGCACAGTCAGCAGCAGCAGTACACTAAAGCCGCCCAAAGGACCATAGGTCGCCAGCAACCAACCCGCCAGCACTGGGCCAAGCCCGCCCAACAAGGCCTGGATGAAGTTTTCAAGCAGCATGGCGTCGGTGGTCCGCGCTTTGCCGACTAGATCGGGGGTGAGCGCGGCGCGGGCTGGCAGATCGACCGTCCAGGCAAGGCCAATCGCAAACATGGCAACCAGCAAGTGCCAGGGCAGCAGCCAATCCAGCCAAAAGAGCATTACAATCCCCGCAAAAATCGCCAGATTCAGCCACTGCACCAGCAACATCGTCTGGCGTCGCCCCAGCCGATCGCCAATCGGGCCCGCAAAAAAGCCGATGCTCAGTTGCGCCGCTCGCCGCCAAAAGCTCAACATTGCCACGAGAAAGGCCGAATTGGTCATATCCAAGAGCAGCCAGCCGACCACCAACATCCACATGGCAAGCGCCTGTTGCCAGAGCGCATTGCTAATGAGCAACCGCCGATAGACTGGAATGGTGAGCGGCACAAACAAGGTGCGCAGATACTGCTCAATGGAACGGGTGAGTTTACCGGTTGATTGATGCATTCGGGATTCGTAGATCAGTAAGTTGGTAAGTCAGTAAATCGGTAGAACGGTAAATCGGTAAAGCTTTACTCAATGTCATTAAGGTAGAATCGCGAATGAACTTTCCCTTCGTGTGTCTTCGTGTGTCTTCGTGTGTCTTCGTGGATCAGTTTGATTCTGACTTGTCCAGGTTCGGTTAGTGAGTGCATGATGGCATCAACGAACCCCTGATTTACCGATTTACGTATTTACTGATCTACCGCTCTACACTACCCAAATGCGGCCATAAAGGTTCGAGTACGGTCGTTTAGCACCCCATAAAAGCCCCGCGTCTCGGCATCGGGATGATCACGCCAGAGTGTGGCCGGGATCCCCGAATCATTGGCCAACGGCGCGCGATCGCGGTGGCCATAGTAGATCTGCGCCGTTTTGCGGATGGCCTGGGTTGGGCGCGTGGTGGCCGTATGCAATACCGAGACATTAAATAAGGCGCAAGTGCCTGCCGGGCCATGCAGATCATAGACACCACCTCTGGCCAATTGGGCTTGCTTATCGGCCAGGATCGCTTGGTCGAGCGCTTCGGGCGAGAGGGAAAAGCAGTGGGTGCGCTCGTCAACATCACTCAAGTAGACCATCAACTGAATGTAATCCATGCGCAGCGGATGTTCAAGCCAATGCGGTTTGTCCCGGTGCCAGCCTTGGTGAAACTCGCCATCGTAAGGCCCCATCCAGCGCAACCCAATCTCGCCAAAGCAGACTGGTCCACCCATGAGTTCCTCTACGGTCGGCAGGATCTTGGGATGGCGGATCAGTTCGTCAAAGCGCGGCGTCGTGATCAGGGCATCGTAGTTGGCCTGTTGGTGATGACCATACTTGTGCCAAAAATAGGGATGCTGTTTGCGGTCTTCGTCAAAGAGATCGTGAAAGGTTTTGAGATCGGCGGCGTCGAGCAGCGGGCCCAGATTCAAAAAGCCATGTTGCGCGAAAAAATCGCGATCAGACTGATTCATCGTCTTCTCCGGTTGGTGGGTAGTCCACGCTTTGGCAACTTGTCAGAGCGCAGATTGTGCACTGACCTTCGGTATTTCCAACCCACAATTGAGACAGGAATGGGCACCGGCCGGCGGCAGCGGCGCGCCACAGCCCGGACATTCGGTTGCCAAGCGGGTGCCACAGTGTGCGCAGTACTGCCAATGGGGATCGACTTCCTCCTGACAGGCCGAACATTCGTCCATAAATTCCTGAAACTGCTGCCGTTGCTTGAGCACTAGGACATCGGTATGTTGGGTTTCGATGGGTACTTGGGACATCGGATCTTGTGCCATTGCGCATCTCCTTTGATACAGGACTAGTTCACACAGTACAAGTGAGCTACGTGGTAAATCTGTGTATTGGAAAGTTTACTGGGGCATAGTGGGTATGGTAGCAGGATTCCCTCAATTGTACAAGATGCATTTTGGGGACAGGGGCTGCTTTGAGCGTGCAAGGAAAGGGGTCGTGAGCATCCCTAGATGCGAACGGAGATAATGTGGGGCGGGCTACATATCAGGGGGTAAGCAGTACACGAGCGCTAAATTCAAATGGAGAATTGCTGCCGAAAAATGGGGTGCGTCCCATTTTGGGGGATTACACAGAAGGGCAAAATAGATCGTCCGGCGTAATCCCCCAAATGTGGTACGCACCCGAAAAATGTGATCGGTTGACAACCATTTGGTTTGCCTGTATAGTCGGTATACAAGGATATTGTACGTTTGTCCACTGGGCCAGGAACAAATCCCATGGAGACCATTACCACCCTGTGGACCGCCATCGTCTCTGGCGCGACCGCGGCCGCCACCCAGACTGTGCTGGACCAACCGATCCGTGCCGCTTATGCTAACCTAAAAGAAGCCATTACCCAGAAGTGGAGTCGGCTGACCGATCTGCTCGACGCCATCCGCCGGCTTGAGGCGAAGCCCGATTCGCAAGCCCGGCAAGCATTGCTGCGCGAAGAACTGGAAAGCAGTGCCCAATCCGCGCCGGCCCTGTTCACCGATCCGGCGCTCCTTGCCGCGGCCGGCCAACTTTTGACGTTGTTGGGACAGCCCGGCAACAACACAACGGTTACCGCCGGCGACCGCGGCGTCGCCATCGGCGGGTCAGTCAGCGGTAGCCAGATCAGCACCGGCGATCACAACCGCACGATTCAGACCGACCAGTACATTGAACGACAGCGCATCGACCGCCAGATCGACACCGGCGGTGGCAGCTATATCAATGGCAATGTTGACACCAGCGGCGGTGATTTTGTGGGGCGCGATAAGAAGTAACAGTCACTCATTGTAGCGGCACGGTATACGGGCAGAAACCCCATCCCCCGACCCATCCCCCGACATCAGGGAAGGGGAGAATTGTCTCCTCCCTTGCTCGCGGGGGAGGCTGGGAGGGGGTGCGGCTTACACCCAGAATACCGTGCCGCTACGATGCGCCGTGCTCAATAAGGAATCCTAGATGACCGACCAATCAACAGCCAAGAGCCAACTCGATCAACTCTACGCCCAGGGCATCTTGCCCGAAGCCGCCTATCGCGCGGCGTTGGCCGCACTGGACGGGCCGGCAACCATCACCGTCGCCGGCGACCGCGGATTGCCGTCCAATCGGCCACCGATATCCAACTCGCGACCGGTGACAACCCACGTTTGATCAAGAGCGACACCTACGTCGAAAACCAGACCATCAACCCACCACCGCCCGACCCCGCGCTTGCAGCCCACACGCGCTACCTCGAAATGCTCTGTGCGCGTCACAATGTTGTTTCGTTGGCCGCTTTGGGGGGCGATGAGGAGGTGGGTGAGGAGGCGGTGAAGCTGGAACAAGTCTACATCGAACTAGACACTACCACGCAAGTTGCTACAAAGGGGGACGAAAAATCAGAAGGGATAGCCTTTGCGGGGGCTGTGCTGCGACAGGAGGATAAATCGAGACCGATGACTGCTCTGGAAGCCACTGTGAACTGGTCTAAATTTGCGCTCCTCGGTGACCCCGGTAGCGGTAAGAGTACCTTTGTGCACCAGTTGATCGTGCGGCTGGCGCTAGCACGGTTGGGGCGCGGAGCATTGCCGTCCGGCTGGGCGACCGCACCATTGCCGCTTTTGCTTGTTCTCAATCAATTGACCCCCGCGCTGGCCGCGTTGACGCTCGATGATCTGGCCACGGCAGATCAGGAGCAAGTGCTGATCGCCACCGTGCGCCGGGCGTGGCTGGCCCAATTGGAGGAGTGTGGCGCGGCGGCCTGGCAGGGGGCGCTCGATGATGCCCTGCACGCCGGTACGGTGATCCTAATCTTCGATGGTCTCGACGAGGTCGCCGAAGGGCTGCGCCGCCGTGTGCGCCAGACTGTGCGCGCGATCGGTCGCCGCTATCCGGCGATCCGCCACCAGATCATCACCTGCCGAGTGCGCTCCTATGTTGGCGATGCGGTGATGAACGAGTTTAGTCCGCACACCCTGGCCCCCTTTACCCAGGAGCAGGTCAACCATTTCATCCAGGGCTGGTATGGCGCGCAGGCGAGCCTGCAACGCTATACCGCGGCGAAGGCCAACGCCGCCGCGGCGGATCTGCAACGGGCCGTCGTCGATGGGCAACTGCACGAGTTGGCGGCCAACCCGATGTTGCTGACGACCATGGCGATTATCCACCAACGTGAAGTCGGCTTGCCTGGGGAACGGGTACGCCTCTATGACCTGGCGGTGCAGGTATTGCTCAACCGCTGGCAACTGCACAAAGGGGGCGGTGTCGGGGCACCGGTTAGCCCGGCCTTTGCCGCGCTGCTGCGTGACGACCTCAAATTGCGCCGCATTCTGCATCAACTCGCCTACCGCTCCCACGCCCAACAAGCCGCCGGCGGGGGCGATGTGTTGTTGACACGTGGCGAATTGCTAACCTTGTTGGAAGGGGATGCGTACCTGGGCGATCTGACCCTGGCTGCCGCCTTCCTCGACTACATCGACCAGCGCGCCGGGCTACTGGTCGCCCATGGCGGAGCCGACGAAGCGAGCAAGCAGCCCCACGCCTACAGCTTTCCCCACCGCACCTTTCAGGAATATCTGGCCGGCTGTCAGATGGTGCAGGGACGCAGCCGCAGCCGGGAATTGCGCCGTCGTGCGCAAGAGGGCGACTTCTGGTATCTCGCCGCGCAATTGGGGACCGAGGAGCTGCTCTACAACCGTGGCAACGATATTGAGACGCTGCTCGACCTCGCCTACGATCTCTGCCCTACCCTACTGCCCTCACCTGCCAGCGCCGCCCACGAATGGCGCACCCTGCTCTGGTCCGGCCACTGTGGCCGCGTGGCGGGCAAGGCGGCGATTGAGCGGGATAGTGATAATCCCGATGGCGGCACCGCCTACCTGACCCGTTTACGCAACGGCCTGCTCGGCGTCATGCGCCAGAGTCCGCTCACCCCCGCCGAACGGGCCGACGCTGGCCGCATGTTGGGGGTGCTCGGCGATCCACGGATCGAAGTGATCGACCCGTTGCAGATCGAGTGGTGTGCGGTGCCGGCCGGGCCGTTTTTGATGGGCAGCGATGAGGGCGATGACGATGGTGAGGACAATGCCAAGCCACAACATAAGGTTGGGATTCCGTACAGCTACAAAATTTCGCGCTATCCGGTCACCAACGCGCACTATCAGCACTTTGTAGAAGATGGCGGCTATACCAACGCCGCTTACTGGCCGGAGGCGATTGCGCATAGACTGTGGGAAGTGGGTAGGTTGCACATCTATACATACCACAACAACGAATGGCGTGAAGAGTGGGTGGATAGACCGGCAGATTTAGGCGAGCCATTGACTTTACCGAACCATCCCATTGTTGGTGTCAGTTGGTATGAAGCGCTCGCGTTTGCCCGGTGGTTGTGCACAGAGTTGCATGAAGCTGGGACGCTACCAAAAGATTGGACCGTCACCTTGCCCAGCGAAGCCGAGTGGGAGAAGGCTGCACGTGGCCCGGCGTTCCTTGAACCGCATCCTGAGCTTGTCGAAGGGGAAGGGCGCGCAGGCTCAGGGCGGCGCTATCCGTGGGGCGACACTTTGACGCCCGATCACGCCAACATACAGGCCAGCGGGATTGGTCATAGCAGCGCCGTGGGCGCTTTCCCCAAAGGGAGCAGCCCCTTGGGTGTCGAAGAGTTGATCGGCAATGTGTGGGAGTGGACACGCAGCCTGTGGGGTAGGGACGGCCACCTCGATTTCAGCTATCCTTATCAGGCGGAGGATGGCCGTGAGGATCTCATGGCATTCGATCGACCCACACGTGTACTTCGCGGGAATTCTTCGCATAGCAGTGGATTCTCGGATTGCACGCTGCGTCGTAGAAACAGCTTGGGCAGCAGGTATGGCTACTACGGGTTTCGGCTGGTAGTGTCCCCATCTATCTCTGGAAACTGACCGCTCTGACCTCTGAACTTCTGAAAAGCTGATTTCTGCGCAGTCACGCGCGGCCATCCGTTCAGGGTCGCGGCGAAGGGTGTGCCGGGAACGCTCACTGCTATTGAGGTAAGCCATTTTATCATCCCGCCGGTGAGCGAACGCCGGTTGAGTAAGCCCCTGCTTTTGGGGGTCGTATCGAAACCAGCGTGAGCGGGTGCAGCCGTTTGGGATCGAACCATGCGGAAGCTGCCCCGCATATTACAACCGGGTTATTTTTCGCGTTCACTTCGCTGTCGGAAAGCGACCTTGCATCTTCCGCAATTCAACATTTATGGTATATGATACCCTTATCATTTCATTGAAAAAGTGCTATCAAAGCGAATGAGGTAAAAATGACGCAGACATTAGAACTCGTCCTTGCCGACAATCTCTTCTCTCAATTACAGAAGAAGGCTACCACAGAGGGATCTGATGTGAAAGTGCTTGCACAGGAAGCAATTCACCGATACATCCAAGATGAGGCGCAGCAGAAGATGCAACAGGAGATCGCTGCTTATCATGACATGCACGCGCATCTACTGGCAAACCATAAAGGTCACTATGTTGCTATACATCAAGGAGAGCTGATCGATCATGACGTAGAGCAATATGAACTCTATCTACGCATTCGGGAGCGTTATCCAGATGAAGTGGTTCTTATTCGACAGGTACGCACAGAAGCTGAACCAACATGGATAATCCGGACCCCTAGGTTTGACGGTGAAGTGGGAAAACTATGAGTAATCGGGTTTATCTCTTTGACTATGATAAGAAATATGATCCGCCGTTTCCTGCGATTCGGGTGGGGATCAGTACTCCAGAGCGTCCTGATGAGGAAATACAACTGACTGTGCTACTTGATTCGGGTTCCGACGGTACACTGCTACCACTCAAGGTGATTCAATTGTTGGCAGCTACTTACGTGGATCACAAACGTGTCCAAGGCCTGTTTGGTGGTTCACGCTCAGTGGCATTATACATGGTACAGCTACACATCGGACATCACATCATTTACGCAGTTCAAGTTGGTGCAACTGATCAGGATGATGAAGTTGTTCTTGGACGAAACGTCCTCAATCAGTTAGACATCACATTGAGAGGATTGGCGGGGTAGTCGAAGTTCACATATAGTCAACGTAGCGCAGATTATGGAATGATTCCTCTTCTGACCAATGATATGCTGTGTTCCACCGCACACCCCACCTATCACCTACCCCACTGCCCCACCCCCCATCCTCCGCTACACTGGCCCTTGTCTACAACTGCCGACCTCGGCGTTCAATGTTCTATAAGACAAGGAGAATAAACAGTATGGTAAACGCACCCCCTGGACGCAAACTCGTCCACTTGATCCGCTTATTGATTCTATGCAGTTTACTCATTCCGCAGTTGCCAACGGCGGTCTTTGCCGCGCCGGCTGCGGCACCCGTATCCGCGTTGCCATCTGCGCTCGCAATGGCACCAGATGCCGCCTGTCCTGCCGGTCCTAGCAGCTTGCCGGATCTGGTCGACCGCACCGACTTCTGTGTGCGCTATGATGACGCCAACACCACCCTCGCCCAGGCCACCCAAGTGGCTGACATCACCCAACAATATTGGGATCGCTACACCACTGCGTTGGGCTTTCGTACCCCTGCCTTTACCGACAAATTGGTCGTCGAGATCCGCAACGATGCCAGTTGCAATGGCGCAACCGGTGCCGATGTCAACTATCTCTACGTTTACAACGGCTGCTTTGCCAACGCCGAAAGCATCCAAAAGGTGACTGGCCACGAACTCTTCCATCGCGTGCAGTACAGCTACGACGGCAACGAGGTGAAGTGGTTCAAAGAGGGCACCGCCCGCGCCACCGAAGATCTGGCCTTTACCAATATCGACCATTGGGCCGATGCCTTGGTCGCGGTCTCCTCCTCCTTTAATAAGCAGGTCAACACTTACCTACAAAACACCAATGTTGACATCACGAGCGAACCGCAGAAGTACAACTCGGCGCTCTGGTGGAAATATTTCACCGAGCAGTTCGGCAGCACCACCACCGAGCCGGAGCGGGGTATCGACGCCATGCGTGCACTCTGGAATGCCGCCGAAACACAGGATGATATCGCCGCCGTCAACAGCGCACTCGCCACCCTTGGGGCGGGGCAAACCTTTGACAGCGCCTTTCGCCGCTTTGCCGCCGCCAACTGGGTGAAGGATCTAACCAGTCAACCCGACGGCTCCTTCAACTATATTGATGAAGATGAACTGGGCAGCCCGGTCCCCTATGGCCCGATCGCCCCGATCAATGGCGGCACGATCAGCGTTGGCAGCCCGGCAACCTTTGCCAACCAAGCGCTCAGCCGCTACGGTGCCAGCTACTACAGCGCTACCCCCGGTGCCAACTGTCCAATGATCAGCGTCAGCTTCAATACCGACAGCGGCCCAGCCTTCTACCACGTTGTCACCCAAAAGGGTACGGTGCTCGCCAGCCACTTTGAGAGCAGCGCCTCGCCATGGACCCAATCCTTCTTCAACGATGGCATCACGCGCGTCGTGGCGATTGCTGGCGCGACCAACAACAGCGCCCAGGCTGACATTACCATCAGCTGTCTGAACCCGGTCATCGACATCCGTATGCCCAACAGTGGTGCGGTTGCCAAGGTCGGTCCCTTTGATGGCCCCGGCAAATTCCTCGCCCAGGTGCTCGTCACCAATGGCGACCCCAAAGGCCCAGCCGTCGCTGGTTTGACAGTCAGCGACTTCAAGGTGCGCGTCAACGGCGTTAACGCGCTGATCACTGCCGGCGGCTTTGTGCAGGAGCAATATTGGCTGGTCATTCAAGCCCCGAACCAGGGCAGTAATGGCCTCTATAATCTTGAGGTGAGCCTCGAAGCGTCGGGCACAGCGACGACGATCGCCACCGACACCAACACGGCAAGTGTCGAGTACACACCCGACCATATCGACCAGGTGCTCGTGATCGACCGCTCCGGCTCAATGGCCGCTGACAGCAAAATGCAGGCTGCCCGCGATGCCGCCAACTTCTATATTGATGTCACCCGCAACAGCGACGGCTTGGCTTTGGTGCCCTTTGACCACAATGTCAATCCGGCCCCCTTTGCCATGCAATCGGTTGATATCACTGTACGCACCAACGCCCATAACTTTGTTAACGCCCTTTCCCCTGGGGGCGCTACCAGCATTGGCGACGGCATGAACGAAGCCGTTAACCAGCGTAATGGCAGCGCTACCGGCAATTCGCTCTGTTCCTATGTGCTCCTCTCCGACGGCATGGAAAATAGCTCGCTTTATTGGAGCGATGTCGCCGCCGCGGTGCAGGCAACGGGCTGTCCGGTCACGACGATTGCCTTGGGTTCGGCCACCGATGAAACGTTGATGGAAAGCATCGCCACGGCAACCGGCGGCTCCTTCTTCTACAACGATGTCTACGTCAGTGCCCTGAGCGCCGCCAGCGCGGATAGTGCCGATGCCATTACCGCCGCCGACACCGCGCTCGATCTGGCCGATACTTACGAATATGCAAACGCCCTTGCCGAAGGCCGCCAGCGGCTGCTCGACCAACGGGGCACCATGCCAGCCAGCGCCGCCGGTGGCCCCGTCGCCGACCGTGAACACCGCGTGCTGATCGACGATTCCGTCAAAGAAGCACTCTTTGCGCTCAAGTGGGACCAGGGCGGTTGCCAAGAGTTCTGCCCGCAGTTGGCGCTGCGTCTCGTGGCACCCGATGGCAAGGAATATACCGAGAAGTCTTTCCCCTACACCTTCAAAAACAGCTACAGCGGCCACCTCGGCTGGCGCATTCCCAACCCGGTGCCCGGTGAGTGGAAGCTCTTTGTCAACCACGCCGACGGCAGCTTTGCCGGCAGCCCCGTTGCCTATAAGGTGATCGTCTCTGGTGACTCGAATCTGACGGCGAATCTCCTGCTGCCCGCGGTGCAAAAGCTGACTGGGCTACGGATGCCAATCTTTGCGCTTGTCTCTGGCAGTGGCCCAATCGGCGACGCCGCCGTCGGCGCGCTTGTAACCTCGCCTGACGGCACGCGCACGGTTGTGCCGCTCTACGACGACGGCGACCATGATGATGGCAACGCCGGCGACGGCTTCTATGGCGGCGTCTATGAGCGGGTCAACCAGGCCAACCCGGTGCAGCCGGTGCGTGAAGAAGGGGGCGAGAAGTTGCCCGACCCGCGCGACGAAGGCTCCTATCGGGTTGAGTTGCAGGTCAATCACGATAAGTTCCAACGGCAAGCGCTTGGCTCGTTCGCGGTGCTCGAAGCGCCCGACGTCAACAACAACCGTCTGCCCGACACCTATGAAAAGCAGAATGACCTGACCAGCCCCGATGGTGACAACGACCTCGACTGGCTCGATAACTACAGCGAGTATCTGCTGGGGACGAATCCCAACGATTCCGACACCGACGACGGTGGCGAGAACGATGGCTCTGAAGTTGAGAAGCAGAAGGATCCCTTCAACGCCAAGGATGACCGCATCCTGCCGCCCGCCTTTGTTAACGCCACGGCAGATGTCAGCAGCGTCAAGATCACCTTTGATGTCAAGCCAGATTATCACCATCTGATCCTCTACCGCAGCGAAAGCGCCGCTGGTCCGTGGCAATTGCTCGACCAAGAGGTGCCGCCGACTGGGGAATATCTCGACAAGGATGTCAAGGATGGCCTCAGTTACTGGTACAAGCTGATGGCCGTCAACGAAGCCAACAATCGCAGTGCCGTTGTCGCCAGCCAGGGGGTCACCTCCAGCGCCGATCCCTTTGCGCCGGAAGCCCGCATCCTGATCAACAACGGTGCGCCGACGACCGCCGACCTCAAGGTGACGCTCAGCTTTGTGCCCTATGAAGAGGATGAGTTCTATGGCGACATTGTCGAGATGCAACTGAGCAACACGCCTGACCTGAGTAACGTGGCGTGGCAGCCCTTTGTCAAAGAGATCGCTTGGGAGTTGGCCGCCACGGCAGAGGGTGAACTGGCCCATGTCTACGGTCGCTTCCGCGACGCCGCCGGCAACGAGTCGCTGGTCGAAACGGCGATGATCCGCTATCAGACCGAGCAAGCCTGTGTCGACCCGAATCCTGGCGCCGGTGCCGTCAAGTTTGGCGAAGTGCCGGTGCAATTTGTACGCACCGCGGCCCAGCTCCTCGCCGATGTGCGTGGTGGCCCCATGGCCCCCGGCTGGGACGACGCCCGCTTCGCCGAGTTGGTGCGCGAACTCTACCGCCCCGACATCGACGGCGTCGCCTACTATGAATTCCAAGTGCTAAATGGCAACGGCGGCCCAGCTGGTTTCATCATCGTCGCCACGGGGGAGCATGACCATCCGATTCCGCACTGGAACTACGAGGGGGAAACACCGACGCAACATGTTGCCTGTGAAGCCGCCAAGCAAGGTAAAAAGGTTGTTAAATTCTTCAAGCTCGATGCCCTTAGCTATGCGGGCGAAGATGCCCAAGGTGAGCTCGCCGCCATGCCCGGCACGCCACTAGTCAAGGTGACTGGCCTGACGAAGGAGATGCTTGACCAACCGCAAGAAATTTCCAGCAGCGAGTGGACCCCGAACAAGGAGACCCAATCTGACGAGGAAGCCGGTGACATCGGTGGCACGTTGACCGAGAGCGGCCCCACCCCGCCCGACAGCCTCAAGCTCGATGGCTGGGAATCGTGGCAGGCGCTCAAGCAGGGCTATGCCGAGAATTATGCGCTCTTTATCGAAGATCTGAAGCGTGACGCCGCGGGGGATTGGGAGACTGATATGCTCGCCCGCGAATATGGCGAAGGGCTCTTCAAAGGCGAAACCTATGATATCTCGCTGCTGATCCCTGGCACGCCGCAGGTGCAGATGAGTGGCGACGGCTCTGTCTTTGTAGATTTTGAAGTGCTCGTTGGTGAGGATGGCAAACCAGCCGTGCTGCGTATCCACGTCAAGGATGCCAAGCCTGGTGAGGCGCTGCCCTTAGTTGCCACTGTCGACTACAACAGCGTCAACGCCGCCAATGTCGGCAGTGCAATGACGATCAACGCCACGCAAGAGACGATTACCTTTAGCGTGCTCGATACACCGACGACCGTCCCCGGCAATGGCAATGTCAACAATATCTATCTGCCGCTGATCAACAGCGCCGGTACACCACAGGCCGCAGCCGCATCAACCGAGTCGACCGCTGCGGTCAACGGTGCCTGGGGTGACTGGAACTACTTCTGGGCTGGTTCGCACAGCGCCCAACGGCTCTATGATCAGATGGAAGCACACACTGCACCCAACACCACTGGCTGTTGGAGCGGTTGCGGACCAACGGCATGGGCGATGCTCTTTGGCTGGGCCGACAAGCAAGCGGCCAGTGGCAACAGCTACTGGGCCGGGCGCTGGGGGCTCTACCGTCAGAATGGTGGCAAGGGCGCCGATGTCGTGGCGCCGCAGTACATGGACACCGGCGTGCGCAACATGACCTGGGAGATCCGCAGCGATGTCGGCACCTGGTGTGCCTTTGGCAGCGGCCCGACCGTGCCGTGGGATATGGACGATGCGACCGATTATTTCAATGGCCGCACGGGTACCCGCCTCAGCACCCACTACAATGTGTTGGGGATTCATGAAAGTCGCCTGCGCGAGTATGCCCGCGATAGTATTATCGACCGCAATACACCCGCCGTCATCGGCACCGGTTGGTTGACCCACTATCCACTTGCCTATGGCTATGCCTGGCGCAAACGGACGGTACGCAAATGCTTTATCTTCTGCTGGAATGAGACGGAGTACAACCGAGCCTTCTATGTTAACCAAGGTTGGGGCGGTTCTGACAACGGCTGGGTCTCGGCGGGAACCTGGTTTGCGGGGGAGATTAAGCCGTAAGTAGCCATTGCAAGTAAGCGTTTCGTAGCGTACAGGTTTTATCATTGTAACGTTTATCGAGGAACAGGAGTCATCCCATTGGCATTCGGGATGACTCCTGTTTTTTTGCTAGTCGCAATGGAGATCGCCCGGCACGGGATGGCGAGGTGAGGCGGGGTGGAAACCCTGGCAGACAAGCGGCAAAAAGTACTCACGCTGACTGCGGAAGGGATGACGCTGATGCAGAATATTGAGGCAAATTAACTTCCGGCATTCTATCGGCACCGGCTTAGGGCGTACCGGTACGACATCAGGCAAGGAGGTATTTGCGTAATGCGGCTTTGCGCCATGCTATTTTGTACTCTGATGCAGCACATAGGTTCATTTTGTACACGAGTAAAAATGAACCTTTATGGCGCAGCTCAGTATAGGAGGAAATTGTTTCAATTTCTCGACCATGCCCAGGGGTGGCGAGCAGCAGGTCCAAAGAAAGTAATTTGTAACGATTCAGCCATCCAAATTTGGTAAAGCTGTCACACTGCAAGCGTCTCCAAGGTACCCAACCTTGAAGATTCTTACAGAATGAGCGGCGGCCCATAGGAAGATGGCTGAATCGGTACAGCAGTTTTATCGATTGCGACGAATGGTCTACAAAGATCGGGAACTTTCATGAATTTCAGAAACATGGATCGGCGGCTGGCAGCGATTCTGCTGGTCGTTTTTGTTGGAATTGCTGGTGCCTCATTGATTTTGCCCATTTTGCCGCTCTATGCCGAGCGGCAATTTGGTTTAACCCCCCAGATGATCACATTGCTCAATACTTCGTTCTTTGCCGCACAGTTCATTGCCGGACCTTACCTAGGCAGACTTTCTGATCGCTATGGTCGCGTGCCGATTTTGATCGCCAGCCAAATCGGCACGGCGATCAGCTTTTTAATGATCGCTTATGCGCCCAATGCTGCCATGCTCTTTGCCGCCCGCATTCTTGACGGCATCACAGGTGGGAACATCATCGTCGCGCAGGCGTATGTGGCGGACATCACACCGCGCGCGAAACGGACCGAGGCCTTTGGCTATATCTTTGCCGTGTTTGGATTGGGCTTCATGTTCGGCCCCGTAATTGGTGGAGGGCTGGCACGCTATGGAGTGCAGGTACCCTACCTTGTGGCGGCCGTTGCAGCCATCGCCGTTGTCATCCTCACCTGGTTTGTGCTCGATGAATCGTTGACCACGGAAGAGCGCATGGAAAGCCGCACCACACGGGCTACGGGATTGGGGCTGCGCGAGATCATCGCCAATGTGCCGCTGCTGCTGATTCTGTTTATCACCTTTGTTGGACAATTCGCCTTTGGGCTTTTTCAATCGACCTTTTCGCTGTATGGGGCAGCGGTGCTCTTTCGGGGCTATACGGAAGATGCCACCAACTTGGGCATCGGCTTGATTTTTGCGGCGGTTGGCTTTTCGCAATTGCTCACACAAACCTTTCTCATCCGCTGGGCTCTCAAACGCTTTAATGAAGCAACCGTCGTTGCCGCCGGCAATTTCTTCCGCATGATTGGCTTAATAATCTTTGCCGTCATTACAACGCCTTGGCTGGGACCGATAGGGTCACTCTTTTTCGCAATGGGGATGGGCTTTGCGATTCCTGCGGCGCAGACATTGGCCACCAATACTGTTTCAGAAAAGGTGCGTGGCGGTGTGTTGGGTGTTTATCAATCGGTCTCCAATCTAGCTGTCATCTTCAGCTCAGCCGTTGCCGGTCTAATCTTTGCCAGCCATCCAACGTCACCCTTTTGGCTAGGTGCCGCTTTAGCCGCGTTGGCACTCATTCCCTGCGCCATATTGATGCGACGCATGGGCGGCACAACCGGGAAAATCGTCGCCACACCGATTGGCCATTGATCTGTGGAGTAAAAGCCTCCGCTACGTCAATTCTATTTCTACTTACTTTCTCGCTTATCCTAGGACTTACGCATTCCTCTGGTTTTGATAGGACAAAATGCAGCCTACTCAACCGGCGATCTGCGTAAGCCCTATGAAAATCTACGCATAAAAACCTACGCATAATTGCGTATGGATCTTCACAACAAAGCGCCCTATGATAGATGACAGCTTTACAACTGAACATTCCCCCACAGGATAGCAATAGCCCCCGATCATCAGACTCATCACGGAAGCAAAAGGGCCTCGCTATGTTTGTTGTGATCAATGAAGAGGGCAAGTACTATACCAATGATCTGCGAAAATTCGACGGTGATCAGCCATTTCTGTGGAGCTCGCATAGGCAACTGGCAAAGCAGTACACCAAACGCGGGTGGGCTGAGCGGGTTGCTGAAAAAGTAGAGGGCAAACCGTTGCAGTGGGGTTGGAAACAGTCTCAACTTTAATTGTGTAGAAAGAGATAGCCCAACGTCAGGACGTTGGGCTATCTCTTTCTACCATATAAATTAGCAACCATTAGATACTACTTGCTGTTCTTCTTTTCCTGCTTCGCCTGACGCTTTTCTTTTAGCGTTTTCTCAGGCTTCTTCTTGTCATCTTTTTTCTTAATCTGCCCTTTAGCCATAAGAAGATCTCCTTTGTCTATCAACCGGATATTCGACTGATCTCTATCTTTACATCATATCTTTACATCATATCTTTACTCTGCGTTGCTGAATTGGCATCTATCAGCGCATGTGTGCAACGGCAGAGCTTGAATATTGTACCAAGTTTCTACAAAAAAGCAACTTCTTTTTTCGCTTTTTTAACGATACGGTAAGTAACTCATGTTACGCAGGGGACGATTCCCCCACGCCTACCCCAAGGGCGGGCAATTCGTCAAGTCTGCGTGCTTTTGGCGGCTTTACCGCCAAAAGCACGCAGATAAAGAAATTTTTCCCCCCTTCTCCCCCGTTGCGGGGGAGAAGGGGGCGAGGGGGAGAAGGGGCGAGGGGAAGAGGAGGTTGTCGCCCCGTGCGTAACATGACTAAGTAAGTTGCTTATCGTTGTTTATTGTGCTGCCTCGCCGCGCGCAATCACCTCTACTTCGGCCAAGCTAGCGACGGTTACAGCTTCAAAGGTGCCACTGACATCGCTGATCACCACCCGTACCGCTTGGGCCCGTACATCGTCAAAGGCCACATCGGTGCCACTGACGGCAAGTTGGCCAACCTCCTTGCGCGCGACTTCCTCGGTAGCGGCAGGGTCACTATACAAAATGACGGTCGCCGCTTCAACTTGCAGGGTCGATTGTGCTTCATCGCCAAAACGAGGATTGTAGAGGCGCACGGTGCGCACGGTGATCGGCACGGGGAAGGCGAGTTGGACCCACTGCCCTTGCGGATCCTGCTCTGGGTCGCTGCGCCAATATTTGATGATGCGCCCCTGCAAAACCTGGCGATCAATGAGCGACTCGGCACTGGGGTTGATGAGCGGGTGGATTGACGAATAGCTGATGGTTGCCCCTGGCGCAAGATTGGTAAACTGCGCATCTGCGGGATCCGCCGGTACGGGGATCATGCTGTGGCCAGCATGACAGCCGACGCAGCGCTGCACCTCGCCGGGGCGACCAAAATTATGACCAGCGACGTGCGCCGCGCCCCCATCTTCATCATAGGCGCGCCCGGTCAATGGTACAGTGTAGTTTGGTTTCGGGGTACGAATCTGTTCAAAGAGCGGCACGTTGCCGGGCGATTGTACGGTGACCGAGCCATCGGGATTGACTGCAACCTCTTGCAGTAGAATGGGCCAATCGAACTGTTCCAGCGAACCGGATTGCTCGGTGCGCTGCTGATCAATAAAGAAGCGGATGGTGCCGGCGGAACCAATGGGGATGGCACTGACAATATTGGAATCGATTGGTGCGTTGAAATAGACATTGAGGGCCTCAAAGGTGAACGTTCCATCTTGGTCATAGGGACCGGCAGCGGTTGGGGGCAGCGGGCTTGCTGTTTGTGTAACACGGTCGGCAATAATCGGTGGCACGGGACGGGGTGCGACGATTTGGGCACGTAATTCGCTGGTGCCTGGATTGTCGTAGAGCAGTTGGCGTCCGCTGCCATCGGACTTCATCACGTACAGCCCATAGTCCTGATTAATATCGGCTGCCCAGGAAAAGACCACTTTGTCATCGGCGAGATAGGTCGGTTCACTGGCATAGTTGCCCTGACTGACCCCGTACGAGACGGGATTTTCGCTGACATAGGGAAAGCCAAACGCCGAGGTGATGCCCACCAGTGGTATATAGCTGCCGGCCATGCCCCCTGTATAATGGCGAATGCCGCCAAAGCCGGCGGCCTCGGTGCCATTTTTCATGGGAAAAAAGTTGCCATAGAAGGTGCCGTCGGGGGCAAAGCTACCGCCATAGGCAAAGTTGGCATCTTCTCCAAGCAGGAAGGTGCTGGAGCCGATGCCCCACAGCCGTAGCCCTGTGCCGTCGGGGTTGATGCTCGCCAAATGCCAGGCGTTGCGGCTCAGATTGGTCGACCCACCCGGCACATCGCCGACCTTGTCTGACCCTGTGGCAGCGACCAGCCCATCTTTCAGCCGATAGCCGCCACTGGGGTCGACGAGCGTCTCCATCGAGTTGGCGGCCAGACGGAAGTTGCGCCACCAGCGGCTGTAGACAATCTGGCCGGTCAGCGGATCGATCTGTGGGCGGTCGGCTCCGTTGCGTTCAGAAGTGATGCGGTGTAAATTGGTGCCATCGGCGTTGACAACATGCAGATTTGAAGTGCGCGCGCCGCCATACATGGCAAACGCGGGCCAGCGCGTTGACGAAAAGACGATCCGTCCATCGGGCAGCCAGATGGGATCCGTGTCGTCGTACTTCTTAAACTCTCCGGCGATGTCACCAAATTGACTGAGATCGAGATCATCCTGGCTAGAGGTGGTAATTTGGCGCAGATCGGTGCCGTCCATGCGTATTGTGTAAATGCGCCAGGCACCGGGATTAGTCATAGGGCTTGGATCGTACGCACCTTGGGGCAAGCCGGCAAAGACAATGGTCTGGCCATCATAAGAAACATCGGGTGCGTTAACATCGATAAGATTGAGCGTGGCCGCCGTGGGATTGCTGCCGTCTAGCAAGGTGCGAAGGGTGCCATTGGTGTTGCGGATCAGCAGTTTGCCTGGTGCAGCTACCTGGAAACGGCTAAAGGGGCCAATCCCTGGCATCCCCTTTGGTACGTTCCAATAGACCGTACCCGTCGCTGGTATCTGGCGGGAAACAAAGAGCACTGCTTTGCCATTGGTGAGATTGGGCGCGCTCCGCACAATTGGTAGAAAAATCTGTTCATCCTCCTGTTGTGCAATTGGGAGCCGTGCATCGGCGGCCAACAGTGAATTGCTCTGCCTGGCCATGATCGACAAACCGACAACCACAAAGCTGCACAGGAATCCCACAAATGCTATAATCGGCCATAACTGTGGGAGCCGACTGTTTTTGGTTTGATGGTGGCGCATGATCTTCTTTCATTTCACTACTTACAATGCCTGTTCTACATGCGATAGATATTCAGAAAAAGATCCCTGATCGGAATCCCTTTCGTACGGACACGGCATGGCGTGTCACTACGAAAGATTATTGAACCTCTATCGTATGGACTGTCGGCCCTCCCCGACGTTGCGGCGTCGAGATAAGCTGCAACGTCGTTGCAGCGTCAAGAAAAGATGCAAAGGCATCGATTCCTGGTAGTAGCAAAGTTTAACAGGGAATCATCACTATAGAGGTAACAATTACTTGACGATTTTGACCGATCAGCTGCTGATCGGCCCTTGTCTTAAGATTGACTTACAGGATCGAAACACTACAAAGAATGTGCATAAATTTACCCCTTAGACGCTACAAGTGGTATAACAATAGACGCAACACGCAATTCGTACCGCGCAAGATATCCTATCACGATATCCTATCACGACAACTTACGAGGAGCAGCCATGACCGTTTCCCGCGAAAATTCCAAACTTGTCTATCAAGGCATCAAGGATGCTGGAATTCGCTTTATCACGGCGTTACCCGAGACCTGGCTGGTCTATCTCCTGCAGATGGCCGAGCACGACCCGGAGATGTGTCTGATCGAGGTGGCCAAAGAAGAGGAAGCGATTGGCATTGCTGCCGGTGCCCACTTTGCCGGAACGCCCAATCTTGTCTTGATTCAGAACCACGGCTTTCTGGGCGCAATGAATGGCATCGTCTCGCTCTCCATGCTTTATAATCTGCCGCTCTGTCTGTTGATCGCCTTTCGGGGCCATATGGGCGAACCGTACCCCTGGCACACCAAAGGGGGGATGGTGACGGAGCCGGTGCTGCGTGGGCTGGGGATTCCCTTTGACTATGCGCGTGATCCCAAGCGAATTGGTCAACAGATCAAAGAGGCGCATACGCTTTCATTGAGCGCGCTCTCGCCGGTGGCACTGCTGCTGACGCGTGATCTGATGGAAGGGGACGTGTAGTGCGGATTGCGCTTTTTTCCGATATTCACGGCAACGCCATTGCGCTGGATGCTGTTTTGGCCGACATTGATCGGCAAGGCTCCGTCGATGAATATTGGGTGCTGGGCGATCTGGTGGCAGTTGGTCCCCAGCCGATCCAGGTACTCAACCGTCTGCGTGCGCTGCCTAACATTCGTTTCACGCGGGGCAACACCGACCGCTATGTGACCATTGGCGACCGCCCGCCGCCCTACGCCGAAGATGTGCGGGGGGACCCCAAACGGCTCTTCACCTTTGCCGAGGTGGCACAGACAATGGCGTGGACACAGGGGGCGCTCTCGGCCACCGGCTGGCTTCCCTTTTTTAAAGCGCTGCCCATCGAACAACGGTTGACCTTGCCCGACGGCACACGACTTCTAGGTGTTCATGGCTCGCCTGGCCATGATGGCGGTGATGGCTTGCGTCCCGATTACACCGAAGCCTTTTTGCACGCACAAGTGGCCGGCTGTGAGGCTGATCTGCTGATTGTCGGCCACACCCACTGGCCCATGAATCGGCGGCTTGGCGATTTGCATCTGATCAACCTTGGCAGTGTGAGCAATCCACAGGTGCCTGATCTCTCGGCATGGTATGCGATTTTAGAGGCGGATACGCAAGGATATCAGGTGACGCAGCGCTCGGTTGCCTATGATCGCGAAGCGGTTATTGCCGCACTCGCCGCCGCCGACCATCCCGCCCCGAACTTTATCGAAGGGGCCATGCGTGGTGCGTTGGTGAAGGATTGGGCGTTGCCGGCGGCGGAGTTGGTTTGAGAAGATGAATTGTTCTATAAATAGCCACAGATCAACCCAGATCAACCCAGATAAGCCCAGATAAACCCAGATAAACCCAGATAAATATGGATGAAGAATAGTATCTGTGTTCATTTGCGTCCATCTGTGGCGAAAATTTTATCGTTATTGGTGCCGCTCCCAATGGGCACCCGATGTCGCCTGATGACAAGATGAAATTCAGGACGTTAATTTCTATCAGAACTTACTATCTCATGTTACGCATCTTCCTATAAAGGCGCCACGCTGCTCGAGTACGCCATATCCCCAGATGCGGGTCAATCCGCATCTGGGGATATAGCGTACTCGAGACCGGGATCTTTACTGCGTAACATGAGTTACTATAATGAGGAGCTCTATGTCTGATTATGCAAATCGTTTAGCCCGTCTCCAAGCGCAGATGGCCGACCAAGGGGTCGACTTACTCTTTCTCAGTCGCTCGGCCAACTTACATTATGTCACCGGCATTGGGCGTGAAGAACCAAATTTTGGCAACACGATCTATCCCGGCGAGTGGCTGACCGGTGCCTGGATTCCACAGCAGGGCGCACCGATTTTGACGTTGCCGCGCATGTTAGCTTCGTTTCACATGGGCGGCGTGGACGATGTTGATGTGCGTGTGCTGGCTGATGCTGGCGACCCCACCGAAATGGTGCGTGATGTTCTGAGCGCGCTTGCCACTGGTGATCGGCCAACGGTGGCCGTTGAGGATCGCTCCTGGGCAGAACTGGTGCTGAAGCTGCAACAGCTCCGACCCGGTGCCACCTTTAGCCTGGCTTCCAAGCTAATTATGCCGCTGCGTATGATCAAAGACGAAGACGAAATTGCCATTATGCGCAAGGCGGGCGAGATCACCGAGGCGGCCTATCGCGCAACCTTGGCGAATTTGCGCCACGGCATGAATA
This sequence comes from Caldilineaceae bacterium, assembly GCA_034432375.1. GTDB lineage: Bacteria > Chloroflexota > Anaerolineae > Caldilineales > Caldilineaceae > JAHBVH01. Next base: position 188,900 of record DAOUCA010000121.1, read on the forward strand.
CGCTCGATCTGACGACCGAGGTGCAGTATCAGATGAAGAAGCATGGGGCCAAGACCGAATCCTTTGTGACCAGCTTTTACAATATGGGGCCGACCTATCCATTTGCCTTCCACAATCGAGATGAGATGTTGCTCGTGCCGCTCGAACCGCCGGTTGCCATCTCCTATGATATGGGCGGCGTCTATGAAGGGTACTGTTATGATTATGGGCGATCGGTCTACTTTGGTGAGCCGGATGCCGAATATCGACGGGTCTACGAGTTGGTAATTGGTGCGCAGGCGGCGGGGATTGCGGCGCTCAAAGCTGGCAACAGCTGTGAAATGGCCGATGCCGCAGCGCGCGAGGTTATTGTCGAAGGGGGCTATGGCGAAGCCTTTATGCACCGCTTGGGTCACGCCATTGGCATGGATGTCCACGAGACCCCTTTTCTGACTGCCGGTGACAGCACGCTTTTGCAAGCTGGTATGTGTTTCACCGCCGAGCCGAGTATCTTTATCCCCCACAAATTGGGCTGTCGCGTGGAAGATGTTGTGGTGGTACGATCAGGTGCGGGTGAGCCGTTGACAACTGGATTCAAGAGTTTATATGTGGTGGCGTAACCATGCATGAGGCACTTCCCCCAGAATTGCAGGCAGGGCCCTTGGCCAATTATCTGGCGCAGATCCACCATGCCAAGCCGGTGGTGATTGGTGCCTCGATGGCCGCGGTCTATCAGCTCGCCAATGAACGTGGCCCGGTGAGCTTTCTCAAGATTTGCCCACGCAACCCGGGGCTGACTTTGGCCGACGACGCCGCCCGGTTGACCTGGCTAGCGGATCGGCTACCGGTGCCGCGCCTGCTCTCCTACCATGAAGATGCCACACACACCTATCTGCTGATGTCGGCCGTCTCTGGGGTTGACGCGGCGACCCTGGCCGAGACCGGCCAAATGGCCACGGCCCAAATCGTGCGCTTACTGGCCGTGGGGCTGCGCCAAATCCATGCTGTGCCGCTGGCAGATTGTCCCTTTGATCATCGCTTGGCACAGGAGATAGCGCGCGCAAAGCGGCGCACCGCACAAGGGTTGGTGGACGAGGAAGATTTTGACGATGAACGCCAGGGTCGGTCGGCTAACTCCCTCTTGGAAGAGCTGTTGGCCACGGCTCCCCAAGAAGAGGATCTGGTCCTGACGCATGGGGATTATTGCCTGCCCAACATCATGATTGCCGAGAGCCAGATTAGTGGGTTTATTGATTTGGGCTTGGCCGGTGTTGGTGATCGCTACCGCGATTTGGCGCTCGTTCGTCGCAGCCTGATCCGCAATTGTGGCGAGGAGTGGGTCACCCCTTTTTTTGACGCATACGGACTGACGCAGCCGGATGAAGAGAAGCTGGCCTTTTACCAACTGCTCGATGAATTTTATTGAGATCATTCATCCTCATCCGCACATCACAGAGCTAGATCCAGTTATAGTTCACGCAAAACGCAACACGCAATTCTGACTCTCACTTCGGCAACGGCCTCGACTACCTCTGTTAGGAGACAAGATCATGAAACGGGCTGACTGTATCAAAGCACTCTATCCTGAATTTGAAGAATGTCTGGTCGTGACGATCATGGGCGCATGTGCGCAGGAGTTGTATGACCTGGGCCACTGCGAGAATTTTTTCTATTTGCAACATGCCATGGGGTTGGCCTCATCGATTGGGCTGGGCTTGGCGCTGAATCGGCCCCCAGCGCGCGTCGTGGTGCTCGACGGCGATGGCTCTGTACTCATGAATCTGGGCACGCTGGCAACGTTGGCCCGCTATCGTCCAGCGAATCTAATTCACCTCATCTTTGACAATGGCAGCCTGCTCTCTACCGGCGGTTTTGAGACGCACACCACCCATGGCGTGACCGATCTGGCCGCGATTGCGCGTGGCGCAGGCTGTCCCCATGTCGCCGCTGTCAGCAATATCTATGATTTTATGGAAGCCGCCGCCGACGCCTTTGACCGCAACGATTTAAGCGTGATTGTGGCCAAAGTGGAAGCCGTCGGGCCAGATCACTTTGGCATGGATCTCAAGCTGCCGGAGAATGCCTTCCGCTTTGAGCGCCATATTCGGAAAATATCCAAGTAAATACCCCACGTTGGTAGAGGCGCGGCATGCCATGCCTCTACCAACGTGTCAACCACCGACTAAAGGAGATTTCTGATGAGTACACCTGTGACTGTTCTCTCTCTATTCGTGGAGGAGCTGCGCAATGGACGTGTTCGCGTTGTTGATTTGACGCAACCCCTAGGCCCTGAGACGCCAGTGATCGAATTGCCCGACATTTTTGCTGCTTCCCCCGGCGTTTCTGTCGAGTTAATCTCGCAATATGATGACAAAGGGCCGGCGTGGTATTGGAATACGATCACCTTGGGCGAGCATACAGGCACCCACTTCGATGCCCCGGTCCATTGGATTACCGGCAAGGATCGCGCCAATAACACGACGGACACGATCCCCGTGCGCCAGTTTGTTGGTCCGGCCTGCGTCATCGACGTGAGCAAGGAAGTGGCGCACTATGAAGATTATCTGCTGACGCGCGAACAGGTGCAGGCGTGGGAAGGGGAACATGGCAAGATTGCCCCTGGTTCGTGGCTACTCTTGCGTACCGATTGGTCGAAGCGGCAGGGGCGGGATGCCTTCCTCAACGCGCGCGCGGATGGTGCCCATTCGCCTGGCTTTCACCCCGACTGCGTGCGTTTCCTGGCCCATGAGCGCGATGTGCTTGGCCTGGGCGTCGAAACGGTGGGCACCGATGCAGGACAGGCCGGCGGCTTTGAACCACCCTTCCCGGCGCATACGATTATGCACGGTGCCGGCAAATTGGGATTGGCCAGTCTCAACAACCTCGATCAACTGCCGCCAACTGGTGCCGTAATCATTGCCGCCCCGCTAAAATTGGTCAACGGCTCCGGTAGCCCCGTGCGTGTGCTTGCATTAACCGCCGCCTAGAGCACTTTCTAAACCATGTCCGGCAACAAATCGCCGGGCATGGCTGATGAGTAACTTTACCTCTGTGCCCTCTGTGCCCTCTGTGCCCTCTGTGCCTTCTGTGCCTTCTGTGCCTTCTGTGTCCTCTGTGTCCTCTGTGGCTCCACGCCCACAACCGCTCACGCCTCCGCCGGCAACATCCCCAGGTACGCCCCACTCTTTGCCACCAACTCGGCATGGGTCCCTTGTTCAACGATGCGCCCGTTTTCCATCACCAGAATCAGATCGGCCTGGCGGATGGTGCTCAGGCGGTGGGCGATGACAATCTGCGTGCAACCGACGTGACGTAGATTCTGTTCGATCTGCGCTTCGGTCGTTGTGTCGAGATGGCTTGTCGCTTCGTCGAGCAGCAGGACGGCGGGCTTTCGGGCGAGCGCACGGGCGAGGGCTAAGCGCTGTCGTTGCCCACCTGAAAGCCCAGCCCCTCCTTCGGCAACCATCGTCTCAAAATCCATCGGCATCTGCGCAATGTCACGGTCGATACAGGCGAGACGCGTCGATTCCAACAGCGCTTCAAAGGAGAGGTCATTCTGCCCAAAAGCCAGGTTCTGGCGAATCGAACCGCTAAAGAGAAAGACCTCCTGCATCACCACCCCCATTTGCCCGCGCAACGCCCGGCGATCAAGGGCGCACATGGGGATGCCATCATAGGTAACTTGGCCGCTGGTTGGTTGGTGCAGCCCCAATAACAAGCGGGCCAGCGTGCTCTTGCCCGAGCCCGAAGGACCGACAATAGCGACCTTCTGGCCAGGTGCAATCTGCAACGAAATATCCTGCAAGACCGGCGCACTGTGGCGGTCATACTGAAAGGAGACATTTTGCACTTCAATCTTTCCCTGCAATTCCACCCGCATCATGCCACTTTCCTCCCGTTCTGCTTCCAGCACATCCGCCATACGTGACAGATGCGCGCCCACAGATTGTAATTGTTGCCCGCTGGCGACCAGCGCGTCGAGCGGTGTCAAAAAGCCAAGCGCCAATGTGTTTAGCGCCAACATCGCACCCAATGTCATTGTGCCAGCCAGCACCTGTTGCGCGCCGATGAGCAACAAGATCAGCGGGGCGGCGATCTGTAAGCTGCGCAAGAGCGTATCGACCAGCGCCGCCAGCCGTTGCTTCTCCAAGGTGACCACCAACGCCTTCTGATGCAGAGCCGACCAGCGCTGTAAAACTTGATCCTCTGCGCCAGTCGCCTTGACCATATTGATCCCAGCTAACGCTTCGACTAAATAGGCCTGGGTTTCCGCTTGGGTCGATAGGTGACGTTGCGCTAAATCATGCATACGGCTGGTGCTGGCGAACAAGAGTAACACTTGCAGCAGACCAATCCCCAATGTTACCAGCCCAAATTGGGGTGCCTGCCAGAGCAGAATCAGCAGAAAGGTGATGACCATGATCCCATCCATCACGGCGCTGATTGTCTGTGTGGTCAACAGTTCCCGCATGACCATATTGCTGGAGAGACGCATGAGCAGGTCGCCACTGGTGCGCTGCTGATAGAAGCGATAGGGGAGGGCGAGCAGATGTTCCAGAAAGCTCGCCATCAGCCCCGTGTCGACATCGGCTTGTAGGCGAATGAGCACGCTCTGGCGTACAAAGCCGACGACCATCTGCATCGCCACGACCGCGCAGATGCCAGCAATCAACAGCGGCATGAGTGCTAATTGCCGTTGGGGGAGCACCTGATCAACAATGGTTTTGGTCAGCAAAGGGAAGGCGACCGCCAGCGCTTGGACTGCAACCGTCGCCACCAACGCCCGCACGCCTGTGCGCCACGCACCACTCTCGATCAATAGACGAGAAAGCTGTTGCCGCCAGATCGCAGCTTTGCGTGGTTGGCGACGGCGTTCAAACCGTGTAGCTGGCGTTAAGGTCAGAAAGACGCCGGTAAAGCAGCGGTCGAATTCTGCTGCTGAAAGTGGACGGCGACCGCTGGCTGGGTCGATAATGATTGCACCGGCAGCGCTCCATTCTTCCAAGACCACAAAATGGGAGAAGTTCCAGTGCAAAATCGCCGGCAATGCGATCTCTGCTAACTGTTTCGACTCTCCCGAATAAGCATGGACTTGTAAGCCTTGCTGCCGCGCGCACTGGGCGATTGCCAACGCTGTCGTCCCATCACGCCCTACATCCATCCCCTCGGCGAGTTCGGCCAGTGAGACGGCCCGACCATAGTAGTTTAGCACCATTGTCAGGCAGGCCGCACCACATTGCGTCGTCGTCATCTGCAAGACAATGGGAACCTGGCGTCGCTGCCATCGGCTGAGTGGAGCCATCAGTACGTTCCCAATCAGGCTAAGCACCAGACGCGCCAGTGCCCAAAAACCCTGTGGGGCTGTGGCTGTGGAGACCCCATCATTCGGGTTTTGATAGTGGGCGAGCGCAGCAGGGCGAAAGAGCGAACGGTTGTTGGCAAGCATGGTTCTTACTCCGGAGAATCTAGGGAAACATCGACTGCTATGCAGTAGGAGGTGGCGGCTCATCATGAACAATGGTCAATTGAGCATGCTCAATTGACCATTGTTCATGGATTTAGTTGCTTTTCAAGCAGTTGTATTGTGGGGTCAAGACGGCGCAGACCCGACCACAGGTCCCGGTGAAATAGCTGCGCCCCCCGGCAACGGCGGCCATCTCTTCGTCGGGCAATTCGACCAAGCCCGCTGGATTTTCAGGCAGAGC
>DAOUCA010000122.1:0-19968 GCA_034432375.1 Caldilineaceae bacterium
ACCATTACCCACAAGTGTGCGGCGAGAGTGGCGTTCCGGGGACGGCACACGAGTTGATGCGTTACCAGAGCGCATCTGTGCCGTCCCCGGAACGCGACCCTACCACCGGCCCACAAAGATATGGGTAAAAGTAAGCCATTTTGGGGGGAATACAGAGAAGGACTACGTTGATCGTCCGGTGTAATCCCCCAACTGTGGTACGCACCCTTCTGAGAAAGCCGGGTAGATTCTGCTCGGCATTTCTGCTATACTGATACCCACAAATCAAATTCGGATAGACAATGGCAATCGAAGCGATGAAGATATATCTTGACAATTGCACTTTACAACGGCCACTAGATGATAAATCACAGATGAGAATTCGTTTGGAAGCTGAAGCGATCCTCAGTGTACTGGAGTTGTGTAAAGCTGGCGAGATGGATCTGCTATCATCAGAAGCCTTAGAATTGGAAATTGAGAAGAATCCATTGGCCACCCGACGCAACTATGCCGAGTCGGCGTTAGAATCAGCAAACGCTCACATCATGCTGGATGAGGGCATTGAACTTCGAGCGCATGAATTTCTCAAACTTGGCATTAACCGCTTGACGCATTACATCTTGCCAGCGCGGAAGCCGCCAATGCTGATTATTTTTGTACATGTGATGATCGATTTTTGCGGCGTGCAAAGACAATCGATGATTTGAAAACGGTTGTGATTACACCGCTCGAATTGGTAGAGGAACTAGATCTATGATCGCTGAAACGAAACCACTTGCAGAAATTACACAGGATGCCATCCGTATCTTGTTTCGAGAAATTGGGGTTGTGAACACCGTGCGGTTTATCAACCAATATACAACTGGATATGGCAACTACACGGAGGAACGGCGTGAACTGTTTGCTGATCAGACGTTAGATGAGCTGATCGATGAAATCAAGCAGCGGCGAACTAGACGGACGGGAAATCAGTTCGTGAAAGCAGAAACATCTGAGGGTGTGTAAACCCCTTATTGGCGTGGATGAGTCATGTTTAGATAGCATGGTGCCATGGTATCTTGTAGAGGCGGACCCTTGCGGTCGCCCCCAGGGCACCGGCAAGCGGATGCCCCTACGACCTTTACCGCAATAATTATTTACCCTTCATAACGTGGCTTACAGATGACGAATCAGTCCTATTCATGCGGCGCTAAAGATCGCTTCTCTGTAACGTGACCGGCATCTCGGAGGTGCCGGTCACGTTGCCAGGACGAAACAGCCCAACTTCCTCATAAGGTGCCTGCAATAGCACCCGCTAGAGCGGCAATGGGACTGTACAGCCGCTCTGCATGCTACGGGTCACCGCTTCGGTGAATTCCATATACTTGACACCATCTTCAAAGCTGGTGTGGGTAATCTCTTCTTGGCCACGAATCGCGCTGATAAATTCTTCTTCAACGCGCCAACTACCGGCCTCGTCGACGGGAATCTCGATTTCGACGAGTGCGTTATCCCCCCGCTGTCCGCCATAGAGCTTCTGCCCGGCAAAGCGTAATGTGCCCGCACTGCCAAAGAGATAGGCTTCCGGCCCGCCCACCAACCCGGCCACGCTCGAAACTTGCATGTGCAACTGCGCGCCACAGGCCAGATCCCCGATAATATCAACATGATCGGGAATGCGTACCGGCTTGAGCAACCCTTCACTGTTCTTGCGGGTCGTGACGTAGGTCTTACCCATTGCCGCCACACTGGTAGCCCCTCCCACCCAACGCAACAGCGCTTCGTACCAAATGCCCATTGTCATGATATTGTAGCCGCTCAAATCAAAGTCATTGCGCCAATGCATCGCCGCGGTTTTGTCCAAAAACGCACCGCCGGCGCGTACTTCCACGGCCAACAGATCGCCGAGATAGCCTTCGGCCAGCAGCCGCTTCACCGTCTTGTCGACGCGTAGAGTAAAGGGGGAAGGCACGATTTGCGCAACGAGGTGGGGCTTCATGCGGGCGGCATCGCGCATTTGGTGGGCTTCGTCGGCATTCATGGCCATGCGCGCTTCGCACATTACATGTTTATCGGCAGCCAATGCAGCCAACGTCAAGCGGCAGTGCATGTAAGGCCAAGTGCCAATCATGACGGCGTCTACTTCCGGCGCATTGATCAGCGCCATCCAATCTTCATAGACATGGGGAATATTAAACTGCGAGGCGACGCGCTCACCCGATTCGCGGCTGCGGTTGCAAACGGCGACAATGTCGACGCCCTCAATGGCTTGTAGACCAGGAATATGTTTTGAGGTGGTGTTGGCACCGGCACCGATAATGCCAACGCTAATCGTTTTGGGGCTCATGGATTTCCTCCGTTGTGCGTTGCAGGATGCGAATGACAATTGATCGCTAAATACCTATAGAATTTATTTCGATTTATTTTGTACATCTATGACAGAATGACAGGATGATCCTGTTGGTCTACCTAACGCAATGGGGTTGAAACCCCTTGCTGACAGCGAGAAGTCGCCTCAGCGACTGAGAAAACAGAAGCAGTGCCTGAGGGCACTTCTCGCTGTTAGGAGGGGATTTAAATCCCACTCCATAAGGTAAGCCAGCAGTATCACAGGATAACGGCGACAGTTCATCTTGTCATCTTGTCTTCCTGTCCGGACAACCCGTTAAATCGGATAAAGTCTTACAAATAGCTACGTTTATATTCGCATTCCACTTCAATTGAAATCTTGGCTGATGATTTTGTCCGGTTCGAGAATTAAGAGAACGCTGGGGGACTCTTGTAGAGAAGCGTAATAGCGACGGGCATCGGCTTCGTCCTCATAATAGTGTTGGATAATGCGCCAGCGAAACTCCTCTTGGCGTGGGGCGCTGGGCTCCACAATCGTAACGGCACCCTGGAAGATCACATAGCGCGCATCGGGATGGCCGCCATCGACACAGATTGTTGCCTGGGGATCGCGCCGCAGATTGCGTACCTTGACCGTATCCGCCCCGGCACTAATATGCATCCGCCCCTCTTCATAGAGATACCAGACTGGCGTGAGTTGTGGGGGACCATCGTCGCGATTGGTGGCAATAATGGCGTGGCGCGGTGGTGCCAGAAATTCGGCTATACGCTCGGCACTCATGTGGGCCATTGGCTCATCTCCTTTTGCAAACTATGGCGTGCAAGCAGTGCTCATTGCTCCTGTTGGCTTTGCAAGGGAGTGTAGCACGCGGCTTGGTTGCTGTCAATGCAGTCGGATCGTAGCCACAGAGTAGTCGTGCGGCTACAAGGTAAACAAGGCGAGGAATATAAGGCCGAGTTTTGTATGGCCACTGGATGGTTAGGCATTGGCACTTGTTTAACAAATCCGGCAAGGGTACAATACCTCGAAACACATATAGAGCCTTATAATTTTGAAATAGCCGAAGAGCACCTGATTGACTGACAGATTTAATCTAAACCACGGCGGCCACAGTGGACACGGCGGGAAGAAGTGCCTTTCTCTGGGTTCTCCGCGCGCTCTGTGGCAGATGAATAAGAACTATTGATCAATCGGCTAAGAGCACAGTCATAGGAAAAGCTTATGGGAAGACTAGTGGGAACAGACGTAAAAGGCCTCGTTTTAAAGGATTTAGAGATCGATCAAGCGGAAGCCTTCTTTGCACATATTGAGCGTAATAGAGAGATCTACGTAGATGCCATTCCATTTGTAAGCAAAACCCACGATGTCGGCGCGATGCTGGCGAATATTCAGGCAAATCTTGCGCGGCAGGCGCAAGGGATCGGGGAATTCTACACACTGTGGGCGGGCGATCAAATGGCCGGCTACTTCCTCGTTCGAGAAAAAGATCTGGTCGCCAAATGGGCAGAAATTGGCTATATGCTTGGCAAGGAATGGCAAGGGAAAGGCATCACAACAACAATCTGCACACGATTGATTGAAGAACTTTTCAGGAATCAGCAAATGCAGAAAATTGTAATCTGCTGCAACGATGACAACGTTGCCAGTATTGGGGTTGGACGGAAATTAGGTTTCACCGTTGAAGGCAATATCAGAAATCATTTTGTCGTCAATGGGAAACTGCGCAATATGCTTACCCTGGGGCTTTTGCGAGAAGAGTGGAAGCGCTGATCAGTCAGGGATATATCTGTTCAGTCTTCTCTATAGCCATTGGTCCATAAGAACAGATGCCTACAGGAAGCCCCAAATGGTTCACTAATGTTGCAATGAGCGTTGCACAATCTTTCACCCTCTCCAATTGGGGACGACACTTTTGTAATAACTTGGTGAGTTCTTGTTGATAGGCCAAATCCTGTGCGGTCGGCGCAGGCATAAGATGCTCGATCAGTGTGCCATCGGCGTCGGTGTACGCAGTACAAAGTTGGAGCGGCTCGATGTCGGCCAAGCGATCTAGGCAAGTCAACGCTAAATAATCCAATGGCCCAACCACCGCTAGCGCATAGCGCAACAGCACCAAATCGAGCCAGCCAACGCGGAAACCCGCTTGCCACGCACCATCGTGGTTGCAAGCGTCGGGCAGCGCGGCGGTGAGATCGGCATCTTCACTGACAAAGGGACCAGCCCCATGGCGTGTCGCGTAGGCGCGGCTGATACCAATGCGGGTCACCGTGCCCTCATAATTGGCTTCGGCCAAGAGTTGCTCGGCATTGGCCACGGTGGTTGTACTCCAGGTGGTGTAGGGATGAAAACCCTGCCACTCATCGAGTAACACCCCTTGCGCACCTTCAAAGACAACTGTGCCAGGCTGTTGCAGCAGACCATGCAAGAATGCTTCCGGCACAATGTTCGCAACGACCCGGAATTCCGCATAAGCCTCCAGCAGCCACGCTTCCCAATCATCTTCGCACAGGAGCGCTAGTTCATTGGCAACCGCTGCGGTATCCGGTAAAGTAGCCTGCAACGGGGCAATCTTCGCCAAGTTGACCTGGCGCAAAAAGGTCAACTTGGCGCGCAAGAGATCCACATCCTGCAAGTCGCCGGCCAGGAGGACTCGGGGGCCGTAAGCGAGGCGATCCGCCATTGTCTCACCGATGCCCATCCCGCAACTGCCATGTCTGCCCGCACCACGGGCTAGCTCGCGCAACCGGTTTGCCGCCCGCTGAAAGGGTGTAATGACCAACGCCGCCCGGTCAATTGTAGTCCGCGCAAAAGGCTCACCAATCCCCAACTCTGCCAGATGTTGCGCTTCCTGTAGCATTGCCAACGGCTCCAGCAACATAAAGCGCGAGAGATGGGTTGACGCGCCGGCCAAGGTCCCACTGCCAAATTGGGCAAAGACATGATCGCCTAAAGTGCCATCGCTCCTGCGCTCGACGACGCGGTGCCCCGCCTGTGCCCCCCCGTTATAGCGGATTACCGTATGCGCATCCTGGGTACGGACCAGATAATCAACAATCGACCCTTTGCCAGCATCGCCAAAACCCAAGTCGACGGTGAGAAAAGCTTGGTTCATGAGGTGTCCCTTTCTGTGGGAGGGAAAATAGGGAAATCGGTAAATCAGTAGATCGGTACATCAGTATCCCGATCTACCGATTTACTATTCTACCGTTTCACCTATCGCCCCACCACCACCCATTGTGGATTCGGCTGCTGGTTAGCATAGGCGACAAGGGCATTGGCGGCTACCGTTGTGGCGCTGCTGTCGTAGCCGGCGCTTTGTAGATCATCGACGCCCTTGGCAAGGTTGGTAATCGTGCCCTCCGAAAGGCCGATGGTCAGGGCAATGGTTTCGCAGACGGCCGCTTCATCTTCGAGGAGCAATACCCGCTCGCCCAACAGCGCACGCCAGCGGTTTTGTACATCCGCACTACGTCCATGTGCTGTGTTGGTGGGAATAATGTGAAAGTGTTCATAGCGTTGGGCGATCTCGGCGACGATCTGCTCGGTGCTGATATCGCGCTCTAACCCGTCGCCAATGTGTTGGCGAACTTGATCGCGTGCGACGACCGCATAGGGCTTTTCGTCACCAATGGTAAACAAATAGCCTTTTTTGCCACGCCGTTCATAACAATCAATGGTGGTGTGACGGGCACAAAAATAGAGCGCCAACTCATAGCTTTCATGGACCTGTCCCCCGCCACCCCCTTCGAGATAAATTTTGCCCAGATCGTCGTCCATCTCCAAGCCCGATTCAAATTGACCGATTTGCAAGGGAACAGCATCGGTGAAGGCGTCACCAACGGCACCAAAGAGCAGTTGTGGGTGGCGCAAGGTTCCCCGTTCAGTCAACAGCCGCATAAGTTTGCCCAACTTTGTCTGCAGGACGAGTGGGACCGTACCCATAGAGCCGGTGACATCAAAGATGACGGCAACGGCGACCGAGTCCGGATGCGCTGCGCTGTCACGGCTTTCGCGAGTGGCACAGTATGGATCCATCTGCGGGTGAACCCGACGAATGCCACTGCTACGAACTTGCTGATCATAGGTAAAGGCGCTCTGCTTGGTGCGTTGACGGGTAGTTTGGCGATTCTGATAAGCGCTGTCACTCCAATGTGAATATCCCATTTCATTTCCTCCGAATTCACTATTTGTGTCACAATTACACTAACCATAATAGTGTAATTATGACACAAAGTCAAGCGCCAAAAGCTGACAGATGCTGACAGCTTTGTCAACGAACCAATCGTGGTTTCAATTATTTAGGGAATCTGTACGGAATTGTACTGATCAACGAGATGGGGGAAGCAGTAGTGGTTTGTCATAGAAATTATGAGAGTTTAGACGTAGGTCACATTTGCAATGTGACAAGGCTCATCGTGGCGACGATTTCCTGCAAGAATAGGCGTGTTCCCGCTTTGTCATGCTGCAAGCGTGACCTACAATTGCAGGCCTGTATCTATAGATATTCAGGTAATTTTTCGTAGGGTTACGGTATACCGTGGCCCTACGAAAAATGGATTCCATCATAGATCTTTTTCTGACGATCTATAGCAAAACTTCCTTGCCACTGTACTAGCGGATAGGGGCGTGGTAGTGGGCGACAATTGCCTGCCCTGCTGGGGAAAGCACAAAATCGACAAATTGCTTAACAGCCTCGTGGGGCTGACCGTTGCTGATCAGATACAAGGGTTGAATGAGGAAATAGGATTGTGTCTCTAGCGCCTCGATTGTCGGTAACTGGTCTTCAATTTTGATCAGGTGTATGGTCGACTGTGGGGCAGGGGGAGCGGACGTACCCGGGTCATCTTGCAATAGGTCAATGACAAAGGCGCGCGAGACATAGCCAATCGCCCCTTCATTGTGGGCGACATAGTCGACAACATCTTCACTCGTGGGCATTACGACTGCGGTCAGGGCAATTGGCGTTTCAGCCATTACACGCTCCAGAAAGAGCGCCTGACTACCGCTGCCCTCTTCCCGGGTAACCAAGTGTACTTCCTCATCCTTGCCTCCCAACTCCTGCCAATCCCAAATTCGACCATTATAGAGATCCTGAAGCTGTAAGAGCGTTAGTTGTTCGACCGGGTTGGTTTTGTGTGTGATGACGGCCAACCCGTCGAGACCGATCGGGATTCGCATCAGTGGTTTGTGCGGTTGTTCGGTGGGTAAGTCGCTGTTAGTCGAGGTTGAAATCAGTGTGCTCGCTGCCAGATCAACCTGCCCTTGACGGAGACGCTCTTCACCAGTTGTGCTATTGCCACCGCTAAGATCAAAAAGGATGTGCGGATGTTGCCGACTAAACTCGGTGGTGAGATCTGCCAACACCGGGCGCATTGCCGTGGCACCGGCAATCGAAATCGTCACTGATTTGGTGGGAGCGAGTTGTGTCTGCTGGCAACTGTTGGCAAGAAAAAGTAGAAGCAGGCTTAGGGACAACGGGATGAAACGATAGCACCCGCATATCCGCGCATAGTGCCCCCCAGTGGAGCAGGTATGCCAACCTGTCGAGGCCAACCGACCCGCTCTTGCCTGAGCAAGCCACTTTCGTGTGTGCCAAGAAGCGAGCATCATGTTGATTACGAAAGAATAAGAACAAGTGCGCTCATCAGAATGCAGTAGATTGCAAACGGATAGAGCGTATGCGTGCGTAGATACGACAGCAAGAAGCGAATGGCAATAAAGCCGGAGATGGCACTGGCTAGAAAACCGAGGATCATCATGGGTGCAGCCGCGGAAAGAGCAGCTGGGGCTTCATCCATTGCTTTGAGCAACTGCAAAAGGCCGGCCCCAAAAAAGGCGGGCGTGCCCAGCAAGAAGCTATACCGCGCGGCATCTTCGCGGCGAATACCCCGACCAAGGCCGGCAGCGATTGTACTGCCGCTACGGCTAATCCCTGGCGCCAGTGCAACTGCTTGAAAGAGTCCGATGATAATAGCATCAAGCCAACTCATCGTTTCGAGCGTGCGCAGCTTTTCGACGTGACGGATCATCAACTCACTGCTGATGAGAAGCATCGCTGTCACCAGCAAAAAGAGCCCGGCAGCGCTGGGGCTGCTAAAGAGTGCTTCAAAGAAATCGTTAAAGAGCAAGCCGACCACCGCGGCGGGGATGCTGCCGACAAGAATAAACCAGCCGAGTCGAGCATAAGGATCGGCGAATGAGCGGGTAAAAATACTACGCAAGGTTGCGACAAGAATCTGCCAGAAATCGCGCCAGAAGACGACAACTATCGAGAGAAGTGTGCCCCAATGTAAAACGGTATCGAAGACCAATGTGGAGGAGGGCCACCCCAAAAGCCAAGGCACAATGACAAGATGCCCACTACTGCTAACGGGGATAAATTCGGTGGCACCTTGGACGATGCCTAAAACAATTGCCTTTATGAGCTCAAACAAGGGAGGATACCTTTCTGCATGGCGAACGATAGGATAGCACTTACGCGGTTCTCTGTTTCGACACAGCGCGATGAGCCTACTCAAGCGCCAAATTACGTAAGTGCTACAGAAAATGAATTACGTGCGCGTTTTGGCCAAGTAGCGTTCACGCTGCTCGTGACGAACGCGCTGATCACTAATTTGAAAGCGTTCCAAAAAGGTGAGCCGAAAGTCATCAAAGGTGCCGTTGGTAATTGCCGTGCGGATCTGTTCCATCAAGGTGAGCATAAAGTGTACATTGTGAATGGTGCCGAGGCGCAGCGCGCTAATTTCACCGGCTTTGTAGAGGTGGCGTAGGTAGGCGCGACTAAAGGTGCGGCAGGTATAACAGCTACAATCTTCTTGGACGGGACGGGGATCATCGGCGAAAGGCGCATTGCGAATATTCAAGCGCCCGTCCGGCACCAAGAGTGCGCCATTCCGGGCAATCCGCGTCGGCAAGACACAATCAAACATGTCAATGCCACGATAGACCGCCTCGACAATATCTTCGGGGGCACCTACCCCCATCAAATAGCGCGGTTTATTGGCAGGCACGCTGGGGCAGGTCACATCAAGCGTTGCATACATCTGCTCTTTAGTCTCACCTACGGCCAAGCCACCAATCGCATACCCTTCAAAGTCCAAGTCGCTAAGAAACTGCGCGCTCGCTGTACGCAGATCGGGAAAGATTCCGCCTTGGACAATCCCAAAAAGTGCTTGGTCAGCGCGAGTATGGGCAGCTTTACAGCGCTCTGCCCAACGATGGGTGCGGGCCAACGCGGCTTGATTGTAGGCATAGTTTAAAGGATCGGGGCACTCGTCTAGCACCATGGCAATATCGGGCCCAAGCGCCTGCTCAATCTCCATTACCTTTTCTGGAGTAAAGCGGTGGCTACTGCCATCAATATGGCTGCGAAAGGTAACACCATCATCATCAAGTTTGCGTTGATGGGCCAGACTAAAGACTTGAAAGCCACCCGAGTCGGTGAGAATAGGGCCATCCCAGCCCATAAATTGATGAAGTCCCCCCATCTTTTCAACAAGGGCGTGGCCAGGCCGTAGATAAAGATGGTAGGTGTTGGCAAGAAGCAGTTCACAGCCACTTTCGTACAGGTCGCGCGGCTCTAATGTTTTCACATTGGCCAATGTGCCGACGGGGGCGAAGGCCGGCATTTGGATGGGCCCATGGGGCGTCTGTAGCGTGCTGCGCCGTGCGTTGCCTTGTTCTTCTTCAATTGTAAATAAAAATGAGTGGTGCATGATTAAGCAGTCAGTTGTTTCGGTTCCTGGCTGCTAATCATACTCGAAAGAGGGATAAAAGCGGTAATTTGCGTGCCGTTTGATGCATTGGGGCGTGGAGAGTAGACATCGAGATAACCGGCAAGCAGTGCTGCCCTTTCTCGCATATTAAAGAGGCCATAGCTGCCGCGCTCCGAATAGCTGGCCAAAACGCCTTCTAAATCAAAGCCAACGCCATCATCTTCGATGCTCAGATGTAAATTCTTTTCATCGATACGAACGCGGATCCAAATATTTTTGGCGCGTGCATGTTTGCGGATGTTGTTGACAGCTTCTTGAATAATACTAAAGATAATGCTCGCCCCTTGCAAGGAGATCTCCAAGCCAAGGGGTTCGGCGTCGAGATGAATCTTGCTTGTCATGGAGCCCTGCAATTGACGATGATAGGCGTGGAGTGCCGGTACCAACCCACGGCTCTCTAGAATAATGGGACGCAGTTCAAAGAGCAAGGTGCGCACTTCGCGATTGGCCTGTTTGGCATACTCTTCAATGCGCTGCAATTCACCATCGAGACGATCCAGGTTTTGCTTCGTCAGCAATTGGCGAGCTAAATCAAGATTCATGATGATCAGGCTAAGCATCTGCGCAGTATTATCGTGAAGTTCACGTGCGAGATGGTTGCGGACCTCTTCTTGCGCCTTAATGATGCGTTCCTGCTCACGGCGTAAATTCTCATAGAGCTGGGCATTTTCCAGCGCAATGGCAATGTGCTGCCCCATGGCAGTCAGCCAATTAACATCATCGGTGGTAAAACCACCGGCGGTCTCTTTGTTCAATACCTCAAGCACACCAACCGTACGATCCTGAATGCGCAGCGGTACACATAAAATATTACGGGTGTAAAAGCCTGTCTGTGAGTCGACCTGCGAGTTAAAAAGCTTGTTACCACTTGTATCGTTGACCACCAATGGCTGGCCATTGACAGCCACCCAGCCAACGACACCTTGGTCGAGTGGAATCCGTTTTTCCTCTAATACAAGGGCGGCCGAGCCTTTCGCAATCATAAAGACAAGCTCGCGCCGCTTTGTATCAATACTAAAGAGCGTGGCTGCCTGTGCATGCAGAATTGATGCAGCCATTTCGGTCGTCTGGTTGAAGACGATCTTCAAATCGAGCGAACTTGTAATGGCCTGAGAAATTTGCGAGAGCAAGTTGGCCTGATCAAGTTGCGTTCGGGTGGTAGATAAGACAAGCGCATGATATGCGTTTGCGGCAAATAATTGGAAGATTGACGCGAGTGCTTCGCCTTCACTCGGTGGGAGCAGATCTTGCGGACCCTGGGAGCATTGGTTCGCATTCTCTTCGATAAATATAAAACTCGCAACGCCTTGCAACGTTCCGGCGATCACGAGCGGCAGATGGAGAATCGTATGCGGAGCTGTAAGCGACTGCAGGGCGGGCTCTTCACGTATAGACCAGAGCACACCTTCCTCTACGGTCGTGCCATTGACCGAATCCAAAAGCGCCTTTTCCCAGGTAATAAGAAATTCGGTACAAGCCTGTGGCATTATACCAACGGTCAATTGATGCTCATTGACGGCCAAGTGCGAATCGATTAAATAGAGCCGTGCCCCTTGCGCGTTTAATTCTTGGGCGATCAGCATGAGGCCCTTCTGCCAATAGTCCGTAAAGCGCTGCTGATCAACAAGTACACGTAGCCGGCTTAAGGCGAGGGAAAGTTCGCCGATGTTTACACTGGTCTCTGTCATTTGGATTATTTTTGGCTTGGATAATGCCAGTTTGTCCATTGCCTGGATTGGAAATTGACTTACGTTTGCCGCGTAAGATATAAACATTTATTGTACCTATCGTACCACCATTCGATCAAACTTACAAATAACTTAACCGGCAGTAAAAAAATGCGTATGTTATTTATCATGTAAAGTGTCCGTCTCTCCTTATGAAACGCACAAGTTGTAAGGCAAGTTCCATTGAGTATTTATCTACTCCGCTGCAGCACATAATATCATTTTACTCGTGTACAAAATGATATTATGTGCTGCTCAGTATAGTAGGATTTATCCTCTCAAAATTACCTATCGAATGCGCCACTAGTGGAGAAGATGTGATTGCGCGCAGTGGATGCACAACTACGCTCTGTGCAACTTCCACTCAAAAAGGCTGAACGGTGCGTTCAGCCTTTTTGAGTAAGATTCTTCTATTTTGCCGATAAGAGTAAGCGTTAACGTTGACATTTTCGTTGACGTTTTCGTCTCATCGCAGACAAATCGCTTAGTGTGACACGCAAAACCTTAAACTATTCCATCGATCCGATTCCCTGCTTACGTTGATTATCAATTAAGCTGCGAGATCGATGCCCTCATCCGTCTCAGCATCCGCATCGGCGGTGACCATCTCTCCATCCTCATCAGATGCTGCAAAATTTGTTACCAAACCCGCATTGTTGCGAATCAACACTTCAATTTCAGCTGCGACAGCTTCATTTTCATCGAGGAAAGTCTTGGCATTCTCTCGCCCCTGCCCAAGGCGCAACTCACCAAAGTTGTAGAAGCTACCGCGCTTGTCAATGATATCCATTGTGGTCCCAAGGTCGATCAAGTCACCCATGGTGCTGACGCCTTCGTTGTACATAATATCGAACTCAGCAACTTTGAAGGGAGGGGCTACCTTGTTCTTCTTTACCGTCACACGGGTACGGTTGCCGATAACATCGGTCCCTTGCTTGATCGACTGAATGCGCCGGATATCAAGGCGCACACTCGCATAAAATTTGAGGGCCATACCGCCTGACGTCGTCTCAGGATTGCCAAACATAACACCAATCTTCTGGCGCAATTGGTTGGTGAAGATCAAACAGGTGCCACTGGATTTGACGGCTCCAGTCAACTTGCGTAAAGCCTGGCTCATTAGGCGGGCTTGCAGACCGACGTGGCTGTCACCCATTTCGCCTTCGATTTCGGCACGGGGGACCAAAGCGGCCACGCTATCGACCACGACTACATCCATCGCCCCAGAGCGAATCAAGGCCTCGGTAATTTCAAGTGCCTGCTCACCAGTGTCTGGCTGACTGATGTAGAGATTATCCACATCTACCCCAATTTTTCGCGCATAGGCCGGATCCAGCGCATGTTCCACGTCAATAAAGCCACAAATGCCGCCCTTGCGTTGTGCTTCGGCAATTACGTGCAGACAGATCGTGGTCTTACCCGAACTCTCCGGCCCGTAGATCTCCACAACACGACCTTTAGGCATTCCACCAACACCTAGGGCAATATCCAAACTTAGGCTACCCGTGGGGATAGACTCAACAGTGAGGCGGGTCGCCTCGCCCAGCTTCATGACAACGCCATCGCCAAATTTTTTATTCAAATTGGCGAGCGTCGTCTCCAGTGCTTTAGATTTGCCACTCGCTGTACTATTGCTTGCTGTCGTTACTGTTGGTGCTGATGCTGCTTTTCCTCTAGGCGCCATAATGATCCTCTTTATCGGTATACAATGCTTCGGCTCTCGACATCAATTAATACTACCATGATAGCACATGTGTTCTGCCTTGGCAAATACAGAATGCTGTCAAATGTGTTAGACCAATGGCGTCACTCAGAGTATAATAGCACCCATGAAAAAGACCACTACTTCCAGCTTTGGTGTGGGGCGGCGCGAGTCTCACGATTCATCGACCTTCTACGAACGTCAACTGCATCAGCCGTTGGCACAACCAGCGACTGCGCCCAGTCAGCCGGACGGCGCAGCCGCAGCACCATTCGCAGTAGCTGCTCAGCCGTTGACCCATTGGGCAGATCGGATCTACTGCCAATCGGCAACGCGGATGGCCCAGATCCCCGACAACAGTGTTGCGCTCGCCTTTACCTCTCCCCCTTATAATGTGGGCAAGGATTACGAAGATGACATAAGCATGGAGGGTTACCTGGCGCTAATCGAAGCAGTAGCAGCTGAAGTCTATCGGGTCTTGCTGCCGGGGGGCCGGTTTGTTGTCAATATCGCGAACCTGGGACGCAAACCATATATTCCGCTGCACGCATACTTTTATCAGCTGCATCAACAGATCGGCTTTTTGCCAATGGGTGAAGTAATTTGGCAAAAGGCGAAAGGGGCCAGTGGTAGTTGTGCTTGGGGTAGTTGGCAAAGTGCCAAAGCGCCGCGTCTGCGCGATCTTCATGAATATCTGCTGGTCTTTGCCAAAGAACAGTTCTCTCGCCCGGACAAAGGTGAATCCGACATCGCGCGTGATGAGTTTATGGCGGCCACGCTTTCGATCTGGGAGATTCCAGCGGAATCGGCCAAGCGTGTCGGTCACCCAGCCCCCTTCCCCGTGGCGTTGGCTGAGCGGGTGATCCGGCTCTACAGCTATGTCGATGACGTAGTATTGGATCCCTTTATGGGCTCCGGCACGACGGCGGTGGCTGCCGTAAGCAATCGGCGGCATTATGTTGGCTATGAACTCTCCCCAGACTATTGTGACTTAGCCAACGGGCGGATTGCGCAGGCAATTGAGCAAACGAGTAAAGTTTAATCATCTACTATCAATCAGAGGAGGAACCAATGGGTGAGTTTTCCGGGAAAGTTGTCATCGTGACGGGCGGTGCCAAAGGAATTGGGCGTGCGATCAGCCTAAGTTTTGCGGGTGCAGGTGCCAACGTCGCTTGCGCTGATGTTGACGAAGCGGCCGGTGCCGAAATTGTCACATTGGCCAAAGAAACCACAGGCACACTGCACTTTGTTAAAGCTGATGTCAGCCTCTCCGCCCAGTGCAAGGCGCTGGTCGAGCAGACGGTGACCGACTTTGGCGGGGTGGATGTTCTCTGCAACAATGTAGGCATTCAGCCAACAAGCAGCTACTTACCCGCGCACGAAGTGCCGGAAGAGATGTGGGATCGGATCATCAATGTCAATTTAAAGAGCCGCTTTTTGATGACCAAATATTGTGTGCCGGAGATGCAAAAAAGGGGCGGCGGTGTCATCATCAACACGGCGAGTGTCCAAGGGCTACAATCGGCCTTGGGGGTAGCGCCTTATGCGGCCAGCAAGGGGGGCGACCTATCGCTAACCCGCCAACTGTCGCTCGAATATGCCAAAGACAACATCCGTGTGCTGGCCGTCAATCCAGGCACCATTGAGACACCACTTGTCGCTGAATCGGCCGCCGCTGAAGGCAACACCGTCGATGGGATGCGGGCCACCTGGGGCGCGGCCCATCCGCTTGGCCGCATCGGTCAACCGCAAGAGGTAGCTAACGTGATCCTCTTCCTAGCTAGCGATCAAGCATCATTCATGACCGGGAGTTATGTCAATGTTGACGGAGGTATGATGGCCAAGGGAGCTTGGGCATAGGGGGACAAGGGGACCGTCTCGTGTCTCGTCTCCCCTGTCTCGTCTCTCGTCTTATGATTGAACCACAGTGACCAGTCGCGTCAGCGCGTTATTGGGATCCTGACAGAGGCCGGTATGGGTGGGGCCGCATTGGACAATTGTGTCGTGCGGGGCGACGATCCAGCGAAAGCGTTCGGCCAATTCAAGCGCACCAATCGGCCCTTCACCGGCGCAGATGCGAGGCAGCAATGCCAAATGGATCTCTACCGTTTCCTGATCAAGGTGCGGAGCAAAGAGGGACAACAGGTCGCGGCGTAGGAGAATACGCGCTTCGAGAAAGCGTTTCGTGCGGCAAAAGAGGATTACGCCCGTATTAAAAAATTCGGCCTGCTCAATGCGCGGCACCACCCGAATATAAGCATAGTCATAGGCGTGCAATGTGGGCATTGATCGCCTCCTGGACAAAGTTGGCAGCGCCATCGCGACGGGTAGTCAGATAGGCCAGATAGGCGTCGCGATGGGTACGCACGGTGGCAAAGGTCTCTTCGTTGCCCAGCCACACATCGGGAATAGCGTCAACAATCGTTGCCAGGAGATCATCTGTCAATTGGGGACGTAAGGTAGCATCTGCTTCGGCGATTGCATCGGCCAACCCAATCAGCACATGTTGTTTAATATAAGCAAAGGGTGATCGACTTTGGGTCAGATAATCGCCACTCCAGTTGTGATGAAAGTAGAGTGCTGCCCCATGATCGATCAGCCAGAGCTTCTGTTCCCACAACAGCATATTTACATTGCGCGGCGTGCGGTCCACATTGGTCACATAGGCATCAAACCAGACGATTTGGGAGGCCAAGTGATGGTCGATCGGCGGCTTTAGCAGAGGATTGTAGGCAAAGGCGCTGGGCAAAAAGCGCATCCCTAAATTCAGGCCAACGCTGGCCCGTAACAGATCCTGGATCTCTTCATGTAATTCGGTGCGCCCCATGCGGGGATCCATCTCGATCAAGAGGATCTCGGGGATGCGAAAGCCAAGGGCGCGGGCAATTTCGCCGGCCACCAGTTCAGCGATCAGCGCTTTGGCCCCTTGCCCCGCCCCAACAAATTTCATGACATAAAGTTCGCCATCATCGGCCTCCACCACCGCCGGCAGCGACCCACCCTCACGCAGAGGCGAAACATAACGTGTTGCATTGACTGTTCGTAACATGAGACTTTCCAGTGATAAATTAGTGATTCATCTGTACCCTCTTTATCCTAGCGTAGGAGTCGATGATGAACAAGCCACAGATCTTGGCAAATAAATAATTCGCCCAATCCACGCCGCTTCTCTAGGTGGAAGCGGTGGTCGACGATACCCCGCTTTTGTTCAGTGTAATTCTGCGCGCGTATGCTGAATTTTGGGGCAAATTGACGCCACGCTCCGGGACCTTTGCCGAAACAGCCGAATCGATTGCGGCAAAAGTACAAAAGGGTGGAGCGGTCAAAGCGTTAGTGGGCGAAGAGATTGTAGGCACGGTCATTTACGAGCCGCGACCTGAGTTTATGTATTTTGGGCGATTGGCGGTATTGCCGACATGGCGCAGCCGGGGAATTGCCAGAGGATTGATCTGACAATGTCACATTGAATCGCTGAGAGGGGCCAGCGAGAGAAAACACCAACCTGACACAGATCTACCTTGCCCAGTCGTCCATTATATTGTTTACCGCCAGCGACCAGTACTTCGCCACGCCGCTCATCTGCACTTTCGTCGCCGGTTAATACACGCCCACTCGCAAAGTGTGGGTGCGTTGTAATGGCAAGACGCGCCGGCTTGATCACTTTGTCGCCTGCCCACGGTGATTTGCTGATGTAGTGATGCATGTTTTGGATCGGTATTCCTGCTACCGACTGATTTCGGCGATGGTTCGTCCACTTTTCATGCGTAGGCACTACTCAAATAATGATAGCCGTATTCGCGCGTATCTCGTGTTTGTATTGGGTCCTGAATCTGTACCTGTGCCAGAATTCGCCTATCCGCTCGCCTTGACCCTCGATTTCATTCAGCTCTAGTCCCCATCTTTCGATTTTCTGTTTGCGTTCGTTCGTTGTTTCATTCGTTCATTTTTGCCACATTTGCCCTCAAAACGCTAATGTGCCATTGTCAAAGTACTTAAAACTGGTACGCGGCGATTGCCGCGTACCAGTTTTTTACTCTTCATGCCACTGCTTATAGTGCTGCTGGAGCGCCTCATCCGCGGTTGCAATCGCCTCATCTATGCTCCACCCATCAATCAACACATGTGTGATCATCGTGCCAATCACCGCATCGTCCCGTGCAGCCATTGCCCATGGCGTAATCGGGCCGGGATAGCCGGTGACGACGGTTTGGGATACTTGGGTCGCCAGCACTTGCCGATTCGGCTCCTGCCACATGGGATCGTTGAGAAGCTCTTTGTGGACGGGCAGAAAATAACCGCTGCCAGCTGCATAAAAGGTACGCATCTGCTCCGGTGCAAAGAGCCATGTCGTTAGATCGATACAGAGATCAACCTGCTCCGTTTTGAAGATGATCCAATGGCGGATGTCCCCCGGTGAAAATTGTCCGGCAGGCCCGGCGGGCGGTGGCAGGATGGCCGTGTTGGCCAGCAGATCCGGATCCTCTTGTTCCAATCGATAGAGCAGACTGCCAGCATTGAGCACCATACCAACGCGACCGGCCATATACGCATCATTGTTTGAGGCATCATTCCACTCCGGCGCATCGGGGGGCAGTAGACCATCCAACCATGCCCGTTGCATCATCGCCAACACTTGACGCGTCGCCGGCGAATCAATGGCGGGCCGTCCCTCGGCATCCCAGACGCTGCCGCCATAGGACCAGAGCTTGGTACGGAAGGCGGTCTCCGTGTCACCAGAGGCACCAATTTGCATTCCCCAGCCCCAGAATTCATCGGGCACGGTAATTGTCTCCGCAATGCGTTGAACATCGTCCCAGGTGGCAGGTAACGGCAGCCCGGCCGCAGCCAGCTTATCCTGACGGACAAAGAAGACGCTGTTGACCAAAGCAAAGGGCACCGCCCATTGCTTGCCTTCCATACGGCTAGGCAACAGTGTATTTTCCAGATAGCCGCCGGAGTAGCCGTCCAATGTTGCAATCACCTCGGTGGTCTCCGCCAGCCGACCGGTTGCCATCCACTCATGGATCTCCCCGGCCATGCCACAGTCAGGGAACTGATCCACGTTGACATCCGCAGCGGGGATTGTATCGGCCACTGTGATCTCTACATTATTTTGTTCACCCCAAGCCAACACTAACGCTTGCATGACCTGATCAGCATCGGCAGAAAAAGAGGAAGAGAGCACGACCTGAAGTTGGCGCGGTGGGGCAGGTGTCGGTTCGGGTGTTGGAGCCGCACCACAGGCCGTGAGCAGCAAAAGGAGCAGTCCACACACAAGATAGATGGGGCGACAAGCTGGTCGCAAGACATTCATTCCTGATAGCCTCCGCGGATGGCGCATCACTAACGAATAAACTAGAGATGTGGAATTACATCTGCTAAGCCACACCTTTAAATCGTCGGTCCGCCCAGCCCTGGGCATATTGGATCTGCATGACATAGCGCACCCGTTCAGATAGATTCGGCGCGCCACGGTGCCAGGTTTGGTGGTTGGTCAAATAGATGTCGCCGGCTTTACAGAAGACTGACTCTGGGCCACGTCCTTCAAATTCGAGCGTTTCAGGGGGTTTGCGCCCAGAGTAGTGGCTGGTGGGTACATATTGCGTTGGCCCATGTTCGAGCTGATCAATATCGCTGAGGGCAACTTGCACCGTCATCCAGAGGACGGGCATCCGGATGCGCGCATCAAAGCGCGGAATCTCGGGCGGCAACGGGAATTCGAGCACGTCATCGACGTGCCAGCGCGCAATCGCTTGCCCTTGTTCATTGCGGATTACATTCATGGCATTGAATTGCGCCTTTGGCCCCAAGACTGCTTCAACAATTTGCAGAACTGTGGGGCGGGTTATCATCGCTTGAAAGATCGGATCGATCTCGTGGCAGTAGCGCAGGACAAAGGTGGTCCCGGCAAAAGAGGTGTGCTTGCTAGTTGGGTCGGGGTTGAGCGCGTATTCGTCCGTTTTTGCGCGCAGCGCGGCCACTTCGTCGGCGGTAAAGATAGCTGGGATGACCACGCAGCCCTCGCGAGAAAATTCTTCTGTCATTGCGACTAGCGCTTCTTGAGAAAACGCATCTGTATTGGGTGCGCTGTGGGTAATACTCATTGCCTCTCCTTATCAGGTATGCCGTATGATTCAACAATAGTCCGTTGGTAACTACTACGACAACATTAAATTAGACAAGATTGACAGAATTAATAGGATTGACACAGCAGGACAAAAAACTTGTAAATCCTGTCCACGGAATGTAATTTAACGTTATCGAACTACGCCGCCTGTGTCTTGTGGATCGGCTTGTCACGCTGTAAGGTGACTGTCACCTACTATACTGCGTTCAGAATGAGAACCGGAGTTTTGCGGACCAACGGGATCGCGTGCGTCGCACTGACCGCCAACTGCTTCCAGTCCGCTAGATGCTTCCGTCAGTGCGACGCACGCTGGCCGAAACTAGGGGTTT
>DAOUCA010000123.1:0-17618 GCA_034432375.1 Caldilineaceae bacterium
AATGAGAAGCGGAGTTTTGCGGACCAACGGGATCGCGTGCGTCGCACTGACCGCCAACTGCTTCCAGTCCGCTAGATGCTTCCGTCAGTGCGACGCACGCTGGCCGAAACTAGGGGTTTCATTCTGATTTGAGTATAGGGCATGATATTCGCAAGGTAAGAAATTAATCGGGTGGTAGAATGGTCCCTGAGCTTGTCGAAGGGGAAGCGGCTCCGGCTTCGACAGGCTCCGGCTTCGACAGGCTCAGCCTCCGTTTACCCCGTTATTTTTTAACCCACACCACCAGGGTCGCAGCGATCAGCCGTATCGGTTACTGGCGTACAGGTGCACTGGCTACAGGTGCCGTGGTACGACCTTCGGCTACCTCTTTGATTGTCGCATAGTCAACTCGCAGCTGCGCCAATTCTCTCTCCTCAACCGGATGGTCGCCATAGTGGACGCGCATATAGGCGGACGTTAAGCGAGCCAATATCGTCTCTTGGTCGGGGAAGGCTGCGTTGAGTTGGGGTAGATATTCATCGGGGGGCTGTGCCGCGGCACGCAGATACCCGCGGCGAGCGGCCAAACGCGCGACATTGGCATAAATATTTTGGACCGAGATCGCGGCTAAGAGTCCCGGGCGTACGCCATAGCGGCGGAAGAGCCCGGCCAAATCGCGCAGCCGTTGAAAGGGGTTGCTGCCGAAGGCGAGTCCTTCGCTGCCGCTCTGCTCTGCTTCGTTGGCCAAATCGCGCTTGCGTGTGCGGGCAAAGAGGATAGCAATCACGATGACAATCACCAGCAACACCAAGGCGATTAGGGTGTAGCGCACAATCGCATAGTCACGTAGCATCTGCCCGAAATCTCCCTGGTTTTGCGGTAATTGGAGCTGCCCGAAATCTTGTGCCGGCGTCTCCACCGGCTCCAAATTGGCCAGCAGTCCGCGGATAAAGTCGGCGAAGCGTTCCAGGAGCGGTACAAGCAGCCAGAAGAGCGCGAGGAAGAGGCGCAGTGCAATAGCACCGAGCAAATTCCAAAGGGGTGAAAACCAACCGAGGAAAGTTTTGATGGTTGCAGGGGTATAGAGCGTGCTCACATAGATCGCAGTACCCACCGTACTCAGCGTCATTACGACCAATTGGCCCAAGCGCGGCCACGGCAAGGTGGCACCACTGCTCTGCGAGGCATGAAACGCTTTTTCATCGACGCGGGCCAAGGCGACCGCCAGCAGCCCGAAGCCAAAGAAGAGCCAGAGATAGATCAATGCCTGACGCACCGGCTGTCCGGCGCCCAAAATGTAGAACGTATTACCCACGAGCGTTAACAACATGCCCAGCCGAAAGCTGACACCGACACTAAAAAAGGTGAGCGAGCGGTCTGTGCTGGTTGCCACACGTAGCCAGAGAAAGAGATTGAGCAGCAATAGAAAGAGGATCGCGGCCGAGCCGGCTCCTTGATCAAAGATGGCGCTGCTGACAGCCCCCAACCAACGGAAATCGAAGGGTGCCCACGTGGGAAAGAGAAAGATCCGTGTCGTCAGCAGGAAGCTACCAATAATGACCAGGATCATCAACAACTCGCGCCGTGGCGAGTCGATCTGGCGGCGATTGAAGAGATCGGCAACGAGCAGATAGAAGAGTAGGGTTCCCCAGCAGAGTCCAAAGAAGATCAGCGGTGCCCAATCGCCACTCTGGATCAGAAGCGCCGGTAACAGCACTTGACCCGACTGCATCTGGATAAAGAGCGTCAGGGCAAAGGGTAGAAACCAGGCAACTTCCATGGCGGCGAGGGCCATAAAGAGAATACGGTGACGACGGTTGGTGAGTAGCATGGGTAGGTAGGTAGATAAGTAAATCGGTAGATAGGTAGATAGGTAAATAGGTAGATAGGTAGATAGGTAGATAGGTAGGGGCATGCGGTTGGCGGCGCCATGTGTATCAAGCTAAGCATGTCATGAACACTACAGCGGATTTTGGAAGCAAAGGATAGGCAATTCGGTTGACGAACCCTTTAGCAACCTATAAACTTGTCGGTTTAAAGTGTCAGTTGCCCTTGAAATTCTGGATACACCGTGGCAAATCCGCTGTTTCCTTCATCTGTTGTAGTGTTGGTTACCGCCCTTATTCCTTACCTTGATACACATGGAGCATATGGTTAGCGGCGACCACGCTTGGACCGAACCTAAAACGCAACCACCGCCAATTGCGTGCCCGTGACGTGCGTAAATGGCGATCTCCAAATCCCCTCCCCTTCCGAATCCCTTGTCCCTATCCGCCAACCACTTACCCAATCAACGCCGGCGCAATCAGATCATCGACGAGATGGGGCAGATGATAGACAGCAATCTTGGGCAAGAGTTGACGGGGCGGCTCTTCGGCCAGCGTAAAGAGCACAATGCGCCGTCCCGCGGCGGCGAGATCAATCAGCGTCGCCAACAGTGCCTCGTGTGCAATCGCGGTGACAATGACCAGGGTTGCGCCCCACGGCATCTTCGCCACTTCATCGAGCAGGAGTGCTTCAACCGGGCGACTGGCGAAGGGGGTTACCGCGGCCAGTAATTCCAAGATGTGCAATAACTGGTATGGATTGCGCCCTGGCAGGAGGCGGATTGGCTGGTCGCTGCCGGGTAGAACGCCATTGGCGATCAGGCCAACCGGTAGCCGCTCTTCATCCGCAACGGTGGCCAAGCTGCCGGCCACGCTGATCGCTCGCTCCTGCAATTCAGGAATATAGCCGTGCCAGTGGCGTTCAAATGTCGTGACATTGAGAAAGATCTGCACCTGTAACTCTTCGCTCGGCTCATAGACCCGGCTGAGTAGCTGCTGGTGGCGGGCAGTGGCCTTCCAATGCACCCGTCGTTGGCTATCCCATGTCTGCCATTCGCGAATGCCGACGGTACGCAGCGGGTCTTCAAAGAGGCTATGGGTCGCCCGCGTCTCGCCAAAGGGATTTTTGCTAGGCAACGTCAACTCGGCAACCCCGTACAATTTTGGGTAGACGATGAGCCGTTGTTTGGCGGGCAGTTGGCCTTTGCTGTTAAAAAAGCCAAAGCCATCGCCGGTGTTGACGGTTGCCGGTCCAAAGTCATGAAAGCCGCGCACCGTGCAGTCGATTTGAAAGGTGCGCGCCAGCCGTTGAAAAGCACCAGGCATCCAAAAGCTGTGAAACTCGGCAAGGTTGGTCGCCGGATTGACGATCATCCCCTTCTCGGCGCGAGCACCATCGGAGACCGGTAATTCCGGCGGAAAGATGTCGTGAATATTGAGCCAGGTGAGCGGTAGCAGCTTCTGGTTGCGCACTTGCAGGGTCACCTTAACCGTCTCGCCCTGAAAGGCGCGGCTTTCGCTGAAATGGCGATCATAGTAGAGCCCGGCCAGGCTAAAGTGATTCCAGAGCCAGCCAACGCCGGTAAAGACCCAAAGTGCGACCCCCGCCGCCGTGAAGAATCCATTGTTGCCCACCACGCCGAGCACGCTCAGAATCGCGCCAAGGATCAGCCACGCCTCGCTGAATTGCGTATCTTTGGTGGTGTCGATGTAGCGTGTTTGGCGACCTTGTCGGAAAAAACCTGAGAAGGCTAGCTGTTGCCTAGGCGCTTTTGTATTAATTTTCTGACTTAGATTGTTTGATTGCATAATAATGGTATAATGACATCTACAAGGCTGAAACTGTAACAACCCTCGGAGAACTTACGATGTCGCGTCGGGATTTGTATCATGAACACGTGGTTGCAGGGCTGACCAAGGATGGTTGGATGATCACAGATGATCCGCTGAAACTGGAATATGCTGGACGTAGATTGCAAGTCGATTTAGGTGCTGAACTTCCCATTGGTGCCGAGAAAGCTGGTAGAAAGATCGCGGTTGAGATTAAAACCTTTCTTAGTGATTTCTGAAGTCTATGATTTAGAAGTCGCAGTAGGACAGTACGTAATCTATCGAGAAATGTTAACTGTTCTGGAACCAACCCGTGAATTAATTCTCGCTGTGCCTAAGTATAGCTTTGATGGTATTTTCAGTGAACCCTTTGGGCAGTTTGTGGTTAAACAGCAGAATCTCAAACTGCTTGTTTATGACGACCAGGAAAGGATGATTGTTCAGTGGCTATAAATAATTATCGTACAGTCATTAAACGACTCATTGCTGACTATGCTGAAATTGAATCACCTAAGAATGGTGTTCATCCCCTCGTCATTTTGGATGATGAACGGGGTCACTATCAGCTCATGCGGATTGGTTGGGAAGGCGACAAACGTGTCTACCACATCGTTCTACACATCGACTTGATCGAAGACAAAGTGTGGATCCAACGAAATGCCACAGATCAACAGATTGCTGAAGAATTGGTCGATTTGGGCATTCCACGAAACGCGATTGTATTAGGGATCCATCCACCCCGTGTCCGCCAATTCACCGACTTTGCCGTCGCCTGACCATTAGCCTACTTACGACACCACAGGTGCCGGCGTATTCTCGGCAATCTCGCCAATGATCTGTCCCGGTGTGCGGCCACGCAACCGCGTTTGCGCGCCAATGTGGATGCGATGGGTCAACACCGTCGGGCAGAGTTGCTTAACATCGCTGGGAATGACATAGTCACGCCCCCGTAGTGCGGCCAATGCTTGGCTGGCGCGATAGAGCGCCAACGTGCCGCGGGGCGAAACCCCCAATTGCACCGATTCGTGTTCACGTGTGCTACGTACAATCGCCAAAATATAGCGCCGCACATCTTCATTGACGTGGATCGTCCGCACCTGCACCTGGAGCGCGACAATTGTCGCGGCATCCGCGACCGGCTGTAACTGCTGCAATGGATCCGTCCGTTCGTAGCGCAGCAAAATCTCTTCTTCCTCAGCCAACGTCGGGTAGCCCAACTGAATCTGTAAGAGAAAGCGGTCGAGCTGTGCTTCCGGCAGCGGGAAGGTCCCCTCCAACTCAATCGGATTCTGGGTGGCGATCACCAAAAAGGGGCTCGGCAGCGCCAGCGTTTCGCCATCAACGGTCACCTGTTTTTCCTGCATCGCTTCAAGCAGACTCGACTGCGTGCGCGGCGTGGCACGGTTGATCTCGTCGGCGAGCAGCAACTGGTGGAAGACAGGGCCGGGCCGAAACTCAAATTGCTGTTCCTTTTGATTGTAAAAATTGATGCCAGTCACATCGCTCGGCAGCAGATCGGGCGTGAATTGAATGCGCGCAAACGAACAGTCGATGCTGCGGGCCAGCGCCTTTGCCAGCGTCGTCTTGCCGATGCCGGGCACATCTTCAAGCAGAATGTGCCCTTCGCAGAGCAGCGCAACCAGCATCAGTTCCACGACATTGCGCTTGCCGATAATGACATTGGCAATATTTTCTTGAATTTTGTCGGCAAAGTCGGACGGAAGTTGTCCTTGGTCGTTGGTCATTAGAAGTCTTATCTATGTCTCGTGGCGTTTATCGTTCGGCATGTACTTTCGGCTTGTAGAGAGCTGAATTGTTTTGAAATATCCGTGTTTCCTTCAATCCGTGTCCACAAAAGATCTTGGTGTGAAGCCTAGCTTCGCTAAATCGTTAATGATTAATATTGCGAGGGTAACTTGAGTATAGCAGTGAATCGAGCACAGACCAAAGATGATCTGCGCAGATTATTCCTGCTATGCTATACTACTGTGTATCCCATCGAGACGTTTCGATTCACCCCCTACCCCTCCCCGACATCAAGGAGGGGAGCTGATATACCTCCCGCGCGCAAGGGAGGTTTGGTGGGGTGAATCGAACCAGCGAACCTACATCAGCCCTATCACGTGAGTTGACACCACTATGCCAACCTTTAACCAACCCTTTGCCGTGCAATCGCTTCTTCGTTCCGAAATCGCCGAATTGGAAGCATATACGCCGATCCAGCCCTTTGAAGTACTGAGTCGACGCTTGGGCATTCCCGCCGAGCAGATCGTCAAGCTCGACGCCAACGAAAACCCCTACGGCCCGCTGCCCGCGGTCGCCGAAGCGCTCGCTGAGTATCCTTTCTATCACATCTATCCTGATCCCCAACAGAGCGAATTACGCGAAGCGTTGAGTACTTTTGTTGGCGTACCGGCTGACCATATCTTGCCGACGCACGGCGCGGATGAACTGCTAGACTACCTCTGCCGACTCTTTTTGCAGCCCGGTGACGCCATCATCAACTGTCCTCCCACCTTTGGCATGTATAGTTTCGATGCCGGCTTGGCTGGTGCCGCTGTGATCGATGTGGCACGCAAAGCCGACTACAGCTTGGATGTTGAGGCAATCATTGCACAGGGTGAATGGCGGCCTACCGAGAGCAAAGAGTCGCCATTGCGCCTGTTGACGAGTCCTCAACCCAAGCTACTCTTCCTGACCGCACCCAATAATCCATCGGGTAATTGGCTACCAGATGAAGAGTTGCGCCGTCTGCTGGCGCTGCCGCTGCTGGTGGTGCTCGATGAAGCCTATGTCGAGTTTGCCGAGCACCCCAGCCGCGCCGATTGGGTGCTGACCCATGAGAATCTTGTCATTCTGCGCACCTTTAGCAAAGCGGCCGGGATCGCAGGATTGCGGTTGGGCTATGGCATCTGTCCCCAATGGCTGATGGACGCGCTCTGGAAGTTCAAGCAGCCCTACAATGTGAATGTGGCGGCCAGCGTGGCGGGGATCGCCAGCCTGCGCCATGCCGACGCGATCATGGCGGTGGTCGAGACGATCAAGGCTGAACGCAATCGCCTCTTTGCCGCGCTACAGACGATTCCCTATCTAGAGCCCTACCCAAGCCAGGCCAACTTTATCCTCTGCAAAGTGGTAGGGCGCAAGGCGTTGGCGTTGAAGCAGGCATTGGAGCAACAGGGGATCCTGGTGCGCTACTACAACAAGGCTGGTCTTGACAATTGCATCCGCATTTCGGTGGGTCGACCGGCGCAGACGGATCGGCTGTTAGCGGTGTTGCAAGGGCTATAGTTTGTACTTGTTGCGAACGTTTTTTTTCACGCAAAGGCGCGAAGCCCGCAAAGAAAATCTAGAGAAGCCTTTGGCGAGCTTTGCGCCTTCGCGTGAGATTTTTGCGTTTCGCAACAGAACCTAGCTAGTGTAAGAACTGTAGTGTAGGGCATCTCTTTTGGGACTAAGTATGAATGTGTGGACGATCGATAAAAAGTTCGTTTCATTATGGCTACTTATGCAGAGCCTTGCCTGGCCAGTGGGTCTCATGAGTGGAGCGTGGATAGGGTGGTGGTGGTTAAATTGGTTCGTTGAGCATGTGCCTGGAAAACCCCGGCTCACCACTGGGATTTGGCCAAGTCATGCCTATCTTGGTTTATTCCTTTGTACCGCATTTTGCCTTGGCGGTGCGATCGTGGGAGCGTCGGTGGGGATTACCCAATGGCTACTCTTGCGCCGTCGTTACCCCATGACGGTCCGTTGGGTTTGGGCCAATGTAGTCATCTGGTCGTGCAGTGGAGCTCTGCTGGGGCTGATCGTGCTCTTCTCTGGAATCAACACGCTCTATTCCCTGCTTGTATTTGTTGCGGGTGGATTGGTTACCTGCTATTGGCTTGAACAGAGCTTGATGAAGTTCTATCGGACTATGCGCCAACTTCTACCACTTGACGCGCCCCCGCCAATGCAGAACAGATTTGTGCTTTATCGCATGGTTTTTCTAGGGAATGGCCTGGGGTTGGTTACAACACTAATCGTGGTAAGTAGTATATATGGCCTCTGAACTCATATCAACTTGAAGAAGCGAATTGATCACGATGCCTTCTGGGAAGGCTGGATCGGGTGTTCTCATTCTGCAACTCTAGTCTTCTTGCGCGACAAACACATTCTACGCACATATCTTTACGCTACTTACCGATAGACCACAACAGCGAGTACTTTTTATGCCCTGGATCAAAGTCTTTACGTTCGAAGAAGCAACGGGATTTCTCAAAGAACAGTATGATGCGGCCATCAAACGCGCCGGCCGAATCTGGAACATTGTCAGCATTATGAGCCAGAATCCCCCTGTTTTAAATGCGTCGATGGAGATGTACGGCGCGCTCATGCATGGCCCATCGCCCTTGAGCCGTGGTCAGCGTGAAATGCTCGCTACCGTCGTCTCTGCGCAGAACCATTGTCTCTACTGACGGCGTGCCCACGCCCATGACCTCCGTGCTGAGGTCGCTGATTTTGGCATTACCGACGAGGCCGAGGCGGACCGCTTTACCCATCAAATTGCGTCGGATTGGCAACAGGCACCCCTCGCCGAAGCTGATCGCGCGCTTTGTGCCTTTGCCGTCAAGCTAACCACCGATTCCGCTGCCATGATGCCGACTGATCTTGATCAGTTGCGCGCACATGGCTTTGACGACCGTGCGATCCATGACGCCACCCAGGTCATCGCTTACTTCAACTATATCAATCGGGTTGCCGACGCTCTGGGCGTGGAGCCGGAACTTTTTGTGCGCAAGTGGGAAGTTGACTAAAGTGAAATCCGCTAGAAACCAAGTGAGCGGGTTTCTGCGGTCACATAGTACTACTGATTTCAAAGTGATTTCACTTTAGAAGGGACTACGTTATCCTTTACTGTGCCACCAGTTTTACATTCCGTTAACCAAATGTTGATGATTTTACCCCCATTTTTTAAAGAAGCAATGGGATACTATAAAAGATCTGTGTCTATCTAGCCCCTATCCAATGGAATGAGTTGCGCGCGGGGAAGTGGGTCCACCCGCTGAAAACGGTTGAAATGTGGGCGGTTCCATCAGTGCCTTTATTTGCCATCAACCGCACTCTCTGCGAAAATAGCTGTACTTTGCACTTGCTCACGCAATACCAACTTACCCTCACCTGTCGTTCAATCGAGCGTTATCTGTGTCATCAAATAGGACTGATGCGCTTCTTACTTTCGATATGACGAGCCCTGTCTACGCAGTCAACGAAGCGCATAAGTCCTAATCAATTTCTCCTCGCACCGCACTCTTTGCAAAAAATAGTTGTAGGGTTTGCGGTAACTTCGGTGATAAGGAAAATCATTATGAGAACGAAACATGCCCTGCTTACCTTGCTCTTGTTGTTGGCAATGGCCGTGGCAGCCTGTGCCACGCCGGCAGCCAACACCGGCAGCGCCGTTGAAAGCGCGCCGGACGCGGATAGCGCTACCACCGCTGATGCCTCAGCGGCTCCCAGCACACCTACCGGCACCCTGATCGCAGCGCTCCCGCTGGAACCCAATTCGATCAACCCCCCCAATGGGGCTGACCGCATGGCCGGCCTCGTGATCATGCAGATCTTTGATGCCTTGATGGCCCCAGATTTTACCACTGGCGATTTAAGCCCCGCCTTAGCCACCGAATGGTCAGTGAGTGATGATGGCCTAACCTATTCCTTCACCCTGCGCGAAGGCGTTACCTTCCACGATGGCTCGGCTTTCGATGCCGATGATGTGGTCGCCACCTTTGAGGCGGGTGCAGATCCGGCCAATGCCTATGCCGCCGATTATGCGGGAATTACAGTCGAAGTTGACGATCCGCTGCACATTCGTATTGTGCGCGATGCCGCCGACGTTACCTATCTGCGCCGCCTGGCCGAGACGCGCATCATCTCCAATGACCAATTCGCCGCCGGGGGCAATCAGGCGATTGAGGACGCGCCGATTGGAACAGGTGCCTTTAAATTTGTCGAGTGGACCAAGGGCGACCGTATTGTGCTGAACGCCAACGAGAATTATTGGGATGAAGGCAAACCCCATGTTGCCGAGCTGATCTTCCGCCCCATTCCCGAATCCTCCACCCGTTTGGCCGCCGTGCAGACGGGGGAAGTCGATATCGTCAACCGGCTGAGCGCCGATGAAGCGCAAAGCTTACTGAGTGTGGAAGGCGTGGAAGTGGTACGCTACCCGGCGGACCGCGTCTATTACATCGCCTTTAATAACCTCTCTACTGGAAAAGGCTTGCCGACGGAAGATGCCAAGGTGCGCCAGGCGATGAACTATGCTGTCAACCGCCAGGCGATTGTTGATGGACTCTTCAATGGCTTTGCCAGCCTCTCCACCGGCTTTGTCACCCCGGCAAATTTGGGTTATGACGATACCCTGCAACCCTTTGCCTACGATCCAGAAAAGGCCAAGGCGTTGCTGGCCGAGGCGGGCTATGGGGATGGCTTTGAAATTGGGATGGCTTGTCCGATTGGTGCCTACACCAACTTTGAAGAGGTCTGCCAGGCCATTGCCGCTGACCTGGCAAAAGTGGGTATTACCATGACCGGCGGCGAAGTCGATCTGATGGAGTCGGGGGTCTACTGGGATCAGGAAGCAAAGAAAGAGTTGCCGCCCCTCTTTGGTGATAGCTGGTCCGCTTCGGTGGGGGAAGCTTTGCCTCGTTTGGAAGGTGCGCTCGGTGGCCCGGATCAGAGTTACTCCTCTTGGCAAGATGATAAAATTATCGATTTGCTGGCCCAAATTAGTGCAGAATTTGATGACGGTGCCCGCGCCGACCTCTACAAGCAACTGCAAGCTTATATGGTCGAAAACCCGCCCTTTATCTATCTCTACGAACCCTATTCCTTTGAAGCCACCACGGCTCATGTGGAAGGCTATACGCCCAGCAGCAATGAGCAGTACTATGCCAAAGATATTTGGCTATCTAACTAATTTGAGCAACCAAATCTACTGCATTGTTCAATAAGTTCTGCTAGGTTAGAAGCATACACTTGTAGGTCACGCTTGCAGCGTGACAAACTGGGGAAAACGTCTATTCCCGCAGGAAATCGTCGCCGCTATGAGCTTTGTCACATTGCAAATGTGACCTACTCCAACCTAGCATAATTTACCTGACACCGCAGTAGTTGGTGAACATCTATCAGCGTTGTTCTGTCCCGTAGGCTTTGCCCCGAGCCTATCCCAAAGGAACGGCTGAGTGTAGGCGATACTTAGCCGTTAAACTCAGTCATCCCTACGGAATGAAAACCGCTGAAAACTGACCAGTCGTCAGAGATTCCAACATAACCGCCCCAACTCATCATGTCACGATACTTCATAACCCGTATTACCAACGCCCTCGGCATGCTCGTGGGGGTGATTACGATCGTCTTTTTCCTTGTGCGCTTGACGGGCGACCCGACATCGCTGATGATCGCGCGCGATACAGCGAGCCAAGAACAGCTGCAGGCCATGCGCGCTGCACTGGGACTTGATCGGCCATTACCCATGCAGTTCATCTCCTATATCGGGGATGTGCTCCAAGGGAATTTGGGCTACTCGTTGCGCTTTCGGCAGAATGCCAATAGGGTGATCTTCAACGCTATACCGATTACCTTTGGTCTATCATTGATGGCGCTCTTGATTGCGGTGGTGGTGGCAATTCCGTTGGGGGTGCTTGGTGGCTATTCGCCGAATACCTGGGTCGACCTGCTGGCGCGGCTGCTTGGCTTGATTGGGCAGACAGTCCCTTCCTTCTGGCTGGCGCTGCTTCTGATTCTGTTCTTTGCAATCAATCTGCAATGGCTGCCCTCCTTTGGGGCCGATAGCCCGCGCCACTTTATCTTGCCGGCGGTGGCCCTTTCGGTGGGGGGAATGGGTCAACTCGTGCGTTTAACGCGTTCCGCCGTACTCGATATTCGGAACGCTGACTATATTCGCACGGCGCGCAGCAAAGGGCTGCCCGCACTGCTGATTGCCGAACGCCATGTCTTTCGCAACACGGCGCTGGCGTTGATCAGTGTGATTGGTGTGCAATTTACCTATGCCATGGCCGGCTCGATCTATATTGAGTCAATCTTTGCAATTCCCGGCTTGGGCTGGCTACTCAACGAAGCGATTGTCAACCGCGATTTTGTGCTGGTGCAGTCGGTGGCGTTGGTGATTGGCCTTTTTGTGGTCTTAATTAACCTACTCACCGACATCTTGTATGGTGTCGTTGATCCCAGGATTACCTAACTTATGGCGATTGCAACCGCAGAACGCGACCAATTTAGAGAAGCCGAGCGCAGTTGGACCACCGGCATCGCGACTTATAGCCGCCTGCTCTGGCGCGATAAAGCCGCAGTCGTTGGGCTGCTCATTATCATTACCGTGGTGTTGACCGCCATTTTTGCGCCGTGGCTTGCCCCGCATGATCCCTCCGCTCAAAACATGGCAATGACCAAGCTGCCGCCGGCGTGGCGTTCGATTGAGGAACGGTCGCTCGGCTTTGGCGAAGGCAAGAGCGTGGTCGAGCAAGTGACGGTGACCAAAGGCGATCCAGCCTATCTGCTGGGGA
This sequence comes from Caldilineaceae bacterium, assembly GCA_034432375.1. Lineage (GTDB taxonomy): Bacteria > Chloroflexota > Anaerolineae > Caldilineales > Caldilineaceae > JAHBVH01. The sequence continues at coordinate 12,203 of DAOUCA010000123.1, forward strand.
CCGACAAACTGGGGCGCGACCAATTGAGCCGCATCATCTATGGTGCGCGCGTCTCCGTGACGGTCGCCTTCTTTGGGGCGGCGTTGGCCTGCCTCGTAGGCATGTTGATTGGCTTGATTGCCGGCTATATGGGGGGGCGCGTCGATGGGATCTTGATGGCGCTGATCAACCTGCTGCTTTCGATTCCCTATCTCGTGTTGGTGATTGTGGTGGCGGCGGTGTTGGGGCGCGGTCTGCTCAACGTAGTCTTGCTCTTTGGCATCACCGACGCCCCGATCTTTGCGCGTTTGACGCGCGGCGAGGTCCTACGTATTCGGCACCTGGGCTATATTGAAGCGGCCACCGCCTTGGGTACGCAAATGCCGCTGGTGCTGCGCCGCCACATCGTGCCCAATCTCATTGGTCCCCTTGTTACCCTGGCCACCTTCGAGATGTCGAGCATGATCTTCTATGAAGCCGGGCTCAGCTTTCTGGGGCTCAGCGTGCCGGAGAGCGTGCCAAGCTGGGGCAACATGCTCTCCAATGGCCGCGAATTTCTGCTCATCGGCATGCCCTGGTTGATGATCTATCCCGGGCTGGCGATTGCGATTACCTCGCTGGGCTTGAATCTTTTCGGCGATTGGCTGCGCGATGTACTGGATCCAACCAATCGCCGGCGTTAGTGATTTATAACAGATGTACCTATTCAGGTGTTTGTGCCAAGATGGCACTGAGGCTGAAGCCCTCAGTCTGCTAGAGAAAGCTGTGCTAAAGCACACTCTCCATTAGCCCGCTTCAGCGAGGCTTCTTTTGTCAGCCGCAGGGCTTCAGCCTGCGGGTCAAATCGCCATCCTGAATAATTACTAACAGACAACGGCATTGCCCACCACATATAACCTCTACTGGAACCAATTTGTAAAACAAGAAATTCCCAACCGCTATGTCATTCCCTTCTTCCCACAACCAACCAACCCGCTTTCGCACCGAAGGCGACGTCAATGCGTCGGACCGTCGTACCCAGTGGCAGGATGAATTTCTTGACGACGCCACCCGCCAACTGCTTGACGAAGACGCCACCTACTTCCTCCACCAAGCACTCTCCACCCCTTGTCTCAATGCCCTACAACATGTCGACGGCATCTACCTCGAAGATCTGCAAGGGCGGCGCTACATGGATTTCCACGGCAACTCAGTCCACCAAGTTGGCTTTGCCAATCCAATGGTTATCGACGCGATTAAAGCACAACTTGATGAACTTTCCTTTAGCACCCGCCGCTATACCAACCGAACCGCAATCGCCTTAGCCAAGAAATTGACCGAGTTGGCCCCTGGCCGGCTCAACAAGGTGCTCTTTGCGCCCAGCGGTGCGTTGGCGATTGGCATGGCGCTCAAATTGGCGCGCATTGTCACCGGTCGCCACAAGACGATCTCGATGTGGGAGAGCTTTCACGGCGCATCGCTTGATGCGATCTCCGTAGGTGGCTCAAAGGATTTTCGCTATGAGATTGGCCCGCTACTGCCGGGTACGGAGCACGTGCCGCCGCCGGAGGAGTATCGCTGTCTCTGGGGCTGTGGCGAACGGGGCGGCTGCGATCTCAAGTGCGCCAACTACATTGAATACATCTTGGACAAAGAACGCGATGTCGCCGCCATTGTCGCCGAAACGGTGCGCAGCACGCCCAGCTTTCCGTCGCAAGCGTTCTGGACGCGTGTTCGCGAACTCTGTGACCACTACGGCGCGCTGCTGATCCTAGATGAGATCCCTTGGGGGCTGGGGCGCACGGGCACGATGTTCGCCTGTGAACAGTATGATCTGGAGCCGGATATTCTGGTGATCGGTAAGGGGTTGGGTGGGGGCATTCTGCCGCTGGCGGCGATGCTCGTGCGCGACGATCTCGATGTCGCCGCAGACCGTTCAATCGGCCACTACACCCACGAGAAGAACCCGGTGCTCTGTGCGGCCGCGCTGGCGACGATCCAGTATATTGAAGAGAACGATCTGCTTGCTCATGTGCAGCAATTGGGGACGTATGCGCTCTTACGGATGGGGTCGATGCAAGCGCAGTACCCTATCATCGGTGATGTGCGTGGCTTGGGCTTGATGTTGGGCATCGAATTGGTGCGAGATCGGGAGAGCAAAGAGCCGGCGACCGACGAGGCCGAGCAGGTGCTCTATGCGGCGCTTTCGCAAGGGCTGAGTTTCAAGCTGACGCGGGGCAACATTCTTACGCTGATGCCGCCATTGACGATCACGCAAGCGGAACTGGCGCGGGCGTTTGATATTGTCGAAGCTTGTATTGCGGCCATTGCGCTTCCTCTTCCCAGTGAATAAATCAGGTAACTATTCCCCCCTCTCCAGGTTGATGAGGGGGTGCCTGTATAGGTATAAATCGAGTCCATAATGTAGAGGAGTAGGTATGTTTTGGTGGATCCTTAGTCTATTGTTGGTCGGTCTGTTGCTGCTGACCCTCTATGATGTCACTCAGCGTCAGCACGCGATTCTGCGCAACTTCCCCATTGTTGGTCATTTTCGCTATTGGCTTGAAGCGATTGGCCCTGAATTGCGTCAATATATTGTCACCGGCAACGACGAAGAGCGCCCCTTTAGTCGCGACCAACGTCGGTGGGTCTATGCGTCGGCCAAGCAGCAGAACAACTACTTCGGCTTTGGCACCGACAATGATCTGGAAATGCGCCCCAATCATCTGATCATCAAACATAGTACCTTCCCGCTTCAGGATGCCCACAAAGGTGACCCCGGCTATGATCCCAACTATACAATCCCGGCGGCCAAAATCATTGGCGCGCACCGCGGCCGCGCTAAGGCTTTTCGTCCCAATTCTGTGGTGAATATCTCGGCGATGAGCTTTGGCTCGTTGAGTTGGGCGGCGGTCGAGGCGATCAACCGCGGCTGCGCGATTGCTGGTTGTCTGCAAAATACCGGCGAAGGAGGGATTTCCCCCTATCATCTCAAGGGCGGCGATCTGATCTGGCAGATTGGCACTGGTTACTTTGGCTGTCGCGATGAAGCGGGCAACTTCAGCTTGCCCAAATTGCTCGCACGTGTCGAAGAGTTGCCACAGATCCGCATGATCGAGATCAAGCTGAGCCAAGGGGCCAAGCCGGGTGTTGGTGGCATCTTGCCTGGTGAAAAGGTAACGCCTGAAATTGCAGCAATCCGCCACGTGGTGGTGGGTAAAGATGTGATTAGCCCCAATGGACACAGCGCCTTTCACGATGCCGATAGCCTCCTCGATTTTGTCGAACAGATCGCCGACGCCACGGGCTTGCCGGTGGGCATCAAGTCGGCGGTGGGGGAAGAGCAGTTCTGGTATGATCTTGCCGAAGGGATGGCGACGACGGCACGCGGCGTTGATTTTATCACAATCGATGGCGGCGAAGGAGGTACCGGCGCTGGCCCGTTGGTCTTCGCTGATCATGTGGCGTTGCCCTTCAAATTGGGCTTTAGTTGCGTCTATCGCATCTTTGCCGAGCGGGGCTTACAGGATGCTGTAACTTTCATTGGTTCCGGCAAGTTAGGCTTCCCCGAGACCGCGCTCTTTGCCTTTGGGCTGGGCTGTGACATGGTCAACGTTGCGCGTGAGGCGATGCTCTCGGTTGGTTGTATCCAAGCGCAACGCTGCCACACCGGCCACTGTCCCACTGGCGTGGCAACACAGACCCCTTGGCTCGTCCGCGGCCTCGACCCAACCCTAAAGGCGGCAAGGCTGGCTAACTATGTGCTGACCTTGCGCAAAGAGATCCTGCGCCTCTGTCGCGCCTGTGGGGTTGCCCACCCGGCGTTGATCTGCCCCGAGCATTTTGCGATCCTCGATGACCACTACGGCGCAGCGACGATCCAGGAACTTTTTCATTATCAAGCTCATTTTGCATTGCCCAGTGTAGCTGAACGCGCTGGTGTAATCGAATTGATGGGCAATATACAGGCCGCGAAAAAGGCATAACAGAATGACTACCTCAGCGATGACTACCTCAGCGATGACCACAGCCCAAGATAAATTGCTCTTTACCCCTGGCCCGCTAACCACCAGCCGTGCTGTCAAACAAGCGATGCTGCGCGACTTGGGCTCGCGCGACTATGAATTTATTGCCTTGGTCCGTGACATTCGGCGGCGTCTTGTCGCGCTAGGGGAAGTGACCGAAGAAGAGTATACGGCAATCCCGATGCAGGGCAGCGGCACCTTTGGTCTGGAAGCAGTGCTGGCTTCCACGATTCCGCCCAACGGCAAACTCTTGGTGATTGTCAATGGCGCGTATGGCTGGCGCGTGGTGCAGATGGCGCAGGTACTTCGTATCGCGACGGTTGTCTATGAATTGTCCGAAGATCAGCAGCCCGACCCGGCACAGATTGATGCGCGGTTAGCTCTGGATTCAGCGATTACTCACGTCTGCGTGGCCCATTGTGAGACGACCACCGGCATCTTTAACCCAATTACGGCGATCGGGGAGGTGGTACAGCGTTATGGGCGGACCTATTTTGTGGATGCGATGTCAAGCTTTGGGGCGGTGCCGCTTAATTTGGCCGAAGCAGGGATTGACTATCTGGTCTCGTCGGCCAATAAGTGTATTGAAGGCGTGCCGGGCTTTGCCTTTGTGCTGGCGCGCAAGGCTGCACTGTTGGCAACGGCTGGCTATGCGCGCAGTCTGAGCTTTGATCTCTTGGCGCAATATCAGGGCTTCGAGCAAAATGGGCAGTTCCGCTTTACGCCACCGACCCATGCGCTGCTCGCCTTTCACCAGGCACTGCTCGAATTGGCGGCTGAGGGCGGCGTCGCTGGGCGGGCGGCCCGTTACCGTGCCAATTATGAAATTGTACTTAGAGGAATGGGAGAACTGGGCTTTTCACCCTATTTGCCCCTTACCGATCAGGGCTATATCATTACTTCGTTTCGCTATCCCACTCATCCGGCCTTTGACTTTGATGGCTTTTACCGCCGTCTCAACGAACGCGGCTTCGCGATCTATCCCGGCAAAGTGAGCAATGCTGACTGCTTTCGCATCGGCCATATTGGTCGGCTCTTTGTGGCGGATATGCAAAATTTGGTGGCAGCCATTCGGGATGTAAAGGCGGAGATGGGCTTTGATTGAATAAGCAGATCGCACGCTTGGTTTACTGACTATCGTGCCGATGCCACCGTTCTCCTTCCTCTGGTAACGCCTTTCCGATCTGCTCCCACACAAGGTTGAACATGCCGTAAACCCATCCACGAAGCGAGCCACGAAGAGCCACAAAGATTGGCATTTTCTTCGTGGCTCTTCGTGGACAACTATTGTTTTAAACCCAAGACCATTCAAATAAGGAGAATGGCCTGACGAAAAGGGATGTTGGTCGAATAAGAAAAGTGTTGTTCGGGTCTCTTGCGAAGAAACTTGGACATTTTGCGTTTGACGATGCGCGGATTAGAGCGAAGGCGTC
>DAOUCA010000124.1:0-11099 GCA_034432375.1 Caldilineaceae bacterium
GACGCCTTCGCTCTAATCCGCGCATCGTCAAACGCAAAATGTCCAAGTTTCTTCGCAAGAGACCCGAACAACACTTTTCTTATTCGACCAACATCCCTTTTCGTCAGGCCATTCTCCTTATTTGAATGGTCTTGGGTATAGGAGGGGATTTTAATCCCACTCCGTAAGGTAGACCAACAGGTTCACAGGGTGACATGCGCCCCGTGGGCACCCGACGAGACACGAGACACGGTGACACGGTTTACGCTTCACGCTTTACGCATTACGTCATTACTCAACAAAACTTGGGCAGGCCGCGAGAATCTCTCGAAAATCGCCGTGACCCTGCGACCCTGCGACCCTGCGACCTTGCGACCCTGTCGCCTTATGGTTTACACATCACGGTTTACCTTTTCCAGCGTCTCAATCCGATCGAGCCGGAAGGTGAGGACGTGGCCGGCGCTGTGGCAGTAGGCACGCAGGTAGTCGACGCCGCGGTGCGTTTCGCGCCAGTAGGGCTCGACGAGGCGGTGGGTGGTGAGGTTGCGCCCGGCGGTGAAGTAGCTCATCTGGAGGAGCTGTTGCTTAGCGAGCGCAGCGTCGATGAGGGGGATCCAGGCGGCGGGATCGCTCGGCTCCAGGGGCGGGGTAAAGGGCAGGTTGTCGAGGAGCGCCCCCAGTTGCTCGGCCATGATCTGGCGCTGCGCGGCGAGGGTGGCCTGGGTGGTGGAAGATAAAGTTGTGTAGAGTGCCTGCAACGGTTCGGCAGCCGGTGGCACGGGCAGCGGCAGATGTTCGGCCAACAAGGTATAGAGCTGACCAGCCAGCCAGAGCAGTTCCCGGTCCCCCTGTTGCAGCGCGACGGAGGTGGTGGCGGTGTCCGGTTGCGCGGCCGGCGGCGTGGCCGGGGCCGGCAGGGATTGGACGGAATAGCCATGCTGTTGCAGGGTAGCTTGCGCAGCGATGGGATCGACGCCAAGCAGCGCGGTGGTCGGGGTGAGGATCTCGGCAAAGAGCGCGGCCAACGGGCGCTGCCCGTGCAGCGCGGCGAGTTGGTCGGCGGTGGTTGTGCGCAACAGGGTGGCGGGCTGGAATTGCAACTGTTGCCCTTGGCCATAGCCGGCCCGGAGCGCGCGCCACAGCGGCGGCGTCAGGGGAATGGCCACGGCCTGGAGCGCGGCGGCCAATGGGGCGAGACCAAGCTTGGCGGCCGCGGCGCGGGCCAACGTGGCCGCGCTGATCTGGTAGCGGTGGGCAGCCACGTCCCGATCAAGATAATCGGCATAGCCGGCAATGACGGCTTGGGCGTGTAGGGGGTTGGGAGACAAGGAGGCAGGAGACAAGGAGGCAGGAGACAAGGAGGCAGGAGAGCGGCAGGGAAACGCGATGGTGATGCAGGCGTGGGTTTCAGCGGTCGTCAATGTGACGGGTAGATGGGCGCCAGTGAATGGACCAGTCGATGGCAAAGTCGATGGCGCCACTGTGGCGCTCTCATTCTGCACCAACGCTCGACCCAGCGGCGTCAATGTATAATCAGTGAGGCCGGGGCGGGCGCGGGTTGCCGGCTCCGTTGGCGTAATGATGCCCAGCGGGGTGAGCAGCGCCAGGCAGAGCGCGGCGAGCCGATCGAGGAGATCTTGCAATGTCTCTAGATATAGATTCCAATATACCACACTGATGCTTTCCCGGCTGAGGAGTTGAGCGGCGAGGTCAGTTGCGGTAAAGGGCGCTTGAACGCTTGCCAGCGCGGCCGTCAGCAACGATGGCCACGGGAGCGGCAACAGGGCATCGGCTTGGGCGTAAGCGTCACGCACTTCCCAGTCGCTCCCGTGCCAGCCGCGCCAGAGCAGCGCCACCTGAATGGGCGGCGGCTCTGCCAACCAGGCCCACCCGTGGACGGTGAGCCGGCCGGCATCGTGAAGCTCGGCGGCGGTGGCCAGAAAGGCGAGCAGGCACAACCAGGGGTTGCCTTTGTGGGAACGGAGCGCCTGGCGCGCTTGAGCGAAGATGAGGCGGGCAGCCACGGCCCGTAGATGACGCGGCGGCAGCCAACGGTTGTGGAGCAGCCGCAGGGGATCTGGCTGTTGAACGTGGATCTGATGCAAGTAGATCAGGTATTGGCCGAGATCCTGGACAAGGGGGTATGGTGTGACCCCTGCGGCTTCTGGCAGGAACGGCAGGTCGTCATCAACTTGAGGGGCGGCTTGGGGGGCTGCGACCAACCCGGCCAGTTGGTGGCGCAATGGTGTGGGCAACAGGAGTTGCCGGGCGCGGTCCAAAGCGCCCGCTGTCGCTACCCCGTGCGGATGGAGCAGGCCACTGTAGAAGAGTTCTTCGGCCGCGGTTGCCGGCTGCTGCCAGGGGGCGGGTTGCCCTGGTTGGCGATCACGGGCGCGGCGCACGTCACCAAACTCGGCCCAAAAGGGCTCGGCGGGTACCGCCGCGGTGTGGCAGAGCCACCAGAGCGCGCGTTGTGCCGCGGGCGAGAGCCGTTGCACACCCTGCCTTTGGCTCTCGGCATGATGCCAGTAAGCAATAATGGTAGCAAGCAATTGTTTTTTGGTGACCGTGGCCGCAGGCTCCAGTCGCAAATAAGTCGCAATGCTGCGCAAATCATGAAATGGTAGCGCCTGCAATATCGCTTCGTACTCAGCCATTTGACAGCCTCCCTAAACGCTTTTGGCACAACGATACGATGCAAGGGTACGTCTCATTTGGTGGAGTTACACAAAAGGACCATTTGCGTCGTCCGGCGTAATCCTCTAAATGGGGCACGAACTCCAATACGAATAATGGTTGACATTTTTATACATTTGTACTATACTATGCGTAATTAATTTGCTCATTTTTCGCCCATTGTACGCTTTTCGCAGTACAACTTCAAGCGGAATGTACAGGTCCATCTTACAGAAAATATTGCAAAATCTACAAGGTGCCAGAGTGAAATTGTTGACAACCGTGCAAACAACCAATAAATACTATAACATATTGTACAATTAGCTGTCACAGAACAATGAATCCCCGTCAGGGGTCGGAAACACATGGCGGATCGGGATAGCAACATTTATCGAAGTTGTCACAGAACAATGAATCCCCGTCAGGGGTCGGAAACTACTCCTCCATAATTCAAGTACACTCCAAAAAATAAGTCACAGAACAATGAATCCCCGTCAGGGGTCGGAAACATGATGGTACCGGAGACATAGGCATTCAGAGTCGTGTCACAGAACAATGAATCCCCGTCAGGGGTCGGAAACACAGTACAGGTTCTTGGCCGGCGAATACAAATCCTAGCGTCACAGAACAATGAATCCCCGTCAGGGGTCGGAAACAAAGCGTATAGTAATACGCGTATACCTCTTATTAGGAAGTCACAGAACAATGAATCCCCGTCAGGGGTCGGAAACCTTAAATACTACGGCCAGTATCCATAATCCTTAAAAAAGTCACAGAACAATGAATCCCCGTCAGGGGTCGGAAACTTGACCGCATTCGATGGCCTCGTTCAGGCTGCTTTGTCACAGAACAATGAATCCCCGTCAGGGGTCGGAAACGCGTTGTGGTCGGCCAAGAACATCGGTGCAGCTCCGTCACAGAACAATGAATCCCCGTCAGGGGTCGGAAACTCTTCGAGCGCATGAAAAACGACTTCGATCTTTGCTGTCACAGAACAATGAATCCCCGTCAGGGGTCGGAAACCAGTATTCAGCAAGCAGATAATGCGCGACCCTCGCAGTCACAGAACAATGAATCCCCGTCAGGGGTCGGAAACTATTTATCAACCTCAAAACGAAGTAGATAGTATAGGTGTCACAGAACAATGAATCCCCGTCAGGGGTCGGAAACGAGTACTGCCCAGACTGGGCTGGATGCAGCGGCAGCGTCACAGAACAATGAATCCCCGTCAGGGGTCGGAAACCAGATGTCCCTTAAAGGACAAATTAGCTATTAAGCCGTCACAGAACAATGAATCCCCGTCAGGGGTCGGAAACTTAACGAACGATTGGCTCAAAGACTTCTGGTTCGCTTGTCACAGAACAATGAATCCCCGTCAGGGGTCGGAAACCAGCAGGCCGGTTGTTTTGTTCACCTCCTGGGCGAACGTCACAGAACAATGAATCCCCGTCAGGGGTCGGAAACACCGCCCTGAGCCAGCAACCGACCCGTTGTCGGGTAGTCACAGAACAATGAATCCCCGTCAGGGGTCGGAAACCATTTACATCGGCTTCGTACAAACGCATGGTACCAGGTCACAGAACAATGAATCCCCGTCAGGGGTCGGAAACTTAGTTGTCCAGCCTTCAAGTCCGTGGATTTCGGGAGTCACAGAACAATGAATCCCCGTCAGGGGTCGGAAACGAATCCGAACATCCCTGTAATTCTTTTGCTGTTCATAGTCACAGAACAATGAATCCCCGTCAGGGGTCGGAAACCAATAAGCATTCCATTTGACACCGTATAGGTCAAGCGTCACAGAACAATGAATCCCCGTCAGGGGTCGGAAACGAAGCATACGCTTCGTAGAACCCCTTAACCAGAACGTCACAGAACAATGAATCCCCGTCAGGGGTCGGAAACAAAATCCCTGCTGCATCTTCCCGGCAGTAGACCACGAGTCACAGAACAATGAATCCCCGTCAGGGGTCGGAAACAAGTAATCCAGTAGCAGCCGTTGTAGCATAAGAATGTCACAGAACAATGAATCCCCGTCAGGGGTCGGAAACGGGATGTCCAAACAAATTCGTGCAAATTCATGCAAAAAATCGTTGCGCCACGTGGTATAGTATTATTTACCGGAAGCGTGGGTGGCGGCCGGTATTGTTGCCCCATCCGGCATTGCCGGGCTCGCTTTTGCACAGAAAGGAGTTTGGATGGCACTCACATTCCCCAAGCTACACGATCCCTATCGCCCAGGGAGCGGGCCGTTGGTTCAGCCCTGGATTCAGCCACAACGGCGCAGCCTGCTCCTCTTTCGCCGTCACTGGCCCTTTGTCAGTCTGTTTGTCATCACGCTGCTCTTGGTGCTGGCAACATGGTCATTACAAACCCGCTGGCGGGATTTGGTGGTCCCCCTCTGTGCCATTGTGGCCTACGCCATTGTGGCTTTCTGCTACGATTTGGCCGATCGCTGGTCTGAATCGACCAATTGGCAACAACGATTGCGCGTCATGCGCAAAATCTCGGTCGTGCTTAGCCTAACAGCACTCCACTGGTATCTGCCTGCGGCCTCCACCGAGCTTTGGTTGCTCTATCTGATCCCCATGATTACCGTCGGTGTCGACCTTGATCGCTCCTGGGCAACGGTGCTGGTTTCGCTGACATGCCTACTCATGTTTCTCTCGGCCCTCCCCATGCCGGATATTCAGACATTCGCCGCGGCACGGGGCACCTATCTGCTGAATGGCGCAATCCGCGCCGTGATGGGCGGCTACGTTGGGATGACCTGCTATCTTCTCGCCCATGCGTTGGCCTATCAGACGAATACAATGCGCGACGTACTGGGCTCTCTGCTCGATGCCACCGTTGCGGACCGCTGGCTCAATATGGCGGATACCGTGGCCGAAGTCATTGCCGAATTCCTCTCGGAAGCCAAACGCAAAGTGACGATGAATGTCTTGGTCTATGAATCCGCAGAGGAGCAGATGCGGCTGGTCGGGTCGTCAACGGCGGCCGGCCAAGGATTGGCCGGAGAGGGCTTTGCCTTTCACGTGGCCAAAGGGATCACCGGCTGGGCGGCACAACAGAACAAGCCCTGTTTTATCAACGACACCGATCACGATCCGGAAGGCCGCTTTCTGGCCGCGGCAGCCTTTCCCGGCACCCGCTCAGCCCTGGCTATGCCCCTGCGCCTTGATTCACAGCATGGGGTTGTCTTGGAGATGGAATCGACCGCGCCCTATGATGTGGCCTATGAAGATCTCCACTTGCTCGACCACATTGGCCACTATCTGTTGACCAACCACCAACGAAGTACACTGCTGAGCTTTCACCAACGGCTAATCCAGTTGGGCACCACGCTCGCCGGTCGCATCATCCATGTCAATGAAATTGGCACCATGCTCGGGGAGATTGGCACGGTTGCGCTGGAACTGCTTGATGCTGACCTTATTCGCTTTTACTACCACAACCCCGAAACGAATCGGATCGATCAGTGTTGCACCGTTGGCCTGTTGCAACACTCGGCTGCTGCCCAATCACCAGGCGCCCCCCATGTCATCGATACATTGGGCCCAGCTACGCGCGATCCGCTCTTGACGGAGCTGATGGAGGCCATCGACCTGCGGCTGTTTAAGGATGCCCAGCAGGATCCATTATTGACTGACCGTACATTTCAAAACAGCCAAACAGCCCCAGATCAGGAGCCATTTGTACTGCGCGAAGGGATTGTCTCCTGTGCCGCCATGCCATTGATTGTCGGCCAGGAAAAGTTAGGCTTGATGTGGGTCAGCTATCGCACAAAACAAACGTTTCCGCCGCTGTTGCAAACCTGTATTCAGCTGTTGGCCCCCTATGCCGCGCTGGCGATCAAGAGCAGCATCCAGAGTGTCCTGAGCGAGCGACAACGGCGCGTTGCCATGCGGCGCATTGTGCATGATTCACTCGCCCACCGGCTTCACGATGTCACACGTGGCCTGGAGCGCCTTGACCGCCATCGCTTTGGCACCCACGGCTGGAAGGAAGAACGCATGATCGTTCAACAACAAGTGGAGCGGGCACGGCATGTCGTTGAGAATCTGATCAATGAGCACCACTGGCTTACGTTACAGTCCGTACTCGATGATCTGGCGACCCATGCCCAGTTAATCGAGAAATATCATGAACTCGCTGTCGAAACACGGTTCGGGAAAGTGCCGGATACACCAATCAGCATCGCCGGCGGCAACGAACTGATGTATGCCTGTGATGAGATTTTGGGCAATGCCCTGCGCCACAGCCAGGCAACAGCACTCTCCATTACAGCAGAAGTCGAGCAGCAACAGTTGCGGATTTATATTGCTGACAATGGCATCGGATTTGACATCGACCAGGTGCGTTTGGGGCAGGGGATTGTGAGTATGCGCGATCGGATTGAACGGATGCAGGGCACGGTTGATCTCTCGTCCGTGCCCGAAAAAGGTACGCTTATCTATTTTGAAATTCCCCTTGATGGCTGTGCCACGGTGTACTGACGAGCAGCACAAGAAGTAACCTATTACCCGTGTAAAATGTGTTACTTTTTGGCGCTCGGTCGTTAAGGGCCTGTCCAGAAATAACTTGGAGAATTTTTCCGTACGGACACGGTACACCGTGTCCGTACAATTGACTACTTTATTTCTGGACAGACCCTAAGAACAGATCGAACCACAAGTAGAGAACCAACCAAAGGAGACGACCAATGCAACAAATGATGAGAGGAGAAGTGAACACAGATAGGAAACGGGTCATGTTGGTTGAAGATGACGGCGGCATGATCCGGTCGGTGCGCGAAGCAATTGAAGAGGATGCACGGCTCTGTTTTGTGGGCTATCTCACCGGGCGAGCCAATTTAGCTCACTTTTTGGATGAACAAGCCCCCGATCTTGCGCTGGTTGATGTTGGGCTGATGTGTCCCAGCAGCAGCTTGAGTGGACTGCAAGAGCAGCGCTTTGATGAGGGACTGTGGATGATCCGGCAGATCAACGAGCACAGCCCGCACACAAAGATCGTCGGCTTTTCCATCCATTTTATGATGATGCCGACATTGGCCACCGAAGCGCTGAACCTGGGAGCGGATGCCTTGATCGCCAAACAGAATGGGCCGGCGGAGTGGCAGGCGTGGACCGATTGGCTCTGTTCACAGATCCATGCCGTTATGGCCGGCTGGTGGCGCTTTAGCCCGGAAGTGGCGGCATTGCTCCAATTACAAGAGGAAGAACAACGGCGGCTCCATCCCAATGATCCACTGCCGTTGACCGAGCGGCAGATGGCGGTATTGCGCTGTTTGGCCGCCGGCATGAAAGATCAGCAGATAGCCGACCAGTTACATATTGAGCCGGGCGCGGTGCGTGGTCATATCAGCAACATCAAGCAGCGGCTACAATTCCGCTACCGTTGGCAGGTGATCGATGAAGCCCGCCGCCGCGGATTCGGTGGAGAGCGCTAACCCGCAAACTTTGCCCAACAAACTCAAACAGCGTAACATCGACAAACAAATGCAGGCTGCCCCCCACGCGCAGGACAAACAAATTGAGGACTCCCCGCTACGCCCCACAGCCGGTATGCTGTCACCAAGCAGCATACCGGCTTTTTTATTCCCCACGATTGCCGGATCTGCCATTCCCCGATCTGATCGATGCTCAGATAATCTATCGTAGGGTCACGATAGTTCGTGACCCATGTGTATCAAGCTAAGGAATGCTCGTGCCGACGCTCCGGCGTCGGCACGGCGTTTGACGCTCCAGCGTCCAGTGACTTACTCGTGTAACTGGGTCACTGGACGCTGGAGCGTCCAGGCAATCATTCCACGCTGGAGCATGGAACGAGTCAACACGGCACTTACCTTGATACCAGTGGGTCACGATAGTTCGTGACCCTACGATAAGGGTGCCAATCACAAATTTTTCTGAACATTATTCGTCTTCCCATCTACGGCAAATCACAGGAGGTAAGCCATGAAACCAAGCAATCTGCACCCCATGACAGAGACCGCGCCGCTCCGTACACAGGCAGGAAATGGATTATATCCGGTTACGCAGTGGAATAACACACGCAACGGCCAAACGAGCGCACCTTATGCTCGCGTTGCCCATCCCAATGGCTACGATACCAACACCGACCTTGATGGAATGCATATGGCATATATGGGGGAGGATGAGGAGGAAATCCCATTGCAGAGCCGGCAAGCCGCGGCGGCGTGGTCACCGATCCTCCTCTTGGCAGTTGGGCCATTGGCAGAAACAATTGCCGCCGCAACTACCGATGCCGGGACCCAGTGGCAACCCCATCGCCCGCCCCTTCGTACCATTACACGACCAACCGCCGACCCGGCAGCGCGTGATCCGCAGATCGTGGGCCGGCAGTTGGATGCCTTCTGTGCACAGCTGCGTACCACCACCTTGACGCGCGGGGCATGGCAAGAGACGGGGGACGATCAACCACTGCAAAGTTGGCTGTTGCTCGATCTCTACGTCAATGAACAGGGCGAAGTGGCAGATACGCTGATCAATCGGCGGATTAACGACGCGATCTATCTCCTCCAATCCTTCACGACTGCCACCTGTCGCCATTTGTCCGCGCCCCATAGCGCAGCCGTGCCACCACCCCAACTGTTGCTCATTGCTGATCCGTCACGCCCGGATGATCGCCAGCGTTGCCAACAACGGTTGGCTGCGCTGCTCGCCGATCCGATTTATGTAGTTGGTTCAGCGCCAGACAATGTCGAACGTGCGGCATGGCAAGAGCAGGTTGCAACAGCACTGGCCGCGCTGCTGTGGGTAGTGCCAAGCGGCGCGCATACGGAGCCAACGATGGCAAACACGCACTCCGTTTATACAATCGGTGCAGCGACCAGCCCGCTCCCCACAGCCGGCATGATCCGTCTCCTGGGCTTGCTTGCGGCCCACGAAGCCGTCACCGAGGCATTGACAAGATTGAATGAGATGCCGGCAAGAGCAGAAGGCGGGACGGCCCCCACCAACGCACTCTCGCCCTTGATTACAGAGCTGTTGAATAACGCAGCAGCCCTCCATGCGGCAGTACCGCCACCGGCCCCAATGCGGTTGCGGCGGACCGCGTCCAGGCGGTGGCGCGCGACCGCAAATCCCCTCCAAACATTGCTTGCCCACGCCTATCGACAACAACAGCCTGATCGAACAGCCATCCGCGAGGCACGCCGACACTGGCTTACTACGCAATTGGCAACATGGAGTGCAGCCTGCGCAGCGGACAGCCACGCGAGCGCGCCTGCAGCGCAAACCGGCCCCTTACAACTGCTCCCCGCGGCAACCCTGGAGGGGATGCGGCAACAGATCCTGACGGCAGCGCAATCGATTGAGGATGAGTTGGCCGCGGTGACAGCAGCAGCCGAACAACGAGAACGGACATTGCAAGCCCACCGGCACTCCGTCGGCAATTTCTGTGCCACGCTACCGACCTTCACGATTGATGGTCTCTGGTATGGTCTGCGCCACCCGCGTCGGTGGCTGGGGTGGGCGTATCAACTGACCTTTGGGCTGGCACAGCGGTTACGGCTGCTCAGCAAACAGCTCACGATGCAGCAACAGATCCTACATCGTGAGGCCAATCTCCATCTCCGGCGCCAACTGGCCCTGGCCATGTTGCAGGATGTCCAACAACAAGTGGCATGGCGGCGCAAGCTGGCAACCCATTTGGCAGCGCTCCAGCACTATCTCGATGATCAAGTCACCGCTGCGCTCGAACAGGTATCCTTGCCCTTGGATCGGCAGCAGAGCGCGCGGTTGTAGAGGATTGCTGCAGGATGGTCTGATCAGCCGCCAAGCCGGTGTACGCGCCTTGGCCGCGCTGCTCCCCCCAACCGCAGCCGATGAATGGAACGACGGCGCACCGGCGTTGATCGGTGAAGGGCTACTGGGCGAGTTTACGGCGGCCTTTACGCCGCTGGCATCCTGGTCGGTGGAGGAGTGGTTTGGGATGGCGTTTGCGCATGCGGCATCGGCAGAACAGCAGTCACCTGACAGCGATCTAGCGGCCCGGCAGGCACTTGCGCAGTGGCTCGATCAGTTGGCGGAAGCGGCCACACTGTTGTGGCCGGCGGCCACAGGCCAATCGCCGCGATCAGCAACGCAAGCGGACCGTTGGCTCTACTGGCCGGAGCAACCGGCAGCCACGCTTGGCCTGGAGCAATGGCCACCGATCGGCGAAGCCCCTGACACCCTCCAGGATTGGTTAGCACACCATCCCACAGTGCAACTTCACCGTGGCCCGATCCAAGAAGTGCTCATCGTACAGCGTCTGGGGCTGGCGGATCTCTAAGGCCATTCCAGAAAAATAAGTATACGCGGAGGCCGCATTCTCTAAGGCTATTCCAAAATTTAAATTATCCACGAAGAAGCACGAAGTTTCACGAAGAATTGCTTTTTCTTCGTGTGTCTTCGTGTGACTTCGTGGATAATTATTTATTT